>NZ_JABANE010000430.1 GCF_012844305.1 Flammeovirga aprica JL-4
CTCTGCTGTCGTTCTTGCAGTTACACCTGCGACAAACAGTTCAATGAGTTTATTTGTTTATACCGGCTTAGACGACTTTTTCTCATAGGGGCAACTCTAACTTAATTTGAATTTCCCTAGTTATCTAGGACAGCCCCTTGTTTTTAATTGACTATAATCCGCTATATTGTGAGAAGCTGGATGACGGATGAGGGATAAAATAAATGCCGTCTGAATCTTCAGACGGCATCGGGAGATGATTTTCAGTTCTCGACTTCCGGTTCGGTTACATTGGAAATTACAGAAGCGTCGGAGAGTTCGGATTCGTCTTCGGCAACACGTTCCAGCGATACCAAGGTTTCGCCTTCGTCCAAGTTAATCAGTTTCACGCCTGCTGCGGCGCGGCCGGTTTCGCGGATTTGTTCGACTTTGGTGCGGATAAGTACGCCGCCGCTGGTAATCAGCATCAAATCGTCGGTTTCGCCGACCAAGGTTGCGGCGACCAAATCGCCGTTTCGCTCGCCGGTGTTAATGGCAATATTGCCTTGCCCGCCTTTGTT
>NZ_JABANE010000431.1 GCF_012844305.1 Flammeovirga aprica JL-4
ATCGAGCGTTTCGCCGCCAGAATAGTGCCCTGCGGGTCGGATTCGGCTTTCTGCTGATACTCTTCCCAGCTCCAGCCTTTCGGCAGATAGCCATGCAGCGGGTCGTGGGCGCTGGTCTGGTCGGTGACCATATCCGGGCGCACGCCGCGCTTCACCAGCTCCGGTACGATCTCCGCGGCGTTGCCGCACAGCGCGATAGAGATGGCCCGCCCTTCGGCGGTGTATTTTTTGATGCGCGCCAGGGCGTCATCCAGCGAGGTGGCTTGCTCATCCACGTAGCGGGTACGCAGACGGAAATCGATGCGGCTCTGCTGACATTCGATGTTCAGCGAGCAGGCGCCGGCCAGCGTCGCGGCCAGCGGCTGCGCGCCGCCCATGCCGCCCAGACCGGCGGTTAATACCCAGCGGCCTTTCAGGCTGCCCTGGTAGTGCTGGCGACCGGCTTCGACGAAGGTTTCGTAGGTACCCTGCACGATGCCCTGGCTGCCGATGTAGATCCAGCTGCCGGCGGTCATCTGGCCGTACATCGCCAGCCCT
>NZ_JABANE010000432.1 GCF_012844305.1 Flammeovirga aprica JL-4
TATCTCCCCCGCCCGCACGCCAGAGGGCGACGTGCATTACGGCCACGGCGAAGCGGGTACCCACGCCCCGGGGCAGAGCCAGCGGCGGATGCTGGAAGTGGAGATCGACGTGCTGGATAAAAACAACCGCCTGGCGGCACGCAACCGCGCACGCTTCGCAGCAAAACAGCAGCTGGTGCTGAATCTGGTTTCCAGCCCCGGCTCCGGCAAAACCACCCTGCTCACCGAAACCCTCACCCGGCTGAAAGGACGCGCCGACTGCGCGGTGATTGAAGGCGATCAGCAAACGGTCAATGACGCCGCCCGCATTCGCGCCACCGGCACCCCGGCGATTCAGGTCAATACCGGGAAAGGCTGCCATCTCGACGCCCAGATGATCGCCGACGCCGCCCCGCGCCTGCCGCTGGCTGACCGCGGCATTCTGTTTATCGAAAACGTCGGCAACCTGGTCTGCCCGGCCAGCTTTGATCTCGGCGAGCGCCATAAGGTGGCGGTGCTGTCGGTCACCGAAGGCGAAGACAAACCGCTGAAGTATC
>NZ_JABANE010000433.1 GCF_012844305.1 Flammeovirga aprica JL-4
ATCTGGTTAAAGCGATAAAAGGCTAACACCCACCTCAGGGCCCTGAACGGATGTCAGGGCCTTTTTTTTTACAAGGACAGTACCAATGACTGCACATCTCCTCCGCAGCGGACTGCTTACTTTTGCCCTGCTCCTACTTACCGCCTGTACCTTGGACGTCGGCCGCAGCTCGCCTTCCACATCTGCTGCCGATGACCATTCATCATCCTGGGCTGTTACCCTCCAGCGTCAAAGCTCGATTGCCGGCAGCGGACTGCGCGAAATCGCCGAAAGCGACCTGCGCTCCGGCGACCTGCTGTTCTCCTCCAGCCTGGGCGTCACATCGCTTGGGATCCGCGCCTTCAGCGCCTCTTCCGTAAGCCACGTCGCGCTGTATGTTGGCGAAGGTCAGGTTGCGGAAGCCACCGGCGCCGGCGTACAAGTGATTACCCTTCAGCAGGCGCTGGCGCACAGCGATAAACTCTTTGCTCTCAGGGTGCCTGACCTGACGCCGGACCAGGCAACGGCGATGAAAAGTTTTGCCTGGCAGGTCAAA
>NZ_JABANE010000434.1 GCF_012844305.1 Flammeovirga aprica JL-4
CGCTGAAGGCGCAGGATGGTAAACCGGACTGGAACGTCATCGAAAAACTGCTTAAAGAGTGGCAGCCTGAGGCGGTAATCGTCGGCCTGCCGCTCAATATGGACGGCACCGAGCAACCGCTGACGGCGCGCGCGCGTAATTTCGCCAATAAAATTCATGGCCGCTTTGGCGTCGCGATCCTTCTCCACGATGAACGGCTGAGTACGGTTGAGGCCCGCGCGGGCCTGTTTGAACACGGCGGCTACCGGGCGCTGAATAAAGGCAGCGTCGATTCAGCCTCTGCCGTAGTCATACTGGAAAGCTACTTCGAGCAGAGCTTTTAAACTCTGCCCTCCTGCGCCGCCGGCGGACCGCTGACGGCGCACGTTTACCCGCTTAGTGGCGCAGATGTTCGTTAGCCCAGCTCACCGCCTGGGTGCGATTTTTCACGCTCAGTTTACGAAACACATTGTACAGGTGCGTCCGCACCGTGTTCTCGCTGATAAACAGCGCGCGGGCGATATCCAGGTTCGTCGCGCCGCAGCGCAGTTCGTTG
>NZ_JABANE010000435.1 GCF_012844305.1 Flammeovirga aprica JL-4
ACGAATTACCTCCCCACGACGGGACATGACAAGCTGAAAAAAACAACAGAGGAAGCCATCATGTCTCATCCGGTTAGCGAAAAAAGTGCCCTTGTCGTCAGCGCCCACTCGGCCGATTTCGTCTGGCGCGCGGGCGGTGCGATAGCGCTGCATGCCCTGCAGGGCTATCAGGTCCATGTGGTCTGTTTATCCTTTGGCGAGCGCGGCGAGTCCGCCAAACTGTGGCGTAAAGGCAACATGACCGAGGAGGCGGTGAAGCAGGTGCGTCGCGAAGAGGCGCAGGCCGCCGCCGCGATCCTGGGCGCCAGCGTCGAATTCTTTGATATCGGTGACTATCCGCTGCGCGCCGATAAAGAGACGCTATTTCGTCTGGCGGATGTGTATCGCCGTATCCAGCCCCACTTTGTCCTGACGCACTCCCTGCACGATCCCTATAACTACGATCATCCGCTGGCCTCCCATCTGGCGCAGGAAGCACGGATTATCGCCCAGGCAGAGGGCTATCGCCCCGGTGAGAAAATTGTCGCTGCTCC
>NZ_JABANE010000436.1 GCF_012844305.1 Flammeovirga aprica JL-4
GGGTATGAAGATGGCGAAGAGATGAGTTTTGACGAGCTGTTTTATGTCGTCTCACGCATCAAAACCGTTAGCGAACTGCCGTTAAGCGTCGATTTAGAGGCGGGCTACGGCGCGACAACCAGCCACATCATTGACAATATCCGGCGTCTAGCGCATCTCGGCGTGAGTGGAATAAATCTCGAGGATAGTCATGTGGTGGATGGTACGCGTCGTCTTGACGATGCGGAGCGCTTTGCCGTCAAACTGCAGGAAATAACCCGCGCCTGTCCCGGTCTGTTTGTTAATGTCCGCACCGATACCTTTCTTCTCAACGTACAAGATGCGCTGGTTCAAACGCTCTATCGCGGTCAACTCTACGCCAAACACGGCGCATGCGGTTTTTTTGTGCCTTGCGTCACCCGCGCGGAGGATATTACCGCCATCGTTCACCACGTGCCTTTACCCTTAAACGTAATGTGTATGCCTGAGCTGGCTGACTTCAGCACCTTATCGACACTGGGCGTAAAACGAATTTCGATGGGCAATTTTATTT
>NZ_JABANE010000437.1 GCF_012844305.1 Flammeovirga aprica JL-4
GTCGTTGAACGTAGTATTTTATGATACAAAAGTAGTTGAAGGGTAATGGGAAGACTTGCAAAAAAGAGTACAGATGTTGTATAAAATGGGATTTTACGTAGGGGCAGACCTATGTGTCTGCCCGCTGTACCACAATCAGAAACACAAAAATCAGTAATCAATGTCTATAAAATAATCACCTACATTGTTTTTCATCGATGATAATATGGTTTTTATGGTCATATAGATAAACAAGAACCACAATACTTCAATAATTTGTATTGTGGTTCTTGTTGTGGTTCGGTGGGCAGACACATAGGTCTGCCCCTACGTGGTTCGTGATGTGTTTTTGTAACGAATTACAATTTAATTTCTTCTATATCTTGTTCCTTATTCTCGTCCAATTCCAGATAGATAATCTCATCTCCCATATTTGAAAAATCAATTTCTTTCAGGTCGATCATTCTTACTCTTCTGTTGTGCTGTGTATGATAGCTGTATTGTAAATCATTGATATTCGCAGCTGTGGACCAAAGTGTCGTTGAACGTAGT
>NZ_JABANE010000438.1 GCF_012844305.1 Flammeovirga aprica JL-4
TGCTTTATCCTCGGCTTCGTCTCCCGTCATCGCCAGAACAACGCTCAGGCGGCGTCTCACTAAGCCTTCGGCCCCTTTGCATCCGCAAGGGGGCTGTTCCTCATAAAAGAAAGCTCCTCGCCACCGCGGTCAGTTTGGATCCAGCTTTGCGCCGGCTGGGTGGTCGCGATCACCCTTCCCTGGCGAATTGACCAGCGCACCGGCACCTGGCAGCGGACGGCCTCAAAGCCATTCTCCGCCGGGAGAATGATCAGGTTAGCCGGGTTGCCGCTGACAATGCCGTAATCCTCGAGGCCAAACGTGCGGGCGCTGTTGTCGGTGATAAGCTGCAGGCCGTCGTTGATCTGCTGGTAGCCCATCAGCTGGCAAACATGGAGCCCCATATGCAGGACCTGCAGCATATTGCCGGTCCCCAGCGGGTACCACGGGTCAAAGACGTCATCATGACCAAAGCAAACGTTGATCCCCGCCGCCAACAGCTCCTTCACCCGGGTAATGCCCCGTCGCTTCGGGTAGTCGTCAAACCGGCC
>NZ_JABANE010000439.1 GCF_012844305.1 Flammeovirga aprica JL-4
CAACACCGAAAGTACTTTCTATTTCATTTCCTTCAAGTAGTAATAACCTTAGTTTGGTACATTTACTGATACCCGGTGGGATACGTTTAATTTTTCCATTGGTGAGGTCTAGCTCTTTGAGATTAGTCATTTTCCCTATACCTGTTATGTCTGTGATTTGATGATTGATTACATTTAGACTATTTGCATCACTATCAAAAATACCTACTGGCATACTTTTCCATGTTACATCTCTAGCCAAGATACTTCCGACATTTAACCCTTTTGGAACAGAGCGTAAGTTATTACATTCGCTAAGCTTTAATATCCCAATGGGTACTTGAGTAAGAGAAGATGGTAATCCTGTAAGCCTTGAACAACCTGTTAGGTCGAGACCCCATAATAATCTAAGATTACCCATTGATGCAGGTAACTTAAAAAGGTTTTTACAATGCCTTAGATGTAAATGCTCTAATAAAGGCAAGTTGCCTAACCCTTCAGGTAAATGTGCTCCAGTGCTGTTATTGAGTGTTAGACTTTTTAAACTT
>NZ_JABANE010000044.1 GCF_012844305.1 Flammeovirga aprica JL-4
TAAACCCTCTTACTAAGTAAACCTCCTTCTTGGAATATTACAAGTAATGATTGATATACAAACCTAAGGTTAAGTCGTGGGCTAATGATGAAGTCATAAACCTTGGTAATAACTAATATTTACACCCTTAATCACCCGCCTTCAAATGAGTAATATCATTTTGAGGTCGGGTGATTTTTTTAATTCAACCCATTAATTCAACGATTCATCAAAATATCCATTTCGATTCATCTGTAATTTTCCCGATTCATCCTTCAATTTCCCGGCTTCGTCTTCCTTTAATTTATATACAGCGTTAGAATGAGGAAGTTTGTGTTATCATCAAATCATAACATTAAACTTATTCAACCAGATGAAAAGCAAATATATATATCTAATTCTGAGTCCTCTGATTATCATTATCGCTGTTTTTGCAGTGAGTGCATTACCAGAAAAAGAACCTGAAGCACCGCTTGAGGGAAAAAGTGATTTAGCAGTAAAAGTGGAATACGCGAAGTTGGAAACCTTACACAATACAATTGAAGTAACGGGAAAACTGAAAGCGAAAGATAGATATGAAATTTATGCGGAAGTAGAAGGACGTTTGTTGTCTTCCGCTAAAAAATTCAGAGAAGGAAATTATTACAAAAAAGGTCAGGTAATTTTACAGATCGACAAGCAAGAACGCTATATGACATTGCTTGCGGATAAGAGTAATTTTATGACAGATCTGACAGCAATTTTACCTGATTTAAAAGAAGATTTTTCAGAGAGTTACCCCACTTGGAATCAATACTTAAAGGAGTTTGATATTCATCAACCTTTAAAAGAGTTACCTACGCCTAAGACAGAAAAAGAAAAATATTTTATCGCCGGAAACGGAATTTACAGCTCTTATTATACCATTAAATCATCTGAAGAAAAATTAAGCAAATATACAATTTACGCTCCCTTCAATGGCGTAATTTCAAAAAGCAATGTGGAAGCTGGAACAGCTGTAAGAGCTGGTGAAGAGCTAGGAGAAATGGTCAGCTTGTCTTCTTATGAATTGGAAGTAACAGCCCCGCTAAAAGATATTGAGCATTTCAAAAAAGGAAGTAAAGTAAACTTGTATTCCTCTGAATTAGAAACGGAATGGTCAGGTACTGTCATCCGAATTGGAAGCACTTTAGATGCGAACTCTCAAAGTGTGAAAGTGTATATCCAAACTTCAGGCAAAGACCTAAAAGAAGGGATGTTCTTAACTGCAAAAGTAAACAGTACATCGTTTGAAGATGCGATTCAAATTCCTCGAAAATTAATCTTTGATGAAAATCAGGTTTTCATTGTAGAAAATAACAAACTGAAGATTCAGAAAATTGAAGTGCTGGAGTCTTTCAGATCTGAAGCAATCGTAAAAGGTGTTCCTGCTAACTCGGCAGTATTGATGACCAACATCAAGAACCCTTATGAAGGAATGAAAGTGCAAGTGATGAAATAAGCGGATCGAATCATGAAGAAATTAATATCCTATTTTATAAAGTTCCCAGTGGCTGTCAATTTAGTAATGGCACTCACATTGGTGATGGGTTTTATAACGGCGAGTAAAATTACAAGTACGTTTATGCCCAATGCTCCTCAGCGTTTTATTTATGTTGATGTCGTGTATCCTGGTTCATCTGCTGAAGAAGTGGAGGAAGGTGTCATTCTGAAAATTGAAGAAGAATTGAAAGGGCTAGAAGGACTAGATCAAATCACTTCTTATGCTCAAGAAAACGTAGGTAAAATCACGTTGGAAATGTTCAAAGGTACTGATATGGATGAAGCTTTGACGCGTGTAAAAAACGTGGTGGAAGGTATTTCATCTTTCCCTTTGGATGTTGAATCAGTTGTTTCTAAGAAACATGAAGATGCCAACTTCAGTTTTATGTTTGGTATTACAGGTGATGGTGTTTCATTAAAATCGCTCAAAGAGACTGCTAGAAAAGTTGAGAAAGATTTACTGGCGAAAAAGGGAATTTCTAAGATTGAAATCTCTGGTTATCCGAATGAAGAAATTGCTATTCTGCTTCAAGAAGACGCTTTGGAAAGTTATAATATGACTTTTGAAGAAGTGGCTATGGCAGTGCAAAGTGCCAACCTAGAAATGACAGGTGGTAGTATCAAAGATGGTGAAGAAGAGTTTTTTATCAGAGCAAAAAATAAAGGCTATTCTTCTAAAGAAATGGACCACATTATCATCCGTCAGACAGACATTGGAGGTGTGATTCGTTTGAAAGATGTAGCCAAAGTAGTGGACCAATGGGAAGACGCTCCTGCAAGAGCCACTTTGAATGGAAAAAGAGCTGTAACGGTGACCATCAATAATACTTTCAGTGAAGATATTTTAGCAACAGCAGATATTTTATATGAATATATTGATGAATTCAATGCTGAGAATGATGTATTGCACATTGATGTAATTCGTGATCAATCGGATTTATTAGGACAACGTTTAGACCTGCTGATTGACAATGGTATTCTAGGAATCATCTTGGTATTGATTGTTTTATCACTTTTCCTTAACCCTAGAATTGCTTTTTGGGTAGCGATTGGTATACCCTTTTCTATATTCGGAATGTTTATACTGATCTCATTTACAAGTGTGACGATCAATATGATTTCACTTTTTGCCTTGATCGTTGTTCTCGGGATTTTGGTGGATGACGCCATTGTAGTAGCAGAGAACATCTATCAACATTATGAAAAAGGCAAGCCTGCCATTCAAGCGGCAATTGATGGAACAATGGAAGTACTTCCAGCTGTAATTTCAGCGGTATTGACCACGATCGTTGCTTTCTCTACTTTCCTTTTCATTGATGGAACAATGGGTGACTTCTTCAAAGATATGTCATGGATTGTAGGACTGATCTTGTTTGTTTCTTTGATCGAAGGTTTAATTATCCTTCCAGCACACCTGGCATTTTCAAAAGCCTTTAAAGCGAATGGAAAAGCAGAAGCTAATATTATCACCAAAACAGTAGACAAATACCTATTCAAATTCAGAGACAATGTGTATTTGCCGGTATTGGAATTCACATTGAAGAACAAAGCCATCACATTCAGTATTACAATGGCACTGTTTATTTTCTCAGTAGGTATGATGGCAAAGAAAGTAGTTCCAGCAACATTTTTCCCGAGTATTGAAGGAGATGATGTGACGATTACATTAGTGATGCCCAACGGTACGCAACAAGAAGTAACAGAAAAAGGGGTACAGCAGATTGAAAGAGCCATTGAAGTTGTCAATAAAGAACTACAACCTGATCAAAAAGACCAGCAGGATATCATCAAAAAAGTGAATATGGTGTATATGGGTTCGGGCCACCAAGTTCAATTCAACCTTACCCTTTTAGGTGCAGAAGAACGTTCTGGATCAACTGCCGATGTCAGTAATTTACTATCAGAAGCCATCGGTAAAATTCCAGGAGCCGAGTCGATCAGTTTTGCTTCTTTCTCTCCTTTTGGAGACCCTGTAGTAGTTTCATTAAGAGGAGATGATTTAGAAGAATTAGAGATAGTAAAGAAAGAGTTGAAACTCCGTATGGAGAAAATGCCTGAGCTGAGAAATGTCAAAGACAACAATCCTATAGGTAACAGAGAAATCCACATTTCTTTAAAAGATAAAGCCTACCTACTTGGACTTACTGAACAACAGGTGATTTCTCAAATTCGTCAAGGTTTCTTCGGTTACGAAATCCAAAGAATCCAAAGAGGACAGGACGAAGTAAAAGTTTGGGTGCGTTATGATATGGACAACAGAAGCAGTTTTGGTGATCTGGAGAAAATGAAAATCAGAATGGGCAATGGTGTTGCGTATCCTTTCTCAGAAGTGGCCAATTTCACTATTGAAGACGGTTATTCATCGATCAACCATATTGATTTCAATAGAGAAATGAAGTTGACGGCTCAATTGAAAAATCCTGATGATGCTCTTCCAGATATTTTAAATAAAATCAAGACAGAGTTATTACCTGACCTATTAAAAGAGCATCAAACAGTAGAAGCGGATTTTGATGGTCAGAAAAGAGAACAGGAGAAGGTAGGTAACTCAGCGGCGAAAGTAATTCCGATTGTATTTATCCTTATGTTCACGATCGTGGTCTTTACGCTAAGATCATTCAGTCAGTCGTTTATCGTTTTCGCACTTGTTCCATTAAGTTTTATATGGGTTGTCATGGCACATTACCTTCACGGTTTTGCCATTAGTATGATGTCTTTTATGGGAATCATAGCCTTGCTGGGTGTGATGGTCAATGATGCTTTGGTTCTGATCAACGCATTCAACCTTAACCTAAAAGCTAATATGAAATTTGATGAGGCCTTAATCGAGGCATGTGTATCTCGTTTCCGTCCAATTTTATTGACTACTGTAACCACTGTTGCAGGTATGGGACCAATGGTGTTCGAAACAAGTTTACAAGCACAGTTCCTTATTCCAATGGTGATTACGATCTCTTACGGAATTGCAGGCGCAACTCTAATTACCCTTATCGTTCTTCCAGTTTGTATCAAGATGTTCAATCAAATCAAGGTGAAAATCAAGAAGATCAAAACAGGAGAAGAAGTAAATCAAGAA
Source organism: Flammeovirga aprica JL-4 (assembly GCF_012844305.1). Lineage (GTDB taxonomy): Bacteria > Bacteroidota > Bacteroidia > Cytophagales > Flammeovirgaceae > Flammeovirga > Flammeovirga aprica. The sequence continues at coordinate 4,577 of NZ_JABANE010000044.1, forward strand.
GCTGTTGAATCAGCAATCAAAGAATTAGCATACGACTATGAAGAAGTCTATTAATATCATCTATACCTTCTGTTTCTTACTGTTGGCAGGAAACAGCTTTGCTCAAGAGAAAATGAGCATTAATGAGGCAATTCAATTGGCATTGACCAACAACCACAATCTAAAAGCGGTGTCCGTCAATAAAGAGCAAGCCAGCAATAATGCCACTGCAGGTATGGCAGGGATGTTACCTTCCATTACTGCAAATGGTACTGCAGATTATAGTAATAACGATACGGAGATGGAGTTTATGAGCACAGGAGCTCCATCAGAAGGAGGCGATAACAGAATGCAGTTGGATAATGCGGCCTCTACCACTTTTGATGCGAACATCAGAATGGATTATGTATTGTTTAATGGCAATGGCAATCGTTTTACATTAAATCAGCTTCGTGAAAGTGCGACTTTGGAAGACATCCGTTTCAAACAGGAAGTAGAGAATACTGTTCTTCAAGTGGTAGAAGCATTTTATGATATATCGCGTGAGCAAGAAAACCTCAATATTTCCAAAGCAACAATTGTCACCTCGAATAAAAGATTAGAAAGGTTAAAGAACCGCTATCTTTTGGGACAGTCGACAAAGTTGGAAGTTTTAAATGCCGAAGTAGATTTGAATAGTGATAGTACGGCTTACCTTCAAACAGAACAGGCTTATTTTACAGCTATTAGAAAACTGAATGTGGTATTGGGAGGAGAAGTAAATGCGACTTACGAAGTGGATGCTGATTTTGAATTTATAAATGGTTTGACTGCTGATAAAGTATTGGAACAGGCAATGACTGAAAACCTTTCGCTTTTAGCACAGCACAAGCAGGAAGAAATTACAGAATTAGATTTGAAAATTGCGAAAGCAGGAAAATCACCGACACTTTCTACTTATGCTCAATATGGTTACAACAGAATGAATAATGATGCAGGGCAGGTACTTTACAGTGAAAACTTAGGGATGTCAGCCGGAGTGACCATGTCATTTAATGTATTCAACGGACATCAGCAAAAGAAAAAGGAACAAAATGCTAAGCTAAGCGTAATGGCACAACAGCAAAACACAATGCAGTTGACCAAAGAATTACAAAGAGATGTGATGAACGCTTGGTCAGATTACGATTACAAACAACGTATCGCCAATATGGAAGTCAAAAGCATGGAACAAGCCGAATTGAACTTCAGACAGACGAAAGAACAATACGAATTGGGACAGGTGACAAGCATTGATTTCCGTACAGCTCAGACCAATCTTCAAACTGCAAAAAATAGATTAAACGATGCGTTGTACAACGCTAAAGTAGCTGAATATTCCATTCTGCAATTATCTGGAGACCTACTAGATCAAATTAATGAGTAATAGTAATAGAGTGTAAAACCCGTTATCCAGCACTCAGGTCTTCGGGCTTGGGTGCTTTTATTAATTAAGGGGAATTATTCAAATGAGCATTAAACTTTAACTGATTATATTAGAGACATGAAAAAGAAAAGGAATTTACTCTGGCTGTTTTTTATACCGCTCACTATGTTTTGTATCATCCTAATACCGATGACTACATTGACATTGAGTGGATATATTTCAGAAAATAAGGTTTCCCATTTCCTTTCAGAAATGCTACCATTGATTCTGCTTACTTCCTCTACAGCAGTATTTGGATACTATTTCGCTGTAGTGAAATTGAATAAAATCCTTCCTTGGAAGAAGCACATGTTTTTAAGAGGTTTGGTAGACTTTGCCATGGTACTAGCTGTAACAAGTATCCTAATGAGCTTTATGCATAGTATGTATGATTCTGGGAATTTATTTAGTAGAATGATGGCTTTCAAAGAACAGAATTTACCCATTGAAGGCATGTTTGCATTGCCTTTGGTCGAGAACATTTTATTTATTGTTGCTATAGAAACAATTGAGTTAGTCAGTGAAAAAAATGAATTGGAATTGAACCTTGAAAGAGTAGAGAAAACCCAATTACAGACAAAATATTCTGCCTTAAAAAATCAATTAGACAATCATTTTCTTTTTAATAACCTCAGCGTACTTTCCTCCTTAATCTATGAGGACATCGAAAAGTCAGATCAATTCATTCAGGAGTTTGCCAAAGTATACAGGTATGTATTGACCATCAGCGAAGAAATGTTGGTGCCAGTAGAACAGGAATTGGAATTTATAGATGCTTATTTATTCCTTTTAAAGATCCGTTTTGAAGAAGGTTTTCAAGTCAAAAATGATTTGGACGAATCCTTATTTGCTCAGTCTATTCCACCATTATCATTACAGGTATTAATCGAAAATGCAATCAAACATAATCGAATCTCTAAAAAATCACCTCTTCAGATTCATATCTATGAAGAGAATAACAATATAGTGGTAGCCAATAATTATCAACCAAGAGATACTCCAGAAACGGCTTCCACACACACAGGACTCAAAAATTTAGAAGAGAAGTATAAATTAATTTCAGACAAAATCCCACTTTTTGGTATTCAAGGGGATCAATATATAGCAGAATTACCATTGATAAATCAATAAGCGATGTATAAAGTACTGATTGTAGAAGACGAAGCACCAAGTGCAAGAAAACTTAAAATGCTATTAGGAAAACTTGAAGACGATTTTGATGTGATAGCATCTTTAGAATCCATAGAGGAGTGTGTAGAGTTTTTTGAAACTGGAGAAAAAGTAGACCTTATCTTTATGGATATTCATCTTTCAGATGGTAATAGCTTCGAGATTTTTGAGCAATTAGAAGTGGAAACTCCTATTATTTTCACAACTGCTTTTGATCAGTACGCCATCAAAGCCTTCAAGCAAAATAGCGTGGATTACCTTCTCAAACCCATCAGTCTTGCCGATCTAGAAACAAGTGTAGACAAGTTCAAAAAGCGATTTATCACAGACAATTCTCCAAGTAAAATTGATTACGACTTATTGGGGCAAGTCGTCGCACAGCAAATGAATCATGACTACAAAGAACGTTTTATGGTCAGTTTTCGTGATGAACTCAGAACCGTTAAGGTAGAAGATATCGCATTTGTATTCGCAGAAAGTAAAGCGGTTTTTATTCAAGTCACAGACGGAAAAGTGTATGATGTCAATTACACGATGGATCAAATTGAAAAGAAACTCGATCCTAAAAACTTCTTCAGAGTCAACCGAAAATACATCGTTCAGATTAATGCAATTGACAGCGTGTCTTGGTATTCAAAAACAAAACTGAAGATTTTTACTAAACCAGAGACGCCTTCGGAATTGTTTGTCCCTGCAGATAAGATGGGGAAGTTTAAGGAGTGGTTGAATAGGTGATTTTATTTTTTACTTTTAATAATACCGTCCTAGATTAGAAAAAGTTACGTTAAGATAAATTGTTATATTTACTCTACTTAGTAGAGTAACTTAAAGGTTTGTATCGTCCCTAAAAAGAGTTCTTATTAGCTGAAAAATGGCAAGTTGTATTTACTAATTATTACAGGAGTACCTAGTTGTAAGTGCTAATTATAATATTTGATAGGGACGGTTACTAGGAGATAATCATATTATTATAATGGATAAAGAAATCTTTTTAGAACAGTCATATCGTAATTTTTTTAAAGAGGTAAAGAAAAAAATATACCACTCACAACATAATGCCTTAAAGGCTGTAAATAAAGAGTTGATTCAACTTTATTGGGAGATTGGAAAGTCTATTATTGATAAACAAAAAGAATATGGATGGGGGAAATCAGTAATTCAAAATTTATCACATGATCTTCAAAAAGAGTTTCCAGGGTTGAAAGGGTTTTCTTCTCAGAACTTATGGTATATGCGTCATTTTTATCTTGAATACAAGGATAATAAAAAACTCCAACCATTGGTTGGAGAAATTAGTTGGAGTAAACATATAGTTATTTTTAGTAAATGTAAAGATGATCAAGAAAGAGAGTTTTATATTAAAATGACGAATAAATATGGATGGACAAAAAATATTTTAATCAATCAAATTGAAGGTAATGCGTTTAAAAACTTTCTGACTGATCAGACAAATTTCGATAAAACTCTAGAAGAAAAATATAAGCACCAAGCAAAATTAGCAGTAAAGGATAAATATACTTTTGACTTTTTAGAAATTAGTGAAGATTATTCTGAACGTGAACTAGAATTGGGGTTGATTCGAAATGTTCGAAAGTTCTTAATGGAAATGGGTGGAGATTTCGCTTTTATGGGAAATCAATATCGTTTACAAGTAGGGGAAGAGGAGTTTTTTATAGATATGCTTCTCTATCATAGAAGGTTAAAATCATTGATAGCCATTGAATTAAAAACAGGAAAGTTTAAACCTGAGTATGCAGGAAAAATGCAATTTTATCTTACGGCATTGAATGAAACTGTCAAAGTAGAAGATGAAAACCCTTCGATAGGGATAATTATATGTAAATCAAAAGACAGAACGACAGTAGAATTTGCTTTAAAAGATATGAATAGTCCAATGGGTATCGCTACATACCATTTACAGGAGAATCTACCTAAAGAAATGGAAGGTTTATTACCTAGCTCTGAAGAAATAGCAAAGAGACTAGAATTATTTTTATAAGATGTCTATCACCAGTTTATAATTGAACTATAGAAATACTTCCAATTCAATTATTCTTTCTTAATTCACACACCTAAACCCAACACCAATCCATAATATTTGGTATTTTAGCTGTCTAAATACCAAAACATCAACAATGAGAGTTTTCCTTAACGTCAAAAAACATTTCAACTACGATAAACTAGACAAACAAGAGTACAAACGTCTGGTGCGAGATATCATTATTCTGAACATAATTATTTTTCATTTATTGTGGATGACCTTCAATTCGTTATTCGCTACTGAAATTGTTCAGAACTTTTTGTTTGCTATAGCAGAAACCCCTGCTAGCTGGTATAAGGATTATATTTTTGATAATTTTTATATCATCGAAATCTGTTTTATGGTGTTCTATTTATTGGAATTTTTCACTTCATGGTGGGAAGCCTATAGAACAAAAACCTATGCAAAATGGTATTTCTATCCTTTCTTACATTTCTATGATTTAGTGGGTAGTTTCCCAGGGATGAACTTTTTCAGATTGTTGAGAATTTTTGCTATGCTATTTAGATGGCATAGTCATGAGGTGATCAATTTGGAAGAACTGAGTGTTTACAGAACTATCCTGCATATCAAAGAAATTGTAGTGGAAGAAGTGTCAGATGCCGTTGTGATTAATGTATTGGAAGGTGTAAAGGATGAATTGAAATCGGGAAGTTATGCCAATCAGCAGTTTATGGTTGATGTAGTGAAGCCTTATCAGGAGAACCTGTCCTTTTGGATTTCAAGGAAAATAATGCATGCTATGCAAGAGGCTTACGCCAATAAAAAAGGAGATTTGGAAAACTACGTTTCTATATTGATTGAAGATGCGGTCAATGAGAATGAAGAAATAAAAGACATCAAAAAAGTGCCTGTATTGGGGAGCTACGCTTCCTCTCGTTTAGAAGATGCTATTTCTGATATTGTTTTTAAGGTAGCCAATGATTTGTTTGAAGATATTTCCTCTGAAAAGAATGAATTGATCCTGAAAGATGTGGTGTATGAAATGATTGAAGGTATAATGTTCTCAAAAACCAAACAAGGCAATGAAAAGCTGGTGCAAGAATTGGCAAGTTCTGTGATTGATGAAGTGATCAGCAGAGTTGCTGTGAAACAATGGCAAATGAGAGAGCAAATGTGGGAAGATAAACAGCAGAAAGATTTAGAAGAAAAGCGTAAACAAAGAGAGCAGTTCATTCATCATAATAAGCAGAATGACGACAGCTAGGGAAGTTTTGCATAATGATTTCTAATATTATTTGCGTAACTTGCGAAAGTTGTTTAAACGAATTTAGAAGTTATGAACTGGCATCAGTTAACTGAAATCTCTCAATTAGAAGAGTTAGTGGCGTTATCGCAGTCACAAAAAGTCCTAATTTTAAAACACTCAACACGTTGTTCTATCAGTGCAATGGCATTGGACCGACTAGAACGATCGTGGGACGATGGAAATGGAATCTCAGCTTATTATTTGGATTTAATCCAATACAGGAACATTTCCAATGCAATCGCTGAAAAATTTAACGTAGAGCACCAATCACCTCAAGTGCTTGTATTAGATAAAGGAGAAGTAGTGTATACCGCTTCGCACATGGGAATTTCCTATTCAGACATCGTCGCTTAATTATCATCAAACAGACAACACCATGAAAATTGGTATCATATGTTATCCTACCTACGGAGGTAGTGGAGTAGTCGCTACAGAGTTAGGGAAAAGTTTAGCCGCAGATTTAGGTCATGAGGTGCATTTCATTACCTATGATCAGCCAACGAGGTTAGATTTTTTTGATGAAAATATTTACTATCATAAAGTAGACATCAAAACCTACCCATTATTTAAATACCCTCCTTATGAGTTGGCGCTGACAAGTAAGATGGTGGAAGTGGCAGAGTCTGAACAATTAGATGTTTTACACGCTCACTATGCAATTCCTCATGCGTCTGCGGCGTATACAGCAAAGCAGATTTTGGCCAAGAAAGGAATCAATATGCCTATCGTGACCACACTTCATGGTACAGATGTGACTTTAGTGGGGAAGGATGACAGTTTGGGGCCTGTAGTAGCTTTTTCTATTGATGAATCGGATTGTGTAACTTCCGTTTCTGAAAGTTTAAAAGAAGAAACTTACCAATATTTTGATCTCACAACAGACATCAAAGTGATCCCCAACTTTGTGGACCTGAAACGCTTCATGAAACACAAAAAGGACCACTTCAAAAAGGCAATTTGTCCTGATGGAGAAAAACTGTTGATTCACGTTTCCAATATGAGGAAAGTGAAAAGAGCAGATGACGCTTTGGAGGTTTTCAAGAGAGTAAGAGAAAAGATTCCTTGCAAATTGCTGATGGTAGGTGATGGCCCGGAGAGAGCGAGTTTAGAAGAGAAATGTTATGAACTGCGTACTTGCAATGACGTTCGTTTCTTGGGAAAACTAGCAGAAGTAGAAGAAATTCTTTCCGTAGCTGACTTATTCTTGATGCCTTCCGAGAAAGAAAGTTTTGGCTTGGCGGCATTAGAAGCGATGGCCTGTGAAGTTCCAGTGATTTCTACGAATGCAGGAGGTATTCCTGAAGTAAATATTCACGGGAAAACAGGTATGATGAGCGATATTGGTGATGTGGAGGACATGGCAAAAAATGCCTTATATATCCTTGATGATAAAAACCTTCCATCGTTTAAAGAGAATGCACTCAAACAAGCACAACGATATAATATTGCTGAAATCATTCCTCAATATGAAGAGATTTATAAGAAAGCAATTGAAAAGACAAAAGTGAAAATAGGCTAGAACACCTCTTTTTTACCGATCAAGGGTTATTTCATCAAAGGAATGAGATAACCCTTTTTTGTTTTAGAGTATATGGAATATATATTTTAGAAGTGAAAATTTTCCATTTTAGGTTGTGAGGTAATTAATTTCTGAGAAAATAGTGGCTCTATAGTCGATGAAATTAATAAACTCACGTTCTGAAAGGGTGAATTTTTACTAAAAGAGATGTTTCAAACATGCTCTTAACGATAAATGTATATTATCTGATGATAAATTAGTATTTTATTATCAAAATTTGTATTATTGTTAATAATTGACAATGAAATGACTAAATCCAGCTACCGTCAAATTTTTGACAAATGAGTTAATTATTTTCTAACTATTAAAATAAAACAATCTAGTAAATTTTAAATATCAAATCTTTCTTTTTAAAAACCATTTTACAAAACAACAACACTAATAGCCTGTGCATCGTTCATTCGAAGCCCGCACTACAATTGTCTTTTTATTATTTGAAACCAGTTAAAATATAGGGAGCACTCGCTATTGAAAATTTGAAATGAATTACACAATCTTCAACCCTTTCTAAATGAAAATTTAATTGACGTTTAGACCTTTCAGTTATGTCTTATTTTTAATGGAAATGCTTGACACATCACTTCTATTGAACATTAGATTTAATGCCTGGTCGAATACTGTCTACACTTTTCGAGAATTATATAATCAAGATAGAGGAGCATGAGGTTTTCATGTTAAATCTAGTCTAGACCTTATTGAAATGCAGAAACTTTTATTGCAAGAACTAAAATTTCAGTAGGTATTGGACTGAAACGGATCTCTACACTCTAATTTTTAATGGTACAAGAATCTAAACCTCTTAGCTGGAGGGTTATATCATTGTCTTTGCTGCTTGGTTATATAATTACAACACAACAGCTCCCTTTGCGTAAGGTTGAGCTCTATTACATCCGTTAAATAGAAAATTTAATTACAACTAATTATGAAACGCAATTTCATGTTGGGTGCAATACTATTTTTGTATCTGGCTACTAACAATCTATGGGCGCAGGAATTTAATTATGGAGAAGCCCTTCAAAAATCTCTCTTTTTTTATGAAGCACAACAGTCCGGAAAGTTACCCGAATGGAACAGGGTAACATGGAGAGATGATTCAGCATTGGATGATGGATCTGATGTTGGCTTAGATCTGACTGGCGGTTGGTATGACGCCGGGGATCACGTAAAGTTTGGCTTCCCGATGGCATTTAGTGTTACTGCCCTCGCTTGGGGTGTGGTAGAATACGAAGATGCTTACAGACAAAGTGGACAACTAGAAATAATGAGACGTAATCTTCGTTTCGTTACAGACTATTTTATAAAATGTCATACTGGACCTACAGAATTTTATGGACAAGTAGGTGCAGGTGGACCTGATCACGCGTATTGGGGATCACCTGAGGTAATGACAATGGCAAGACCAGCTTATAAAATTGACGCTGCTAATCCAGGTTCTGACTTGGCGGCGGAAACTGCAGCTGCAATGGCCGCTTGTAGTATAGTTTTTAAAGATGCTGACCCAGCTTACAGTGCATTATTATTACAACACGCTGAGGAATTATATGCATTTGCAGACAACTACAGAGGTGTTTATTCTGAATCCATTACAGATGCGGCGGGTTTTTACCGTTCATTCAGTGGATATCAAGATGAGCTAGTATGGGGTGCAGCATGGTTATATAAAGCGACTGGCAACACTACATATTTAGATAAAGCAGAATCAGAATATACAAACTTATCGAATGAAGGACAATCTACTTTGAAAGCTTACAAGTGGGGATTAGCTTGGGATGATAAAGCATATGGTATTTATGTTTTAATGTCTGAGTTAACAGGAAAAGAAGAGTACAAAGCAGATGCTGAGAGACACTTGGACTACTGGACAGACGGTTTTGAAGGAGATAGAATTCCTTACAGCCCAGGTGGACAGGCACACTTGATGCAGTGGGGATCATTGCGTCATAGTTCAAACACAGCTTTAGTAGCATTTATCTACAGTGACAGAGTGTCTACAACAGCTGCAAAAAAAGCAAAGTATCATGATTTTGCAGTAAAGCAGATCAACTATGCTTTGGGTGACAACCCAATCAACAGAAGTTTTATGGTAGGTTTTGGAAATAACCCTGCCTATAATCCTCATCACAGATCAGCACACGGTGCATGGGCAAACAACCTTTTAAACAATCCAATCGACCCAAGTCACACATTATATGGTGCATTGGTAGGTGGACCAGGTGAGCCAAATGATGCATTTGAAGATGACCGTTCAGATTATGTAGCCAATGAGGTTGCTTGTGATTACAATGCTTGTTTCACAGGTGCTTTGGCAAGAATGTATCAGGAATTTGGTGGAGCTCCATTAGCGAACTTCCCAGTACCAGAAGTTCCAACTCGTGCTGAGATCAGAACATTCTCAAAATTCAATAGCAACAACGCTTCAGGTAGTACAGTAAGAGTATTAGTTCAAAACAGAACGGCTTGGCCTTCAAGAGTGACTGATAAACTTTCATTCCGTTACTTCTTTGATATTTCAGAAGGTGTAGCTGAAGGTTATACGATTGCAGATTACCAACCAGAATTAAACTCGGTACAAGGAAACAGCACTATGACTGTAGCAGCTTGGGATGAAACAAATAATATCTACTATGCAGAAGTATCTTTAGCTGGAGAGCAAATTGCTCCTATCGGTGATCCTGCTTTCCGTCGTGATGTACAAGTGAACTTCAGAGTAGCCAACGGAGTACCTTACGATACTTCAAATGACTGGTCAGCATTAGGATTGGACACAGAAGGAGAGTCGCCAAGAATACCAGTGTATGATAATGGAGTATTAGTTTTCGGTTCAGAGCCAAACGGTGGAGGAACTCCAGTAGCGAAGTTTACGATGGATGTTAACCAAGGTGTTGCACCATTGACAGTGAATTTTGATGCTTCAATGTCATCAGATCCAAATGAAGATCCAATCACTTATTCTTGGGATTTCGGAAACGGTACTTCATCAAGTTTAGTAACACCATCAGCTACTTATACTGTACCAGGTGAGTATACTGTTACTTTAACAGTAAGCGATGGAGAAAATGTATCAACTCCTGTAACGGAATCAATTACAGTTTTAGATCCTAATGCTCCTCCAGTAGCATCATTCACAGCTTCAACAACTGGTGGTGTAATGCCTCTTGATGTTACTTTTGATGCTTCGGCTTCAATTGATCCAAATGGAGATGCATTAACTTATGCGTGGGATTTTGGTAATGGAGAAGTAGGTACAGGTGTAACAGCGGCTACAACGTATGCTGTTGATGGTGATTATATTGTAGTGCTTACAGTATCTAACTCTTCTGGAAAATCAAGCAGCACTTCAGAAACGATTAAAGTGACTGACGGAAGCTTTGATTGTACTTTTGGTACTCCTCAAGCATCAGCATTAGAAAGTACTGGACATACAGCCTACAAGAATATTCATGTACTAGGTGAAGGTGGTCCAGATTTGAGCAACATGCGTGATTTCACAATTAACTGGGACTTGCCGAATAAAGGATTGTATCAATTCTCATTCAATTCAAACAATGGACAACCAAGCTGGTATGTTGATTTATTAGGTAAGGTATCACATACTTTTGATGCGGCTCAGCCAGCTGTAACAATTACAGCTTCAGGAATCCCTGGTTTTGATGGAGATTATTGGGCAGCATTAGATGGAGCTAACTTTGTGTTAGTATCAAAAACAGGTACTTTCTCTATCTATTTCAACAACTCAGCAACTGCACCAAACTGTTCAGGTGCTGTAGCATCTTCTTCAATGAGAGTGATGTCAGTAATGGCTGTTGCTTCAGATTGTTCTTTCGGAGCTCCTCAAGCGGAGGCATTTGCATCAACAGGTCACACTGCTTATCAAAATATCTTTGTATTAGGTAACGGTGGTCCAGATTTAAGTAACATGCGTGATTTCACAATCAACTGGGATCTTGCAAATAAAGGATTATACCAATTCTCGTTCAACTCTAACAATGGGCAACCTAACTGGTATGTTGACTTATTAAGCAAAGTAGCACATACTTTTGACGCGGCTGAGCCTTCAGTGACGGTGACAGCTTCAGGAATTCCAGGTTTTGATGGAGACTATTGGGTAACTTCAGATCAGGATAACTTTGTAATGGTATCGAAAGCAGGTGGCTTTACAATTTATTTCAGCAAAACCGCAACAGCTCCAACTTGTGATGGTGGAACAAATCCTCCTGATGAAAATACACTTCCTGTAGCGAGTATTTCAGCAGATGCAACAGTTGGAAATATTCCATTTGTGGTAAGCTTTGACGCATCAGGTTCTACAGATGCAGATGGTGATACTTTATCTTTTGCATGGAACTTTGGTGATGGCACAGTAGGCGAAGGTGTTTTAGCAACGCATACTTATACAGCTGTAGGTAGCTATGATGTGACATTGACAGTTACTGATACAAAAGGTGGAGAAGATCAAGCAATCATTACGATTACAGCTGAGGAAGATAATGTGATTATTACTCCTCCAGATACCGACAATGAGTACATTCAGCGTTTCGTTGAAATGAGAAATAAGTATTTAGACCCTGCCAATGGTTACTTCAGTCCTGAAGGTTCTCCTCACCACTCTGTTGAATCATTAATTGTAGAAGCACCAGATCACGGTCACGAATCGACTTCAGAATTATATTCTTATTGGATGTGGTTAGAAGCAATGCACGGTAGAATTACAGGAGACTGGGAGCCATTACAAGAAGTTTGGAGAAAAACAGAACAGTTTATCATCCCAACAGCAGAAGATCAGCCAACAAATAGTGCTTATGATCCATCAAGTCCAGCGGCTTATGCTCCTGAGTTCCCGCTTCCAGAATTATATCCTGCACCATTAGATTTTACAAACCCAGTAAAAGGTGATTATGTTTCAGCAGAATTAGAAGCAGCATATGGTAATCCTCATATCTACCAAATGCACTGGTTATTGGATAATGATAACTTCTATGGCTATGGTAACCGTGGTGATGGAGTAAGTGCACCTTCATATATCAATACTTTCCAAAGAGGTGAGCAAGAATCTGTATTCGAAACAGTACCTCATCCATCATGGGAAGCATTCAAGTGGGGTAGTGCAGATGGTTTCTTACCATTGTTTACTCAAGACAGAGCTTATTCTACGCAATGGAGATATACAAGTGCACCAGATGCTGACGCAAGAGCAGTTCAAGTAATGTACTGGGCTTATGAGTATGCAAAGGAGCAAGGTGTAAGTCTTAGCAACTTAGATTTAGATAAAGCATCTAAAATGGGTGATTACTTAAGATTAGCCATGTTTGATAAGTATTTCAAACCACTAGGGGCACAAGATCCAAGTGCTACTTCACAAACAAGCTATGATAATGCACACTACCTAATGTCATGGTACATGTCATGGGGTGGAGCAACAGATGCTTCAGCAGCGTGGGCATTTAGAATTGGTGCATCTCACTGTCACTTCGGGTACCAAAACCCAGTAGCGGCATATGCATTATCTCAAGTAGAAGAATTAAAGCCAGTATCAACAAATGGTGTAAGAGACTGGACAACAAGTTTAGACCGTCAGTTGGAATTCTACACTTGGTTACAATCTGCTGAAGGTGGTATTGCAGGTGGAGCAACAAACAGCTGGAATGGTGATTACAGCGTTTATCCTGCTGGTAAATCTACGTTCTACGATATGGCTTATGATGAAAACCCAGTGTATCACGATCCAGGTTCAGGTGGATGGTTTGGATGGCAAGTATGGTCAATGGAGCGTATTGCCGAATTGTACTACATCAACAATGATCCAAGAGCAAGAGATTTGATTACGAAGTGGGCACAGTGGGCAGTTAACGAAACAATATTAGTAGGTGATAACGATTTCGATATTCCTGCTGGTTTAGAGTGGACAGGTGAGCCTGACACTTGGGATCCTGCAAACCCAGGTGACAATGCAAACCTTCACGTTACTGTGACAAGCTATAATCAAGATTTAGGTGTGGCTGCTTCTTTAGCAAAAACATTGATTTACTATGCGGCTGCTACTGAAAAGTATGCGACACTTGACACAGCTGCTCAATATTTAGCAAAAGAAATCTTAGACAGAATGTGGGTGACTTACCGTGATGACAAAGGTGTTGCTTCATTAGAAGAGAGAGCTGATTTTGCAAGAATCTTTGAGCAAGAAGTATATATCCCTGAAACATTTACAGGTACACTACCAAGTGGAGCTACAATTCAATCAGGTATGTCATTCTTAGAGATCCGTCCTCAATACAAAGACGATCCTGAGTTTGCAAGATTAGAAGCGGCTTACTTGGCAGGAGAGCCTTACACACAACGTTACCACAGAGGTTGGGCACAAATTGAAGTGGCATTAGCCAATGCTGAATATGGTTTCTTCTTTGGTGGAGACTCTATTTCAAGCTCAGCTCGTGTGACTAATAAGGCAACAGTTAAGTCAGGTTTGGAAGAAGAAATCTTGGATGCAGTATTAAGTCCAAACCCAACTACGGGTGCGATTAAAATTGCATTAAACAGAGCAATCGGAAATTCAACTGTTAATGTATACAGCTTATTAGGACATCAAGTGAAAGCAATTAATACATCGAAAAGCGTAAATACTGTAGAAGTATCTTTGGCAGATCTTCCTTCAGGAACATATGTTTTCGAGATTATTAATCATGAGAAAAATGAAGTCCTTCGTAAGAAAGTCATCAAAAGATAATCATTAGCAAATGATTTAGTTAAATTGTCAATTATGGGTGATGCCGTTTATATTTATAAACGGTATCACTTTTTTTTATGTCTTAATCACTTCTCTGAAAAAAAACATGACATTAATTAGACTCCTTTAAAAAGATTACTAACCCATCCATCAAAAATTATTTTTTACCTTAGTGCCATATTTCTTAGTTCACTATAATTTTCATTCATCTCTCTTTGATGTCGGATTAAGAAGTAACCAAGTTTTTTAAATAGGACTAATTACTCTTTTTAGAATTAAAATATAGTTTAATTGACCACCGGAGTACTTAGCCAAAATTAACATCAAACTAAAATGAAAAATATGCGTCCTATCATGCTGGTAGGTACCGGTTCTGACGTAGGAAAAAGTTGGATCACCACAGGTATTTGCCGTTGGTTGAAAAATAAAGGTTATCAACCGGCACCTTTCAAAGCCCAAAACATGTCACTGAATAGTTTTGCAACTTACGATGGACTGGAAATTGGAAGGGCACAAGCGGTACAGGCAGAAGCATGTCAGTTGCCCGTGATGGTAGAGATGAATCCCGTTTTATTAAAACCTTCCGCAAAAAATAAATCACAAGTAGTACTTCACGGTAAACCAATTGGTGATCAAACAGCCAAAGATTATTTCTTAGGAGAAAATAAGAAACACCTCTTTGCGGAAGCTCAAAAAGCCTTTCAAAAACTTTCAGATCAGTATGGACCCATCGTAATGGAAGGGGCAGGGAGTATTAGTGAACTGAATTTGAAGCATAGAGATATTGTAAATATGCGTATGGCAAAAGCGTCTAATGCGTGTGTTTATTTGGTAGCGGATATTGATAGAGGAGGCGTTTTCGGTAGTGTGTATGGCACGATTGCTTTGTTGGAAGATTGGGAAAAGGAGCTGTTGAAAGGCATTATCATCAATAAATTTAGAGGGGACGCAAGCCTTTTTGTAGAAGGAAAGAAGAAGTTGGAAGAGTTGACGGGCTATCCTGTTTTGGGCGTATTGCCTTATGCTCAAGATATTATTATTGAAGAAGAAGATTCTGTTGCTTTAAGCACTAGAAATATTACAGCCGAAGAAGGAATGCTCAATGTGGCGGTAGTGAAGCATTATTACATGTCGAATTATACCGATTTCCAAGCCTTGGAAAATGAGCCATTGATCAACCTTTATTATACTAGAGATCATGCAGAACTGAAAAAAGCAGATGTGATTGTACTTCCGGGAACGAAGAACACCATGAATGATCTAGCGAAGCTGAAAGAAGAAGGTATCGATAAATTGATCAGTGAATTGTATGACAAAATTCCAATCATAGGTGTTTGCGGAGGCTATCAGATGCTTGGTAAAGTGGTCTACGATCCTCATCATGTGGAAGGAGAAAAAGAAGAAGAACTCGGATTGGGAATTTTTGATATTGAAACGACTTTATCGGAAAATAAACAAACTGTACAACAACAATTCACCTTTAAAAATTATGATGAAGTGTGTGAAGGATATGAGATACACATGGGTGAAACGTTGGTGCCAGAAGCTTTTGTTTTGAATACAATGGGAGATGTGAAGGAAGGATTTTTTGATGGAAAATTGAGTTGGGGTACGTATCTGCATGGTGTTTTTGATAATCAAGTAGTGGTCAATGAACTTTTGAAAAGAAAGTTTCCTGATGCGGAGGCTCAAGATTACAAGACATTCAAAGGAGAACAGTTTGATAAACTGGCAGACTGGGTAGAGGAGAATTTGGAGATCAATAAAATCATGGAAGATATATGCTAAATGGACATGGTGACGACCTTCATCTCATAAAAGGTCAAATCAAATACAATTTCAGCTCCAACGTTTTTTACAAAGGATGTCCACTAGCCATTTTGGATGCCTTAAAAAAACAGTTGCATAACATTCAAAACTATCCCTCTCCTGCAGCAGAAGAGCTCTCTATTTGTGCCTCAAAAAGGTATGATCTTCCTGCTGATAATTTCCTTTTTACCAACGGTGCTATCGAAGCCTTTTATTTGATTGCACAACTGTTTAGAGGGAAATCAGCGACTATAGTTGGACCTACTTTTTCAGAATATGAAGATGCCTGTAGAATTCATGAGGTAGCTTATCAAGTGGTCGATAGAAATGTGATTCAAGAGCATTGTACTGATTTAGTTTTTATCTGTAATCCTAATAATCCAACGGGAAGTGTTTTCAGTAGCACAGAAATAGAACATCTATTAAAGGAAAATCCAAGGACAACTTTTGTAATTGATGAAGCTTATATTGAGTTTACTTCAGCCACAGTTTCAGTTACTCCATTGGTCAAAAAATATGACAACTTAATCATTGTCCGTTCTCTGACGAAAACCTTTACAATTCCTGGACTTCGCTTAGGTTATATCATTTCAAACGCATTAAAGGTTGATAGTTTGAAAGCCATCCGAATTCCATGGAGTGTAAATGGATTGGCACTTTCGGCAGGGAAGTTTCTTTTTGAAAACTACGATGATTTGATTTTTGATATTGATCAATTATTAGAAGAACGAAAAGTTTTTCAAGAACAATTAAAGGAAGTTGATTTTATAGAAATACAGTCTACTCACACCTCTTATTTCTTAGTAAAACTCTTAAAAGGAAAGGCAAGTGAGTTAAAAAGCTACTTAATTGAAACAGGAATTTTAATTCGTGATGCGACTAACTTCACCAATTTGGAAGGAGAGCAGATTCGACTTTCAGTACAGTCACCAATGGCTAACGAACAAATCATTAAAGCATTAAAATCATGGATTTAGCATCTGTCATTATATTAACCATTGCTTTTGTTTTAGATCTTATTTTTGGAGATCCAAGGTCATTACCACACCTTATTGTAGGGTATGGAAATTTGATTTCTTTTGGAGAAAAAAGGTTGAATAAAGGCAATTATAAACTCATCAAAGGAGCCTTTTTGACAATTACATTGGTGAGTACCTCTTTTGCCCTACCGTATTATTTTCTGGGTTTGGTACATTCTTTTAATGCAATTATTGCTTCGGTAATCAGTATCGTATTACTGTTTTATTGCTTAGCGAATAAGACGTTGGTCAAAGAAGGAATTGCCGTTTTTAATGCATTAGAAAAAGACGGATTAGAAGCTGGAAGAAAGCGATTGTCGTGGATTGTAGGGCGTGATACCTCTGAATTAAGTGCACAACAAATTCGCACTGCAACATTAGAAACCATGTCAGAAAACCTAAGTGATGGCGTGATTGCTCCACTTTTCTATTTTGCCATTTTGGGAGTGCCGGGTGCCATGGCTTATAAGATGATCAATACCTTTGATTCTATGATTGGCTACAAAAATGAGCGTTACGAAAAGTTTGGTAAATTTGCCGCCAAGCTGGATGATGTGGCCAACTATATTCCAGCCCGTTTAACAGCTCTCTTTATGTTGATCGTTACTTTCCGTTTAGGCGGACTTTTTACGGTTTTCTCAGAAGGAAAAAAACACAGCAGTCCTAATGCCGGCTATCCAGAAGCAGCGTTAGCTTATATTCTTAATGTGAGATTTGGAGGACCTAACTTTTACGGAGGGAAATTAGTAGACAAGCCTTATATCGGTTCTAATGATAGAAATATTCAGCATCATGAAATTCATAAAGTAGGGAATATCAACTATGCTACAAGCTGGCTTTTTGTGTTGTCAATTGTCTCTATTCACATAATAATTGCACTTTGAAAAATTTGAATGTTTATAGAAAAATAGATTTGATAAAGTTCGGGGTGCTCAGGTGGCATTGAAGGGAAAAGCGTTAAGAATTTTGTGTAATAAGCCGTTGAAAAATCTTCGTTTGTTTGAGCGCAGCGAGTTTTGAAGATTTTAGGCTTATGGAGCAAAATTTAGCTTTTGACTTCACAGCCTAGATTTTTTTGCTTCGTTTTTTCATCAATGGAAAAAATGAAGAACACATAAGAAAAGAGGTGTAGAGAACCAATTTTCTTCTAATTTCATTAAAGGAATAGGTCGTTTTAATTCAATTTTTATAATGCACAAATACATCATCTCAGGCGCAGCAGGTACAGGAAAAACGACATTAATTAATGCAATAAATAATGACGGTACTCCTACTATGCCCGAAGCTTCCCGACAGGTGATTATGCATGAACAGTTGACGGGCGGAGAAGGAATGCCATGGCTGAATGTAGAACGATTTAGTGAATTAGTATTTCAAAAAACAATGCGGCAATTAAAAGAGAATCCGGATGCAGTTTTTTGCGATCGCAGTATTATTGATACAATAGCCTATCTGAAGTTTCAACACAAACCCATTCAAACAGAATTAACAGCATTTCCTTATCAGAAATATTATCACAAGCAGGTATTTTTTGCACTTCCATGGGAGGAGATTTATATCACTGATCCTCAAAGACCGGAATCATTTTCTTATCAAAAATCACTGTCTAACGTATTAAAAGAGACCTATTTGGAGTATGGATTTGAACTAATTTACCTTCCATTTGAATCTGTAGAAAATCGTATGGATTTTGTTTTTGACAAGGTTTGTATGACAATAAAAATTAAGTAACTTTGCTATGCTTTAAGGGTGTTCCTACAAGTACTAGGATAAATGAATAAATATAAAATATCCATATACTTTAAGGAATGAAAAGGGAATTTGGTGAAAATCCAATACTGTACCCGCAGCTGTAATCTTTCGTTTTCTTCGGAAAACAATCCTCTTATAAATAACCACTGTTTTGTATTAAAAATGGGAAGGAGTAAGAAGAGAAAGTAAGTCAGAATACCTGCCTGAAAAAGTACTGAGAAATTTAAAGACTTTCGGGAATAAAAGTTCTGACTTTCAATCTATTGCTAAAACTATTAGTCTCCCAGACTAATTTAAATAAACAGATTGTCATTCTATTATCCCCAATTGTTGCTATTCAATCAAACAATCTGACTAATGGGGAAAAACATCGCTGAAACTCAACAGATTTTTTTATTTTGTGATGGAGGGTCTTGCCAAAAAGCAGGGTCTGAGGAAGTGGTACGCAACGTACGTGCTTACTTGAGAAATAGTGGACAATGGGACAGTACGCACACGATCAAAACAAGATGTAACGGTCGGTGTGAAGATGCTCCAACTTGCATTGTACAGCCTAACTATTGGTACAAAGACCTCAATCCACAAAAAGGCTTAGAAATCATCAAAAGCCATATCGAAAATCAAGAACCTGTCACTGATTATTTACTGTATCAGGACGAATGGTCTGAAATTAAATCAGACAAAGAAAGAGAGGCATTTACTTCTAAGCCTTTTTCTATCAAAATAGATCCTGATCTTGGAGAATGTCGGATCACTAGGGGTTTTGCTTCGGACCAATATACCTTTCCTCTTTTTCTTTATTTATCAGAAAATAGTCCAAAATCTACGCTCACACTTTCTGGTCAAAAATCAATCTCATTTAGTGAAATCAAAAGCGTCAATTACAGTCAAAAGTATACACTTGAATTGGAATTGGAGAGTGAAACCATTGAACTGATTATTGCTCCTATTGACCAGAAAAATCAAGAACTCGTCAAAAAGAGAATTGCAGTGGTAGAATATTTTGAACAGCTGAATTCTCTGAAAAAAGGAGTCCGAATGAGAAATAAATTCGGAGAAGATATTGGGTTGATTTGGCTGGAGGATCACGCTTGGCAATACTGTATAGAAGTACAATTAAAAGGAATAAAATTGGAAACGGTATGAAAAAGAAGGTGACTATTGTAGGAGTCGGTTGGTTAGGCATTCCGCTGTCAGAACGATTAAGAGAGAGAGGTTTTGAGGTAAAAGGAAGTGTGGCTTCAGAAGAGGAATTAATCGCTTTTGAATTCACAGATCAGATTTCTCTACTAAAAGTAGAGGAAGATCATATCAAAGGAGATTGGAAGAGTCTGATAACTGAAACCGAAGTCTTGATTGTATGTTTTCCACCTGCTGATCGAAGAGATAAACATGGCGTTTATGTCAAGCAGATCGAACAACTGACAAAACAAACACCTCCTCATCAAAAAGTCATCTTTGTAAGTTCCACTTCAGTTTATCCGAATACCAATCAATCCATCAAAGAATCAGATCAATTCACTCCTGAAACCATAGGAGGGAAAAATATATATCAAGCAGAACAAGTTTTACGTCAACATTTTGGAGAGCAATTGACCGCTATTCGCATGGCAGGTTTAATTGGTGGAGGGCGTCATCCTTCTCAGCTTTTAAGAGAAAAAAGAGTGTTGAAAAATCCGAATGTGCCTGTCAATGTCATTCATCAAACTGATGCTATCAATCTGATTGTAGAAGTGATAGAGCAGGATGTTTTTGGAGAAGTCATTAATGGGTGTGCGGCACTTCATCCTATCCGAAGGGATTTGTACACCAATGCGGCAATGACATTAGGATTACCTCTTCCAGTTTTCCGAGACTGTAAAAGCACTGCTTACAAATTAGTTGATAATAGTAAATCAAAGCGATTGCTATCCTTTGAATATAAATACGATGATCCTCAAGCCTACTTCAATGAAAACGAAGGAGTAAAAATACATTAAGAATGAAACAAGGAATACTATTATGTGGACACGGTTCCCGAAGAAAAACAGGAACAGACGCATTTAAAAAACTCGTGGCTTTATTGAAAAAAAGGTACGAAAATGAATACGAGGTAGATTACGGTTTCTTGGAATTCAGTCATCCACTTTATGAAGCTGCAGTAGAGCGATTGTATGAAAAAGGAGTACGAAAAATCTATGCTTTGCCTGTCATACTGTTTGCGGGGTCACATGCCAAAAATGATATTCCTTATGAGATGAACACGATCCAATCGTATTATCCTGATCTTGAAATCAAGATGGGAACACACATTGGCGTCAGTTCTTATTTGTTGGATTTATCGAAGAAGCGAATTGAGGAACAGGAAGCCTTATTACCGCCGATTGATCGTAAAGAATGTGGATTGATGGTGATTGGCAGAGGAACTACGGATCCAGATGCTAACTCTGATGTACACAAATTAGCGGCGATGCTTTGGGAAGGAATGGGCTTTGGTTTTACATCCGTGGCTTATAGTGGTACGGCTTATCCATCTACTGCAGAAGCATTGCCGATGTTTGAGAAACTAGGCATGAAGCGGACTTATGTGATTCCATTCTTCTTTTTTACAGGTGTTTTGCTGGAAAGAATTTATGAAACAGTAGAGGAGTTCAACAAAACCTCAACTACTGAATATGTCAATACAGAAGCTTTTGGATCAGATGAATTGATTATGAAAGCCTTTGATGAAAGACTAGATCAAGCGAAGAACGGGCTGGCACACATGAACTGTCAATTGTGTAAATACCGTAAGCAGATTATTGGTTTTGAAGAAGAGGAAGGAAAGGAACAAGTAGGTCATCATCTAAATGTAAAAGGAATTCTTTTCGAGGAGGATGAAAAAGTAGATGAGAAGAAAGGAGTGATGAAAACGGTTAAAAATATACTGGGGATCTAATGGAAAAAGGAAAAGTATACGGCATTTCATTGGGTCCAGGTGATCCCGATTTAATTACGTTGAAAGGATATAAACTACTTCAAACTGTTGATAAAATCTATTATCCCGGTTCCATTTTTCAAGATGGAAGAAAGAGCAGTTACTCCCTTCAAATCATGGAAGACTATGATTTGTCAGAAGAGAAGTTGGTCGGCTTTTATATGGAAATGACCATTGACAGAGTACACGTTCATCCTGTATATGAAGAGGCTTTTCAGAATATGCAAAAAGATGTTTCGGAAGGGTTGGATGTAGCCATAGTTTGTGAAGGAGACTTGAGTACTTATAGCTCATTTTCTTATCTCTTAGAAAAATTTCAGCAGACAGATATTCCAATTTCATTGGTGCCGGGCATTAGTTCTTTCCATTTGGGAGCAGCAGAAATCCAACAGCCACTAGCCCTTTTAGGAGAGACGATTCATGTACTTCCTATTCTGAAATCAACACAGGTTTTAGAAGACGCTTTGAAAGTTTCGGACACGGTGGTATTGATGAAAATCAGATCGGTGATGCGACACATTCAGCCTATTCTGGAAAGAGAGGAAATCAATTTTACGTATTGTGAAAAGCTCGGAACCACGGAGCAATTCATGACCTCATCATTAGACAAACTTCAAGAGAGAACTATTCCTTATTTCTCTTTACTGATTATAAAGAAAAACAAACAAGCATGAAAATTACAGTAGCAGGCTTAGGACCTGGACATAAAGACTATATTTTACCATTGGTGGTCAATGCACTGCAAAAAGCAGATGTAGTGATTGGTTATGACTATTACTTTCAATTTTGCGAAGATTATCTGAAAGAAGGTGCGGTGAAAATTGCTATGCCTTTAGGAAAGGAAGAAGAGCGTGCAATTGTAGCGGTGGAGGAAGCGAAAAAGAACCAACATGTATTTGTGATTGGATCGGGAGATGCTAGTATTTACTCCATGGCAGCCATTGTTTATCAAGTGGCTTCTTTAGAAAAAGATTCTGAAATAGAGTTGGAAACCTTGCCGGGTGTTTCTGCATTTTTAGCGGCAGGAAGTAAGTTAGGAGCTCCATTAGGACACGACTTCTGCTGTATTTCCTTATCCGATTTGATGACGCCTTGGCAAGTGATTGAAAAGCGTATCCGAGCGGCGGCTGTAGGTGATTTTGTTTGTAGTTTATACAACCCCAAAAGCAAGAAAAGATATTGGCAGTTGGAGCGTTTGAAAAAGATCTTTTTAGAAGAACGTGATCCGAGTACGCCTGTAGCCATTATTCGTCAAGTGACGCGTCCTGAAGAGAAAATCACGATCCAAACTTTAGGGACTTTTGATGTAGAAATGGTGGATATGTTCTCTTTGGTGATGATTGGTAATTCGCAGACTTTCCAATTCAAAAATCATTTAGTGACACCTCGTGGGTATTTGAATAGAAAACCTCATACGGGACAGGAAATCCAGCAGGAAAGTTTCCGCATTGTCACAGAACAATTACAAGATGTACAGCATTCAGTAGAAGATAAATGGGCGATTACGCGCCTGATCCATACCACGGGAGTTATCGATGATCATGTGCATTATGAAGCCTCTCCAAAAGCGGTGACGACTTTCTCAAAATTCCTTCAAAATGGTGGGACAATTGTGACGGATGTAACGATGGTGCAAGCTGGCATTACTAAAAGATATGCCAAGGAATACGGCAACCAAGTAGTATGCTGTTTGAATGATCCAGAAACGACACTTTTAGCGGAAGAAGAAGATTTGACACGTTCTCAAGCGGGTATTAAAAGAGCGATGGCTTTATATCCTAATGCCTTGTTTGTCGTAGGAAATGCACCAACAGCTTTGTTTGAATTGACAGATCAGTTGAGAGAAAATCCTGATTTCAAACCGGCAGGGATTATTGGTGTTCCGGTAGGTTTTGTCAATGTCATTGAATCCAAAGAACAGTTGGTACAAGTGAAAAATGCCGAGTGGATTGTATTAAATGGCAACAGAGGTGGAAGTAATATTGCCGCCGCTTTGGTCAATGCTTGTTTCACGCTTCAAGAATCTGAAAACTATTTCTAAGTCTTGACACAAGAAAACAAACATATAGACTTCTACATCATCGGAATTGGCAATCATTCTGAAGTACAATTGAACGCTGAGGTAAAGCAGTTGATACAGCATCATACGGTCTTTTCTGGAGGAAAGAGGCATTGTCAATTGGTGAAAAAGCACCTACCTGAAAATCATGAATGGATTGAGATTTCGGGTAAAATGCAGGATGTCATTCAGCAGTATCAAAAGAAGGAGCAAAAAGTAGTGGTCTTCGCTTCGGGCGATCCATTATTTTTTGGTTTTGGCAATACACTGAAAAGACTTTTACCTTCTGCCAAACTAGAAGTCTTGCCTTATTTCAATTCCATTCAACGATTGGCACACAAAGCGTCTTTGAATTATAGTGATTTGAAAAGCATTTCATTGCATGGCAGACGTACTTGGAAACCTTTGGATGTTTGCTTGATGCAGGGTGAAAAAATGATAGGAATCTTGACGGATAAGGAGCATTCTCCACAGCATATTGCACAGCGATTACTCACTTATGGCTATCCAAATTATACCATTTATGTCGGTGAAGAATTGGATGGAGAGAAAGAAAGAGTTCGTCAATTCACCTTGGAAGAAGCGAGTGAAACGGCCGATTATCAATTATTGAATTGTGTAATTCTGATCAAGACATCTGACTTTATTCCTCCCCGAAGTATTGCAGATAGCACTTTCCAAACCTTGGAAGGAAGACCGGGAATGATGACCAAACAGAGCATTCGTTCCCTGACACTTCAAGCATTGGAATTGTGGGACAAAAAGTGCTTTTGGGATGTAGGAAGTTGCACTGGTTCCATTGCCATTGAAGCACAACTGAACTATCCGTCATTACAAGTTTTTGCTTTTGAGAAAAGAACGGAATGCGGAGAAATCATAGATAATAATGCAAAGCGTCATCATTGCCCTGGCATACAGGTGAGCATTGACGACTTCTTTGAAGAAGATATACAAGAAATCACGCCACCGGATGCAGTATTTATTGGAGGTCATGGCAACCGTTTGGAAGAAATGATACAGAAGCTAGACTCTGTTTTATTACCTAATGGTTTGATGGTCATGAATACGGTATTGGAAAAATCCTTTGAGACTTTTCAGAAGGCTTGTCTGCAATTGGATTATACCGTAGCGGATCCCATTAAAATGAGTCTCAATGACTTCAATACTATACATCTTTTGGTCGCAAAAAAGAATTAAAAATGAATAAAATAGCAATCATAGCCACTACAGATAGAGGGCTTGAACAGGCACTCATTCTTCAAAAAGAATTCCCAAAATCTTTAGTGGTTACTACTCGTAAAACAGACAATGAGCATGTCTCAGTCGTGGCTTCATTGAGTGATTACCTGAATAACTATTACCATAAATTAGACGGCATTTGCTTTGTGAGTGCATTGGGAATTTGTGTACGTTTGATCGCCCCTTATATAGAAACGAAAGCGACAGATCCAGCAGTGGTTTGTATGGATGATCACGGCAAAAATATTCAGTCTGTGCTTTCAGGGCATCAAGGTGGAGCCAATCAATTGGCAGAGAAAATTGCTCAAGTGGTTGGAGGAAAAGCCATCATAAGTACATCGAGTGATTTACAGGAAATATGGGCGTTGGACACGTTGAGCCAAACTTATGATTGGACAGTAGAAACGGATCAACCATTAAATCATCTGATCAGCTTATTTGTCAATAATCAGCCGACAGCATTATTGTTGGATGTCAAAGACAAAGGCACAGCATATTTGGAGAAAAACCTTCCCGAATTTGTGACGGTGTTTTATGATGCAGAAGAAATCGATGCAGAGCAGTTTGAGTTATTGATTGCGGTGACGTATAAAATCTACGATTTCAATCTTCCTTCCCTTTACTACCGACCTAAAGTATTGGCCTTAGGTTCGGGCTGTTCAAAGACCTTAGATTTTCCTCTTTTTGAAGCACGATTAAAAACGGAATTAGAAGAGCAGAAGATTGCTTTTTCAGCCTTAAAAACATTTGGATCTATTGATATCAAAGCTCAGCAAAGTGCTTACCTCGACCTTTCCAGCAAATACTATTTACCATTCGTCACTTTCTCAAAAGAAGCAATTGACGAAGTGAAAGTACCGAACCCGAGCGAGATGGTACAGTCCAAAATAGGAGTGGACGGCGTTTCAGAATCTTCAGCCATGTTGCTTTCCAAGCAGGACAAAGTATTGGTAGAGAAAACAAAAGTTCACTTAGAAAACGACGATAAGTTTACCTATTCCATCGCATTAATTAAGGATTTTGAGAGAAGATCTGCCGTAGCCATTATTGGTGCAGGTCCGGGAGATGAGGAATTGATTACGGTAAAAGGCAAGCAATATTTGGAAGAAGCAGACTGCGTGTTGTATGCCGGAAGTTTGGTGCCGGAGGAGATGATCAGTTGGTGTAAAGAAGGTGCCATTGTCCGTAATTCAGCGATGATGACATTAGAGGAGCAAATCACTTTGATGTTTGATCAATATAAAAAAGGAAACTCGGTAGTGAGATTGCATAGTGGTGATCCATCACTTTACGGAGCGATCCAAGAACAGATGACCATTTTTGATGAATTAGGAATGGAGTATTTTATCGTTCCTGGGATTTCAGCATTTAGTGCGGCTGCGGCAGTTTTAAAATCAGAATTTACGATTCCAGAAGTAGTGCAGTCGATCGTATTGACGCGTGGTGAAGGAAAAACGCCAATGCCACCTAAAGAAAGTGTGGAAGCATTTGCCAAGACCAATGCTACGATGTGTTTGTTCCTCAGTGCTGGAATCGCCAAGAAAATGCAAGCTCAACTATTGAATCATTTCGATGAAAATACGCCAGTAGCTGTAATGTACCGATTGACTTGGAGAGACGAGGAAGTTTATCAAGGACAATTAAAAGACCTTGCTCAAATTGTTAAAGACAGTAAGAAAACGAGAACAGTATTGATCGTAGTCGGAAAGGCTATTGGAGCTAGAAAAAATCGCTCACAATTATACAGTCCTGATTGGCAACATATCTTCAGAACCAACAAAAAGTTTGTCGTAAAAGAAGCATAAACATGGTATTGGTTTTTGGAGGAACAACGGAAGGCAAACGAGTGATCAAAGCCTTGGAGCAACGTCAGCAAGCATTTATCTATTCTACAAAAACAAAAGTAGAAGTGGAAAGCAGTGCGTGCATGAAATATTGTTTCGGTGTTTTGGATCAAGACTTAATGCAGACGATGATCAAAGAAAATCAAGTGACAATGATTATCGATGCTGCTCACCCGTTTGCCGAAGTATTGCATAAAACCATTGAAGAAGTTGCCCTCCAAAACAAGCTTCCAGTGATCCGATTTGGAAGGGAACCTATTCAACTAAAAAATAAGGAAGGTATTCATTGGGTGGAAAGCTATCAGCAGGCAGAGGCTTTACTTTTTGATCAATTCCAAGGAAAAAAGTTGTTGGCACTAACAGGTGTACAGACGATTGAGAAGTTTGAAAAATGGTGGAAACAAAACCCTTCTTGGTTTAGAATTTTACCAAGGGAGTCATCAAAAAAGATTGCTCAAAAAGCAGGTTTCCCAAGTGAAGATTTAATTCTCTCTATGCCTAATCAAGAATTGGAAAAAGAGATGGTTTTAATTCAAGAAAAAGGAGTTGATATTTTGATGACCAAGGAAAGCGGTGCAAGTGGTTTTCTTCAAACGAAAATTGATGCTTCACAAGCTTGTGGAATTCCGATTATCATCATTCGAGAACCAAAAATACCAGCTTCCTTTCAGGTGGTTTATACAGTTTCCGCATTAGAAAAATTGATGGATAAAACATGGGTTTAAAGAAAGTTCCAGAAGGTGAGTTGAAAGAAGGTTTCACAACAGGAACCTCAGCCACGGCCGCCGCAAAAGCAGGCTTAAAGGCGATCATCTTTCAACAACAGCAGGAAACGGTAAAAGTGCATTTACCAATAGGGAAAGTATTGTCTATACCTGTTCACCATTGTGAATACTCTTTTAGCTCTGCAAAATGCAGTGTCATCAAAGATGCCGGCGACGATCCGGATGTGACCAACGGTGCCGAAATAGGTTGTGAATTACAGCTGATCGAAGAGCAGGAAATACAATTTATTGCAGGCGATGGTGTGGGAACGGTTACACTTCCAGGGTTACAATTGGGAGTAGGAGAACCGGCCATTAATCCTGTCCCAAGGAAAATGATTACCGATGCTTTACAAAAGCTATTGCATGATTATGATTTGGAAATGGGAGTAGCAGTCACTGTTTATGTGGTGAATGGGAAAAAGCTCGCCAAAAAGACCTTAAATGAGCGAGTGGGCATTATGAACGGTCTTTCCATTTTAGGTACTTCAGGCATTGTAAAACCTTATTCAGCTTCCTCCTATATCGCAAGTATTGAGCAAGGCGTTGACGTGGCAGTTGCCAATGGAATCGATGAACTCGTTATCAATTCAGGAGCGAGAAGCGAGAAATACCTTAGAGCATTATTCTCTGATTTTTCGGAGCAAGCCTATATCCATTATGGAAACTGGATCGGTGATACGCTTCGCAAAATTCAAAGCGCACCGATCAGAGCAGTGACCATCGGCATTATGTTGGGGAAAGCAGTGAAGTTGGCAGAAGGACAAACCGATACTCACAGTTGTGTTTCCAGTTGGAACAAAGAATTTATTCAATCCATCGCCCAAGAAGGCGGGTATTCAAAAGAACAACAAGAAGCAATTCTTCAATTAAATATGGCGAGTAGACTCGTAGAAATTTTCCCTTTTTCCGAAGAGGAATTATTCTATCAGTTGCTACTCCAAAAATGTTATCAATCCACTAAATCTATTATTCAACAAACCAAACTCACTATCTACCTCATCGGCAAAGAGGGTGATTTTATTAAACTAAAATAATTATGACAGGAGCAAGTTTCATTCGACCATTAATGGCAGGGGTATTACACTCCTTCGAGCCGGATCACGTGACAGCAGTATCCGTACTAGCTACCGAAAACGCAATCAAAAAAGAAAGAGCCTCTTTTAAAAACGTATTCAAAGCATCTCAGTGGGCATTGGGGCACTCAGTAACCCTGATTTTATTAGGTGGAATTGCCTTATTATTTAAAAGTACAGCAGAAGTTTTTGTCCATGATTTATCAAGTTGGGCAGAAATGTCAGTAGGTCCCATCATGATTTGGTTAGGCATTGTGGCTATCAAGAGAAATCACAAAATCAATGATATGATGCAGGATCATAAAAGGATCGAAGAACATGATCATTTAGATACCAATCCGATTCACCTTCATGGAAAACAAGGAGAAGAAATCGCCATGAATCCTATGAACCGCTCATTTTGGGTAGGAATGCTTCATGGATTGGCAGGGACAGGAGGAGCCTTGACTTCCGCTTTGATTTTAAGTTCTGCAACAATGTGGGATGCCGTGATGATTCTTTTGATTGAGTCAGTAGGAATCATCTTAGCTATGGGCATTTATAGCTATACATTACTGACGGTTTTAAGTCGATTTATAGAAAAGAACATAGCCATTTTTAAGTGGATGAACGGACTCGCAGGGGTAGCCTCAATCGTCATCGGATCATACTGGATTTACAATTCAATTTTTGCTTAATGAACAACTTCCCTTTTACAGCCATCATCGGTCAGGAATCGTTTAAGTTGGCACTTATTCTTAACATCATTGACCCCACTTTGGGCGGTGTTTTAGCCGTTGGCGATAAAGGAACGGGTAAGACCACTTTAATTCGTTCACTGTCTGATTTGATGCAAAAGCCATTTGTCAACTTGCCTATTGGCGCTTCTGAAGACAGAGTGTTGGGACATATCAATTTGGAGAAACTCATCAATGATAAAAAAGAAGAAGTCCAACACGGTTTGCTATCACAAGCACATCAGGGTTTTTTATATATCGATGAAATCAATCTGTTGAATGATTATCTGATGGATGTGCTATTAGATGCTTCCGCAACGGGAAGTTATCATTTGGAAAGGGAAGGAATTTCAAGAAAGTTGAATAGCCGTTTCTGTTTGATTGGCTCCATGAATCCAGAAGAAGGAGATTTGCGTCCTCAATTAAAAGATCGTTTTGGTCTTTCGGTAGAGGTGAAAACGCCTTCTTCATTACAAGAAAGAACACAGATAGTACAGCATCGTTTGGCTTTTGATGACAACCCGAAAGAATTTTTTGAAGGTTTTGACAAAGAACAAAAAGAATTATTCGATCAAATATTATCCGCTCAAGCACTATTATCAAGCATTGAGTTAGAAGAAGATGTATTGGAATATTGCTCTCAATTGGCACTTGAACATGCGGTAGAAGGATTAAGAGCAGATATCTTATTAGTCAAAACGGCAAGGGCTTATGTGGCATTCCAAAACGGAAATAAAGTCACAAAAGAAGCTGTAAAAGCTATTCAAGAATTTGTGCTTTTACATCGTAAAAATCAAAATCCACCAAATCAAGAACCGCCTCAAAATCCTCCACCTCAGGAAGAGCAAAAGGAACAACCTGAAACTTCAAAAGAAGAAACACCTCCAGCACAATTTGAATCAGTTATTCCTAATGAATCATTGACTTTAAATCAATCTTTCAAAGACAGTAACAAACAAATCATCCATCAAAATGGTGTAAAATCTTCTACGGATACTCGAAAAACAGTGAGCCAATATTTGGCGACGAACAACTTTGAATTAATCAAAAAATCAAAAGTAGAACCAACCAAAAAGCAAGTGATCTTCATTTTAGATTCAAGCGGTTCTATGATCAAAGATCAAGTGATAGCTTATGCGAAGGGTGCGGTGCAAAAGATGATAGAAAAATACGAATCATCTGATGTTCATTTTTCACTGATTTCTTTATTGCAAAATGAAGCAGAAGTAATGATACAGGAAACTTCCAATTCTGCTTTTGTTACTGAAAAAATACAGCAATTGCAGACGGGAGGAAAAACAAACATCATCGCTGCGTTGAAGAAAATCAAAAGTATGTTGGTAGGTTTCGATCTGTCAGAAACGGAATTGGTGATTGTTTCCGATGGTCGTTTTTGTGCTGAAACGTCCATAGAAGACATCATTTCAAGCTATCAATTCCACTGCAAAAAAGTAGATCATTTGACTTTAGTCGATGCTGAAAATGGAGTAGTGCGATTGGGTATTATGCAAGATTTAGCCGATCGTTTAAGAGGCAATTATCAGAAACTATCCCTTTAAATCATGAAAGCAAACATTCACTTTGTCACAGGAGGTCAGCGTTCAGGAAAAAGTGCTTTTGCTGAAAAAGTAACTTTAGAACTATCCGAAACGCCTATTTATCTGGCGACCTCAAAAAAATGGGATGAAGAGCACAACGAAAGAATTGCCCTTCACCAAGAAAGAAGGGAAGAGTGTTGGACTACCGTTGAGGCACCCATTGAAATACATCAAAATGACTTTACAGGAAAGGTAGTCTTATTGGATTGCATCACGCTTTGGCTTACCAATATTTTCGATGAAGTGTCTTATGATAAAGAGAAAGCCTTGCAACGAGCACAAGAAATCTGGACTGCATTAATACAGCAAGACTGTACGCTGATTGTGGTCAGTAATGAAATTGGTTTGGGAGGAATTTCCATGAACAAAGCAAGCCGTCAGTTTACGGATATTCATGGATTAATCAATCAATTTATTGCTCAGCAAGCACAGAAAGTAACATTTGTAGTATCCGGTCTACCGATGACCGTAAAAGAATAAACCTAATAATGAAAACATCAAGCTTCATCATCGCCGCACCAACGAGTAATTCAGGAAAAACAACCGTCACTTTGGGATTACTACGCTTATTGAAAAACAAAGGCTATAGCACACAACCTTTTAAAAGCGGACCAGATTATATCGACCCCAAATTCCATAAAATCGCTTGTGGAAAAACGGGAATCAATCTTGACCTTTTTATGATGAGAGAAGAACACATGCGTTCCACTTATCATGAATTAGCCAATGAGGTAAATGTGGCTTGTATAGAAGGGGTGATGGGCTTGTTTGATGGAGCAAGAAAGTCAGAAGGAAGTACGGCTGAATTGGCCAAGAAGTTAGACATTCCTGTCATTTTTGTAGTAGATGCCAAGTCTGTCGCTTATTCCGTTGCTCCATTATTATATGGCTTCAAAAACTTTGACCCCGATTTGAATATTGCAGGTGTAATCTTCAACCGTGTGAATACCAAAAGCCACTACAAATTTTTAGAAGAAGCATGTGAAGATGTTGGTATAAAAGCATTGGGTCACGTTCCTTTTATTGAAGAATGTAAAATCCCATCAAGACACTTAGGGTTATCGATTGATAACCTCTCAAAATATGATCAGATGATCGGCAAGATGGCGGATCAGATGAATGAAACAGTTGCTATTGATCAGCTACTTTCTATTACTCAAAGAGAAAAAATAGTCCTTGAAGAAAAGGCAGAAACGTCCAACCCTGATTTTAAAATAGCAGTGGCACAAGATGAAGGTTTCAACTTCAGTTATTATCAAAATATTGAAGCCTTAAAGCAATTGGGAACCGTACAGTTTTTCAGCCCAATTCATGACCAAGAACTCCCCAATTCCGATTTAGTTTACTTCCCCGGAGGCTATCCCGAATGCTACACTCAAGAGCTTTCTGCAAATACAAAAATGAGAGAAAGCATTAAGAATTACGTAGAAAACGGAGGGCAAATCATCGCCGAATGCGGAGGGATGATGTACCTCGGAAAAAGCATGGTGGACCAAAAAGGGAATGAATTACCAATGGTGGGCGTCTTCCCATTTACAAGCTCAATGGAAGCCATGAAACTGACATTAGGCTATCGAAAAATTGACATCGATGATTTCACGATCAAGGGACATGAATTCCATTATTCAAAAGTCCATCAAGACGAAAATGTAATAACCGTTGGAACCGTTTGGAGTGCAAGAGAGCAGGAAGTTCCAACAAAAATCTATCAATATAAAAACGTATTGGCCTCTTACATCCACTTTTATTTTGGTGAGGTAGGAGACCTTCAGCAGTTGCTTCATCATTTACAAAATAACCATGTTTCAAGTGTTAAGCGATAGCGTCACTTGGAACTGTCTATTGGCGAAGTCTCCTGACTTCGAGGTAAATAATATTGTTTTTCGAAGTCGGGAGACTTCGCCAATGTAAATCACAAGTGACGCTTGCCGGCTTAACACTTGCGATATTGAATCTACTCCATCACCAACCCATGATTTAAATCATGGGCTGATGATGGAATCAGAATAGTCCAAATACAAAACAAATAAACTCTTACGCTATGAAAATCTACACTAGAAAAGGTGATTCCGGAAAAACAGGCGTATTCGGCGGAAAAAGAGAGTTCAAAGATGCTCCCCGAATCGAATGCATAGGCACATTGGATGAAGTGAATTCAACCATAGGGCTTTTAAGATCAAAATTAGGCAATGACCACGAGTGGCAACCGAATTTACACAGAGTTCAAAAAGACATGATGAACATGATGTCGCATTTGGCTCGACCATCAGATTCTAAAAAAGAAAACCAAAATCCTCACCCAACAGATGGTGCAGAATTTTGCGAAGCATGGATCGATGAGATGGAAAGTAAAATGAGTAGTCCATCAGATTATTTCTTATTACCAGGAGGAAATGAAATTTCGGCTTTATGTCATGTGTGCAGAACACAAGTAAGAAGAGGTGAACGTACTTTGGTAACCTTAAGTCATGAAGATCCTGAAAGTGTATTAGACTATATCTCGTCTTACATCAATCGTCTGTCTGATTTATTCTTTACGATGGCACGTTCTGAGATGGATAAGCACGGAGTAGCAGAAGAAAAATGGAATTTATTTTTATATAAAAGAAAGAAAAAACCACAAGCATGAGAAAAGTCCCAATTACAATCGTAACAGGTTTTCTAGGCGTTGGAAAAACGACCTTAGTACACCAGATGTTGAAAAATGCCAACGGAAAACGAATTGCTTTAATCGTCAATGAATTTGGTGAAGTAGGTGTAGACGGTGAAATCATCAAAGCAGGTTGTGGAGATGAAGAGTGTAATCTGATTGAATTATCAGACGGTTGCATTTGCTGTACAGTGCAAGAAGAGTTCTTGCCCGCAATGTTGGAGTTGATTGAGCGTAAAGATGATATTGACCATATCGTGATTGAAACTTCAGGTTTAGCAATGCCAAAGCCATTATTAAGAGCGGTCAATTGGCCTGACTTAAAACCACATATCACCATCGATTCTGTAATTACAGTAGTTGATGCGGTGGGTGTGGCAACCGGTGAGTTCTGCGATAGACAAAGAGTACAAGAACAGCGTTTGGCAGATGATTCATTGGATCACGAAACACCAATTGAGGAGTTATTCTTGGATCAATTGACTTGTGCTGATTTGGTATTAGTAAGTAAAAGAGACTTAGTAGATGATGCCAAATTTGAAGAGATTTCTTCTTTCGTTCAGCAAAAAATCAGATCGAATACAAAGATAATTCCTGTAGTCAACGGCGAAGTAAGTAATGAACTCTTACTAGGTATTGAAGCTTCAGCTGAAGATGATTTAGAAAACCGTCACTCTATCCATGAAGAGCATCACGATCACGGACACGACCATGATCATGAACATCATCATGACCACGATGATTCATTGACTACTGAATTACTACAATATTCAGAAACAACTGACATCAAGCAGTTAGTAAAAGACCTAACAAAATTGGTAAAGGAAAATGAAATCTATAGAATCAAAGGTTTTGTCAATATTCCGAACAAGCCAATGCGTATGATTCTTCAAGGTGTAGGAGATCGATTTGATTATTATTTTGATAGACCTTGGAAAGAAGGGGAGACGAGAAAAACGCATTTAGTGGTGATTGGTAAGGATTTAAAATTAGCTTCAACAGCTCATGCATAAGAATATAAAGCTATTGTTATTGGCATCAATTTTCACACATATGGGAGCAAACTTATTGGCTCCCATTTATGCCATTTTTATTGAAAATATTGGAGGTACACTGATTGATGCTGGTATTGCCGTAGGTGTATATGCTATTTTCAAAGGTGTATTTTATTTCCTTTTTGATAAAATAGATGAAACAAAGCTGAGCAAAAAAACAATGATGTGTATAGGCTATGTCTTAATGGGTACAGGTTATGGATTGTATGTTTTTGCGAGTAGTCCTATTCATGTTTTCTTAATTCAGATCATCGTTTCACTAGGAGAAACAGTTATCAACCCTTCATGGAGTGCCATTATCGCTATGTCATTGAAGAAAGGGAAAGAGAAAAGTATCTATTCTTCCTTTTTTGGCTACCGTTCGTTTGCAGAAGGATTTGCCGCTATCATCGGAGCCTTATTTGCCATGCAATTCGGTTTTTCAGTGATCTTCTCTCTAATGGCAATGTTCTCATTCGGTTCAGGTGTATTATCGCTGATGGTCGATGAAAAAGAGATTTCAGAACCAGAAAACGTAAAGGTTGCTTAGTTTAATTATTCTCTCAAAATGCATTTAATTTCAACACTTCCTGGAGGATGGAACCCCAACGACGAAGGCGTTTTCCATATCCAACAATCCACCGGAGACCTACTTTTCTTATCGGCCGCTGACACCGAATTATTCACCGTCAATAAAGCCTATCAAGAATTACATCAAGAGGAAACGGAACTACCTAGTGTTCGTTTAGCGAACTTGACGTATTTCAAGCAGGAATTGACGATTGATACTTATATCGAAGAAGTAGTGTCAGAAGCCAAAGTCGTCGTGTTGAAATTATTGGGAGGAACTGCTTACTTTTCTTATTTGTGTGAAGCGATTGCTGAATATGCCGAAGACAATGATATCGATGTGATTTTCCTGCCGGGTGATAATAAACCTGATTTGGAATTGATGCAAATGTCCACTTTGCCCCTTTCAAAAGTCAGTGAAATATGGCAGTATTTTGTGATGGGAGGAAAGGAAAATACCAAAGAGGTGTTGAAGCTGATCATGAATGAAACCTTAGAGTACGATTTTCCAATCAAAGCCCAAGAAAGCATTCCTGATTTATTTCTTTATCATCCATCAAAAGGAATTCTTCATCAACCTTTAGTACATACAGAAAAGGCTACGGTATTGATATTAGGCTATAGAAGTTACTTCTTAGCCGATAACCTTGATCCATTTATTGCAGTCACAGAAGAGTTGGAACGAAGAGGAGTAACAGCCATTACTTGCATGGCGTTGTCGTATCGTGATGAAGATATTCAGCAACGTATTTTTTCTCTTTTAGAAAATTGTAAAATTGCTCCGCCTAATGTATTGATCAATACGACCGGCTTTTCATTGCAAGGCTTTCAAGACAATGAAACCAAAGGCATTTTTGATACACTCAATGTTCCCGTCATTCAAGCGATATTGGCGAGTTGTAATAAGCAGGTATGGGAAGAAGGGACTTTTGGTTTACCGCCGACTGATATTGCCATGAATATCGCATTGCCAGAAGTGGATGGAAAGATCATTACCTCAGTAATTGCTTTTAAAGAAGCGAAGGAAAAGGACGAATTGACAGATTCTGAAATTGTGTATTTCGAGCCTCATCTAGAAGGCTGTCAGTTTGTAGCAGAACATGCAAAGGCTTGGATTCAATTGGGAGAAAAAGAAAACAAGCAGAAAAATGTGGCCGTTATTCTTCCTAATTATCCGAGTAAAAATAGCCGTTTGGCCAATGGTGTAGGATTAGATACACCTGCAAGTACTGTAGAAATATTAAATGCCTTAAAAAATGCTGGATATGATTTAGGAGAAAATGTTCCCGAAGGGACAGAAGAATTGATGGAGTTGTTGACGGAAAATGTCACCAACGAACTGGAATCACTCTCTTATAAATCCGCTGAAATTAAAATCAAAGAAGAAGAATTTTACACCCACTACAACCAACTATCCATTACATTAAGAGAGAAAGTAGAACAACAGTGGGGACACCCATCAAAATCACCGAATTACAAAGAAGGTTATTTTCTAATTCCAGGAAAGCAACTATGCAATATTTTCTTGAGTATTCAACCCAATAGAGGGTATAATATCGACTTGCAAGCCACGTATCACTCTCCTGATTTACCACCGACTTACGCTTATTTGGCGTATTATATTTGGTTGCAAAATTACTTTAGTGCCGATGCCATTATTCATGTTGGAAAGCATGGCAACTTGGAGTGGTTGCCAGGGAAAGGGGTAGCACTGTCGAAGGAATCTTGTTTTCCTGCCGCTATTTTGGGAGCTATTCCACATTTCTATCCTTTTATTATTAATGACCCAGGAGAAGGAACACAAGCCAAAAGGCGTAATCATGCCATTATCTTAGACCACTTAATTCCACCGATGACAAGGGCTGAAAATTACGGTGAGTTGCTTCAATTGGAATTATTGATTGATGAGTTTTATGAGTCGGCTTTACTTGATCCCAAGAGAGCCAATTTGATTAAATCGAAAATTGAAAACCTTGTCAATACAACTCATTTGAGAGTGGATTTGAATGAAGATGGAAAAGATATTGATGCCCTTTTGGAGGTGATCGATGGCTATTTATGTGAATTAAAAGAAGCTCAAATTAGAGGAGGACTCCATATTTTCGGTTTGCTCCCACAAGAAGAAAAGTTTTTGGATATGTTGGTGGCATTGCATCGCTTACCACAAGGAGAAACCAAGAGTATTTTACAAGCCTTAGCCATTGATCTGA
Organism: Flammeovirga aprica JL-4; assembly: GCF_012844305.1. Taxonomy (GTDB): domain Bacteria; phylum Bacteroidota; class Bacteroidia; order Cytophagales; family Flammeovirgaceae; genus Flammeovirga; species Flammeovirga aprica. Next base: position 42,056 of record NZ_JABANE010000044.1, read on the forward strand.
AATTAGCATTTGATCCATTGGATACTGCTTATGAAACGGCATTAAAGCAAACGATCATGGGTGTAGAATGCAGAACGATTGGTCAGGCAGTAGAGGTTTTGGAGAATAGAGCGAAGACGATCATTGAAGGAATTATCAATCAACAAGCAGGAAATTATGGTGAGGAAACACAAAAAGTAATCTCATCTATCAAAGAAAAGACGATCCCGACTTTACTAAAAACAAGGAATGAAATTGACCATCTTCTGAAAGGCTTAAATGCTCAATACATTCCTGCCGGTGGATCAGGTGCCCCAACTAGAGGGCGATTGGATATTTTACCAACAGGTAGAAATTTTTATTCCGTAGATACAAGAACAATTCCTTCTCCATCCGCTTATGATTTGGGCGTAAAAAGTGCTCAAAATATCATTGACAGATACCTGCAGGAAGAGGGAGAGTTTCCTAGTTCAGTGGCAATTTCCGTTTGGGGAACATCTACTATGAGAACAGGAGGAGATGATATAGCACAAGCTTTTGCATTATTGGGCGTCCGACCGATTTGGCAGGGAGCCAATCGTAGAGTGAAGGATTTTGAAGTTATTTCAACATTAGAGTTAAAACGCCCGAGAGTCGATGTTTTATTACGTATTTCTGGTTTCTTCAGAGATGCCTTTCCTGATGTGATTTCCTTATTCAATTCCGCCGTAGAGAAAGTAGCTCAATTGGATGAACCGTATGATATGAACCCAATTAAAGCCCGTTTTGAGAAAGAAAAAGAGGATTGGGAGAAAGAAGGATTGGATGAAAAAACGGCTCATGAACGTTCATTGTATAGAGTTTTCGGTTCCAAGCCAGGAGCGTATGGAGCAGGGTTACAGGGGTTGATTGATGAGAAAAACTGGACGAATCAGGAAGACCTTGCCAATGTATACATCAATTGGGGAGGATATGCCTATACGGGAAGACGTAATGAAGGAAAGTCAGCGCATGAGACCTTCAGAAAACGATTATCTATGGTGGAAGTGGTGGTCCAGAATCAAGATAACCGAGAGCATGACTTATTAGACTCTGACGATTATTATCAATTTCAAGGAGGAATGACAGCGGCAGTCAACTTGGAGAAAGGAGAAATGCCGACCACTTACTTTGGTGATCATTCCCGCCCTGATCAGCCAAGAATCAAATCGCTGAAAGAGGAGTTATTAAAAGTATACCGCTCAAGAGTAGTCAATCCAAAATGGATGGAAGGCATGAGAGATCACGGTTACAAAGGTGCTTTTGAAATGGCTGCTACCATGGATTACCTTTTTGCCTATGATGCTACCACTAATCTGATCGAAGACTTTATGTATGAAGGCATCACAGAAGAGTATCTTTTCAATCAAAAAAATCAAGAATTTATCCGTCAACATAACCCGTGGGCATTGAAAGATATGTCGGAAAGAATGCTGGAAGCGATCCAAAGAGGATTGTGGGAAAACCCAAATCAAGAAACATTGGATCGGTTGAAATCATTGTATATGAAAGCGGAGGGAGAACTAGAATAGGATAATAGTAATATAATTGATATTCAATATAATGTGAGTTTGAATTTATGAGTTTAATGTGTCAATAGGTATTCTTTTTCTTTTTAATTTATAAAGAAATAATACTCAACCCTTAAACTATTTATGGACACATTAATTGAATCAATCTACGCCCTTGAAATTCTAGATTCAAGAGGCAATCCCACAGTACGCGTTTATGTAGAATTATTTGATGGAACAAGAGCGTATGCTTCCGTTCCCTCAGGAGCATCAACAGGTCAAAACGAAGCACTAGAACTAAGAGACGGAGATGAAAGGTATGGAGGAAAAGGGGTACAGAAAGCAGTAGAAAATGTAATCACTACTATTGCTGATGCCTTGGAAGGAATGGATGCCACCCAACAAAAAGAAATCGATTACACTATGATTGAATTAGACGGGACTGACAATAAGTCAAAGCTCGGAGCTAATGCAATTTTAGGTGTTTCTATGGCTGTAGCAAAAGCAGCTGCACAATCTTTAGATTTGCCATTATATCAATATTTGGGAGGAACTAATGCCGTTCGAATTCCTGTACCTTGTATGAACATTCTGAATGGTGGAGAACATGCTGATAACAGTGTAGACTTTCAAGAATTTATGTTGGTACCTCATGGAGCACCGTCATTCAAAGAGGGATTACGTTATGTTGCGGAAACCTTCCATATTCTAAAAGGGATTTTAAAAGAAAGAGGCTTAGCAACAAGTGTGGGTGATGAAGGAGGCTTTGCTCCGGATTGTGAGAGTAATGAAGCCGCGATTGAATTAATTATTGAAGCCATAGAAAAGGCAGGGTATAAGCCCGGAAAAGATCTTTCAGTTGCGGTGGATAATGCCGCCAATTCATTTTGCTCTAACCTAAAAGATAATTATGATTTAGTCTGGTCAGGGAGAGGGAAAATGACTTCAGATGATTTAATAGCGCTTACAGGAGAATGGCTGGACAAGTACCCGATTATTCTTTGGGAAGATCCTCTAGCAGAAAAAGATTGGGATGGTTTTGCCAAATTCACAGCAAAGTATGGGGATCGAATTGAGGTGGTAGGTGATGATATTTTCGTGACCAATACCAAATACATCAAAGAAGGAATTGAGAAAAAAACAGCGAATTCTTGTCTGATCAAGCTAAATCAAATTGGTACTGTAACAGAAACCATAGAAGCCGTGAGAATGTGTAGAGAAGCAGGGTGGCGTTATTTCCTCTCACACAGATCAGGAGAAACAGAAGATACTTTCTTAGCCGATTTTGCTGTCGCAATGGACGGAGGGCACCTTAAAACGGGTTCAGCTTGTAGAGGTGAGCGTATTGCAAAATACAATCGTCTGTTGGAGATTGAGCATGAATTGGCAGGGCGATCAGAATATAGATGGAAGTAAATAGTACATCAAATAATATAAAAATATCACCTGCATTTGTAGGTGGTATTTTTCAATGAGAATGAAAATGAAATTTATTTTTCACTTTTTTTGTCAGTTAAGTGCTAAAAACACGACTTAATTATGATGCTGTTCAAAACTATCGCTGAACAGTCATTGCAGTAACATAATTTTTTGAACCAAACTTTAACTTTTACTATGAAAAAGCAATTACTTACCCTAGTAATCTCCCTTTTTTCTTTATGCTTGTATGCACAGGACACTGAAACATTACCTTCAAAATACTTATATGCTGATGCTACAGTACAAATCAGTTCTGACTTTGTAGGGTCGCTTTCTCTTGGACATTCTTGGGGACTTGGGAAAAAGAAAAGATTTGTTCTTGGAACAGGTGTTCGCTATTCATTTTTCCAAGGAAAAGATAATAAAGAGTTTTACTCAGCTCCTCCTGAGTATTTCGGGAAATCTGATAAGCAAGATACATTGACAATCGCATCTCCTAGTCAGTCGAATATTGTCCTTTATATTTCTTTGAGTTACCGTATCAAAAGCAAATTTGAAGTGGGTATGAATATCGATGCTGTAGGTTATACTTTTGGTGCTGACAAAGATGCAGTTTATACAGGGAATGGTAGTAGCCAACCTACTACAGCTTCTTCAGGCAATGCATCTCTTTTACTTATTGGAGCAAATGATACAGGTATGTTAAGCTCTGAATTCTATGTACAATATCACTTCAATAAAAAGTGGTCAGCGAAGTTAGGTTTTGCTCATACCTTCACAGAATTTCAAACACCAACCGAATTACAACCTGGAAATAAAAGATTCAGAGGTGTAAGTGATGGATTAGTAATTGGAGCAAGGTATAACATAAAATAAAGAACGATGAATAAAATAACCCTAATCTTATTAACCTCATTTTGCCTTTTTATCACCAAAGGGTATGCTCAGGAAATCAATGCTTCAGCTTCAAAAATTGATTTTACAATCAGTAATTTCAAAGTCAATTCTGTTGAGGGCTTTTTCAATGGAATGAGTGGCAGTATTCAATTTGATGAAAATGATTTATCCTCTTCAGAATTTAATGTTTGTATTGATGCATCAACTGTAAATACCGACAACGAGAAAAGAGATGATCATTTAAAAAATGAAGACTTTTTTGATGTTGAGAAATACCCCAAAATATGCTTTACATCTGATGAAGTAGTGAAAAATGGCAACAAATATATTACTAAAGGAAATCTAACACTACATGGTGTAACCAAAGAAGTTTCAATACCTTTTGTCAAAAATGGATCTAATCTGGAAGGCGAATTAGAAATAAATCGTTTGGATTATGACTTGGGTAAAGGAACAGGAACATTTACAGTGGGAGATGAAGTTGAAATTAAAATTACGTGTGTTTTAAACTAACCCTTGTATTTGCTTAATATACTATGAAAGTCCGCCACCACTGATCATAATCAATGGAGGTGGACTTTCTTTATTAAGCAGCTACACAATTAAAATTATCTGATTAATTGTTTAGACCTTCTACTTCAAATGAAAGCCAGTTAATCACAAATTCAAAAGAGAAACCATCTTTTTTAAACAGAGCTGTACTTGATTTTCCAGTATCATAATCCACCGTAAAATCAATATTGTCAGTATTGTATGCCATTTCTCCTTCGGAGATATACCAGATTCTAGCTACATTTTCCTTTACGATTAAGTCGCTAATACTTTTTCCAGAATATGCATTGCCACTTCGGGTAATACCATTTGATTCTAAATTAGAAACGACAAATTCAGGAGATAATGTAATAGGGAAATCCACAGTAATAGTCTCAGAAGAATTTCTTGTATGTATAGTTCCGTCAGGATAAGTCATTTTTCCACCTTCCGTTTTCACTTCAAAAGCTAACGAATTGATCTCACCGATACCAGTCCATCCACTCAGCTCTTTTTCCATTAATCGAGTTCTTACTCCTTCCACTTTCACATTGTTTACAGTATAATTTTCAAAAGTGACTGTGTGAGAGAAAGTCACAGAAAATTCTCTTAAAGTGTCTTTGCGATGCACAATCACTTTACCCGAACACTCATAGTTGGGGTTGTAATCTTTAGAATCAATTTTATCAAAATCAATCACTACGGTATCTGTTCTAACAAAAACATGCGGATTAAGCGTTAGAATATCCCAACCGGCAATGCCGCTGTCTGTGATTTCATTTGTAGCTGAAGCCAATCGCTGAGAAGAAGCATCTAATGCAGCAAGTGCTTTATCTGCAATAGCGTCAACGTTGTTGTAAATCGTTCTCGCTTCAGTGTTTTCTTGAAAAGTGTCTTGTTCAGTTTCCGACATCTGAGACTCTTTGTCGATCAGGTTTTCATCATCTTCCTGTAGCTGACAACCTGTTAAGCATAAAGTAAAGCCAAATGCAATTGATAATGCAAGAGTTTGCAAGTAGTATTTCATATTCATAAATAAGGTTTATATGTGCTTGGGTATAGATCAAAAAGGATGCTAGATAACTTAAGTGCTCAGAATAAAGGAATATCATAATAAATCAGGCATAAAAAAACACCCTACTTCACAGTAGAGTGTTCAAATATTGTCACTGGAAATACTAAAGTTTTAAGCCTCTACTAAATCCAAGATTTCTTTCAATTTAACGATAACGGTATCAATTTCTTCCTTTGTATTGTATTTCGAGAAAGAAAAACGTACTGAAGTTCTATCAGCGTCACCACCGATTCCTGCAATTACATGAGAACCTTGAGTGGCACCGCTACTGCAAGCACTACCGCCAGATACAGAGATTTTTTGAAGATCTAAGGCGAATAATAGCATTCCATTTTTGCTAGAAGGAGGGAAGCTAACATTCAGCACTGTATATAAGCTGTTGTTAAGATCGTCGCTCATTCCATTAAAAGCAATACCTGGAATATGTTCTACCAATTGACCTCTCATATACTCTTTCACTTCTTTGATATGAGCTGTGTGTGCGTCCATTTCAGCTGTAGCAATCTCCAATGCTTTTGCCAAACCAACAATACCCCATACGTTTTCAGTACCCGAACGAACTTCTCTTTCTTGTCCGCCACCTTCAATCAAGGCAGGCATTTTCGTGCCTTTTTTGATGTACATAAAACCAGAACCCTTTGGTCCGTGGAATTTATGTGCTGCACCTGCTAAGGTATGGATATGCAATGCTTTCACATCTACCGGGAAATGCCCAACACTTTGTACAGTATCAGAGTGGAAATAAGCACCTGAAGCTTTGCAAAGTTCGCCTACACGTTGAATATCCAAGATATTTCCAATCTCGTTATTGCAGTGCATCAAAGTCACTAAAGTTTCAGTTCCGTTTTCAGCAAGAAGCGCTTCTAGCTGATCAAGGTCAAGATTTCCTTTTTTATCAGCATCTAAGAAAATTAGTTCAATATCATTTTCTTTTGCCAGATGTTCTGTGATGTGAAGAACAGCATGATGTTCTAATTGTGAAGTAATAATTCTTTTCAGGCCATAAGCTTGAACAAGACCTTTGATAGCCGCATTGTCCGTCTCAGTACCGCCAGAAGTGAAAATAATTTCAGAAGGCAACGCATTGATACTCTGAGCAATCATTTTACGTGCTTTCTCAATTTCTGCTTTAGAAGCTCTACCGTGTGCGTGTGTAGATGATGGATTACCGAACACAGTATCCATTGATGCTATCATTGTTTCTTTTACCTGCGGGTCAAGTTGAGTACTTGCTGCACTATCTAAGTAAATGCTCATGCCGTGTTTAATTTTGAATTGGTTGTGTGTACGTGAAAGTTATGTTGTTTTACACTCCAAAGTGCAAATTTAAGACAAAAAACGGGCAATCTGTGAAGATCGCCCGCTTGATTATAATATATTAAGATACAACAGTCAGACTATTAGGAGTTTAACTCTTGTTTTCTTTCTAGTTTTAAGCATCTGAATCTTCAGCTTTGAACTGAATAATTTCCTTGATATCAGAAATAATTTTTTGAGCTAAATGCTCAGCAGTTTGTTCTGAAGCAGATTCAGAGTAAATACGGATAATTGGCTCAGTATTCGATTTTCTAAGGTGAACCCACTCTTTGTCAAATTCGATTTTTACACCGTCCAAAATATTTACTGGTTGATTAGCATACTTCTCTTCCATTTTTTGAAGGATAAGATCAACATCAATCTCAGGAGTCAATTCAATCTTATTTTTAGAAATATGGTAATCAGGATACGACTGACGCAACATGCTGGCAGAACCGTTGAATTTCGCCAATTTAGAAAGGAATAACGCGATTCCCACTAACGCATCTCTACCGTAATGAAGTTCTGGAAGAATTACACCTCCGTTACCTTCACCACCGATTACAGCGTTCGTATCTTTCATCATTTTCACCACGTTTACCTCACCTACAGCCGACGCAGTATAAGTACCGCCATGCTTTTCAGTAACGTCACGCAATGCTCTTGTTGATGACATGTTAGAAACTGTATTGCCTTTTTTATGCTCTAAAACATAATCAGCAACAGCTACTAATGTATATTCTTCACCAAAAGGAGTTCCGTCCTCAGTAGTGAATGCCAAACGGTCCACATCTGGATCTACAATAATACCTAAGTGATAGTTTCCGTTTTGCAAAGTAGAACTCAACTCCGTGATGTGTTCAGGAAGTGGTTCAGGGTTGTGAGGGAATCTACCATTCGGCTCGCAGTATAACTCTTCAATTTGAGTTACGCCCAAAGCATTCAAAATCTTTGGTACAGCAATACCACCTGTAGAGTTTACACAGTCAATTACAACTTTGAAGTCTTTAGCACGGATAGCTTCAACATCTACCATCGGTAATGCCAAAATCTTCTCAATGTGTTTGTCAATGTAAGTGTCGTCGTGGGTAACTTTACCAGTTTTTTTGTAATCTACGAACTCAAAGTTGCCTTCCTCAGCATTTTTCAGGATTTCTCCCATCGCTTCAGCTGAAATAAATTCACCTTTTGAGTCCAATAGTTTTAGGGCATTCCAATTAGCGGGATTGTGGCTTGCAGTCAAAATAATTCCACCTGCAGCTTCTTCCATTTCCACTGCCATTTCAACAGTAGGAGTAGTAGAAAGACCCAAGTTGATCACATGAACACCCATAGCTTGAAGAGTACCTGAAACGATGTCGGCTAGCCATCCACCAGAAACACGGGCATCTCTACCCAATACTACTTTATTGTTGTTGTCAGAGTTTTCAAGGATCCACTTTGCATAAGTGGAGATAAATTTAGCTGCATCAATAGGGTTTAATGAATCTTCAGTAGATCCACCAATAGTTCCCCTAATACCAGAAATAGACTTAATTAATGTCAATGTCTCAATTTATTTGATTAGGCTACAAAAATAACGCTTTAAGTGATACTGTAAAGAGAATTAACATACTTATTTATTATTATTTAATAAAGGGGATATATCCTTGTTTGTTGGTTTTTTAATTGTAAATGATTGATTTTTAGTAGTGTTGAATCTTTTTTTGATAGAATAAAGTGAGGTTTTAAATATTGAAAAATTAAACCATCGTTTAGTTGAATTTCCATTACCTCTTTATTTTGATTCATATTTATAAAATGAGTCTCTTGATATGGAAAAAGTGCTTGATGTTTTTTGATGACTGTTTCGTATTCAAATTGAGCATTTACACTGTCTCTTAATAGGAAAGAATAGATATGACTTTGATCTATAAAACTAAAGGCCGGCGTCTTTGTCGCATAACAATAGAGTGTTTTTTGATGCTGATGATAAGTAGTTATATACTGAACCGTCAAGGTGATTAACATTAAGACGATTGGAAGTCCTATTAATTTTCGATTGTTCAGTTTTATATAAATAGTAATGCACAATAAAAAAGCGGTTGTAGCTCCAATATTTACCAAAGGAAGCTGTGGAAGTTCTTTAAATAAATACAGCCATTTTTGAAATAAAAAATAAAGAAATTCATAGCTACAAATCAACCAGTCTAATGGTATTTGCAATGCATCTAAGACTAAAATCATCAGTCCAGTGTACATCATAAATGAAGTGAAAAAGCCACTCAGAATACTAGAAAATAAGCTGTATGCAGGGATGTATTGGAAGAAATAAGCCGTAAAACTAATAGTGCCTAATTGTGCTAATATAGAAACAATTATGATTGATAGAATTGCTTTTTTCCAATAGGGTAGCTTTCCTACTTCCTTCCAATAAGGAAATACACTGATAAATAAAACTGCTGTGAAAGAGAGTATAAAACCTATATCGAACAATAAAAAAGGGTCGTATCCTAAAAAGCAGAAAGAGATAAAACAGAGCAAGTTTAAGAGGTTGACTTTCTGATATAGTGCTTTGCCGATAATTAAAATTGAAAACATACTCACAGCCCTTAAAATAGAAGGTGTGAAACCTGCCACAGAAGCATAAAACCATAAAAGTGGTAAGTAGAACAACTGTAGTTTCCGAGCTGTTCTGATGTTTAAATATTTCCTCCAGAAGAAAATCAAATCCAGTATCAAGACAATGATTCCCACATGCATACCAGAAAGTGCTAAAAGATGCATATTTCCCGTTTGCTGAAAAAGTTGGTATTCATCTTTTTGAAGATAACTTTTATCTCCAATCAATAAAGAAGCACTAATACCATACAGTGCCGAAGGGAAAATTTGTTCTATTCTTTTTTGAATCATATCTCTGAAAGTAAATGAATAGGAGACGTTTTCAATGATTTCTAAAGTATTAGTAGATACTTTGAAGTGAATATCTTTGTTAAGCAGATAATCACTGTAATCATACATAAAAGGAAATTGATTTTTGGAGATGGAGTGTAGTGAAGTCGGTACAAAAACGATACTGTGAGGTGATAGTTTTTCTTTCCCAAAGAACGTCAGCAAGGCTTTAGCATTGGTAGATTGAAGCCCTTCATCTGCTATGCTTATCACCTTAGTGAGGTAGCGTTTCACTTTTTCTTTTTCAGAAAGCACTTTTGTTATTTCAAGGTAAACGCCTTTGTGTTTTGGTAGTATATTATTCGTTTTCTGAAATTGGAAAGTAGAAAAACCTATAAGGAATACACTTGTACAAAGAAGTGCAGTGGTTAAAACTGTAGGTGTATTTTTCCATTGTAAAAAGGCAATAAGCACAAAAAATAATAGGGTGAGGACAATCAGATAGGTATTCCCAATCAGCTGTTTTTCAAATAAAGAGGAAAACAGTATACCTAGAATAAGAAATATATTAATTTTGAAAAAAGGAGCGTTATGAATCATTTTTTAGCAGTGAGTTAGTTTCGAGATTTATACGCCACTAATATAAAGAAGATTACACCAATGAAAAAGCTATACCTATTCCTGATTTTGAGTTTATTGTGTTTTTCTTGTTCAGAAAAAGAAGATACTGAAACAGAAACCGATGATACATTTTTTGATTTTGATTTCGACTTTTTTGATGACGATGATGAAGAGGAAGTAGAGGAAGAAGTGATTGATGAACCAATGAATGAAAGTCCAAGACTGGAAACGCCGAAAATTGAAGTGAAAGGACTGGAAGAAAAATCTGTAGAATTGGAAATAACAGATGAAAAACTAGAATTGGTGGAAGAAGTGGAAGAGACAGTCATAGAAGAAATACCGGAGGAAGTTGAAGAAAATAAATTGATTGTCATCGATTATCAGGAATTCAGAGTGCGTTTTAAAGCCATTGAAACGTTTGATGTGGATGAAATTGATTTTGAAGAAAAACTAAAGCATAAAGGGCTGTTGAAAAGATATAAGACGCACCAAAGCTACTTTGATGTTTATGATATAGATAAAGCGATTGATTGGAGTGGAGCAGGAGATTTTGCCGAATTCGGTCAAGGTTTTTATGAGCGTTCAAAAGAAGTATACAGCGGTAAATATGTAAACTTTGCCAAAAGAAAAGCCTTTATGTTTCACACTAAAATCTCTTTTGAGGAAGATCTGAATTACTCTAATATCAAAAAACTGAAATCAGATCATGATGTTGAGAAGGAAGAAAAAGTAGAAGCCGTGGTGGTATTTTTCGGTAAGGGAGATTACGGCTATAGGTACATCTATAAAAAAGGTAACCAACATGCCGAGCTTACCTCCAAAACCATGGAAACTTATTAAGGAAATGGAGTTTTTTAAAGTGAAGAAGTGGGGTAGAATGTGGCCTGTGTTATGGTTCAAAAACCATCATAAAAACCACTTTACGAACTATTTTTCTTAATTCTTCACTCTTAACTCTTAACTAAAATTAGTGGTCATCCACTATAAACTTGAAGTTGAAATTCACATCAATATGCTGATCTACTTTGACCATTCCCATCATTTTTTTGGGAGGAGTAATCCCGTAGTCAAGTATATTGATTTGTTTTGTTCCTATAATCTGAAAGTTTTTACCTTCAGAATGAGGTACAGAGTAGGTAATGTCCTCAATTCTTTCCACACCAGCGATAATCATACTCACTTTTCCTTTTCCTTTGATGGTTTTGTCTTCTCCTTGGTAAATATACATAGAGAGCAGTTTCATCACTATAATAGGGTATTGTTCCGCATATAATAGCTCCGTAAATTCTTTGTTCATCAAGGCAATGCCACAGTCAAAACAAGTCACACAAAATTCCAGACCGGAATGCTGTACTTCGGTGAGCTCATTAAAAATATTTTGCGTTAACGTCAAGTTGCTCTTTATGCTGTTTTTAAAAATACAGTCAAAAGTATTGATGTTGGTTTTACCATCAATATGCATACTCGAATCTGGAACTACTTCTAGGATATATTCTGTTGGAATGTAATCGGCTTTTTGTCCGAAAGCAGTTAATGATATAAGTGAAAGTATTAGTAAATGAAGTAAGTGTCGCATTGCAAGTTTTAAAATCAGGTGGATATCTGTCAATTATAATACATGAATTGTTTGAGAACAAATACTCATGTTTCGTAGTTAAAAATAAAAATAATAGAAAAATAGGAAGACTTAAACATGAACTTCTTAATACAATTTAAAAATGCCTTACTTTTATAATTATTATATTTTAAATTAAGTATACGGATACTCAAGTCTATATACTTAGCAGAAAATGCACTATTGTAAGGAGCAATAAAAATTTATACAATGAATCAAATTACACTCAAAGTAAAAGAAGTAGTTCAAGAAACTTCTGATACAGTCACTATAAAATTAAAACAACCACTCTTTAAGAAAGTCCAATATCAATCAGGACAGTTTCTAACTGTGATATCAGAAGTACAAGGACAAAAACTGAGAAGATCTTATTCTATGTCTTCTGCTCCACACCTTGACGCTACTATTGATATTACGGTCAAAAGAATTCCTGATGGAAAAGTTTCCAATCACCTTAATAATAGCATTAAAATGGGAGATATGCTGGAAGTGGTGGAACCAATGGGACAGTTTGTTTATGAACCCAGCAAGGAAACAGAACGACATGTGGTACTTTGGGGAGCAGGTTCAGGCATAACACCACTTTTCTCTATGTTGAAAAGTTGTTTGTTTTTTGAACCTAAATCAAAAGTCACGCTAGTGTTCGGTAATAGAAATGAAGAGTCTATTATTTTCAAAAAATCACTCGAAGAACTAAAAGAGAAGTTTCAGGATAGATTAGAAGTAGTGCATGTGTTGAGCCGACCTTCCACACAGTGGGGCGGTTTTTCAGGCAGAATTGACGATGTAGTGGCTATTAATATTATGAACCGATTATCATTGGCCAATTCAGAGCATTATTTATGTGGTCCTGACGGTATGATGGATGCAGTAACAAGTGCATTGAAGAGAAATAAAATTCCAGCTTCAAAAATTTATAAAGAAAGTTTCACACCAGTATCAGGAAGTGATCATAGTGATGATGTTTCGTCTGAAAATATCTTGCTGACTGTAGACGGTGAAGAACACAGTGTTTTTGTGGCGGCTAACCAAACTATTTTGGAAGCGGCTTTGGAAGAAGGTTTAGACGTTCCTTATTCTTGTCAAAATGGTGTATGTACGGCTTGCCGTGCTAAATGTACTTCAGGCAAGGTAGAAATGGGGGAAACTTCAGTTTTATCAGAAGCAGAGAAAAATAGTGGTGATATTTTAACATGCATTAGTCATCCTGTGGGGGTAAATGTTAAAATCACGTATGAATAATGCCAATATTGATTTTCATTTACTTTTTTTGTTAATGAATCTTGGAATATTGAAATTTTAGTCGTTACTTTGAGTCATCAAGATTGAAGAAAAAAAGAACCCTTTACCTATAAGGTAAAGGGTTACTTCAACTCCTCTTCAATCTGTTCATTTCGCTAAACTTATTTTTTGAATATTCGACTATCAATTACTATCGACTTTTTTGATTAATAGAAATTTTTAGTAAAATATTTTTTCGTATCTATTTGTAAACAGTCTCTTTTCAGTCTATTCCTCTGACATTAATTAATCGACTGTATAATAAAGCAAGTAAATACAACTCCTCTTTCCTTTCTTCTTCTATTCATCTGACATTTATTATTTACTTACATAATAGCTTAACGGGCTTGCACGTTTAAGGTTATGTTTTGCGTGTTTTATTAACGTATTTTTCCTTTTTTTAGGAACTCATAATCGCATCCATAAAGAAAAGATGAATTCTTAGGAAAGTACAAAAAAATAAAGGCTAGTACATTATTATACTAGCCTTTTCTTTTTGCCTTATTTTCAGGACTTAAACAGTTTTACAATTTTAAATGTTCAACTGCTTATTTGATATTCCCGAAAGTGGTCAGTAACTGTCTTACATCAGCCACAGTTTTAAGATTATATCTTGCCGCCGAAGCACCAATTCCCACCTTAATAGTATAAGACTTTTTAGGCATTGCTAGGAATGTATCTTCATCCGTTACATCATCACCTGCAGCGAAAACGAAATCGTACTTGTCGTCTGCAAGGAATTTAACCGCCGCTTTTCCTTTATTGACATCCTGACTTTTCACTTCCACTACTTTATTTCCGTGCATTACTTGAAGGTTCATGTTAGAAACCAAGTAATTTAAGTTGCCAACAAGCTCATTTGCTCTTAAATCACCAAAGTCAGCATCTGCCTTACGGTAATGCCATGCAATAGAGAAAGCTTTTTCTTCTACAAAAGAACCTGGAGTTCTATCAACATAGCGGTCTAGCATTCTGCTGATTTTTGATTTCCAATCAGAATTTAAATTGTCAATCATTTCGAAGTCCTGATCACCTCTTCTCAACCAAATACCATGTTCAGCGATGATATCTACTTTAAAGTCGGCAAACCAAGCCTCTAGTGTTTCTTTGTCTCTGCCACTGATAATCACTACTCTGTTTTTAGGATCAGCAGTGATACTGGCCATAATTTCTTTTAATTCCTGATCTGGAGATACTGATTGTGGGTCTGCAGCAAAACCTTTTAGCGTACCGTCATAATCAAGGAAAATGATACGTTTAGATGCTGCTTCATATTTTTCAAGCATTCTTTCTTGAGATTTTTTAGGCAATAGGCGAGAATTCATCGCCATTTGTTTTTCTTTAATATTGTCGAGCTGATTCATAAAGATCTCTACCCAACGATGCACATTGTAACGTCTTACTTTCTTCTGCATCTCTTTCATTCTGCTGCGCTGTTCTTCCTCAGGCATAGTGAGTGCATTGTGCAACGCTTCAACAATCTGATTTTCATCATTAGGGTTGATCAATATTGCTTCTGAAAGTTCTTTGGCCGCTCCAGCCATTTCACTAAGGATAAGTACACCCTGCTGATCCGTTTTACTTGCAACGTACTCCTTACAAACTAAGTTCATACCATCACGAAGTGGTGTTACAAGCCCAACATCAGAAGCTTTATAAAGTGCTGATAATCCATCAAAACTAAATGATCTATAGAAATAATGAATCGGAGACCAATTCATACGGCTATATTTACCATTAATTTTACCAACCAATGTATCAATTTCTTCTTTTAGATGTTGATACTGATCTACTTTGTCTCTTGATGGAACTACCAGTAAAATCAAAGAAACCTCACCTTGGTATTCAGGATATTTTGACAAGAATTTATCAAAACCCAATAGACGGTGTTTGATTCCTTTACTGTAATCCAGTCTGTCAATCGAAAGGATGGATTTATTCTTACTTAATAAGTCACCGTAAGCGATAACTTTTTGTTTTGTTTTACTAGAATCTGCCGCTTGTTCAAACTTATCGTAGTCAATACCCATTGGGAACGCATCTACAGAAACTAATCTATTTTTCACTTTTACAAGACCCAATGAACTGTCATAACCTAATAGACGGTTCACCGAACTTAAAAAGTGTCGCATATCGTCATAAGTATGGAATCCAATCAAATCTGCACCTAGTACACCTTCTAAAGTTTCCTCTCTCCAAGGGAGTAAACGGAAAATCTCATAAGAAGGAAAAGGGATATGATTAAAGAAGCCAATTGTAGCATCCGGCAATGCCTCTCTAAGCATACCAGGTAATAATAACAGCTGATAATCGTGTACCCAAATAGTATCTTCAGGCTCAGCATGCTCTAAAATGGCTTGTAAGAAAAGTTCATTCACATGAATATAAGAGTCCCACAATTCTTTTTCGTAAGTGGCATATTCTGTGAAATAATGGAAAAGAGGCCATAAAGTTTTGTTACTATAACCCTCATAAAATTTATTGACATCTTCTTTAGTCAAATACACAGGAGCCATATTGTCTTTCTTCAGCTCTTTTTCTATGTGTACTTTTTCCTGATCATCATGGCCGTACGTACCAGGCCATCCAATCCATAAGTTGCCCCCTTGCTTGTAAGTTGTGCTTAAACCTGTTGCTAATCCTCCTGAACTTGGGTGAAAGCTAAGCGAACCGTCTTCTGCGTTTTTATTAACAGTAACGGGAAGTCGATTAGAGACAATAATTGTTTTCTTAGACATGTTATTTGTTAGTTAACTAATTTGGTGATGAGATACCTGGACAAAATTAAGAGACTTATTTGATGAGGTATTTATAATATAAATTGAAACACACGTTCCCAATTAAGGAAAATCCAGACTCCTATACCTCCGAGAACTATTCCAATGGCAGATCCCAGAAGGAGCATTTTCTGATTATGTTTTCTTTCTTTCAGTTTTATTTCAAGCTCAATTTCTTCGGGCAGGTCTGAGATCAGAAGTAGGTGATTTTCCCTGTCTTCAATCTTAGCATCATAATCCTTGAGCTCTTTCTCCTTAGCGTCTAAAATATCCTGATAATTTTCCAGCACATTTAATACGCTGTCTTTGGAGTGCTTTAGTTCTTTAAATAGATCATCTAATTCACTATCGCTGATTGGTTTCTTTTTTTCGAATGGGAAATAAATATATACCCACAGTAAAATGGTAAAAAGTGAAAGTCCACTAATCCACCACCAAAGATATTGTTGGACATTATGAATCAGTTGGAACCATACATCATTCATATACAAAAAATTTTGTTGGTATTAATACCTATTTACATTAAAAAATGCAACTCTACAATTTACAATTATTAATTTTAAAGTGTATAAGTAGTAAGCTAAAAGTTCTCTCAAGAATTGAATTTTCAATAGGCTCTTTTATTTTGCATAAGTACCTAAAACTACTAGGCTACAATAACTCTGCTGTTTAATAAGGATAAATAACCTATTTTGCATCAACTATTTAATAATGTAGGGGTTTGAGGTAGGGTATTTTTATTTATACTTGTATAAGTAAATAGATGTTAACAAATAGATTAACTACGATTTTAACTACTCTTGATTTTTATTATGTCAGAAAATGATTTCATAAACAAAGGTAACGATGCTTTTAAGGATGGGAAAAATGCGTCCCTTTCATCATCAGATGAAGACGAGAAGCTATTGAAAAAAATTTCAGACTATACCGATGAACTAACTCTCCCAGAATCAAAAATGTCTCATAGTGAAGCATGGGAGAAAGTTCAGAAGAATATCCGTCAGAATACCTTTGAAGTGGAACATAATCCAAATGTTTTTGAAAAGCTTTTGAGCTCAAAAACCATGACAAGAGTTGCTGCTGTAGTGGGTGTATTGGTTGGGATTTATACTTTATGGTTCTTTTCCAATGATATAGAGCAAGTGGCTTCTAATGATGGAACGTTGGAATATACTTTTCCTGATGGATCGGTAGCCATGCTTAAAAAAGGATCTTCTGTACAGTTTTTAAAAGCGGGTTTTGACAGGCAAATCTACCTTGATGGTCATGCACAGTTTTATGTGAATGATGATGGAGGTGAAAACCGTACTTTCGAGGTGAAAACAGATAGAACGGTGGTTTTTGCTCACGATGGAAGTCAGTTTGACTTAAGAGATGACCAACACATTTTTCAACTGACAAACTTAGGGGAATCGCCTATTTTATATATTGAAGAACATAGTGCAGACAAGAAATTAATGTCACTTGAGAGCGGTATGATGTTGGAGACTTTCTCTACTGATCTATCTGCACCTATCCAAAGGGGTCTTTTGCATACTAAATGGGTGGAAGGTAATTTCTCCTACTTTGAAGCTCCAATTGTGATGGTGATAGAGGACTTGGAAAAGCAGTTTGGAGTTGTAATTGAGCATGAATTACATACTTTGGATTTAATTTTCACGGGAGATTTTCAGAGTAGTAGTATAGAAAGTGCATTGACAGAGATCTGTTCTCAGGTTTCTTTAGAATTTATGTTAGAGGGAGAGAAAATTTTACTTCGAGAAAAAGAGTAAAGTAGCAGAAGAGTTGAATCAGACTTCATTTTATTGATAAAAAACAACCCCCATGTACAAAAAGTGCATGGGGGTTATTTGTATGATCAGTTATTGAACTTAGACTTTGATCTCTACGTCAACACCTGAAGGTAGGTCAAGCTTCATCAAAGCATCAACTGTCTTTGGAGAAGACGAGAAGATGTCGATCAAACGCTTGTAAGTACAAAGTTGGAATTGCTCACGTGATTTCTTGTTAACGTGTGGTGAACGAAGAACAGTGAATTTTTCTTTCTTTGTTGGAAGAGGTACAGGACCTGCAACTACAGCGTCTGTTTTCTTTACAGCTTCAACGATTTTACCAGCAGACTTGTCTACTAAGTTGTGATCGTATGACTTAAGCTTGATTCTGATTTTTTGTGTCATATCTTTTGTTATGATGCTAGCCGTCCACTAGCGGATTATATATTTCATAAACTCTGAATCTACCGTTGTAGATTCAGAAGTTTATGATTATTGACAATTTATAATTACTTCTTAGCTTCAGCAATTACGTCTTCAGCAACGTTTCTTGGTACTTCTTTGTACTCAGAGAAAGTTAATGAAGCCGATGCACGACCTGAAGTAATAGTACGAAGGTCAGTTACGTAACCGAACAACTCTGATAAAGGTACATCAGCTTTGATTACAACTGCACCGTTTGAGATCTCTTGTCCTTTCGGAAGACCACGACGCTTGTTGATATCACCGATTACCGCACCAGTGTATTCGTCTGGAGTAACTACAGAAACGTCCATGATAGGTTCAAGGATGATTGGCTGACAAGATTTTGAAGCCGCTTTGAAACCTAATTTAGCTGCTAATTCGAATGATAAAGCATCTGAATCGACATCATGATAAGAACCGTAGAATAAACGAACGCGCATTGCGTCGATTGGGTAACCTGCTAAAGCACCGCTGCCCATAGCTGCTTCGAAACCTTTTTGTACAGCTGGGATAAATTCTTTTGGAATTACACCACCTTTGATTTCGTCAACAAACTGAAGACCTGGCTTAACAACACCATCCTCATCTGGCTCAGCTGGACCAAGTTCGAATTGGATATCGGCGAATTTACCTTTACCACCTGTTTGCTTCTTGTAAGTCTCTCTGTGTTCAGTAGAACCTTTGATAGCCTCACGGTAAGCAACTTGAGGAGCACCTTCGTTGATTTCAACGTTGAATTCTCTCTTAAGACGGTCGATGATGATCTCTAAGTGAAGCTCACCCATACCTCTTAAGATAGTTTGACCAGTTTCGTGGTCAGTTTCAACTGTAAGCGTTGGATCCTCTTCTACTAGTTTAGCGATAGCCATACCTAATTTATCTACGTCACCTTTTGTTTTAGGCTCAATAGCAATACCGATTACCGGCTCAGGGAATACCATCTCTTCTAATACGATTGGAGCACCAAGCTCAACAAGAGTATCACCAGTTTTGATGTCTTTGAAACCTACACCCGCACAGATATCACCTGCCTCAACTTGAGGGATTGGATTCTGCTTGTTCGAGTGCATTTGCATCAAACGAGAGATACGCTCTTTTTTACCAGTACGCATGTTCAATACATACGAACCAGCTTCTAAAGTACCAGAGTAAGCTCTTAAGAAACATAAACGACCTACGAATGGGTCAGTAGCGATCTTAAATGCTAACGCTGAGAATTTATCTGAAGCATCTGCCTTACGAGTCTCCTGCTCACCAGTTTCAGGGTTAGTACCCAAAGTATCTGGTAAATCAAGTGGAGATGGTAAGTAAGAACAAACAGCGTCAAGAAGTGCTTGAACACCTTTGTTTTTAAATGCAGAACCACACATTACTGGAGAGAATTCCATGTTCATAACAGCCTTACGAACTGCAGCACGAACTTCATCAGCAGTAATTGAATCTGGGTCTTCGAAGAATTTCTCCATCAACTCCTCATTGTGAGTAGAAACCGCCTCGATAAGGTTTTCTCTCCACTCAGCAACTTCGTCAACCATGTCAGCAGGGATGTCGATTACTTCGTAAGTAAATCCTTGGTCAGCCTCATTCCAAACGATAGCTTCGTTTGTAATCAAGTCAACAACACCTCTGAAACCTTCTTCAGCACCGATTGGTAATTGTAAAGGAACTGGAGTTGCACCCAATTTCTCTTCAATTGTTTTCACTGCTTTCAAGAAATCTGCACCAGCACGGTCCATTTTGTTGATGAAACAGATACGAGGTACCTTGTAGTCATCAGCTTGACGCCATACAGTTTCAGATTGAGGTTCTACACCAGATACGGCACAGAAAAGTGCTACAGCACCATCAAGTACACGAAGTGAACGCGCTACTTCTACTGTGAAGTCAACGTGACCAGGAGTGTCAATGATGTTTACTTTGTACTCTTCTGAAGCTGGAGTAGCCTTACCCTGTTCAGTAGGGTAGTTCCATGTAGTGGTTGTAGCAGCAGACGTAATAGTGATACCACGCTCTTGCTCTTGCTCCATCCAGTCCATAGTAGCAGCTCCGTCGTGTACCTCACCAATTTTGTGAGATTTACCTGTGTAATAAAGGATACGCTCTGTAGTCGTAGTTTTACCAGCATCAATGTGAGCCATGATACCGATGTTCCTTTGGTGCGAAAGATGGATCTTCTTAGCCACGGATTATTAGAATCTAAAGTGTGAAAATGCTTTATTTGCTTCTGCCATACGATGAGTATCATCTTTTTTCTTCACTGCAGCACCCTCTCCACGAGAAGCAGCAATGATTTCGGCAGCTAAACGTTCTTTCATAGTACGCTCGTTACGCTTTCTTGACATAGTGATCATCCACTTCATGCCTAAAGATTGCTTACGATCTGGACGTACTTCTACTGGCACTTGGAAAGTAGCACCACCTACACGGCGAGCTTTAACTTCCACTGCAGGCATTACGTTAGAAAGACCTTTCTTCCATACGTCTAATGCGTCAACAGTTTCGCCTTCTTTTGAAAGTTTTTGCTCAACGATTTCTAACGCGTTGTAGAAAATGCTGTATGCAATACTTTTCTTTCCGTCAACCATTAAGTTGTTAACGAATTTTGTTACCATAGTATCACCAAATTTAGGATCTGGTAATACGTAGCGCTTTTTAGGTTTTGCCTTTCTCATTTCTCTAAAGAATAAATAATTTAAGAGATGCCCTTACTGACAAAATTGTCTTTGCTTCAGGACTTGGACTTTAATTAATTTTTTAAGTAAGTAGGTATCTATTACTTCTTAGGTTTCTTAGTACCATACTTAGAACGACGTTGACCACGTCCTTCAACACCAGCAGTATCAAGTGCTCCACGAACGATGTGATATCTCACACCAGGAAGATCTTTAATACGACCACCACGAATCAAAACGATTGAGTGCTCTTGCAAGTTGTGTCCTTCACCTGGGATATAAGCATTGACTTCCTTACCGTTAGTCAAACGAACCCTTGCTACTTTACGCATCGCCGAGTTAGGCTTCTTAGGCGTAGTAGTATAAACTCTTGTACATACTCCTCTACGTTGAGGGCATGAATCTAATGCAGGAGATTTAGATTTTAAAACAATCTTCTTTCTTCCTTTTCTAACAAGTTGTTGAATAGTAGGCATTTACTTAAATTTTAATTTAAATGCGTCTAACGTTCGATACTATTAATTCTCGAATGCAAAAATTTTACAGTGGGCAAAGGTATCAATTATTTACGTGAAATCCACATCTTATTATAAACAATTTGTTATGAGAGTGTTATCATTGATTAATAATGGTGTTAATAAAAGCTAAACGTCTATTGTGGAAAGAATTAATAGAAATTTGATGCTTGAATAATAGTTCATTAACTATTCATTTTTTTGTGGTCAGTTATGGTATGGAATCCTATTATTTATCCTAACTTTACTTTTAGTGTGAAAATAATCTTAATTTTCACACATTTGTAAGCGTATGTTTAGAATATATTAAACCAAGAAAATGAGGAGTTTTAAACATACGGTTAGTGTCAACATTACTTCAAAATTTTTATGCTCAATTTACGCAAGTTCATATTTTTTACTTCTATCTTCTTAATCAGTAGTGCTATAACTTTTGCTCAAAGTGAGAAGAGAAAAAAAGCGGATGTGTATGTTACAGGAGGGTTAGAGATTATTCTTTCTGGAAATACCGGCCTTAAAATAGATGGTCAGGAATTAAATAGTGGTGTGGTTCGTTTTGCACCTGTTTTCAATTGGCAGTCTTTAGTAAATATTGATTTTAGCCCTCACTTCGGATTATTCACAGGTTTGGGGATCAGAAACGTAGGGATGATTTTTGATGTGCCTGATGCTTATATTGATAAAACAAAAGTGGATGGCCCAGTTCGTAAAAAAGTGAGAACTTATAATTTGGGTATTCCAGTGGGGATTAAGTTTGGCAATCTCCATGGTATGTTTTTTTATGCTGGATATGAATTTGAAGCACCATTTCAATACAAAGAAAAAACTTTTGTATCTGAAAGAAAGCAAGATAAGTTTTCTGTTTGGTTTACAGACCGTGTAAATCTGCAACATAGTTTGATGTTTGGAATTCAGTTTCCTTATGGAACAAACTTGAAAATGAAGTACTACCTTAATAACTACTTCAACTCATCATGGGGTGAAGGACAGTCTAAAATGGTGGGTACAACAATGAATTATAATCAGTTGTCAGGAAATGTATTTTATGTCTCTCTGAACTTCAGCATATTTAGAAATACAAAATTCTATTATTCTGAGTATGAAAAGAAACACACTTTCCCTGAGAGTTGATAAGTTGCAGAAAAAAGGGGATGTAAAATTCTCGTTTTTATGATAGAGTTCTTTAGAACTTAAATAGAAAAAAGGAATGAAAAGCGATTAATTTTCATTCCTTTTTTTGTACTTACTTCAGCTATAATGTATGTTCTTCAGCTTGTGTATTCTTGATTTCTAATTGATCAGAAAGCTTATCAAGATCTTTTGATATTGTAAAAATAAAAGTACTTCCTCCTTCTTTATTATTCTCCACCCAAATGTCTCCGCCATGTCTGCTTATCACTTTCTTGCAGTTGGCAAGTCCTAAACCATTACCGTCATATTCTGAGTGCAGACGAGTAAAGGCATCAAAAATAGCATCCTTTTTATCGTTTTTAATACCAATACCATTGTCAGTTACAGTAAACTTCCAATGTTGCACTTGAGATTGTGCCTTAATGGTAATGACAGGAGTGGTGATTCTATTTCTGAATTTTATAGCGTTAGAGATCAAATTTAGAAATACTTGATACATTCCTAATTTATAGCAATTGATTTCAGGGAGTTCGTTTTTTCTCTCAATTCGGCTAGAAGAAGCGTCAATGTCTGTTTTAAGATCGTCAAGGACATTATCAACTAAATCATCAAGTGCTACATATTCCGTTTTCTTGAAAATACTTTCATTACCGAAGTCCAATAATGAGACTACAAGATTTCTCAGTCGCTTTATTGATTTATCTACAATTTCAAGTTCCTCCTTATTTTTACTGTCCTCAAGTGATAAATCTATCAGTTGTGAAATGCTATTAATAGGAGACTTGATGTCATGACAGGCGTGATACACAAAATTTTCAATTTCTTTATTTTTCTGGAGCAACTCCAGTTCAATCTTCTTGGTTTGAGTAATATCAACAAATGCACCTATAAAAGAAGTGGCCTTACCCTCCTCATTATATTCAAATCCACTGTCTCGAGATAAACACCACACCCAATCTCCTTTTTTAGATTTAATTCTATATTCCAAGGTGAAAAATTGTCCCTCTTTGGAATGACGAACCTTTTTAAGATGCTCGATTACATTTTCTCTGTCACTAACATGAAATAGAGAAATAAAATCATCTGTGGTCATTTTATTGATCTCCTCACGTGAATAACCAAATATTTCGGTGTATTTGGAGTTGGTGTATTCTGTGGTTGCCGTTTGGAAATTATAGATATAGATACCATTGATGGAGTTGAGGTCTATTTTCTCAATAAAGTTTTTTCTTTCAATGAGCTGTTTTTTGATGTTGTAGTCATTAGTGACATTTCGGGTGATCAAGTTGAGACGGAAAATCTCTCCATTTTTTATCACAGGGGTTACAGTAGTGTCATAATGAAGGGCGCCTAAAGGGGATGGGAAATCCACTTTATATGATTTGGCAATCCCTGTTTCAAAAACAGAAGTCAGAATATTTTTGACTAGATCTTTAGTGTAATCATTAGGTAGCAAATCAATTAAATAGGCTCCCATTACTTCTTCTTTTGTAAGTCCAGGAGAAACATGATTGACATATTGAATTTTATATTCTCTGTCTATCTGAAATAAATGATCGGTATTGTGTTCAATCAGTGAGTAATAAAGTTCTAGTTTGTCCTTCAACGGATTTTTGTATTTAAAGAAACGGTTAATGTCAACAATCAATGCAATTGCTTTTCTTGCTCCTTCTATTTCAACACTGCTTAGCGATATTTCGACATTTATTACACTGCCATTTTGATGTTTGATTCGAATAGGGTCTGTATTCCCCATTTTTCTTCTTTTAGGGTTTTGTAGAAAAGAGTCAAATTTCCGTTGATGTCCATGAATTGTTTTTTCAGGCATCAAAATGGACATTGGTCTTCCAATAAGGTTTTTTGGCTTGTAACCTAGTACATCAGTGATGGCATCATTTGCAAATTCTATTACACCCTCCTCATTGACCATAATCAGGGCTTCGGAGAGGTTTTTAAGTATAGTGAGTTGAGAGTCCAATATCGCAATAGTTATAGGTTTATTTTTTAGTACAAAGTCAAAAATAAATCATAGTTAATTCTAATTTATTTTTTTTGAGTACAACGCTAAAAAAACATATTAATAGTACTCTATTAAAAGTTTTTTGAAGGAAGTAATCGCAAAACAATAAATAGAATTAGTATTAGATAGTTTTGAATTTGTACTTAAGCATACTGAGAGTAAGAAAATGTTTGATTTAAGGCATGTTTAAGATAGTAGAGGTTTTTTAACTGGTTAAGATCAGCCAACTATTTTTTTAAACGGATGCTTTTTAATCAATGAAATTTCAAACATGTTCTTGTATAGCGTTGTCAATTTATTTTAAAAAAGAATATCAATAGAAATTAGTTACTCACATTCATAAATGAAAAAGAAGAAGAGATTGCTTTTGAGGAATAATTGAATAGTAAAACTTTATCTTCATTAAGTGCTAAGACAAAATTAGTTCATAACGGTTTTGTTTAAGGACGTTACATAAATAAAAAATCCCCTTGTAAACACTGCGTTTGACAAGGGGATTTTTAAGAGAATTGGAGGTTACTTTATTTTACCTGTTTCAATTCTTGGTTGAGAGCTTTTAATTCCGCATTAAAAGCTTTTTTATCTGTAGCACCACAAATTTTCATTAATGCATTTGATGTGCTCTTGCTGTTCTTTCTGTTTTCTGCTTTCGCTTCTTCAGGAGTAATTTCTCCATTTTTCTTTTTCTTGGAGATTTTTCCAGATGTATTCATCTGAGTCAATTTCAGCTCATAAACCTCTTTGGTTTTTGCTTCGTCAAGATTATACTTTTCAGCAAGGGCCTCAGAGAAGTGCTTCGCTTTTTTCTGCTTTTTGTTGAGTTTTCCATCTTGTGCAAAAGATGTCAATGTTACAAGTAGTGCTACAAGGATAAATAAATACTTTTTCATTTCAGTAAAAAATTGTTTTTAAAAATTACTATACTCATTCCCAGTGTATAAAGGGGAGCATAGAAGTCACACACGAATAAATAAACAGTACATTAAAGTTTGTTCTTTAATGTGTCTTAAAATTACTCAAAAATTATTATTTATCAATTTTATTCCAAAAACAAGGTGACATTTTCCCGTAAGGTATATAACACAGTGTAAAACAGTTATTCACTTTAAATAATTACGAAAATGAAAAAACAGCTATTATTAATCTCGTTGGCCCTAGTTTCTATGTTCTCATTTGCATCTAATAACCCAGAAGAGGATGAAAAGTCTGCAAACACTGCTGAAGCAAAAGCGGAAAGTCATGTGATGATTTATAAAGGACTTTATTTATCTATGGACGATGAGGCGGTGAAAAGTTATATTGTCAATGAATTAAATGGAAAACCCGAGACAAATGGAGATTACGTTGTAAAGTTTTTTGATCAGGACGCTTTTATGAGACCGATCTATGATGAAGGGAAACTTGAAAGAGTGGAAATCATATTAAGAGCGAGTTACTCAGATGATGTGATCAATAACCTCAAAAACTTGGAAACGACAATTGCCGCTACTGAAGGATGGAAAGAAAGCAAAGCTTCTGATGAGCAGTGGTTGTTTGAAAAAGACCTTGATAAAACAGTCGACAATATGAATCAAATCACAATTTATACATATGGTATTCACGCTGACAAAGTAGGTGGCGGATGGCATACGCAGATTCAAATTGCACCTCGTTTTCAAGGGCAGTCATTGTCAGAAGAGGAAATAAATGAGAGAAGTCAAGAGTTTCAATCTTTGATTAACTAATAGCATATTTGAAATATCTCTTTTTAAAAGATACATTCCAAACATGCTCTAATATGGATTTATAAAGAATAAATAGGTGTGCAACAATGTACACCTGTTTTTTTGTCCTAATATTTTTAAAACTCAGTCCTAAAAAAAATTACTTTCTTAAATTGATGGGAACAATTATTAATGCCATTAAAATGAAAAAGTTATTACTAGGCCTAGGTTTGATCTTGGGCTCGATTCAACTCACTATGGGACAGGATTTAAATAAAATGCAATGGTTCAACGCACCAGAAAAATGGAGTGTTGATGGCAGTACTTTGAAGATGCAGGTCACGCCACAAACGGATTATTGGAGAAAAACACATTATGGCTTTACAGTGGATGATGGACCTTTTTTATATGAACTGAGAGGTGGAGAGTTTGAAGTTTCTGTGAAAATCACTGGAGCTTATAAAACACGTTTTGATCAAATGGGTTTGATGCTGAGAATTGATGAGAAACATTGGATCAAAACAGGAATTGAATATGTAGATGGTGATTATAATTTCAGTGCTGTTGTAACGAACGAACACAGTTCATGGAATTATATAGCTTTGGAGGGTAAACCGAAATCAATTTGGATTAAAGCCATTCGAAGACAAGATGCTGTAGAGATTTTCTATTCTTTAGATGGGGAAAAATATACAATGAGCAATCTAGCTTACCTTCCAGATCACAAACCTGTAATGGTGGGTATGATGGGAGCAAGCCCTGATGGAACTGGTTTTGAAGCTACTTTTGAGGAGTTTAAAATCAAGCACCTTGCAGATGAGAGAAGATTGGAGTGGTTGGAGAAAAATAAAGAATAGCCTAGTTTTTTCATAATCTTTTAAGCATGAACTTTCTACTTGTAAATTTATAGTGAAGGTTCATGTTTTTTATTTTTAGAGTATGATAATTTTAGATTGATCGATGGTACATTTTATTGAAAAATATTATAACTTAAATTAATCCTTAACTAATCCATTGTTATACTGAGGTAAAAAAGCAAAACCCAAAACACTTATGAAAAAACTATTTATATTTCTCTTTGCCTTATTTATTATTTTTTCCTGTAAGCAAGGCAGTACTCAAAATAACATTCAACTTGTCAATGATTATATCTCTTCCGTAGAAAATTTAGAATTTGAAGTTATGGGGGATTTACTTTCTGAAGATTATATAGGTATAGGCCCCTCCGTGGGGGATTCTGTGACGAAGAAATCTGCTGTTGCAAATTGGAAGCAAAACGTGAAGACCCTTTATTAAAGTATAGAATACCAGAAGTCAAGAACACTATCTGTAGATATACCTGATGGAGAGAATCAGGGAGAATGGGTTACAAATTGGGCTCAAGTTAAAATTGAATACAAGAATGGACAAATAGTAACAATACTAGCTAATACTGTATATATGGTTGAAAAAGGTAAGATCAAAAAGAGTTATACTTTTTACAATGAAGCAGATGCGTTTGAGCAGCTTGGGTTCTTTTATATCCATCCTGATGATACTTCTCTTTAATTCTTAAGCGAGCTAAAATTTATTCCATGAAGAAAATAATATTAATCCTTTTTATTCAACTGATTGCTATCGTAGCATTTTGTCAGACTACATATACTATAGATCAATCCACAGCAGAGAAGGAAAAACAACAGTCTCCTCCACCTCAGCCTACCGTTTCAACACCTACAACGTCTATAGCGAAAGGTTTGGGGCTTTTTGCTTTTCCCTCTCAAGGTCAAGATCAAGCAAAACAAGATGCAGATGAGTTGGAATGCTACAAATGGGCAATGCTGCAGACAGGGTACGACCCGATAAATCCTCCGCAAATTCAAGCTAAAAAAGCGGATACTTCAGCAGATGGTACTGCGGTTGTGGGAGCTGCAGGAGGAGCCGCAGCGGGTGCCACAATAGGTGCGATTGCCGGTGATGCCGGTAAAGGTGCTGCAATAGGTGCGGTGGCAGGAGGTTTGAGAGGAAGAAGAGCAAAAAAATATGGTGATGCTGTAGAGCAAGCCCATAATAATCAAGAAGCCGCTGCTCAACAAAAAGCACTTTCAGATAATTTTAAGAAGGCTTTTTCAGCGTGTATGACGGGTAAAGGTTATTCGATACAATAGCACTAGTAATTTTTTTTAAAAAAAGAGGCTAATAATCATAAATTGATATTAGCCTCTTTTTATGTATAAAATCAATAGACTTGAAAAATTACAAATTGATTACTTCATAATAAAACGCTCAATCAAAGGTCCAATTCCCGCAAAGAAAAACTCTACAGCCATTACCATTACAATTAAGCCCATCAAACGAAGCATTAATTTATTGCCTGTCTCACCAATCACTTTCATAATAGAACTTGCAGAAAGTAAACTCAAACAAGTAATTAATAATACCGCTGTGATCGCAAGAATTAAACCGCCAATTTTCATGGGATCTCCACTTGCGTTATCCATCAAAATAATAGAATTGGCAATCGATCCCGGTCCGCAGATAATAGGAATTGCTAAAGGAGTAATAGCAACATCTTTTGCATATTCATGAATTTCGTCTTTAGTGACTTTTACACTTCCTAAACGTGCTTGAAGCATATCAAAGCCTACTAAAAAGAAAATCATACCACCCACCACTCTTAAACTGTCAATAGAGATTCCGAAAAATCTGAAAAGTGACTGTCCTGTCAGTGCAAAAAACAGAAGGAAACAGAAGGCAATAAATGAGGCTCTAAGTGCAGTATTCCTTCTTTCCTCTTTAGATAGCTGATTAGTCATGGTCATAAAAACCGGCATAATCCCCACTGGATTAATCAGCGTAAAGAAAGATGTGAATGCCAAAAGGGCATAAGTAAAAACTTCGTTCATTTTATATTATATGGAGTTGTATGTGTGTTGGGTGCAAAGTAAAGGAGAATGGGGGAAGAATCATAACAATAAAGACTTAACCGTTTGTAGCCGATTAAGTCTTTAAGTAATTCAATTCTAAGTATATGACAAAAATTGATTGAACAGCATTTCTAGCTGTTCATAAAATTTATTTTGTAGGCATTGAGAAAGTTTCTCTAAGCCATATTTAAATAAACTTTTGGCTTTCCTTCCATGAGAT
>NZ_JABANE010000440.1 GCF_012844305.1 Flammeovirga aprica JL-4
AACCGGCGGCGGTGGAGGACAGTTTACGAGCGGCTCAGGACTCGACGCGCTTCATTGTAGCGCTTTTTCCAGTACGGCTCATCCATGCTGGAGATAGTCACCCCGCTGCTGGTGGAGGCGTGAACAAACTGGTTGTTGCCGAGGTAGATCCCGACATGGCGGCCGGTAGAGCCGGCGCGAAACAGAACCAGATCGCCTGTACGCAGTTGGGCACGGGAAATCGATTTTCCGGTTTCCTGCTGTTCAGAAGTTGAACGCGGCAGTTCCAGACCAAATTGTTCGCGGAAGGTGCGCTGCACAAACGCTGAGCAGTCGATACCCTTGCGGGTGCTGCCGCCGAGGCGGTAACGCACGCCTTTCCAGCTGGCATACTGATCCATTAAACGGGACTTTACGTCCAGGTTACGGACCATCGTTTCAAATTCATCCTGAGAGGCTTGCAGTGATGATAAATCGCCACTACCCACAGCATGCGTCTCAGAATGCATATTCCTGGCGGTACTTGTTGAACTACACGCGGAAAGC
>NZ_JABANE010000441.1 GCF_012844305.1 Flammeovirga aprica JL-4
GGGGGCGATTATCGCCATGATGCTGGCGGGGGCGGGGATCATCTTCTTTGGCTTTGGCCACAGCTTCCCGGCCACCGGGCTGGAAAACCTCTGGAGCCACGGCGGCTTTGCCCCTAACGGCTGGCAGGGCGTTATCGCCTCGCTTGGCATCGTGATGTTCGCCTTCGGCGGGGTGGAGATTATCGGCGTCACCGCCGCGGAAGCGAAGGATCCTAAGAAGGTGATCCCGCAGGCCATCAATACCATTCCGCTGCGCATTATCCTGTTCTACGTCTGCACCCTGGCGGTACTGATGGCGATCTTCCCGTGGAACAGCTTTGGCGAACAGGGGAGTCCGTTTGTGCTTATTTTCGACGGTCTGGGGATCCCGGCGGCGGCGACCATCCTTAACATCATCGTGATCAGCGCCAGCATCTCGGCGATTAACAGCGATATTTTTGGCGCCGGACGCATGATGTACGGCATGTCGAAAGAGGGGCTGGCGCCGAAAAGCTTCCAGCGCATCGCCAGCAACGGTGTGCCCTG
>NZ_JABANE010000442.1 GCF_012844305.1 Flammeovirga aprica JL-4
TTTTCCTTTCTATAGAAAGTTTCATTGTTTTCCAATCTGTATAAAAAGAGTTATTAATCAGGGAGTCAATATTTTTTTTTAAATGCGGTACATTCGTCGCAACCTTAAGTATTCCCGTCATTCCTGTGTGTAAACTATTCATATCACTATTTTTTTTATATAAACACTAATTTTTTAATTTCTCCAAATTCGTTCATGAACCATACTCTAAACTCTCCTTTTTTCAACATCTCATCTGCCAATTCATCACCTAATTCATCTCTCAAAACTCTTAATATTTTATCCCCAGCCAACTCTGCCGCTTCCAAAGCACTTTTACCGCCTGCTTCAGGTAAAAAGAGAAAGTCCATACCTGTGATTTCAAAATTAGAAGGATCAATCAAAGGAATATTCTGTTCTCTGATAAAGTTAATCAACTCGCCATAAAGGGTGTAAAAAAACAGGTTCATCCTTTTCTGACAAACCTGTTTCCAATCATACACTATTAGTACCTAGGTACAAAACGATCTTTTCCTTCTGGACCAT
>NZ_JABANE010000443.1 GCF_012844305.1 Flammeovirga aprica JL-4
GGCGAAGCTGACGAAGCGGCACTGTAATTTCCAGACCACACAGTGATGGGGAACGAAACAATGAAAATGGCAACAATGAAATCGGGTCTGGGGGCATTAGCCCTTCTGCCGGGGCTGGCGATGGCCGCGCCTGCGGTGGCGGACAAAGCCGATAACGCGTTTATGATGATTTGCACCGCGCTGGTTCTGTTTATGACTATCCCGGGGATTGCGCTGTTTTACGGCGGCCTGATCCGCGGTAAGAACGTTCTGTCCATGCTGACTCAGGTGATTGTCACCTTTGGCCTGGTCTGCGTATTGTGGGTGATTTATGGCTATACCCTGGCCTTCGGCACCGGCGGCAGCTTCTTCGGCAGCTTTGACTGGGTGATGCTGAAAAATATTGAGCTGAAAGCGCTGATGGGCACCTTCTATCAGTATATCCACGTGGCATTCCAGGGCTCGTTCGCCTGCATCACCGTCGGGCTGATTGTCGGGGCGCTGGCGGAACGTATTCGTTTCTCCGCGGTACTGATCTTCGTGGT
>NZ_JABANE010000444.1 GCF_012844305.1 Flammeovirga aprica JL-4
CAGATCACCGTTTATCTGGGAAAAACGCTGGATGACGATGCCGCGGCGCGGGTGGTGGGCCAGCTGCAGGCGGAGCAGGGCGTCGACAAGGTAAACTATTTGTCCCGTGACGAGGCGCTGGGGGAATTCCGTAACTGGTCTGGCTTTGGCGGCGCCCTGGATATGCTGGAGGAGAACCCGCTGCCGGCGGTCGCCATCGTGGTGCCGAAGCTGGATTTCCAGAGCACCGAGGCGCTGAATACCCTGCGCGATCGGGTATCGCGGATCCAGGGTGTCGATGAAGTGCGGATGGACGACAGCTGGTTTGCCCGTCTCTCCTCGCTCACCGGGCTGGTAGGACGCGTGTCGGCGATGATCGGCGTGCTGATGGTGGCGGCGGTGTTCCTGGTGATCGGCAACAGCGTGCGCCTGAGCATCTTCGCCCGCCGCGATACCATTAACGTTCAGAAGCTTATCGGCGCCACCGACGGCTTTATCCTGCGTCCGTTCCTCTACGGCGGAGCGATGCTGGGCTTTTCCGGCGC
>NZ_JABANE010000445.1 GCF_012844305.1 Flammeovirga aprica JL-4
AGGGTTCACTGAGATTGGCCTGAAGACCTTAGGGTCCAAGGATGCTGGTGTCCGTGCAATCGCTCAGGACCTCGTGCGCTCTCCAACAGGGATGCAATCAGGGTCTAGCGGTAAGTTCGGTGCGACCGCTTCGGATATCCACGAGCGGCTCCACGCGACAGACCAACGGATGTATAACCAGCTGTATGATGCTGTTGACCGTGCCATGAAGGACCCTGAGTTCTCCATCGGTGAGCAGAAGATGTCCCGTAAGGCTATCCGTCAGGAAGTGTACAAGCGTGCTGCCTTGGCGATTGAGCGTCCAGAGCTACAGGCTGACTTGACCAAAGGTGAACGTGAGGTAATGGACTTGCTGAAAGAGCACTTCGATACCAAGCGTGAACTGATGGAACAGCCCGGTATCTTTGGCAACGCCAACGCCGTAAGCATCTTCCCCGGTAGTCGTCATAAAGGAACCTACGTACCTAACGTGTACGATAGGGGCGGTAAGGAGCTAATGACTCAGAAGCTGGGTGGACCTGAA
>NZ_JABANE010000446.1 GCF_012844305.1 Flammeovirga aprica JL-4
AAGCGCAGAACGAACTCGAACTCTCTGCCGGTGCCGAAGACAATGAAGGCATCAAGGAACGAACCGGTTTTCGCCTTGAGCGCCGCGTTGCGGCGGTTGGTCGCCATATGGGGCGCGGTAACGGCTATCTGGCGACCATCGGCGCCATTTCCCCGTTTGTGGGCCTGTTTGGTACCGTCTGGGGCATCATGAACAGCTTTATCGGCATCGCCCAGACCCAGACCACCAATCTTGCGGTGGTAGCGCCGGGCATCGCAGAAGCGCTGCTGGCGACGGCCATCGGCCTGTTCGCCGCCATCCCGGCGGTGGTCATCTATAACATCTTCGCCCGCATGATCGGCAGCTACAAGGCCTCGCTCGGCGACGTCGCCGCTCAGGTACTCCTGCTGCAAAGCCGCGATCTGGACCTCAGCGCCAGCGGCGTGAAGCCGGTGCGCAGCGCGCAGAAATTACGGGTAGGTTGATCGGCTATGGCGATGCGTCTTAATGAAAACCTGGACGATAACGGCGAAATGCAT
>NZ_JABANE010000447.1 GCF_012844305.1 Flammeovirga aprica JL-4
TTTAGCATTACGCCTGATACGCTGCATCAAATCGCCAGCGAGGTCGGCGAACAGTCGATTATCTCCCGCGCCGGCGGCGCGCCAACGCTGGCGGTGGGGATGGCCTACATCCTGCACGGCTCGCTGGGCGGACTGATGGATGTCTCGTTCTGGTACCACTTCG
Source organism: Flammeovirga aprica JL-4 (assembly GCF_012844305.1). Classification (GTDB taxonomy): domain Bacteria; phylum Bacteroidota; class Bacteroidia; order Cytophagales; family Flammeovirgaceae; genus Flammeovirga; species Flammeovirga aprica. The sequence goes on from NZ_JABANE010000447.1 coordinate 164, forward strand.
CCATTCTGTTTGAGGCGCTGTTTATCCTGACGGCGGTTGACGCCGGCACCCGCGCGGCGCGCTTTATGCTGCAGGATCTGCTGGGCGTGATTAGCCCGGGGCTGAAAAAAACCAGCTCGCTACCGGCCAACCTGCTGGCGACAGCGCTGTGCGTGCTGGCTTGGGGCTACTTCCTGCATCAGGGGGTGGTCGATCCGCTGGGCGGGATTAACACCCTATGGCCGCTGTTCGGTATTGCCAACCAGATGCTGGCGGGGATGGCGCTGATGCTCTGCGCGGTGGTCCTGTTCAAGATGAAACGCCAGCGCTATGCGTGGGTGGCGCTGCTGCCGACCAGCTGGCTGCTGATCTGTAC
>NZ_JABANE010000448.1 GCF_012844305.1 Flammeovirga aprica JL-4
CAAGGTTGTGTTCAGCCAGCAGACGACGGATCGCCGGGCTCAGCGCGTCGTTGTTCTGCTCTTCCAGAGAGGCCTGCTGACGCTGCGCCGGAGTGGACGCTTTCGCATCGGCTTTCTCGCTGCTTTCTTTACCTGCGCTGTTGCCTTCGCGCAGGCGGCCAAGGATCTGGCGAGACAGGACGGTGGCGCCCTCGTCTTCCAGCACTGCATCCAGAATGCCGTCCGCTGATGCCGGTACTTCCAGTACCACTTTGTCAGTTTCGATTTCGACCAGAACTTCGTCACGGACGACCGCGTCGCCCGGTTTTTTGTGCCAGGTGGCGACGGTTGCGTCAGCTACGGACTCAGGCAGGTCGGGAACCAGAATATCTACGCTACTCATTGTGTATCCTTTAATTAATCGACGTTCAGCGCGTCATTGACCAGATCTTGTTGCTGTTTCTGGTGAACGGACATATACCCTACCGCCGGAGAGGCGGAGGCCGGGCGGCCTGCATAACGCAGAGAGGCCCCAAAC
>NZ_JABANE010000449.1 GCF_012844305.1 Flammeovirga aprica JL-4
TACAAATCCATGTCTTCGGTGAATAGTTTAATGCCCGATCATTATCGATGCTCTGTCGCTCGACCAGTGAGCTGTTACGCACTCTTTGAATGTATAGCTGCTTCCAAGCTAACATCCTGGCTGTCTCAGCGACTGAACCTCCTTAGTTCAACTTAACTATTACTTGGGGACCTTAGACGATGGTCCGGGTTCTTTCCCTTTCGGACTAGGACCTTGGCACCCTAGCCCTCACTGCCGGTAGTGTTTGATGGCATTCGGAGTTCATCTAGATTTGGTAGGATGTGACTCCCCCGCATCTAATTGGTAGCTCTACCTCCATCAAACTCATCCGACGCTGCCCCTAAAGGCATTTCGGGGAGTACGAGCTATTTCCAGGTTTGATTGGCCTTTCACCCCTACCCACAGGTCATCCGAAGACTTTTCAACGTCAACCGGTTCGGTCCTCCATTGTGTGTTACCACAACTTCAACCTGCCCATGGGTAGATCACCTGGTTTCGCGTCTACCTACACTAACT
>NZ_JABANE010000045.1 GCF_012844305.1 Flammeovirga aprica JL-4
GTACGCACGGTTCTGTGAGAGGGATAAATATGGGATAGACGTAGACTTATTCCATATTTACCCTACTTGATTATGCCCCTGGGAGGAAAGAAAATATGATTTCAGGTACGCCACTTTATAACAAAATAGACAGCATCTTTTTGAGTTAATAAAAATTAAGAGCGTATAGATTAATTTTTATAATGAATTCAAATAGAGTATTTTTATTAAAAGTAAACTATAATTGAAAATGAGATGAATATGTTAAAGAAGGCGTTTTTTTTATCCTTAGCGCTGGGCTTCCTTTTTTTAGGAAAGTGTTATGCTCAGATTGAACTAGAAAGCGGAAAATATGTTGTTATTATCAGCAATACTGGAGCGAATATGCCATTTAAGCATTGTGATCCTGGTACAAATACAACTGGACACCGTATTACTAATATAAAATTAACTGGTAGTAAAGAATTAGTAGTGAATTTACCTTATACTGTAAGAGTAACATACGATTATGCAGAATTGGTGTTTAACAGTACTAATAGTCAATGTGAGGGCACTGCATCATCAAAATCTACTACTTTTAGATTAACAAACACTAATGGTCAGCGTTCTAGTTTAACTTCAACTTCTGATGGAATACAATTGAGTTATTATTCTTACTATATTAGTGAAGATAAACCTAAAGCTAAATAGAATTACTTAAGTATTAGGAAAATAGCACTGGGAATGTAATCATCAACTTATGCTCAATTACCTTTCAGTGCGAGAGCGACAAATCAAACAAGAAAATGAATAATTTCAGTTTTTCTATATGAGCTTGACTCCAGAAGATATTTATGAATTACAACTCAGCAGTGAAAAAGATTAGTAAAATTGAGAAGGAACAGCCTTTTATAATGAGAAGCTGTTTTTTTTTGTTGAAACTAACAAGTAACTCTTTATCAATTTGAGTGACAAACAGTGACAGTAGCTCAAAGTTCTTTTTATCAGACTCAAAGTAACTAAAAATAAATTTGATTAGATCTTTAATACAAAAATATAATTGACCTTTAAAATTGTACTATTATCATATAGTGTTTAATTCAGTAACTTAATAATATGTCTCTAATATTTATTTTAAGTCTATTTTTGTGGTCAATTTATAAGTCTTGTCTAGTTGTAAAAATAGAATAATAGCAAGAGGTGTTCTTATGTAAGAAAATGTCATTAGCGAAAATCAAAATGGTTTCCCACCTTTGAATTCGAAATTTCGAGTTAAAATCAATTAAATATTTCCTAACTATTTTTTTACATGAAACATTTAAATTTCTCAATGCAGAAGGTAGCTTATCTTATACCATTATTTTTTATACTAGTGGTATGTACAACTACTGAAACTATGGCTCAAGAATGGTGGGTGGGAACTGCCATCAACAAAAATGAGGATTACATGGACCTCGACAACAATGACAACTATGCAGGTGGTCCATTGAGGGTAGGTATGATTGTTACCGAGACCGATGGTAAAACTTGGTCAGGCTTAAAACAGTATGACGCAGACGGTTCCTTGTATGGGGGTATGATCCTCGATGCTAACACAAGCTTTGACATTTATCTTAAATCACGTCGAGTGGGTATTGGTTTGGATAATCCAAGTGACAAACTCCATGTTTACAATGGTAACATCAGAATTTCGGATCCTAATAGTACAACAAGATTGAATTTCTATTCAGATACAAATTCTAGATTTACTATAGGACAACATACCAATGGAGAAACGTTTATTTGGAATGAATCAAACGATTTCATTCAATTTGGTACTAATGCCACTGAAAGAATGAGAATTACTAATGATGGTAAAGTGAGAATTGGTACGGGTGGTGCCTCTGAATATTTTGAAGTATATCCAGACACTGATGTTTCAGCAGTCATTGGTAGAGCTAAAATTGGTTTTATCACTGGCTATTCAGACATGGCCGCTTTTGCACATTTTGGCAACTATAATTCTTCAGATTATGCCTTATTACAAGAGTCTGATGGTACAACCTTATTGAATGCGAAGAGTGGAAAAGAAATCAATTTTAATATCAATAATGCCACTAAAGCTAGTCTTGCTTCATCAGGTTTCTTTGGTATTGGAACTATCACTCCTCAAACTAGATTAGATGTAAATGGTACTATAGTAGCTGGAGGACGTGCAAATTCTATTTTTAATAGTGATGCTAATGGAACTACATTAGACGGAGATGAGGGAATAATACTTCCTGGTACAGATTCACAATATAATATCTCCGTTCAAGATGGAAATGGCAGAGTACAGCATAAATGGAATGCAACAACAGGCACCAATGAAAAATACCTTGCTCCAGGTGAAGATGCTGCATTTATTGATATGGGAGTCGAAGTCACTAACGATGATTGGATTGCTTTCAAATGGGCTGATGGTGATGGAAAAGTGGCTGGTGATGCAATTACTTGGGCTACTCATTTTGCTATCAATAACTACGGTAATGTGGGAATTGGTGTAGAAAATTCTCAGTACAAACTCAATGTAGGTGGTACTTTTAGAGCGAATGGAGCATCTAGTTTTGCAGCTGATGCATCTTTTGAATCACAGGTATATATTGGCTCTAATGACCACAGTAGCTTTAATAATCACCCTATTGATCAATATGAATTGATTGTGGAGGGAGATGTCATTGCAAAACGTATTGTAGCTGCACCAGACAACGAATGGCCTGATTATGTTTTCGAAGAGGAATACGAATTGGCACCTTTATCAGAGGTGGAGTCATTTATTGAAGAAAAAGGACATTTACCTAATATGCCATCAGCAAAAGAAATTAAGGAAACAGGTGTAGATGTAGTAGAAGTGGAGCGTATTTTACTTGAAAAAGTAGAAGAGTTAACCTTGTACGTAATTGAATTGGAGAAGAAAATTGCGGATATCGAGCAAAATAAATCCAAAAAGAGAAAAAGAAAGAATAGAAACTAATCCCAACTTTTTTGAAAGCCAATGTTGCCCCATAAGTAGGTGTACATAAGCTAAGTACCAATTAATTACTTTTTATTAAAAACTCATGAAAGGCTTTTACTATAAATTAAAGTCCTGGATTGCTATTGCCTTTATATTCGCTTTGTGGAGTCAGTCTGCGCTGATGGCACAAAGTCTAAATGATGGTTGTATCAATCGGAATGACTTTGAACAGGCGGATGTTATCAATTTTGATCCAGCTTGTCCCAATAGTTCACTATTTTATTTCAGTAGTGGAACAATCGAAATCAACGACGGAGAGATACCCAATGGCGGTATTTCAGAAAAACATTATATTCTTGATAATGTAGACGCAAAGGACTTTTCACTCTATTCAGGTATAGAAGTGACATGGTCTTACAACGCTGATGCAGCCGAATCAGCATTTTATGATAGTCTATTAATTTTCCGTGGAAAGGCGGAGGATGTAGTTGAAATATCAGACAGTACAATTGCAACTAACCTTTCCTCTAACATGGTGTATGTAGCCACCGTTGCTCTTGATGAACCCAGTTTTACCTATACAGATTATGGCGTAGAAAGTGGAGAAGAGTATTTATATATTCTAAGGGCTTTTGGCTATGATCCCTCTGCACCAGTAACCACATATCGTGAGTCAGAGTACATGGCAGATTATGGTTCTGTAATGGCATTTGGTCTTACAGCATCCAATCAGTCTTCTGATGATATGGTATTGGTGGAATGGGAAATTGATGCCAATTGTTTGATGGGTGACTTTGAAGAATCCGTCTATTTCAGAATATTGGATGACGATACAGAAGAGGAAATATTTGTCACACACATTACAGATCCGTCTTCTTTTGTCAACTCCACTAAACTCAGTGGGGAATATCAATTGATGTTTGAAAAAGACGAATCCTATATTTCCATTGACCCAATTGCAGATCAAGCGACAGGTTTCAGATCTTATGAATACAGTTTTGAAACTTGGATTAAAGTAGAGGATCTAACTCAAAATAAACATCTTCTCTTAACGGATGATACTGAAAATCAACAATTCTATATCAGTAATAATACCTTTTATTTAAAGACGGAAGATGGAGTGCTTGATTTAGGAGGTGTCATTGAATCAAACACTTGGACCCACGTTTCATTAACGGCAGAACCTGCTTCAGGAGAACAAATTTTCAAGTTATATTTGGATGGAGAACTTATTAATACCGTTAGTGGAATTATGCCATGGGAGTTCACTAAAATTGCAGGTAATGGCAATGGTGACCAACTCAATGGAGCCATTGCAGATATCAGACTTTGGGATCATACAAGAAACAGTTTAGAAGTAAAGTACAATTATTATTACCCTGTACTTGGTTCTACAACAGGACTTGTAGCTCTATATTCAGCAAAAGTTTATGACAGTGGAAACGCATTGACTTTGTCTAATGAAGTAACAGACAATTCAGGTTACGTTGCAGGGGTCAATTATGGAAATTGGACTGCTTTTGACAATGAAACAGACAAAAATAGATTGTTTGTAGGGTCAGTAATTGATTTCCTTGGTCCTGATGTAAGCAGAAATTACCGTCTTCAAATTACAGAATATGGTTCTAGTGAGCCGGTCTGTGTGACATTGAGAGCTACAGGTTCAACAAGTTCTTTGTATAATGGTAGTTTAGTAGCCACAGATAACGATCCTGGAAAAGTAACATTATCATGGTCTGATTCAAGTGATGTCACAGATCAATATATCGTTTACAGGAATAATTCTGAGATTGGAAGAACGAGAAGTAAGTCGTATGAAGATCTTCAAACTGAAGGTCTTGTAATGGGTGAAGAAAATACCTATTCAGTAAAAAGGTATAATGCTCGTTTGGAAGAGATTTTTGAGATGGATGAGACTACAGGAGCTTTGTTTGACATGGATCTCACTGGAAAGTACAAAGACGGTGTCGTTAAATTAAGCTGGACCAACCTCACTAGTAATGATAATGATATGCTTGAAATAGATACGTTAGCTGTTTATTACAATGGATCTCAAGTTACACTTTTGAGCTCAACGATTGATTCCTATGATTACGCGTATCCAATTCATGGAGAGTCCGAAACTTATAAGATTGCAGGCATCAAAAATGGGAAGATGTATGGTTATGATGAAGTGGTGGTTGATGTGCCGAGTATAGGTTCTATCAGCGGACACTTAGTGGCCGATTTGGCAGAAACCATTCGAAGAGGTAGAAAGAGAGGTGATTTTAGTGTCAGTGATACCTTGCGACCATGGGCATTGGAACAAACAAAAATCATTGCATCTGCCACACTAAATGATGTGGTTTATGAGTACACCACAACAACGGATTTTGAAGGGTATTTCAAATTTGACAGTCTTTATTTTGGTGCCAATGGCGTTGATTATTCCATCAGAGTAGCGGATTACGATTACGAAGTGTTGGATAATGAATACTATGTTTCGTTAGATACACCAAGTATTTATGAGGTGATGGTATTAGTCAATGAAGAATTTGAAGTTGTGGCAGACCTTCCTAATGTCCACGATCCTTTATCGATGGGAGTGGATGAAAGTGCTACAGGTGTGGAAATCTTCTTTAATTTCAAGCCGAATTTGATACCAAATGATCAGGTAGTCTTTTATATTTTAAGAAAAGAACCAGAACAAGAAGAGGGGGAATGGGAATTGTTGGCCTTGATCAGTGAGTGGGGTAACTATTATATCGATGGATCAAATGAGGAATATTATACCGATCGTGTAAGGTTCTTTGATGAAAATGTAGCCCCAAATACCACTTATGATTATAAGGTGATCACAGGTACATTTACGCATGACATTGTACATTTTAATGAAACAATGATCACAAATGTAACCACAGATGTCTTGCCAACTCCTTCATCATTTACTATCACTACTAATAATAAAGGGGAAGTTAAATTTAATCTTGACGCATCGAGCCGTGATTTAAACTATTTCTTGATCACAAGAGTGCTAGAGGGAACTACTGAAGAAGAGGAAATGGCTCGTTTGGATAGATTTGATGATTCCATGATTTTGGATGATTTTATTCCTGAAGAAAAAGCTACATATTATTTATATGCTGCAAGTGATCAATCCGACGCGAAGTCAGATAGTTTAGAATATGTAGATTTTATAACTCCTGCTATTCCGGTTCCAGAATTTGATCTTACTGAATGTAAATCGAATAGTGATAAAGCGTTCCAACTTGTTTGGAATCACCAAGAAAATGATGCGGACATCGCACTGTCAAAGTACAATTTTGATGGTTATCAGATTTACCGTGTCTCTTCAGCAGACGATACCGTTCTGGTCTCAGAGATTAAGAAAGAAGCCGTCTATAATGCATTGACCTATACAGATCATACCGTAGTTTTTGGTGAAACCTATGATTATTACATCAGAGCCTACCGAAATACCGAATTACAAGAAGAACCTGTTGTTTCTGCATTCAACAGCATTCCGTTAACTAATGCTGGAGTAAGCTATTCTTCATCTGACTTAATAATTTCAGCAGCATTTGATCCTACAACGGGTAACAATAATGTCGTGAATGTCAATTGGGAATTTGCTCATCAAAATAACCTTGGAGTAGATGAAGCTGCTCAATTGTCAAGAATAGAAATTACAGATGCTAGCCGTGATACAGTAGTGGTGGCCAATTGGTATACGGGTAGTTTCGAATATCAATTTAAAGATGGCTTAACAGGAATTGGAAGCAATGTCTCAAAAGTGCAATACATTATTACTTTTGCTTCTGAAAAATTACCTGCTGACATTTCTAAGACTTCTAGTGAACTTACACTTTCAGGTTCTTCTACAACTTATGTAGATCCTAATGGATTTGTAGCAACTACAAACCTAGAAGAGATGATTGAGTTGTCTTGGAATCATAGAGTAGATCACTTGGCTCGTTTTGTAATCTATAGAGATGGTGCTGTGTTAGATACATTACCAACACAGTACAGAAACTACTTAGATGATCAGATTGAAGCAGGAGCATCTTACATTTATGAACTGTGTGCTGTTTATGAAGATCCAAATACAGGAGAGGTTCAAAAATCGAAGCATTACGCTGCTGTTGGTTCAAGTGCAAGCAACTTCCAAATGGAAGGTACTGTGGTAGATACGGATGGTACAGCACCGCTTATGGGTGTGGATGTGATGGCTTTGCTTTATGTGAATGGAGAAGTTGTGCAACGTAAGAATACTGCTTCTGATCAAAAGGGATATTTCATATTTGAAGATTTCAATGATGGAAGTATTTCAGGCAAATCAGAGGTGGATTCAATTGTGATTGTACTTGAAAAAGACAATTATGAAATCGCTGGCGGAACATACGATGTCAATGCTTTGTCAACCGCATTATTCCAACTGCAGGCACAGTATCAAAACACTATTAATTATCCTGCTGATCAAGTGGATAACTCAATTCCAGCTGAAATGATCGCATTGAGTGTTAACGCTGTGGAGGAAGAGAATGCAGTACAAATTGACTGGATTACAACGAATGATAATTATACTGGTTTTATTTTATTCAGAGATTTTAATGCAATTGAAAAAATAGAACTTTTAGAAGGACAGCCTTTATCGTTTTTAGATAAAACAGGTTTGCCAGGTGAATCTTATACGTATGGAATTCAATCTTACACAGAAATTCCAAATGGGCAAGATCACTATGGAGATACATTATTGTATGATAATGCGGTGATTTATCCAGGTATTTGTAACATCAATAGTTTTTACGCAACTGCTTTGCAGGATTCTAATGAAGTGAATTTGAGCTGGACTTACACAGGTCTTGCAGATGAATTCTACCTTTACAGATCAGGTGATATTATTGCGGCAATTCCTGCGGATGAAGCCAACCGATTTGTTGATTCAACTGCTGTGCCGGGTATTAATTATGTGTATAAGTTGATTGGTTACAATAAGACGTCCAATTCTTTTTCTCAAGAAGCAACCGTCACCACTACTTATCCAAATCTTCAGGAAGTGCAACATTTTGTCGCTACGGCAAATCAAAATGTGGTCAATCTAAATTGGACTTATCCTGCAGGACATATTGATGGTTATAAAATTGAGAGAAATGGAAAATTGTTGGCTCAATTAGTATCAGAAACTTTATCGTATACGGATACTTCTGGAATACCAGAAACATGGCATGAATATACCATTTATGCTTATCGTGAGGATACTTTTGATAAATACTATTCATCAACTGTGATGGATACGGCTACTTTCCCTCAGTTGGAAGCTGTCACTAATTTACAAGTGGGAGCAGAGAACAATGTAGCAAAATTAGATTGGTCTTATAACTATGATTACATAGATGGCTTTGTCTTGTACCGTGATGGACAGTATCTCACAGCATTGACTCCTGATCAAACATCATACATTGACACTGAAGGGGAGCCTGGACTAAGTTATTCCTATGAAATTATGGCCTTTGATTTCCGCGAGGAAGCACAAACAGTATATTACTCAGAGGAGACAAACAAAACATTGGCGTCCTATCCAGATTTCCCAACTTTAGGTGCAATTGCATCTTCAGGAAATAGTAAGCATCATTTAGGTGCTGTTTGGACTTATGATTGGGAATACATCAACGGTTTTATTGTTTATGTGAACAATGTGGCGGTAGATACTTTAGAATCATGGGAAAGAGATTTCTATTATATAGATAACAGTGGAAGTTCATGTGGCACCTCAAAGTCTGTGAAAGTAGCTCCTTATCGAATTATTAATGGAAATGTGGTGACGAATTCTAATGCCAATCGTACTAAAGATCTAAGCTTTGGGTCATGTACAAGTGATGTGGATATGATCACAAGTTTAGAGGCAGAAACCAATTATTCTGTGGTAAAATTATCATGGCAATTCAATTCAGATAAAGACTTGGATGAAGTGAGAGTTTACCGTAATGGACAATACATTGGGCTCACGAATGGCACTTCTTATGAGTTTTATGACAGTGAAGCGGCAATCAATATCTTAAATTTATACGAGGTAGTTCCTTATAAAAACTCTGCTGTAAATGGAGCAAAAGCCGTTGCGAGTGCCTATGCTTATGCACTAAATAGCGTAACAGGTTTAGTGGCTACCGCAAATGGAAATTTACCTGTGGAAGGTGCTGAAATCAAGTTGACACATACAGATGAGAACAATATCACATACAGTTATGTCACAGAAACGAATAATGTAGGTGGTTACGATTTCAATCAGATTTATTTCAATGAAAACGATTCTGTAGAGTATACCATTTCAGCGTCGTACAGTGATCACCGATTGATCAACTCACCTCAAACTTTTGTAATTACAGAATCAGGCGTTCATACCGTACCGACCATTTATGATTTAGATGGAAAATCAATCAATGGTATGGTGACCAAAGCCATTACAGGTTGTCCAGTGGAAGGAGCCACGGTTACATTACATTATAAAGATGTATTGGGTAATGATGTGATAGCATCGGAGCAATCGATCACAGACGGATCAGGTTTCTATTCTTTTGCACCACTTGCTGTGGAAGGTTTGGAGTATTATATCATCAATATTTCAGAACAGGAGCTAGAAAATGGAACAGAAGGCTATTATGAATTCAATGCGGAACCTGATACTTTATTGGCGGCATTGTTTACAGAAAAAGCAGAGTTCTCTTATGTGGATAGTACAACTTATGATTTTGCTGTGAATGTGGTGAATGGCTGTCACGGAAGTTTGGGAGCGTATAATTTTGAAGTTCTAGTAGAATCGAAAGAAGGTTGTATGTATGAAAAATACAGCACCAATCTGAATGGTTTACTTGAATTGAGTTTACCACTGGGAGAATATTCTCTAAGAGTAGCAGGAGCTGAGCCTTTGGATCCAATTTCTCAATCAGTTATAGATTATTTTGCCACTAGACCTCAGCAAATTGATGTCACTGGTATTCATGAATCAATACTAAGTGGAGAACGAGATTTTATAGGTGTTGATGATAGCATCAAGTATTTTGAATATCATGTAATTCCAGAGATTCTAACACTTGAAGTCAATGGTTTTGAAGATGTGATTGAAGAGTTTGATTTAACTAATACAACTCAAGATCAAATTCCAGACTGGCTGAATGTCTTTATTCAAGGCAACGAGTATGAATTCAATTTCCAAATTGAAGAGCAGATCAATACCAATACATGTGTGTTGGATTACGGTACTGTGGTAGTAAGAAACTCGGCAGCTGAAGTGGGGAAAGCCAATGTAGAATTACAGGCAGGAGCTGATGGTTTATTCAATTATACTTTCAAAGCGGAGAATATCAATCCAGCAGTTCCTTACCTACAAGGCATGTTTGTGGAGTATTACAACAAAGAAGGAGAATTTATGAATGCTGTAGCTTATCCAGTTTTAGTGACAGGTACAGCTGATGCGGCAGGAAGAGATATCTTGGTGTCTGTAAATACTTCAGATAACGGTGACGGTGAGGATGAAATACAGATTCCATTATTTGTATTACGTGACCCTCCAGGTGATGGGAGTTACAGTTTTGTAGAGAAGGACGTTACGATTTCGAAATACTTTGAAGCAAGTTCAGATGATATGCACTGGGAACAGTGGTTTGAGACTGTACAAGGAGCATCTGACTTGGATGATCATGACGAGTTCGTACCAACGGAATCAACTGAAATGACCTCGATGTACGGTGATTTTGCAGAGATCAGCAGTAACGAATTTGATGCTTATGGTATTCACCTTTCTCTAAAAACAACAGAGAAGTTTGAAACGGCTAAAACACCTACAAAGAGCGTAAAGAACAATGGTTATTTAGATTTCCATGAGGAAGATGTTGTAGTGGGAATGGGGGTAGCCATGACTTATGGTGTTTCTAAAGAAATCACAATTTTGGAAGAAGAAGGCGGTGGAGCTGCAGTAGCTGAATTATTAAGTTATGATATAGCGGGTAGTGAAATCACAACACAATGGTCTTACACAATTGATCATATCCGTCAAACGGTGTATGAATATGATTCACTTTTGAACAACCCAAATGTTATTCTTAGTGATGATGATCGTGAGATTTTCCAAGTGGCCCGTGATAACTGGGAAGCTATCGATATTTACGTGAATCGAGACGCCATTCCAATGTATGCAATTTGTAAAGAATTGCTTCAAGAAAACTTGGCAGAAGATCAAGGTTATGATGAACTAACCACTTTCTGTGAGGCACATTGGGGGAATTGGACGGATGATGACACATTAAATGTGTACACGCCTTACAATGAAAACTTGGAAGCAGAATACGCTTGGACGGATCTTCTAACGGAGCAATACGAAAATTACATCAATAATGTAGCCATCGAACAGCAACAAGCGTTTGAGTACACATTACTTTCTGATGTATTTAGTGAAGCGAAATTGGACGGTGACTACCAAGGTGAGATCATTGATAAACATCCTGGTAAAGACACTCAGAACTATAACTACGAAAGTGCAAATGTCTCATTAAAAGACGACATTATTACGGATGCTGTTGTGGTAGATGAGATCCAAGATAATATTGAAGCATTGATGGAGGTCTTCAAAGAGCAATATCAAGGGGCCGGCATTGATAACAAAACCTTCACAGGAGGAGCAGGTGCCAATACCAATCAAATTATCTCTAAGTGGGGAACAAAAAATACGTTTACCCAAAAATGGAGAACAAAGGAGATGGAGTATGGCTCAAGAAAAAGTGAATTCTTTATCAAAACAAAATACGCAGCAGAGCTTTCTTACAAAGTTGGATTACAGTTCAGAGCCAAAACAACGACGATTGCGTTGGGTAATGAAGTGTCGCCGGCAGGTATTAAATGGGCGGATAATTTTGACCTCACTTTAAAAACGGGTGTTGAAATGGAAAACCGCACAAGTATTTATGAGGAAGATAGAGAAACACACTATGATCAGATCACTTTAACTGAGAAGGAAAGTGTAACGCTCGATAGTGCTTACAGAGTGGGTTATGTTTTGGATGACAATGACAATGGAGATTTGTATTCTGTGATGATTGTAAAAGGAACAAACCAAGGTCATACGCCTTACTTCGATTTATTGGGTGGTAGAACGGCTTGTCCTTATGTAGTCGGCACAGCGAAACGTGATGATTTCACCGCTGGTTATGCAATAAATGATACTTCAGTGGCTAGTAATGTGGTATATGGTGTAGAACCAAACAAGTCTGCTGTACTTCATTTCTCAGTAGGTAATGGTAGCTATATCACTACAGATCGACGCTCGTTTATCATTGAACCAATATCTGGTACAAATAAGAATCATGCAAGTTTGAAGTATGAGAAAAGCCCAATTGGTTTAGACGGAGGAGAAGCGTATTACGGAACGATCATCGTGGATCGAGTAGACCCTTACTATGATTTCACTGACTTGAAATTTGTGGTAAAACCTTCATGTAGTGAAGGAGCTTATGAAGCCGATACGCTTGAATATGAAGTGTATTTCAACAAGCCTTGTTCACCTGTTTCGATTTATGTTCCTGAAAGTGATTTTGTGGTGAATTACGATGAAAATGGTAATGAACTATTGATGATCAAAGTGACAGATTATGAAGTAGATGGTTTGTATCATTACACCGAAGGTCTGACGCTGGAATACAGAAGAGAAGGAACTGAAGCTTGGACAGAAATAGAGTCTGTTGATATCGATAGCTTAAGCAATTACTTTGAGTTGATGAAGCTGACTTACCCTGAACCTACCTATCCATTTGTTTGGAATATTCATGAGGATGTAAGTATCATTGATGGTAATTATGAAATCAAAGTAACTGCTGAATGCGGTGAATACGGAAATTCAGAATACAACATTATCAGTGGTAAAATTGATCGCTCAACGATTCAATTGGTAGGGTCTGCACAGCCAAGTGATGGTATACTATCAATAGGAGATGCAATCAGTATTGATTTCAACAAAGACTTGGATTGTCACCTGATGGATTCTTCAATGATCACTATTACAGATACAGCTTTAAATCCAATCGATTTTGAGATGATTTGTTCAGGAAGCGGTTTAGAGTTCGTGATTACAGATTCATTACTTGATGTTCTAAATGATCAAGTGCTAACCGTGACGATTGATTCTGCAGCGTTGATTGATTTCCAAGGGAATAAAAATCTAGAGCAATTCACATGGGATTTCAAAGTGAATTATTCACCAGTATATTTCTCAAGCAATGAGATTGAGTTCTTTATGGACATGAATGCGACACATCAAGTAGAAGTGGCATTGAAGTCCAACTTTGAGCAGATTGAGTATTTCACCTTATCAGGATATGACACAAGTTGGATTTCTTTATCGAACCAAAATAATATTCTGTTAGAGAATAATGCACAACAGCAGTTCAGAAATGGAGCACGTGATATGTACTTGAATTTCGATTCCTTCCAAAAAGAGGCAGGGACTTATCGTGATACAGTATATGCTCAAGTGGAAGGTTTTGCTCCTGCAGTTCTTTACTTGACGGTGCATCTGAACAGTGAATTATCCAACTGGTCATTCAAACCAAGTGATTATGAATCATCAATGGAAATGATTAGTGTGGTTGGTTTTGCTGAAGATGCACAATCAGAAATGCTCCTAAGTGCTGATACAAATGATATAGTAGCAGCGGTGATTGATAATGAAATCCGCGGTTTGGCTCAAATGACCAAACTTAAAGATATCGATAGCGAAAGACTTTATCTTACAGTCTTTGGTAATGTAGAAGACAGAGGAAAATCCGTTGACTTTAGGGTATTAGATGCTTCTAATGGATACGAATATGATGCATACAACACCATTGGTGAAGTGACTTTCCAATCGGATACATTGTACGGACGTACTGGCTTGCCGGATACATTGAGAGTAGACAAGTCGGAGGGAAGAGCAAGGTATATTCACTTAGCATCAGGCTGGAATATGATCTCCTTAAACGCTCAACCTGAGGATGCAAGTATCAGCAAAATCTTCAAAGGTTATCCATTAATGGCAGGTGATCAGGTGAAAGACAAAAACAACTTCACACAGTTTGATGTGGAAGGTTGGTCTGCCTCAACTTTAGATTCATTGGAAGGCGGTCAAGGGTACTGGGTTTATGTACAGAATGAAGGAAGCATCCGTTTCTCTGGTAAATATCAGTCAGGAGATATTGCAAGAAACTTCCTGCTTAATGATCCTTCTGGATGGTATTTGATCGGTTCCCCAATCCAAGACGAGCAAAACATCAACGAAGTGCTTGGTTTTATTGGAGATATACCAACGGAAGGTGTATTGAAAACACAAAATCAGTTCGCTACTTTTGAAGGCGGTGTTTGGTCAGGTCAACTTGCATTGATGCAACCTTTCAAAGCTTATCAGGTACAATTGGATGCCAACTCTATCATGACTTTCGGCACTGACGTTCAAGAATTATGGCCTGAAAAGGACAACTTGTATGAAAACGGAAGTAATACAAGGTCAGTAGAAAAATGGTCAGTGGAGCCATCTCAGTTTGAGCATTCTGCATCATTGATTGCTAAATTAAAGGACTTATCGGTAACTGAAGGTGATCAATTGATCATCAGCGGTCAAGATGAAGAACTATTTGGTGTAATAGATGCTGTGTTTGATGAATTAAGCCAAGAGTGGTATTTCACAGGACTTATTTATGGTGGAGGTACTGAAGAAGAATTGGTGGTGAAATACTATCAGTCAAGTACCAATTCCTTAATTGGAACTGTGGAGAACTTCACTTATCAAACCAACCAAAGAGAAGGTTCGATGAGTAATCCAATGCTCTTTAGCTTGAATGAGGACGATAAGCAATTGTTAGATGAGAGCATCAGCTTATACCCTAACCCTGTGGAAACGGATTTTGCACTTCAGTTAGATGTTCTAGAAGATGATGTAATTACGATCAGCATCTCTAGTATCTCAGGAGTGAAGTATTTAGAATTCAATGAAACAGTTTACCAAGGTTCAAATGAGATAGAAGTAGATCTATCAGATTACAACCTAGGTACGGGAGTCTATGTAGTTAACATCATAGGCGAAAAAACAGGTGCTAAATACAAGAAGTTTATTTTGAAATAAAAATAATAAATAGTCTAATTTCTCAACCCCAAAGCCTCGGTTTTGGGGTTGTTTTTTGTTATCAAAAACGCATGTATTTAATATTTACTTAAAACGATCTCCATATTTTTTTCTTAAATTGTGCCAAGATTAAACTGATAAAGATATGTCAACTTTAGAAAAACTAAGAAATCTGAATAGCAATGAGCAAACCGTAACTCATGAGTACCTTCTACAAGAAGATCATTATGATTTACTGATGGACCTTGCCGAAGCAGAAACAGACGATGAAGAGGAGGAGATCTTCGAACAAATGACAGAGGTGCCCAACTTGGCTTATATTGCTTCAATTATTGAATATTGGGAAAATAAGGTAGGTTCTGCGGCCATTAAAAGAGAAATTGATAGAGGATATCAAGTTTCTATGGAAGATAAATCGGAGTTAGAAGAAACAGTTTGTGAGGAGTTGTCCTTGGAGTTTTCAAGGTTTACAGTGGAGATAGACGATGAAATTATTCGTGTTCAAGTAGTATCTAACGATTAATTTCAAATGAAATATAAAAAATGGGAGTGTTCAATTTTAAAGTTGTAGCACTCCCTTTTTTTTTGTTTATAGATACTGTTTGATTAAGTCTTGCATTTCCATAAAATCATTTCCTTCAAATTGATAGGTCGCCGCTTCCTTCACTTCATCGTATTTGAAATGAACCGCAAACGAAAGATCTGAATTTTTAAAAAGATCAATATCCGACTTACCATCTCCAAAAGAAATCACTTTACCCGTGATATTATTTTCTTCAATGAACTGCTTTAGCACTTTATGTTTTTGGAATTCCTCTATTTTAACCTTCACTTCTCCGTTACAAATGCCTTCTTCAAATAGAATTTCATTACTAAAACACTTCTCTAAACCTACTATTTCTGAAGTGATATCATTGAATAAAGACAGACCAGTAGAAATACCAATACATCTAAAATTATTCTCTTTCAAATACGAAATTAATGCAGCACTGCCTGATCGAATAGAATTTTTCTGTAAAGGAACAAGCATTTCCTCCTTTGATTTCCCTTTCCACAATAATGCATCTTGTTCACACATTTCATGATAAGAAATCACTCCTTCTACCCAATTTTTATAAATTACCCCACCTTCTTTTGATGTATTAAAATAATGATGCAACATCATCCATGGATCAACGATCTCTCTAATCGTACCATCAATATCAAAAACAGCCAGGTGTTTTTCTTCTTTCATTTATCTTCCTATTTACAATTGTATATAGGCAAAAAACTCCATTAAAAGTGCAATGCCTATATGAATAATAATGCCTCCCCATAGGTTTTAGGAGTAATAAGAAATCACACCTAAAAGATAGCCTCCAATGATAGAGCTAATGGCTTCGCCTAATGGTTTTCCAAAATGAAAAACTGCATAAGTAATGGCCATTGGTAGCACCACATCTCTTCCTAGGTATTTTACAAGTCCGAAAATTAAAATTCCTCTGAAAAATAATTCCACTCCAAAAAACTCCAAGGCATAAACAAACTCAAAAAAAGCAATGAAAATCGCTTTTGGCAAGTGGAAGTTGTTAGCGATGATATCAGGATAAGCATATTTAACAAATGGATAGAATTTTTGAAAAGAAGGAGTGAATGAAGCCCCTATGATGAACGGAGCGAGCAGCAGAAGAATAATGAAGTAAGGCCTCAGATTTTTCGCTTTCCAGTCCAAACCGTAAAAATTAGGCAGTTTCTCTTTATCATAAAGAAAATACAGAAGCAAAGCACCAGCAAAAATGATAATAACTTTTCGTGCTTTTGAGAATACTTTGTAAAAATAAATTCTGGTATAACCCTCTAAATCCTCTACAAGATATTCATGGAAAAAGAAACTCCTAGCTGTGGCAAGCACTATAAAAACGAGAGTAAACTTTATCCAAAATTCCTTATTCTGAACCAATAACTTTCTATCTGTTGTAAAGTGGATAATACCAACAGTGCCCAAATAGCCTATCACATGATAGAGAAAGAAGACACAACCTTTCAAAAAGAAGGGTTTGATGTGATCAATATAACTATCTTCAAAGTCGAAATAATAATTGAAACTGAGAAGTAATGTCGCCCACAGCCCTATCAAAATGAGTGTCTGCAGACGGTAAAGGTTTTGATGAAATTCCTTGAAGTAAGTAATTAGTTGTTTCATATTTAAAAAAATCCAAGTGGGAGGGGAAAAGAGATGTTGAGGTAAGTATTAATGATCTATATTCTTACCTCTTCCCTTATTTAACTCTTAACAATAGGATTCTCAGACTGTCCCCATTCTGACCATGATCCATCATAAATGGACATTGGAACGTCTAAAATTTCTGACGCTGCCAGATGTAAAATACAGGCAGTAATACCAGAACCACAGCTAAAAATAAGATTTTGATTTGAAGGTACTTTTTCCTCAAAAATACTTTTCAATTCTTCCTGAGATTTTAATTTTCCATCTTCAAGAATCTCTTTAAAAGGAAGATTGACGGCATTGGGAATATGACCACTTTTCATCCCAGGTCTAGGCTCTTCCACAGTTCCATCAAAACGTTGTTTTCCTCTAGCGTCCACCACCACTTCACTTTCAGAACTGATGTTGGCGACCACCTCTTCCATTGATCTTATTTTTTGAGGAATTAATTTCGCAACAAAATCACCTTTCTCAAACTCCTGTGTGGTGGGCTTACTCACTGTATTAAATCCTTCTTTCAACCATGCAGGTAATCCACCATCTAATACCTTAATGTTTTGATGACCCATTGCCTGAAACATCCACCATGCTCTAGGGCTAGAGAAAAGGCCTATATTATCATAAACCACAATATTGCTTCCTTTATTTATGCCCAATTTCTGACATTCCTTTTCAAACTGTTCAGCAGAAGGAAAAGTATTAGGCAAACCACTAGAAATGTCGCTGAATGTGTTTTTAATATCAAAAATTCTAGCCCCTTCAATCATTAAATCAGGATATTCGGTAGCCAAACCTGCAGCTTTACCATCCTGACTGGCATCCAAAATAATGAGGTTTTGATCTTGTAACTGTTCCGATAATTGCTGGGGTGAGATTAGATTTTTCATTTGAAATTATATTATTTTTTTACTTTGGTTTGAAGATACATTATTTCATTTGAATCAGCAGATTTTTTTTAAGAACCCGTTTTCTTACATCACCTAATAATAGAATAAATCCTAGGGGGAAAATTTGACCCTGTTTTTGAAAAGATTTCATTAAATTAGAGTCTTCCAAAGACAGGATTCAGTTTAGCGTTATAAAAAACCGAATATATTTTTTTATGAAAAAGAAAGATCTCCCATTTATGCCTGATTTTTTTGACAGGTATATCAACAAAGTCGATGATAAGTTGAATGTGATTGATGCATTGTCAGAAACGATTGTGAAAATTGATTCGGATTTTGTGGCCGATTTAACAGCCTTGAAAATGAACGTGTATGCTCCCAACAAGTGGACTTCTCATGAATTGTTGCAGCATATGATTGATACGGAAAGGATTTTGGCGTATAGAGCATTGACCATTGCAAGAGAGGATAAAACCAATCTTCCGGGCTTTGAAGAAGATGACTATGTGGTGTCAAGTATGGCTAATCACCGAGAATTGAGTGACCTGATCAATGAGTTTCAAATATTGAGAGTGAATACAATCTCATTGTTCAAAAGCTTTACAGATGAGATGTTGTTACAATCTGGATCTGCAAATGGTGTGAAAATCTCTACATTGGCTCTTGGTTTTACAATTGCAGGGCATCAACTGCATCATATGGATGTGATCAAAGAAAGGTATTTCCCACTTTTAGAATCAAAGTAAGATGATTGATACATTTTCTTCAAGTGCATTTGAAAGAGCACCTATTATGGGGGTGTTGAGAGGGGTAGATTGGGATACTTTGAAAAGAATCTTGCCTTTGTATGAGGAGGCAGGGTTTACTACATTGGAGATAACAATGAATACTCCCAAAGCAGAGGTGTTAATTCATAATGCAATACAAAATTTTCCTAACTTGAATATTGGAGCGGGTACTGTTTGTAATGTGCAAGACCTTCAAAAAGCGATTCATGCAGGTGCCAATTTTATTGTCACGCCAATCCTAAATGAGGCTTTGTTTGAAAAGTGTAAAACAAGCAATACGCCAATTTTTCCAGGAGCTTTCACTCCATCAGAGATTTACAGAGCTTGGGAATTAGGAGCGAAGGCGGTGAAAGTATTTCCTTGTTCTCAAATGGGGCCTAAATACATTAAAGATATCAAAGCACCACTGGATGAAATTCCACTTTTACCAATGGGAGGCATCAATCAAGACAACCTCTTTGAATATTTCAAATTAGGAGTGTATGGTGTCGGGATGGGAGGCAGTGCTTTGTTCACTCCTCAATTAATGGAAGAAGGCAAAGAAAAGGAGCTGTTAGAGCATTTCAAAAAACTGTATTCTAAGCTAGAACAAATCAAAACCATCTTAAAATAATGGACAAAAAACTTCCTTATTACGAAATACCAAAATTACCGGAGGAAACGAATGCCGCTACTGTTCTTAGTAGACTAGTTGATGGCCTTGGTTTTAGGTATCACTGGGCAACTGAAGGTTTAACGGTCGATGAAATTGATTTCAGGCCCGTTGAGTCAAGCCGTAATATGCTAGAATTATTAGATCATATCTACAACTTGGCACATGCTGCTCACAAAGTATTGACAAATAGTACTATGCCTAAGAAAGGCATTTCAAAATACGAAGAATATAGAGCAGAAACCTTATCGTTGTATTGGGATTTAAGCCAGCATTTAAGAGAGATGGATCCCAAGACATTGGAAAATTATAATTACAATGGTTCAACTCAGTCTTTTCCTTTTTGGTACTTGATCAATGGTCAGATTGCCGATGCTTTGACACATGTAGGGCAAGTAGTAAGCTGGAGAAGAATAGCTGGAAACCCTCAGCCTAAAGGAGTAAATGTCTTTTTAGGAAAGAAAAGTTAAGTTAGGAAATCGCAATTTTTTTCAAAAAATTCATTTAAAACAAAGTAAATAAGTGAATTTTAGGATCAAAACCAGAAAAATACTCAAAAATGGTTATTGCCAATGACAAACCTACTGACTAATTTTGTTAAACATTTATTAAGTTACAAAAGTAGTTAGAATCCCAATCATTTGGGACCGAAAAACACCACTTTATAAGAGGTGTTTTTTTATGTCCAATTCAATCAGTAAGAGATAGATTTTGATGATATAGCTCAATAAAATGCTTTAATGAACCTGAATTAATGATAATATTTTTGAGTAATCCACCCCTTTTACATTCATTAAGCGACTAGCCGTTTTCAACATAGTATATTTGAGAATGTTGGTATTTAAACAAAAATTATTTCTACTATAATGTTCTACAAATTATTACCTATAATCATATTATTTTTCCTCACTCAAAAAATGTCTGCACAAGAAATTGATGGTATTCAACTCGGAGAAAAAAATCAGAAAAGTACTTACAAAGCAATCAATGATCACTTGTATCAGGTGGTACCCGTTGAGGACGAAGAGTCTGAGGTGATTTGTGGTGTGATGTATTTGCCAGTGGATGCAGATTCAAAGATCCCAACTACTCTCAGCAGATCTGCTTGCGAAACTTTTGAGTTAGAAATTCAAAAACAATATGCTATTGAATTTGATAGTGTTTTGAATTATACAGATGCTACGATGAAATTTTATATAAATAAGGAAAGAGGTATTGAATACGAATTCAATCGTGAAAAAATGGGAGAGGAATATGATACTTTTTTTGTAGTATGGTACGATAAATTAAGGTCAAAAAAGAAACCTCTTCATGTAAATTAGGTTTACAACCATTATAACTCATAAATTTGTGGTGAATACTAAACAAACATTTTTATGGGAGCATTAATGAATTTCGCGATCTTCCCAATCGATAAGGGAGATCACATTGGTGAATATGTAAGCAAGGTGGTAAAACACATCAAGGATTCAGGTTTGAAATATCAGTTCTCACCTATGGGAACTGTGATTGAGGCTGAAACTGTAACTGAACTGCTCAAAGTGGTGGATGAGGCTTACAAAATTATGGATCCTATTTCTGACCGAATCTATTGTGTGATGAATATGGATTATAACAAGAATAAATCGAATATGATTAAGTCGAAAACTGAATCCATTGAAAAGAGAATCGGTAAGGTAGACTAGATGTTTCGGAAACGAAATATAAAAGAGGGAATCTCATAGGAGGTTCCTTTTTTTGTCACAGTACCTTATTCTTAGTTCGTTATTGTAAAGGCTCCCCAAAAATAAGGACTTCCGTATTCCTCCAGCATATTCAACTGAGCTTTTCTGAATGCTTCGTTTTTAGATTGACCTCCTATGAAATTGGTGTAAAAATCATTCATAAGTTTCTGAGTAGCAAAATCATCTACATCCCATAAACTCATAATCATACTCTTTACACCAGCGGTATGAAAGGCAAATTGTAACCCCAACACTTCTTCATCCTCAAATGAATTGGTGATTCCGGTTTTACAGGCGGAGAGCACAAGGAGTTTGGTTTGTGATAAATTGAGATTCAATACTTCATAAGCAGAAAGAATCCCATCATTACCTTCTTTAAATTTTTCAGAGAAAGGTTTTGAATTCACCTCACTCAGAATTAATCCAGATTGGAAAAGGGAACTATTGATATTATTATTTGAAGTTTGCTTAAAAAAGAAGCCATGAGTGGCAATATGCAGGATTTCAGGTGAAGATTTGAAATTTTTGATGTTGGACTCTGTCGCATTTTCCTGAGTATACACTTTCACATTCCAATTGTCATTTTTCAAGATTGCTCCCACCTTATCTACCTCTTTTTGAGTGCCAGGTAGTGATGAGATTTTAAAATTAGAATGCACGCCTCTAACATCATCTTCTTTTTTGTCGAAATTAGGGTTTCCAAATAGTACAGCGGTTTTCTCTTTGAAAGTAAGCGTATTGTTTTGGAGTAATTTAGCTGAAGAGACTAAAGGAACAATGGAATGTGTTTCCAGAACATATTGATCCGTTTTCGTGTTCTTCAAAGTATTGATATTGATCAATCTGTATACACCATCATTGACAAGAAAAATTTTATTTGGTTTTCGTTGAAGTTTATCAATTTCTTGCTGAATTGGTTTCCAATAGAGGTCATAAGTATCATGTTCGTCTTCTTTCATCAGTACTAAAGACCTTCTTGAAGTCATTTGAGTAAGGTATAAAGCGTAACCTTCTTTCTCAAGCAAATCCGTATTTTCTAAAGGGATAAATTGTGGGGATGAACTATTTCTGGAAAGAAGCAAAGCAAAATAATGTGCTTCCTGTGATGTCTCATAAAGTTGTGCTTTTACAATTTCAACAACTACTTCATCCTCCTTGAGTGCGTTTTTAATATCAGACCATTTGAAAAGTGCTTCCTCTTTTTCCTCTTCAAAATGAGCGGCTGCTCTCAAAAGTGTTTTTTCAAGATTACCCGTTCTTAGATCAGTCTCGATCCATTCCTTTTTATATTTTGATTTATTTTCATCAGAAGCAAATTTAAAAGTGGCTATTCTTGACTTCATTAAGTTGAGTTGTGTAAGGTAGGAAGGGTAGTGATGACTTCTTCTATCGTGTTGGAAATTGTATAATTTGATGTTTTGTTTCTGAGCATCTTGCCAATAAAAATGATAATTCATCAGCTGAATGTTGTAAGCTAAAGCAACAAATTTGTCTTGTATATCAGGATTAGCCCTTAACAGCAGGTCATAGAAAATATCAAAAGCATACTTTGTTTTTCTTAGGTAAAGCCTTTTATCCACTTCACTTGCAGACGCGAAATAGCTGTAGTAGAGTTGTTTTCTATTTTCTAAGGCTTTGCTGATAGTTTGGAAGGCAAGTTCCCATTTATTTTGTGCGGCATAGCAGTAGGCTATATCACTCAATACTTTAGAATAAGTGATATTATTGACCTCAACTTTATCTAGAATCTTTTTATATTTCTTCTCTATTCCCTCATAATTACCTTCTGCCACTTCAATATTCAACAAGTACGTTTTCACTTTTAAAATATCAATATGTTGCTCCGTATATTGGATTTTATCTGCAATTGTGAGCGCTTTTTCAAAAGTGGATTTTGCCTTCAAAGTATCCCTGTTGGCATAATAGGCATGACCTAAAAAAAGGTGTTTCACAAAATTCTCGTAGGGGGTAATTTGAGGATTATCACTAGAAATTGATTCTAATTTTTGAATGACTTCCTTATAATTATTACTTGTCAATAAGCTAAAAACCTCAAGCAGTTCTATGTTAACATAGAATTTTTGATTACTACTTTTTGAGGTCGCCAAATACTCTTTCCATTGCTCTATTAATACTTTTGCCTTATTCAATCTTCCAAGTAAAATAGTCAACCTGATATTAAGCTGAAGTGCAAGCTGATCATCGAACGTCAAATATTTTTTACCAGTCAGCAGTGGATTGGGAATCTTAGAAAGGTTGATTTCCGCTTTTATATATTGTCCGGCAACCATAGCCCTTTCAGTTCTTACAATATGAAGCAGTGTATTGTATTCGGTGTTTTCAAATCTGATGTTTTCGATTTTATCAAGGAGGACATCAAGTTTGTCGTACATGCCCAATGCAAAATAACAGTATGCAAGTTTTACTTTAATTCGGTTTCTTTTGTCTTCATTTGTGTCTTCATCATATTGTTCCAGCGTCTTTTGAAGGAAAGGAATACACTCGTTATATCGGGAGGTATACATGAGAATAGCACTTCTTCTGCTGTAAACATCTCCATAAAATTCGGGATGATTGGGTAATATTTTATCAATGACCTTTTCGTATTCCTCATAAGCTTTTTCACTCTCTATAAACTCTTCTTTTGCAAAGTGTGCATTGCCAATAAACAGTATTGTTTTAGAGTAGATGAAAGTATTATCCAAATGAATTTCTTCAAGTTTATCTTTTAAAATATTCAAGTTCTGAAGAGCAATATTTTCTCTGGATGTCTTAAAATAAAGTTTATTCAAGTAGAGTTCCATAAACAAGTACCTTCCATAATATTCAGCCTCCGTAGTAAGTTCTTTACTCATCGTTATGGCTTCAAGTACTTTAGCTTCAGCTACTTCAAACTGATTCATTTTGTAGGCATAAATCGCCTCATTAAATAATAAGTTGGCATAGCTGATGTTGTCCTTCCCAATACTTTTTTCGTGAATAGTATTTACTTCTTTCAATAGAAATTCAATATCATCCAGTTCATTCAATTTTAATTTTGAATAAATGTAGAAGTTCAGTGCAATTCCGTAGTCAGGGTAAAGCCATCCAGTATTATCCTCAATAATTTTTAAAACCTTCTCTAAATACTTGTTGGCCCTTTTGTATTTTTCTAAGAACATACTGATTTTTCCTGCATTCATTAAAGGTATAATCAGTTCTATTGGTGAGCTGTCTTGAAGTTCTGTCTCTTTGAGTTGCTGAAGCACTGTTTTATACTCTTCTTCTAGGTCTCCATTTAAGTAAAATGCACCCAATGTATTGGACGGTAAAATTTTTTGACTTCTACTTTGTACTGTAACACAAGCACAAAAGAGAATTGTAATGAAGAATTGAAAGAGGTATTTATTCATAAAACAGAGCTGAAGATCGATTGATATTTGAAGATACAAAATTTGATTGGAGTGCGGTATTTACTATACTGCCAATATTGATAAATTAGAAATGTTTCTTGAATATCAAACTATTATAAATGAGTTTTAAGACTAGTTTATTGATTAGTATGGAAATAAAATGGAATGTTTTATGGTTCTCAAAGTCTTTTAAGTACAATTTTAGGATGAAATACAATCAATTTTTGTCCGTTTATCAAGAAAATACTCGTTAATTTTTAACCTTGTAAACAAACTCGGCCGAATGTTGTTTTATACCATAAAGATTGATGATATTATGGCTATTAAAGCTTATTAAAGCAGATTTTTTATTGCTAAACAAAACTTATCATGTTCCAACTGTTTTTTACAAAGTTCATTGCCTTTTTTACGGTAATTGATCCGATAGGCACCATACCAGTTTTCATTGCTGTGACAGCCAAAATGAGCAAAGATCGAAAAGTTTCAGTTGCTAAAAAGGCAACTCTCGCGGCGAGTGGTGTTTTACTTTTTTTTATAGCAGTAGGGGAGGTAATATTAGAAGTCATCAAAATCCCTATGTCTAATTTTCAGATTGCAGGGGGAATTGTTCTTTTCTTATTTGCACTGACCATGATTTTTGGTGAAAGTAAACCAGAAGAAGAAATATCTCATATTGATAAAAAAGAAGATGTAGCTATTTTTCCACTAGCCATGCCTTCTTTGGCCAGTCCAGGTGCCATCTTGGCTGTAATGTTATTGACGGAGAAGAGCAAATACAGTGTGCAGGAACAAGTGCTTACCTCATTGATTATGCTGACGGTAATGGGCATGGCATGGTTGTTTATGCTTTTTTCATCAAAAATATTTGATAGAATAGGTAACAGTGGTGCAGCTTTAATAAGTAGAGTAATGGGCTTAATTTTATCTGCTGTAGCGGTCAATCATATATTGATGGGATTGAGAGCATTTTTTGAAAACTAATGAAACAAAAATATGGAAGGTTTAGAAACAAAAATATTAATTACCCTTGGAGTTATATTGTTATTGTTTATTGTACTTGGTATTACAAGCAGGTCTTTATCGAGAATAGCAGAAGAAAAAGGCTTTTCCGATCATCGAAAAGTATATGTGAGCAACTTTTTTACCGCAGGTTATGTAATCGTTGTTCTTATCGTTTTATTGAGTGTTTGGGATGTTTCCATCAAAGGTATTTCTCTCTTTGTTTCTTCGTTTTTTACATTGTTGGGGGTTGCCTTTGTAGCACAGTGGTCCTTGTTGAGTAATATTACTGGTTCCATTCTTTTATTTTTTGCTTATCCTTTTAAAATTGGAGATTACATCAGGATTCAAGATGGTGGAGAGAATTCAGTGGAAGGAAAAATTATCAATATCACTCTCTTTAATATCCGTATTCTAACAGATGACGGGATTGATGTAGCTTACCCTAATAACCTGGCGATTCAAAAGCCTATCAAGAAACTGAAATAAAATAAAGCTGATAACATTCTACAATTCCTTAATAATTTCAAGTCAAATTTTATCCATTGTGATTTTATTGTATTTTTAAAATCCATAAAAATTGAAGGAAAATGAATTTAAAAGAATTTATCAGAGACGTCCAAGATTTTCCTAAACCTGGTATCGGCTTTAAAGATATTACACCACTTTTACTCAATCCTCAAGCACTTCAAGAAGGCTTGAATCAGTTTGTGAAATTGGTGGAGGGGAAGAAACTTGACAAAGTTGTATCTATGGAATCAAGAGGTTTCTTTTTCGGACCGTTGATTGCAAATGCTATTGGTGCTGGCTTTGTACCGGTAAGAAAACCAAATAAGTTACCATACGAAACCATTCAACAAGAATATGCATTAGAATATGGAACAGATATTTTAGAAATGCATGTCGATGCCATCCAGAAGGGAGATAAAGTTTTGATCCATGACGATGTGCTTGCCACAGGCGGAACGGCTGAAGCTGTAGTGAAGATGGTAGAAAAAGCGGGTGGAGAAGTAGTTCAGTTAGACTTTTTAATTGATCTTACGTTCCTCAACGGAAAAGAGAAATTGGAAGGATATACTATCAATTCTTTAATAAAATATTAGATATACAGTGCTGTGATTGAAAAGTTACAGCACTTTTTTTTTGATTAAAATGAAAATAGCAAACACACCCAAACCACCCTATTACGCAGTGATTTTTACTTCTATCACTGCCGAAGCATTAGAAGGATATGCCGAGACTGCCGACAGAATGGTAGAACTAGCTCAGCAACAAGAAGGCTTTCTCGGTTTTGAATCTGCTCGTGATGGAATAGGAATAACAGTTTCTTACTGGAAGGATTTAGAAAGCATTAAACACTGGAAAAATAATCTTGAGCACTCTATAGCCAGAAAGAAAGGAAATGAGCAATGGTACAGTGCTTTTAAAACAAGAATTGCATTGGTAGAGAGAGATTACGGAAAAATTTAAGCAAAATAGAAAAAGCTCCAAAGTTGATAAAACCTTGGAGCTTTGTTGTGACATGCTTAGAGAAATTTTATAAGCAAGGAATATTGACCAATATTCTAAGAGCAGGTAGTTGCTCCTTGTATTCTGCTTTTAATGAATCCGCTTGTTCTTCTGAATCAGCGTAAAAATCAATAGCAACGTCAATACACTCTTCGTTTTCATCAATAAAATTCAAAACAGTCTGTCCGGCTGTTTTTTTCTCCTCACAACTCGAATTTTCATCCTCAAGGATAGCGAGTTCAGCAGCAAATTGTGTTTCTACGTTTTGTAGTTCGGGAGTAATTGTACATCCTTCTGTTGTCTCTTCTACTTCAAAGCAAGAAAACATTGTTACCGAAAGTAGTCCTATTAAGCAATAGGCGAATAGCTTGTTCATAAAAAATAGTAATTAAGTGATTAAAACAGATGCTAAAATAGCGTAATGCAAATAAATGTAAAAGTATAATCTTGTGATTTTACGATGTTGTAACCTTTTGTAATCATCAAAAGTTTTTAAAAAAAGAAACGGCCCTAAATTTTATTCAATTTAGGGCCGTTGTATGATTTTTAATTGTGTTTAAGCTCCTTCCACAGATCCATCTACCTTTTTAGGAAGAAGAGCACTTACGGTGCTTTCTATTGATGGGCATTCATGCGTAAATGATTTTGCAAGAGGCTTACTTTCTGTTGTAAAAATCTTTATCGGTTGGGTTTTCCCTCTGAACTGATGAGTACCTACTTCCTTAAAGGATTTGTCCAATAAATTGACAACATCTTCAGATACCAACACTTGATAACCTAATTCCTTACATTTTTCTTGTAATCTTGAAGTAGCATTTACGGTATCTCCATGATAGGCCACTTCCCTTTTGATCACACCCACTTGAGAGGTTGCTACAATCCCTGCATGAATTCCTGCCTTAAACTCTGGCAATACACCATATTTTTCCATAAAATATTCTTTACGGCTTTTGATAGTAGCATCAATATCATAAAACAACTGTATGCATCGGTTGTCTTTTATACCTTTTTCTAGTGGCCAAGTCAGCACTATTTCGTCTCCTACATATTGATAAACCGAAGCTTTTGAATAGCTGATGGGGTCAGTCATTGTACGGTAACAATCCTGAATCAGTCGGCTGTATTTCATATGCCCCAAACATTCTGCAATAGAAGTGGAATCATATAAGTCTAAAAACATAAAAACTCTATGTTCTTCCTTGGGCGTGTAATATTGTCCTCTTAAGGCCGTTTGAAATAACTCGGGTCCAAGAATGTCCTTCAATTGGAAAAGTGAATTGATTAAAGCACCCGCCATCATAACGTAGATTGCATAAATAATAAAGCTTTGTTGTGACAGCTCATTAAAATAAGGGAGTCCTTCGGGGTAAACATTTCTTCCCATATACTCTCCAATATTTAATAGCATAGTAGTTTCTACGGAGACAATGACAAGAATTAATATGCCTCTTTGGAAAGAACTGAGTTTTGATCGTTTATCAAGGAAAAAGTAAAAGTTCCATGAAAACCACCCTAAAAACAATGCTAATACGCCATTGGCAAGGAGTGCAAACTGTATTTCACTATGAATAACAAAGAACTCCTCATTGTCAATAAAACGGTTGTAAAATTGTAAAGCATCATATCTTATCAAAAGATATAAAGCGTTAATAACATACCAAAAAGCACTTGAGATGAGATAGCCTTTGATATATTTTTCAAATTGGTAGCGATTTTTTAAATATTGCATGGGTTAGTTGGTTAGTACACGGAGAAAGTAATGATGAATGAGATCACTGATATTGTAATACCAATCATAAAGAAATTAAATGCATTTCTTACTTTCTTATATTTCAAGTCCAATACCTTTCCTAAATAATAAGCATCTTTACTGAGCTTATCGTATACTTCTTCCGGGTATTGAGTGGTTTCTCTTAATAGTTGTTGGTATTCCTTTAATTCCAAATCTACAAAATCTCCAAAGAAAAGTAAATTAAGGTCCTTCTTATCTTTCTTAATATGCTTCTTTACATTAGGTCTAGTAGCTAAAACAGCTAAAATAGCTGATACTAAACCAGTTATGGCTAAAATTAAGCTTGGCCATAATAACTCTGGAAGCTCTTCAATCTTTCGAAATAAATAACCTATAGCAAAAGAAGTGATGATGGAGTTAATGGAAAGCAATGTACTTGCCTTTCGGTCTGCAATAGAACTTAGCCCAAGCTGATTTTTGGCAAGAGTTGAGTACATTTCTTCAATATCCCTTCTTGGTTTTACCAGTTTAGGAACACCATTTAGTATCTCTACTTCACCCGGAGGATCTTTTTTCTCTTTTTTCTTCTTCTTCTTTTTTTCCTTTTGCTGTTTGGGCTCTACTTCTTCTATGATGGTTTCTGCTTCTTTCAAGATGGATTGGAGGTATTCTCTTTTACGTGGTCCATAATGTGTTCTTGCATAGTTTGTAAAGTACCTATGGTCAGTCATAAATCTAGCGTTCATCATTAACCACTGTGATTTGGAGATGTTGCCCGATTCTACAATTTCAGATTTTTCTTTACGGAGTGCTTCAGAAAATGTATTGAAATCTTCAGTACCCAAATGTGCCAAGTCTGCATCACAGATAATCTGTTCCATCAGGTTTCTTGGAGTTTGAGGCAGCTGAGTGGCCATAATGCATTCCTGAATTGTTTGTATATCTTCATCTGTAAGCTTCCCGTCTAAGAATTGCTTACTGATTTTAGAACTGTTTTCTTCATGATTACTACAACTTGCCTGAGTATAACCTGTATCGTGAAACCAGGCGGCAATTTCTAGAAGTTGTATATTTCTCTCATCCAAACCTTCGTTCTCACCAATTTCACGAACGGCTTGTACCACACGTTCAGTATGTTTTACGTTGTGATAAGGCAGATCCTTTATATTTTCCTTCGCAAATTCACATGCTGAAGTAATCAAGTTGTCAAAATTTATATCTGTCTTTTCCATTGAATTAAAAACTAAAGCCTACATTAAAATAAACATTCAAACGTTCATCGGAAGCACCTACGATTGAAGAAAGTGCGATTTTATCAACAGGAGCAATGTAAATTCCTCCTCCATAGGACTCATGCCATTTGTCAGAAGATTCTCCTTCTAACCATACTCTACCAAAATCATAGAAACCGATGACTCCAAAAGTGAAAGGTATAATACTATTTTTGAATTTAAAAATATCCAAATGTGCATCGAGACTGTTATAAAGGCTTGCATCTCCATAAAAACGGTCCCTTCTAAAGCCTCTCATATTTTTATTCCCGCCAATCTTATTAGCCATTAAATAATGATAATCTCCAAAATTGGTAGCTCCACCAACGTGGTAAGCTAATGTTAAATCAGTGGGTAACTTAAAGGTATAATGGTAGGTGAACTGACCATCAATATTGATATAATTGAGTTTATCATTCTCAAAGTTCCTTAGTGCTCTTCCACCAATCTGTAAGTGAACTCCTTTTTTGGGTAACAAACTGTTATTTCTTTTATCAATTTCAAAACCGATTTCAGGCCCAAAATAATTCTGAGGGTCCAAAGCTCCTTCAAAAGTGAGGTAATCACCTGATTCAGCAAAATAACGGTCTGCTAGGTATTTATTGTTACTAACGTCTGTATGTATAAACGTACCCCCAAGTTTTATGTTTACGCTTTTGTTGAATTCAACAAGGAAGTGTGTATTGATATCATGGTAAGTATATAAGAAACGGTAGAAATCTACACCTCTTTCTTTATCGAAAACAGATTCGTTGCCCATACCATAATAGTTGGAGTTTTTGGGTGAACGAAGTACAGCATCAATAACCAAATCAGAGTTGCCTAATACATCTGTAAATTGCCCTTTATATTTCAGTTTAAAAGCGCCGACATTAGCTGTGGCAATTGCTCCGTATAATGTGTGTTTTGAAGCAAAAGGTACTTTTCTGAAGCTGTGATTGGTAAATACAAAACCCCCACCTAACAAAATTCCATCATCAGGAATGTAACCTCCATACAGAATAGGCAGGATAGAATTAAATTTAAATTCAGCTCTGTTATAATCATTAATATCAGCTTTCTTCGAGAGTTTCTTCTTTACAGCACCTCCTTTATGAACAATATTAGTACTATCTTTTGTATCATAAATTAATATATTTTTTGAAGAGTGTCTATCTGTAGTATCTTCAATTGTATCTTCACCATCACCACCAATGACCCTTACTTTTATTTTACTTTTATGATTACCTTTAAAAATAAATGTGTCTTTTCCTCCAAAACCATAAATTCTTATTTCTTTGGTTTGTTTTGGGTCAAATACTCTATGGTACAAGGTCTGTTGGATATTTCCTTTTTTAGATATTTTCTTTAAGGTTACTTCTGTAAAACCATTTTCTAAACGTTCTACGGTTACTTGTTCCATTTTATCAGAACCTAAAACAGAAACGTGTTTAGCAAGGTGTGCATAATACTCTTTAGCAATATCAGGGAGTTGTGTTCTACGAGCTTTCAGCACTTCAAAAATTTCATCATGATGGAAATCTCTTATTTCTTCAGGCAGGTGTTGAAGTGCCTCAAGGATTACTTCATCTGTGATGTGTTTCTGAATATATTCTGCTTGAGCAATCCAGTCTTCTAAATCAGCTTGAGCTAGAAAATAACGATCAAAATACCTTGCATTGAAGTTAAACCCTGGAGCCCAGTTCATTTCATCGTCAAAACCTTCAAATTTGGGTAAAATGTATTTGCTTGAAGCGATATTTGGAATGATGCCTTCATTAAGGAAAAATACCTGATCACGGTCTCTTGGAATTGGGCGAAACATGCGTCTTCCTTTTTTCTGTTTGAAAGCGGCCCATCTCCACTGATCATCATGCCTGTCCCAGTCACCGATCAGCATATCAAACAAACGTGATTTAAGCGTGAATTCATAATCAGTATAATTGTCATTATCTTCTCTCAGCTTTTTCACCGTTTTGATGGTGCTGTAAATCTTTTTTGCATTCCCAAAACTCTCAACATCTCCAGTATTTTTTGATGGTCTTTCTTCAAGCATATAAACCTTATTGGCGGCTATTTCCTGATAGATGCCAAATTGAGGATCATCACCCACATAAACCACTTGAGGGTTGGCGTGATAGATCCCGATAGCATCTGCCATGATCGGCACAGTCAGGGGAGAGTAAGGATGTGCGGCTGAGATCTGATCCTGTACCACTGCTGTTGCAATGGTCTGTTTCAGTTCCTCAGGAATTGCTTTTATTGGGTTTTTATCAATGGAGCGTAATGTATATTGATTTTTTAAAGAGTCTTGCAAACGGAAAGAAAGCGTAGCCATACCACCGCCTCTTTGCACGATCTTTACGCCACCTTTGAATTTAGACAAATCAAAGACAGGCATTTTGATAGGCGTCTCCCATTCCTTTCTGTAATTCTCACCCATCCATTTCTGCTGAGAGGTACTTGTAGCATATTGTGTGCTGGTAGGAACAATAACACTGTCAGCAAACTCAACTTGTTTTACTTGAGCAACAGTTTCAACTTCCTTCGGTAAGAAAGAGGAGCTGAACAATGTTGTTTTTTCATCAAAATACTCAATGTTAGTAGAGCCGTCTTTTGTGAAAGTCACTTTACTGAATCCTTTTGTACTTTGAGCGAATTTAGAGTACTTTCCTTGCTTAACATGAGAGGTTTTTGATCCAGATCCCGAAACAATATAATGTACATTGTCTTTTAAATTATATTGTAATGTATGTTCATGTCCACTGGCATAAATAATGTTTGGATGATTCTTGAAGATATTCTCAAAAGAAGAAGTCATTTTTCTATTGACTTTATTGCCCGTATCCTGACGGTTGACACCTGATTTCCTTGCAATAGGATAAATAGAACCTATAACAGGCAATGGGAGGTAGGCCCAAGAGGCAAATGAAGTCAGTGGGAATAAATGATCTTTTGCAGTGAAAACACCTCCATGTTCGCCGTAGGTAATCACAGGATGATGTCCCGCAATGATCAGTTTCTTATCTTTATTTCTTGATACAATATCCTGCAATGCGATCAACGCCTCATCAACACTTCTATACTCACAGCCGTTATATTCGGCCGTTTCTATATAATCAAAAATCAGCCATTGTGTATCGATCAGAAGCAGTGTCACCTCATCATTCAATGGAATTTCAACTGGGTCAGGACAACCGTCAAAAGGAGCCAAAGTAGAGTCGCCTAGGATGGAATTGACAAATTTCTCTTCATTTCTCAATCGTTTCAGTCCATTCTTCTTCCCTCTGTTATAATCATGGTTTCCCGGCACCATAAATACATCTCCCTTAAAAGATTTCAAGGGTTCCAATTGCGCTTTTAAAATCTCTTCTCCTTGCGTGCGTTTTTTCTCCCCAACATTTTCCAATCCATGAGGGTAAACGTTATCACCTAAAAAAATGACAGTACTGTTTTCTTGATCTGAACGATGAATCTGTTCAAAGAAAGATTGAAGCACTTTATCACTTTTAGTAGCCAATCCGGCATCACCAATTAAAAAGACCGTGTGATCTTGAGCATATCCTTTGATGAAGAATAAAAAGTAAAAGCTGAATAAGTAGAGAAATTTCTTCATGTTAAAATTCGAGTAGATTGGCTTTTAGGTTGTCACCCATTTCGTTAGAGATAAACAATCTTCCATCAGGCGAAATACAAATCCCTTCAGGTTGTTCAAAAATACTTCTTTTTATTTTGACGACTTCAATATTTCCCGACGAACTGCTATTAACTCCGCCTGAATTAGCATTAATCTCGTCTGAAGCAGTATCGATAAAAAAGATTTCTTTTGACCGATGTGATAAGACGATCACTTGATTGTGCTTTTTATCATAGAAAACACCTGAAGGGCCAGTATTTTTCCCTTTCGGGATTTTGTAAGCCAATTGAACATCTGAGAGATCTTCGATACTTACTTTATAAATACCTTTGAAATCTGCTTTTTTCCCGTTCAGACCTCCTCTGCCTTTAAGGGCAACAAGAAGATGCTTATTACCAAAAGTACACAGTCCTTCCACATCATTTTCAACGGTGAAAGGCAATTGGTATTTATCTACATTATCATTTTCTTCATTTATAATGTAGAGCTTTCCTTTACTGTTGATCACATAAAAGAAGGGTTTGGCGTATGCAATGCCTTCGTAATCTCCTTTTTTTCCAAAGCTTATTGTTTTTACAATTTCTTCTTTCTTAATGTTATAGAGATATATTTTCCCTTTTTCATCATTGACTGTAGCAATAGTATTTTTGGAATGCCATGCCAAGCCGGATATTTCTTCTAATTGATATGGAAGAAACCATTTGTTTTTTGGGGTGTCAAATCTACCTTTCGTTTCTGTTTTATTTTGAGCACATGAAGTGAAAGAGGAGATGATAATAAACAGTAGTAAGATGTATTTCAAGTTAAAGTATTTAGAGATTGAAATATGAATAAATTCTAAGCAAAAATTAGTGATCAACTAATTTTTGGCTATAGTGTTCTATTGAAATATAAAAATAGAGAATCAGAAGAAGCATTAAAACTAAAATTGTATTTCTAGTCCAAAGTTAATCAAAAAAATACGTATTTTGTTAAAACAAATAATAACATGGAGAGGTTTGTAAGTTGAATTGGAATATTTCAATTAAAAAATGAGTGTTTTTCCAATATAAATAATCATGTAATAGTACTTTATTAAAAAAATTAATAGATTCAATATTCAAGAGTGCTTTATAGCATAGCTCTTTATTTTTTCAATCTCATCCATTGCACATGTTTAGAATAGTTTTTTTTCTATTTTGTTTCCTCACTTCTACACTTTCTTTAGCTCAGAAAGCAGACTCATTGAAGTGGTATAAATCGCATTCTAAGATTTATTATGCTCCTCCTATTACAACAGGTAGTATAGCGGCTGCAGGTTTATTGGCGAATTATTTGGGGATTCGAATGCTGAATAATCGTCCATCATTAGATATTAATGAAATCAGAAAATTAGATATTAATAGTGTCAATTCATTTGACCGTCATGTTTTCGATCATGCTGTGGAAGACAGAGAGGATTCTCACAACTTTACAGATTGGGGGCTTTATGTTTCAGTTGTTTTGCCATTTACGTTGTTTTTTGATGATGAAATCAGAAAAGATTGGATAGAAGTCTCTCTGATGTATCTAGAGACACAGATGATTGCTGTGAATATCTATAATTATTTAGGACCGGGTATTTTTAGAAGATACAGACCCATTGTTTACATGCATGGTCACCCTGATGTACCTGATGCAGAATTGACAGACAATAATAACGAACGCTCTTTCTTCAGTGGTCATACTTCGAATACAGCATGTGGTACCTTTTTTACAGCAAAAGTTTTAACGGATTATCACCCAGAGTGGTCTACAGGTGCTAAAATTGGAGTGTATGTTGCTGCGTTTATTCCACCTGCTTTAGTGGGATATTATAGAACGAGAGCTTATAAGCATTTTTATACAGACGTAATTACAGGTTGTGCAGTAGGAGCACTGACAGGTGTTTTTGTGCCGCAGATTCATAAAAAATTAAGATCTAAAAGAGCTGCAGATGGTTCAGGTACAGCATTTATGCCTATTATGCAGCCACAGATGATGGGATTGTATGTAAGAAAGACATTTTAAGAGAATGTTTGAAAGTATTTTTTACCTTTGTTAATAGAAAACAAACTAGACACTATCGAATATTAGAGTATATGAGCGATTACACCTGTATACTCTTCTCAAATTAACAGAATTATGTATCAGAAAATTGCGTTAGTGACAGGATCTAACCGTGGGATTGGGTTTGCTGTCGCAAAAGGCCTCTTATTGAAAGGACATAAAGTAATTATTACTTCAAGACAAGAAAAAGATGGGAGGAAAGCGGTAAAATATTTAAGTGTATTTGG
The DNA here is from genome assembly GCF_012844305.1 of Flammeovirga aprica JL-4. Classification (GTDB taxonomy): domain Bacteria; phylum Bacteroidota; class Bacteroidia; order Cytophagales; family Flammeovirgaceae; genus Flammeovirga; species Flammeovirga aprica. Next base: position 36,121 of record NZ_JABANE010000045.1, read on the forward strand.
AGATGTAGATTACCACACTTTGGATGTCTCTGATGAGCAAAGCATCCTGAAAATTAAAGATTACATTGAAAAGGAATATTCTCAACTGGATATTTTAGTCAATAATGCAGGCACGAATTATGACACTTGGCAAACGGCTTTGAATGCGGATTTGAAAGAAGTACATGGAACGCTTGAAACCAATCTTTTCGGTCCTTGGAAATTAGCACAAACTTTCATTCCTATGATGAAAAAGAGTAAGTTTGGAAGGATTGTCAATGTATCTAGCGGTTCGGGTGCCATGAATGAAATGAGTGCAGGAACGCCAGGTTACAGCATATCAAAGGCGGCATTGAATGTTTTGACCATTAAACTAGCGCATGAAGTTAATGGCAATGATATTCTTGTAAACTCTGTCTGCCCAGGTTGGGTGAAAACAGATATGGGAGGGGCGAATGCTCCAAGAACGCCAGAAGAAGGAGCTGAAACCATTATTTGGGCTGCTGAGTTGGAAGATGCAAGCCTAAATGGTAAATTCTTCAGAGATAAGAAAGTAATTGAATGGTAGAGTAGTTGGGGTTAAGAGTTAAGAGGGAAGAGTTAAGAAAATGGTTCGTGTTGTGGCTATTAGGAACGTTGCAATAAAAACAGTTATTCAATCGTAATCTATATTCTACAGGACCACAACACGAACCACTTAACTCTTAATTCTTCCCTCTTAACTCATTTAGTTTGATATACTCTAAACCCTTCTAAAAAGCGTTCTGTAATTCCTAGATGATGTTCCTGATTTTTTTCGGCGTTGAAATCCAAAAAGCCGTCCTCCTCATAATGGACATTTTCAAAATCAATACCATCAAAAATAAAGGCAAGGTCTACAACGATGGCTACTTGATGTAAAGAATCTTCTACGATATTCACACCGTTCGTTTCCATAATAGAAACGGTTTCTTCTAGAGATACAGAATAATGGAAAGGATGAATTAAGACCCCATTAGGGTGATAATTTCCTTTGATATCAATTGCAAAATTATTTTCAAGCTCTTTTAAGATATCTAACTGAAAAAGTTGGTAATTTCCTTCTTCTATATTTCCGTAAGGTAATTGTGGTTCGGTGGTATTATTGACCAAATCACAAATAAAAGGTCCTTCAAAATGAGCTTTTGATGAAGTTGTCTCTTTCTTTAAAAATGAAATTTGATCTATTGCAATTGAAGCTTCTGTGAAGATATAATTTGGTTCAAATCTCGCTGTCGAAGAAGGTTTTCTATAATTCGAAATAATATTTAAACCTACATTGCCATTAATAACGGGAAGGTTATTTTCAGGGGAATCTTTCTTACAACTAATAAAAGAAAGGAAGGCTACAAAAATGATAAGGTATTTATAATGCATATCGATGAGGTTCGTAAAATTTATATGCAAATTTAAAATAACCAATTCTCAAAAATTGTGAAAGCCTGATCTTTGAATACTAATAACTCTAAAGGCTTAGAGATATTTCAAACATGCTCTTAGGTTCTGATACTGAAAGAGTAATTGTTGTTAACCTTTATAACCTTTTTGATGTCCAATAAGCAAACTCTTCTGAAATTTCTCCCAGTTTCCATCAAAAACATTCATATCTACTTTATTGGGAATGCCGTCAATATTCGCTTCCTGAGTGTGTTGCCACATGGTCCATCTTGATTTTGGAGCTGTGGTAGAGTGACCATAATTAGCAATCCAAATTCTGTATTTTCTGAAATGTCCCCTGAAGTAATCTTTGTAAAATGCATCACCGGTATAGATCATTGGCTTCACGCCATATTCCTCTTCAATGGCCAGAACAAATTCTTCCAGACGTTCTCTCATTTTACTTGGTTCTACACCATCAAGCACTTCTATGTCCACTACCGGAACAAGGTCATCAGGTCTTAGTTTTCCCACTGTTTTGATAAAATAATTGGCTTGCTCTTTTCCTGAAGTTTGAGGCCTGAAAAAATGATACGCTCCGAAAATTAAATTATTGTCTCTTATATGTTTTCTATTTCTCTCAAAATGTCTGTCCTTATGATCTTTCCCTTCAGTTGCCTTTGCATACACAAACTTGATAGAAGTTTTCTGGGCGTGAAATCCTGCCACTCTCCCAAAGTCAATTAATTGTTGATGATGTGAAATATCTATACCATGTACGGCATAATTGTCGGGTAATTTTACGCCATATCCTTTGAAATGTTTATAAAAAGGTGATGCGGCATAATCTCTTATATTCAAGGTGAAGTCAATCCCTTTTTGCAGATAGGGAGCAAACTTCTTGTGGGCCTCTTCATTGACATTGATATAATACCCCAATGCCATAAAAAATAAAAGAACAAAAGATGAAAAAGGAAATATGTTTACTTTTTTACTCATCAATAAAATGTAAGCTGAAAAAATGAAAAAGGTTGTTATTGCGTCACGCCAATAACAACCTTAAATTTATGAAATTTTGATGGATTTACTGTTTATCCTTTTGAAGTTTTAATCGAACAACCTACCGCTTTAGTAGTCGTTTCAGTCACTTCTTTGTTCTCTAATAAAGCATTTAGAGCGTTTTCAAGATAAGTAACTTTCACGTCGTCAGCACTCTTGTAATTGTCATCAATAGCACCGATGTATCTTACAAAATATTTCTCATTTTCTTTTTCTAACAAGAAAACATGAGGCGTTTTTGTCGCACCATAAGCAGGGTATACCTTTTGTCCTTCATCAAATAAGTAAGGGAATGTAAAACCTTTTTCCTTTGCTCTTACTTTCATCTTATCAAAAGAATCGTCAGGCTGTTCAGCAGGATCGTTAGGGTTGATGGCAATTACAGGATAACCCAGTGCTTTGTATTTTTTGTCGATCGCTAAAATACGGTCTTCATAAGCCACAGCATAAGGACAGTGATTACAAGTGAAAATAACAATAGCGCCTTTGTTGTCTTTAAGATCATTTAAGGCAATCATTTGCTCATCCACGTTTTTCAGGCTGAAGGCTACCGCTTCATCACCTACACTCAAACCTACTTTAGTAGCAGGAGTTAGAGGCATTCCTTTTGTTACTTTTTGATCAGCTTCCTCTTTCTTTTGAGGTGTTGAACAACTGAAAATTGATCCGGCAACTAAAGCCAAAACTAGGAGTTTGAAATATTTCATTGTCTAAAAATATGTATTTATAAAGTGAATTGAATTTCTGTGTTGTAAGGACTTCTATTGGGTCACAAAGTTTTTTAACTCTTCATAATCATGAAAGTCCTTGTTATGAAAGACTGTTTTGTTCTTGTCAATAATTAAAGTGACAGGAATTGCACCGTCCCAATTAGGGTTCACCTTACCAAGCCAAGCATTGCCGTCAGGATCGTCAAGCCATAAAGTAGGTGTCGTCAAGTTTTTCTTTTTGATATAGTTAGAGATATTTTTCTCGTTCATATCCAAACTGATTAAAACCACTTTCGCCTTTTGTCCCTTGGCCTTGAATTCTTGATCAAGCTGTTCAAAATACGGCAGTTCTTTTACACAAGGCTTGCACCAAGTAGCCCAGAAATTGATCACTCTCAGTGTATCATCTTTGTGCGAAAACAAAGGGGCTAGACCATCAAACTTATTGAATTTTAAAACTTCCTGTTGTTCAAGTTGAATCACTTCGTCAGGCTGTAAGACTAATGCAGTCTCTTGCTGACCACAAGAAATAATAAAAAGAAATGAAATAACTGATAATGTGTGCTTAATAAAGTTTGTCATAATGTTATTGGAAGTTCATTTATAATTCGATTTTAAATTTAACATTTTGACTAAAAAGTACATAGCTAATGTTTAATTTATTTCAGCATCTTTTTGAAGTCAAATCAAATCCCAAAGTTGTTTTTTGATTATTCTAACATAAAATACCTATTCAAAAAACGAATAATTCAATGCAAAATAACTACCATAGGTTATACCTTACTTTTCAAATTATTGCAAAATTGAACTGAATCCTCACATTTACAGTACTAGTGTCATATCTATTTATTCAATTACAAATTATGTCAACTTTAACCCCTAACTCCAAAAGAAAGCTGGTCGTTATCTGTCTGGTAACACTATTTACTATGTCAACTGCTATCATTCTAGATCAGAAAGTCGAAAAATTGAACTTAGAGAAGGATTCAATGGTGGTGAATGGCATCATGAATCAACATCATTTAAGGTGGCATTACAATCATTAAATTGTACTTTTGGTAGTAATGATTGCATAATTAATTAAAATTCTTTTAATGAAATTGTATTTTATGCATATTGGTAGTAGACCAACCTAAATACTTTTTATGATTAAGAGCTTTTTAATTATTTGCTGTTTGGCGCTATGCTTAGTAGTGTCAGTTTTTGTCGCAGGAGGCTTAGAAAACGTAGAAAAGTCAACCGTTTCAAAACACACATTTGAAGAGAAGATTCAGATACCCTTGACTTTTTCTCAAACAACCGGATTCGAGGAAGTTGAACATAAGCCCCTCCGAACTTACCTAAGTAAAAGGTAATGTAAACCTAATTGTAAAAAGAGAGCTCTCCGTAAACCGGGGAGCTTTTGTTATTTTAGCCAATGTATAAAAAAGCAAACCCTTAAATCTATCAATTTTAGATTTAAGGGTTTGTTGTTATAAGGTTATAAGGTGTTTAGAAACTCAAAATTGCTTCTTCATACTTCTCTTGTACCTCTATAATAAGATCAAAGCCAGAAATTTTTAGTATTTCTTGCACCACTTCGTTTGCCTCACAAACTATAAATTTGCCTTTTACTGCCTTAATACTTTTTGATGCAGATAGAAATACTCTTAAACCTGAGCTACTCATATAAGAAACGTCTTTCAGGTTGAGCAAAAGTTTTGTTTTTCCTTCTTCAATAAGTTTCAACACCTCTTCTTCTACAATGGGTGAAGTACTTGCATCCATAAATCCATTTACATGTACTACTGAGATGTCTTTAATGTTCGTTACTTCTATTTCCATCGGTTATATCTTTAATAATAATGTTATTTTATTTTGACTGTCGGTTCTGGCGTAATCAATGTTACTTGCTAAACTCTTAACAATATGTATTCCTAAACCGCCAATTGGCCTATCTTCAACAGATAATGTGATGTCAGGAGCTTCTTTTTCCAGTGGATTAAAAGGAATTCCGTTATCTATAATTTGAATTTTAATGCCGTTTTTATTTTCAAGTAAGTAAATATAAAGTTGAATATCGGTACTTTTTTCCTGTTTTGTAGCATAATTAATAATGTTACTGACAAGTTCATCCAAAACGATCTGTACTTTTTGAGCGAAAGAAGCAGGATATTTGTGGTCTTCGAAAAAAGAATTGATTTGTGGTGTAAGCTGTTCTTTTTCTTCAAACACAGCAGGAAAACTTACTGAAAAATCAGGGTTGCTTCTTTTGGTATATTTTGCACAAAGTACTGTGATGTCATCTGCTTGCTCTGATTCTTTTTCATGCAATCCTACATCCTCTATTACTGTATTAACCAAAGATTCAATGGGTTTGTTTTTTATTGAATCAATCAGTTTTTCTAACCTGAGGTCAGAGTAAAGTTCACGGTGGATATTTTGAGCTTCTGTCACGCCATCAGTGTAGGCAAATACCATCTGACCAGAGGAAAGTTGAATAGTACTTTCACTGTATTCAAAACCTTCCAAAGCACCTACAACGGGTCCGTGCCTATCACTTAGTTTAATAGGGTCGGCATCTTCAGAAAGAATATAGGTAGGATTGTGTCCAGCATTGGTGTACGTCAGCTCTCCTGTTTTCATGTTCAATAGCCCTAAGAAAATAGTCACAAACATATTGTTTTTATTTTCTCTAGCGATTTCATTATTGACATGAGTAATAATTAGATGAGTGGAATGCTCTGTTATAGCAACACTTCTTAACAGAGATTTTGTCATGGCCATCAACAAGGCGGCCGGAACGCCTTTGCCTGAAACATCACCCACCACAAAGTACAGGCAATTTTCCTCTATGATTTGAAAGTCATAAAAATCACCCCCAACTTCACGAGCGGGGAGAAGTTTGGCGTGTAGGTCAATAAATTCATTAGAAGGAAAATCAGTCGGAAGCATACTCATTTGAATATTTTTTCCTACTGCAAGTTCACTTTCCATCCTTGCATTATTATCCTTGGCCCTTTTTAAGCTTTCATAAGATTCCTGCAGGTCTTTATTTTTAGATTGCAGTTCGGTGAGGAGTTCATCTCTTGATCGTTCGTTAAAAGTGACAAGTGCATCTTCCAGTCTTGTCAAAGGAAAATTTCTATCAATAATCAGCTCCAATGCGTCATCTTTTACACTAAGACTTGTTTGATGTAAATAGAGATCAGGAATGTCTTTTGAAATGGCATAAAATGGATCAAAAATTCTTATTCTTGCATTTTTTACATAGTCTCCAACCACAAAAACATCTGTGTCTAAAAATATATGCTGATGATCAGTGATGATTTTTTTCAGCAAAGAAGAAAGCATGGTCGCAATTTTTACAGAAAAACTGTTATCGTCATAGCAAATTAAGAAAGCCTGATAGACTTTTTTTCTTAAACTGACCACATCTTGTTCATTGGCAATTTTCTGTCTGCTAAACGGTTGATGCATCATTATTTCCTAATTTTAACAGCAATCATAGAGGCGTCATCAAAGATAGATCCCCACTGATTGATAATTTTTTTTGCAAGAATTTCACTCGAAAACAAATGATAGTTTTTAAATTTTCCATTTGAGAAAGAGGAGTCCACTCCATCGCTGTACATTAAAATAAGATCATTATCTTGAAGGATCTTTGTGCTTACTTTCACACTTCTTCCTCTTACACCCAACAAACCATCAGTGGATAATAATTCTGTATTTTCAGTGTTCATCACTTTGCATGTAATATTTCCGAGGCTCCCAAAATAAAAGTGATGATGATCAATTACTCCTATACCTAAAGCGGCACCTTCACACCCCAACATATATTGGTGAGTATCCTGTATCACTTTGGCAACGTTGATGCTGATATTATGAGAGAGATAGTCTTTGATTTTCGATGAAATTTTAAACGCAGGTTCACCATGACCAATGCCATCTATGATCGCAAAAAAGTAAAAATCTTCTTTCTGATAGATAAAAATAGCATCGCCGTTTTTCTTCTCACCAGCTATGGGTCTTGTAAAACCTCCTATATCAATATTTATTTTTTCCAATATGTTACTTTGATATGCGTTCCTTTTCCTTTGGATGAACTGATATGAAGCTCATCAGAAATTCTTTTTATACCAGGCAAACCTAATCCCAGAGATCCTCCTGTAGAATAGTTGTCTTTTAAAGCTCGTTCAATATCTTCAATTGCTGGACCATTGTCTATTGCTTCCACCAAAATACCAACATTGAACTCGTTGTTTACTTTTGAAAAACGGACAAATCCTTTTTGGGCATATTTGATGATATTATGAGCTAATTCTGAAATGATAATTGAAACCTTAGTAGTATCTAAAGTTTCCATTCCAATATTTTGAGCAAACGACACACCTTCATGCTGGGCATAATGTATATCGTTTTCGGATTTAATACTAATTGTCATTTTTAGTATCGAGAATTATCAAAGCTTCGTCTAAGCTTATAGATGATAAAAGGTTGTCAATGTTAGCGTCCATCATGATTAATGAGGAAACAACAGTAGGTCTTAAACCAGAAATTACGGTATCAAATCCTGTAAGTTTGATCATGCTGATAATCGATCTGATGTGTTCAAAATCTATAATATCAATAATCTCCAAACCCGATAAGTCAAAGATGATACCTTTGATGTTGTTGTGCTTGACAATTTCATCAAGTAATTCCTGCTGGAATAATTTTAATAAATCTTTGTGGAGATCCAATTGAAAAGAAGCAATAATACATTTGCTGTGCAATTGAATTGGAATCCCTGATTTTACCCAATTATTCATCTTATTGTTTCACAATTTTCATGTTCAGTTTCTCGAATGCAATTTCGATAGCAGCCTTCAAATTAGCAGTAGTTTTGATGGTTCCCACATCGATGCCCAATTCCACAATAGTTTGAGCAACTGCAGGAGAAAGGCCTGAAATAATACATTCACATCCCATCAACTTTGTAGCTTTTGTGATTTTTATAAGGTGATTGGCAACTGCGGTATCCACTACAGCTACTCCCGAAATATCAAGAATAAAGCTTTGAGCATGGTGTTGAGAAATATGGTTCAACGTATTGTCCATAATATCTTGTGCTCTTCTAGAATCAATCAAACCTACCACTGGAAGCAATAATAATCCATCCCAAAGCTGAGTAACAGGCGTGGACATTGCCATTAACGTTTTACTTTGTGCTGTGATTTTCTGGTTTACCACATGCTCATAACTTTGAACTATAATTGTCATGTCCATATGTACAATCTTGTTCAAGGCTCTTCTGATTCTATCAATCTTTTCCCTGTCCCAGTCTTGAGCTAGGAGAATTTCAATAAATAGACTCAAAAAGTGATCTACACCTGCTAAATAAATTTCTTGTGATAAGCCAATTCTTGCATGCACTTCACCTACACTTTTGCGTGTAGCAACATATTGATCATTGATGTCTGCATCAAAAAACTCTTCCCAGAAACTTAATTGCAATTTTTGCACTCTATGTAGCGTAGAAGGGTCTGCAAAATATTCTTGAAATTCAGCAGTTGTTTTTAACCATTTGTACCAAGATTCCACCATTTTGGGAATTTCTTCGATGGCAACAGGTTTGAAGTCATGTAAAGCATTTATGTCGATTTCAGTGATTCCATACAAATCACAAAGTTGGGTAGCATTTCTAGAAATCACTTCCATTTGTTGATGATATAATTAGAGTTAATCTATTAATTTGAGCATATTACTTTATAATACTAGAAACAAATTTAAGGTTTAGTTGGTAATTCGCAATTATTATGATCTCTTGTTTATCAAAAAGGCTTGAATTAATTTGTGTGATACTTTTCTTAGTGTTCTAAGAAGTGTATATTATTACAGATACCACGAACATATATAACGCAGTGAATTTTAGATTGAAACCATTAGAAATGTCCGATACAGAGGCCATTTTCAATATCATTAATAACCAACGGGAATACATTGGAGAATGGCTTCCTTTTGTACAGTATACCAAAGAAGTTGAGGATACTCGGAAATTTGTAGCTTCAATGCTAGAAGGGCCTGATAAGCATCTCTCAAAAGTGTATGCTATAATGGTAGAGGATCAGCTAATTGGATTGATCAGTTTTAAGGATATAAACAGGGTCAATAAAAATACAGAAATAGGCTACTGGCTTTCGCAGGACTTTCAAGGGAATGGTATAGTCACTAAAGCGGTGAAACAATTGTGTAAAATGGCTTTTGAGGATTGGGAAATGTATAGAATCGTAATTAAATGTGCAGTGGGTAATCATCCAAGTAAAAAGATTCCTCAAAAAATAGGTTTCATTTATGAAGGAATTGAAAGGGGAAGTATTCTGATGCCCGATAATACCTTTGATGATTTGGAAGTTTATAGCTTGTTAAAAAGTGATCCCATCAACTATTAATAGATAATAGGGTGTCTATCATAGAGCATAAGCAGTTGTACAATTAAAATCGGAAGTTTTGGATTTTCTTTTTTAGCCTACTCTACGTTAAAATATCATCACATAGCTTCGGCTATGCTCTTCTATTCTGCCTTGATTAGGCTGAAAAATAATTATCCAACTTCTACCAATTTCAAATGTGCAACTGCTTAAATCTCTCATATTATGAATACTCTATTATTGTCTTTCTTCTTTTCGCTTTTAAGTTTTAATGACACAGTAAATTATTTGGAATATCATCAGAAGGTGATTCTAATAGAAGAAATGATTGCTGAGGAAGCCTATCATAAGGCATTGGAAAATTACCAAAAGTTATACGAGGAATATGATTTTGTTTTTAAAAGAGATCTGAAAAATGGTGCTGCCTTGGCTTTATATCTAAAGGAAAAAGAAATAGCCAAGACACTAATTCTTCAATCTTGTGAAGCAGGTTGGCAATGGGAAAATTTCAAAAAGAATAAAAACATAGATTCAATTTTCACCAACAAAGAACAGTCTGAACTAAAATCATTAACGGAGTTGATGTGTAATAAATGGAAAGGAGATATTGATTTAACACTAAGAAATAAAGTACATTTACTCTTTAAAAAGGATCAGAAAAAAGCACTTGGAGCATTTATCAAAATTGGTGATAAAGCACAGGATCGTTATGCAAATGCAAAGTTTGCCCCACATAGTGAAAAGCAATTGGCAGAACTGAAGCAGATTATTACGACTAAAGGCTACCCCGGAGAACAGCTAATAGGCAATGACTTTTGGGGTTCTACCATTATTTCACATCATAATTCTATCACCTATGATTATGTAAAACAAGATACTTTATTTGAAGACCTAAAACCTTATCTTCATGAGTCTTTAGTAAAAGGTGAAATTTCTCCTTATGAGTTGGCCTTAATGGAAGATTGGAAAAATGCTGTTTTACGAGATTCTACGACTATAGCGTTCGGGTATTTAAATTCTCCTACGGTGAAAACTATTGATCAGATTAATAAAAATAGAAAGGCGATTGGCTTGCGGTCTGTTGAATTGCGAAATAAATTAGTGACAATAGAAGAGAAGACAGGGATGGATTTTCATCTACCTGATTGGGTGAAGGGAGAAATTCCTATTATTAATGACTAAACTCAAGATAAATGAACATTACAATCTCAGAAACAAGAGCAATAGAAAAAGATAAAATCATAAAGCTTTACGAACTGAATGAATGGAGTTCTGCTCAAAAACCTTCTTTATTATATAATGCGTTAATCAATTCTCATCATTTAGTATCGGCTTGGGATGGAGATGAATTAGTAGGAATTGGGAATGCAATTTCTGATGGTTATTTGGTGGTTTACTATCCACATTTATTGATTCACCCCGAATACCAAGGGCATGGAATTGGTAAAATGATAATGGAAAAGATGTTTGTTAAATACAAGGATTTCCATATGCAAATGCTGACTTCTGATGGTGAAGCAGTTCGTTTTTATGAGAAAATGGGCTTTTCTAAGGCAGGAAATACTACTCCAATGTGGATTTATGAAGGAAGCGAGCATTAAGAGCATATTTAAAGCATTTCTCTGGTAAAAGCTTCAAATATGCTCTAAAAAACTCCAATTACTACGTACAAGTAATTGGAGTTTTTCTAGTTGAATTAAACAGCTTGTAATTCTGAAACTAAAACATCTGGATTTGGTCTTTTGGTATAATCCACTGAGTATTCAGCATATTTGATCACACCATCTGTACCAATGATAAAACGAGCAGGAACAGGAAGAGTCCAGGTGTCGTCTCCATTATAATCATTCAATTTGATATTGAACTTATCATTATAGAGGGATTTTAAAGGGTCTTCCATTTCCCACTTAAGACCAAATTGATCTGCAATATTATTTTCTTCGTCTCTTAGTAGATCAAAGTTTAATCGTTGTTGCTCTACGATTTTTAGATTATTTTCGATGGTTTGAGGAGAAATGCTCACCATCTTCACACCCATTTCATCTAGTTGTGTTTTGTATCTTTTCAAGAAAGCCAAGTCAGTGTTGCAGTACGGGCACCACACACCTCTGTAGAAAGTAATTACCAATGGACCTTCTTTCAAAAGCTCTTCACTTGAAACAATTTCTCCATTGTGGTTTGGCAAAGAGAAAGTAGGCGCCTTGTCCCCAGCTTTTAAAATACCGTCCCCAATACCCGATGCCTCAAGGTCTCGAGTGGCTTGGTGCATGATTTCTACAAATTCGGCAGGCATTCCCCCCTCAATTTTCTCTTTGAGTCTACTTAGTGATTCTTGCAATTCCATAATTAAGCTTTTTGGATTAATTCTTCTTTAATGTGTTTTTCAAATCGGATAAAATCATTTTCAACTTCAGGATTTTTCATTACATCATAAGCGAAAAATGTTTCTAATGGCTCTAGTCCAAACCATTTAAAATTAAGGTGCATCGGCAACATCAAATCATCTTCACTGATACCGTTGAAGAACTTTTCATCAGGGTTGTTGAAGGCTTCTTTTGGGGCATTGGCAGTAACAGAGATCATATATTTACCTTTAAGCAAACCACCTAAACCATAATTTTGTTTTGGGTTTTCAGCAGTTCTTCCATCACCTTGAGAAAGTGTTCCCATCATGCCAGCAGTGAATACATCATCCATGTATTTTTTAAAGCTCCAAGTGATGCCCATCCAGTTCAGTGGCGTTTGTAGTAAAACAACATCTGCCCAAAGGAATTTTTCCATTTCTTCCTCTACATTATATTCCTTTTCAGAGGAGGAGTATTTGATTTCAAAATCAGCTTCTTCCAACCATGAAGAAGCCTTCTCTATCAAAGTGTTATTTAGTTTTCCTTCAGCAAATGGATAATACTGATGACCGTTAATAATTAATATTTTTTTCATGTTTTTTTCGATTTGTGTTATATTTGTTTCGTAAAGGAACTAACAATAGTTTAAAAAAGAAACTAATAGGTTTGATTACTGAAAAAATAGTGGTTACAAAAAGGTGACTTATGGGAAGAAAAGTAATAGATAACCCCAATTTGTGTTCATTAGTTCATGCTATGAACATCATAGGAGGGAAGTGGAAGCCAATACTTCTATACTTATTGGCGAATGGAAGTTTGCGTTTTGGTAAACTTTTAATGTTTACACCTACCATTTCTAAAAAGGTGTTGACAGAACAGTTGAAAGAACTGGAAGAAGATGGCTTGATAATAAGACAGAAATTTCCAGAAATACCGCCAAGAGTAGAGTATTCACTGTCTGAAAAAGGGAAAGCATTATTGCCAGTTTTAAAGGCTTTGAGCGAATGGACTGTGGATACTTATGGTAGCGAAATTGGTTTTGAACAATGTAGAATTGTAACGTTATAGCATGAAGTCAGTAATTATTGTTGGAAGTGCAAGAAACGAAAGTAATACATTGAAACTTGCCCAAACTCTCCAAATGAAAGGAGAGTTTGATGTGATTAACCTTTTTGATTATCAAATAGGGCATTTTGATTACGAGCATCAAAATAAAGAGGATGACTTTCTACCTTTAATGAAGAAAATTATTGAAAAGTATGATACCATTGTTTTAGCAACTCCTGTCTATTGGTATGCCATGAGCGGTAGGATGAAAGTGTTTTTTGATCGAATAACGGATCTGATTACAATTGAAAAAGAGTTGGGTAGGAAATTGAGAGGGAAAAACATGGCTGTGATTACGACCTCAAATGGTGGGAATTTAGGTGATGATTTCTGGCATCCTTTTAAACATTCAGCTTCTTATTTAGGTATGAACTTTTTAGGTGGGGAGCACACTATAAATGATTTGGACTCTGAAAATGCGATTTCATCATTTCTAGATTTCTTCAGCGAAAAATAGAACAATTAATCGTTTCTTTAGTTAGATTGAAACACCTTTAATCCATAAGAAACGATAATGAAAAAAGAGATTTCAATTTTTTGGTTCCGAAGAGATCTTCGTCTATATGATAATGCGGGTTTACATCATGCTCTGAATGATAATGCTCCTACGCTGTTGCTTTTTATTTTTGACACAGATATTATCACTGAATTAAAGGAAGATGATGCTAGAGTCACTTTCATATATGATCAGCTTGAAAAAATAAATGATCAATTAGGAAAGGTAAATAGTAGCCTTTTGGTTAAAATTGGGAAGCCTTTTGAAGTTTATCAATCATTAGAACAGGAATATGATATTAAGGGCCTTTATGCTAATGAAGATTATGAGCCTTATGCCATTAAGAGAGATCAAAAAATTGGAGATTACTTTCATCAAAAAAATATACCCTTTTATCAATTTAAAGATCAGGTCATCTTTGCTAAAGATGAAGTTCTAAAGAAAGATGGGAAGCCTTATACTGTTTTTACACCCTTTAAAAATCAATGGCTGAAAAAATTTGATTCCTCAAAAACTTTAGAGTACAAAGTAGAATTAAGTACATCAAATGTTATTCAAGCTCAACTTGATTTTCCATCCCTAAGCGATATAGGTTTTTCAAGATCTGAAATTAAGGTATTGGATTATAAGATTGATCATTTAGAAGGTTATGATGTGGATAGAGATATTCCATCAAAAAAGAGAACCAGTAATTTGTCCGTTCATCTTCGTTTTGGAACTGTAAGTATAAGGGAGCTTGTGTACAAAGTACAAGACCATGCAAGTTTCTTTTCGGAGTTGATTTGGAGAGAGTTTTTCATGCAAATTCTGTATCATTTCCCAGATGTGATTCATACAAGTTTCAAGAAAAAATATGATCATATTGAATGGAGAAATAATGAGCAAGAGTTTGAGAAATGGAAACAAGGTCAAACCGGTTATCCAATTGTAGATGCAGGAATGAGAGAATTGAATAAGACGGGCTATATGCATAACAGAGTGAGAATGGTGGTGGCGAGTTTCTTATGCAAACATTTACTGATTGATTGGCGATGGGGAGAGGCTTACTTCGCAGAAAAACTACTTGATTTTGAACTGTCTTCCAATAATGGAAACTGGCAATGGGCGGCAGGGACAGGCTGTGATGCAGCACCTTATTTTAGAGTTTTTAATCCTACGGCTCAAACGAAAAAGTTTGATCCTGATTTTAAGTATATCAAAAAATGGGTACCTGAATTTAATGGTTTTGGTTATCCACAACCTATGGTAGACCATAAAATGGCAAGGCAAAGAGCTTTGGATGTCTATAAGTATGGTTTGGCTTTGAGTGAAGTTTAAACCTAAGAGCATTTTTGAAATATCTATTTTAGTAAAAATCCACCCTTTCAGAACGTGAGTTTATTAATGTCTTCAACTATAGAACCACTATTTTTTCAGAAATTAATTTCCTCACAACCTAAAATGGAAAATTTTTACTTCTAAAATAAATATTCCAAATATGCTCAAAAAAACGCTCTCATAAGCACGAGAGCGTTTTAAAAATTTTAGGTAACCATATGTAAGTGTTTGGAGTATGTGAGAACTATAATATGTTGGAACAGGAGGACAAACTGTGTTCGATCAATAAGCCATTTGATATGTTTAAACCTAGTTTTAAAATTTAACTAATGTGTTTGCCTCCTGTTTTTTAATGCTATATTTCTAAGTACTAGGACATAAGAAATGGAACATTAATCTCGTGCACCATGACTGAAGTCATGGGCTGGTGATATTGACTCCGACAACACTAAAGTGTTGCCTCCGTTATCAACCTTCAAGACTTTAGTCTTGATTAGGTTGAAGTATAATTTGCCCATAGTTTTAGCTATGGTGTGCGGAACACTCGATTACTTTTGTCCTAGTACTTGATACTCTAAAATTGAGCAGTTTCTGTACTACCTGCCATTGCTGTAGTAGAAGACGTACCCGCGGTCACGGTGTTCTGTACGGCATCGAAGTAAGTAGTACCAACAAAAGCTTGATGTTTTACTGCTCTGAAACCGTCTGTTTGTAAGCTGAACTCTTTTTCTTGTAATTGAGAGTAACCGGCCATTCCTCTCTCTTTATATGCTTTGGCCAATTCAAACATACTTGTATTCAAGGCGTGGAAGCCTGCTAATGTGATGAATTGGAATTTATAACCCATGTCAGCAAGGTTTTCTCTGAAAGTCTCCATTTCTTCTACACTTAATTTTGAAGCCCAGTTGAATGAAGGAGAACAGTTGTAAGCCAACATTTTTCCTGGAAATTTTGCGTGTATAGCATCAGCAAATTTTTTCGCTTCCTCTAAGTCAGGTAGCGATGTTTCACACCATATCAAATCAGCATATGGAGCATAAGAAAGTCCTCTAGAGATGGCTTGGTCAATACCATTTTTCACTTCATAAAAACCTTCAGCAGTTCTTTCACCATGAATGAACTCACGGTCTCTTGGATCAATGTCACTTGTCAGTAAGTTGGCAGCATCTGCATCTGTTCTTGCAATAATTAGCGTAGGAACTCCACAAACATCAGAAGCTAAACGTGCAGCTACTAACTTATTGATTGCTTCTTGGGTAGGTACTAACACTTTACCACCCAAGTGACCACATTTTTTAGCCGAAGAAAGTTGATCCTCAAAATGTACGCCTGAAGCTCCAGCTTCAATCATCATTTTCATTAATTCAAAAGCATTCAAATTGCCTCCAAAACCTGCTTCAGCATCTGCAATAATCGGCACCATATAATCTGTGTCATTTTTATCAGCAACAGATTGTATCTGATCGGCTCTTCTCAATGCATTATTAATTCTAGTAACAACTTTAGGTACACTGTCTGCAGGGTATAACGATTGATCAGGGTACATTTGACCAGCTAAATTTGCATCAGCAGCCACTTGCCATCCAGACAAATAAATAGCCTTCAACCCTGCTTCAACTTCTTGAATAGCCTGATTTCCAGTCAAAGCCCCTAAGCCTGCCATAAAATGTTCTGTGTGTAATCCTTTCCAAAATTTTTCAGCCCCTTGACGAGCAAGAGAATACTCCACAAATACATTCCCTTGAAGTTTTATAACCTCTTCAGCGGAATAAGGACGCTCAATATTTGACCATCTTGGATTTGTTGCCCATTCTTCTTTTAGTGCATTGATTCTTTCTTGCTTTGTCATAATTGTGTTAAATTTACTGTGTTGAAAATGTATAAATGTGTATGCATTGGACCCCCATCCAGCATTCACTTTATATGGGGCACTACAATGTTATTGTAAGTGCCCTTTTTTAAAAATAATTGTATTGGTATGTTCTATTCGAAAGATTGAAAAACCTTTGAGTTATATTTGCTGATAAGCAGGTAACGTTAAGAATTCAATGAAATCATCTGTTGTTACTAGATTATCAAATATGTTTTTGGCTTCTTCGTATTTACCGTTGTTGAACTGCTCTTCACCCACGTAATTTTTGATGGTTTCCATGATCTCAGGAAGCAAACTTCTATAAAGCTCTGTGGTAATTAAAGTGCCGTCAGCTGTTGTCGCTTTATGTTTGATCCATTGCCAAACCTGTGTTCTTGAGATTTCAGCGGTAGCGGCATCTTCCATTAAATTATAGATAGGTACTGCACCTTGACCATCTAACCATCTAGCGATATACTGAATTCCTACGTCAATGTTATTTTTCAATCCATCAATGGTAATCTCACCCTCAGGAACCTTCAAAAGATCTTCAGCTGTGATTTTCTTATGAGTGATTGGTTTTTTCAAGTTGTTAGGTCCTCCCATGTATCGATCAAAAACCTCTTTCGCAGTTTGAACTAATCCAGGGTGAGCAACCCAAGTACCATCATGCCCAGCCATTGCTTCACGCGTTTTATCTTTCGCTACTTTTTCAATCGCTCTCTGATTCGCTTTTTCATCGTCTTTGATTGGGATTTGCGCGGCCATGCCACCCATTGCAAAGGCACCTCTTTTGTGACAAGTTTGAATCAATAGCTCATAATATGATTTCATAAAATGAACTTTCATGGTCACTTGTGCTCTGTTGGGTAACATGTAGTTAGGGTCATTTCTAAACTTCTTGATGTAAGAAAAGATATAATCCCATCTTCCACAATTCAATCCTGCAGAGTGTTCTTTTAAAGCATAAAGAATCTCATCCATTTCAAAAGCAGCTAAGATTGTCTCAATCAATACTGTAGCTTTGATGCTCCCTTGAGGAATTTTTAAGTAATCTTGAGCGAAAACAAAAATGTCATTCCAAAGCCTTGCCTCCAAGTGACTTTCAATTTTAGGAAGGTAAAAATAAGGAGCACTTCCTTTTGCGATTAACGCATGAGCGTTATGGAAGAAATACAAACCGAAATCTACCAAACTGCCAGATGCAGGTTGACCATCAATGATAATGTGCTTTTCGATTAGATGCCATCCTCTCGGACGTACCATCAAAGTAGCTGTTTGAGCATTCAAGGTGTACTCTTTGCCAGTTTTCGGGTGAGTGTATTGAATGTCGCCTTTTACTGCATCTCTCAAATTGATTTGACCGTTGATGTTGTTATCCCAAGTAGGAGAGTTGGCATCTTCAAAGTCAGACATGAATACATTGGCACCACTGTTCAATGCATTAATGATCATTTTGCGATCAACAGGACCGGTGATTTCCACTCTTCTGTCTTTTAAGTCATCCTTCACTTCAGCAACGGTCCATTGACTGTTACGTATATAAGCCGTTTCCGCTAAAAAGTTAGGCCTTTTGCCTTCATCAATCATCTGTTGTCTCTTGATGCGTGCTTCCAAAAGAGCAATTCTCCTCTTGTTGAATTTCTCATGTAAACGGACTACAAACTCTAAAGCCTCTGGAGTTAGGATGTCTTCGAATTGTTTAGAAATTAAACCTTTAATCTCTAAATTTTCAAGCTGTGTTGTAGATTGTACTCTCATAGTATTTAAAGTTTCGTTTGGGTGAATGATGTCTCAAAGATATAAAAAGCGAATTGAATAAAAAAAGCGAAAATTCGCTAGTGAATATACATTCATTTTATTAAAATATAAACAAAAAAATACGTATGTTGTAAATAAATATAAATATAGATTAATTAATATAATTAAATAATGAATTAAAAAATTGCGAAATTTCGCAAAAAAAATTAATTTTTATTTAAAACAAAACATATGTCATCTTTTGAGGTTTCTATTAACATATTTAGGAGAATAGTTTTTGAAGTAAAAAAAATAATGTATTTTTATATAAGGGCTTCTTTTGTATTGGTTAAAAATGGAGTTGTCCTTTGGTTTATTTCTGTAGCAGTATACAGTTGTTTAAACTAATTGCTCTGTTGTCTTGTTTATTAAAATGAAGACCTATATTCACTGAACTTGAAAAAGCATGCATATGAAACTTAAAATGACACTAACCTATTTGATTTTTTTTATCATACCATTATCAGTAATTGGGCAAGAATTTCCTTCCGAATATTGGCATCAAGGAGAAGTAGATTTGACCAATGGTAACTCAATGAGAGGAAGAGTGAAGTATTCTTTAGAAGAGGGAGTGGAGTCTATTCAAGTTATTGTCAATGGTGTGATCAAATCTTATGGAGCACAAAATGTGCAGTCGTTTGAAATTATGGATGCAATGACTAAAAGACAGAGAGTGTTCTTTTCACTGCCCTTCAAGAAATCAAAAGGTTATGTGAAGAATCACTTTTTTGAATTAATAGAAGAAGGAGAGCCTTATATATTATTTGCAAGAGAGAGAATAGCAGAAATTTCAGAGACATCCTATGATCCTTATTGGGGAAGTAATTTTAATACACGTCGTAGAGTGCTGGTTCATGATTTTTATTTGATGGATATGTTTGCAGATATCCGACAGGTAGATATGAGAAAAGAAGAAACAATGCTGGCTTACTTTGGAAAATACAAAGATAAAGTGAAAGCATTTATCAATATAAACAAGCTGGATTATAAAGACCGTGAAGATTTTCTTCAGATAGTCAGGTATTATGATTCGCTAGTCGAAACAAAAGAAATTTCAAATTAAAAAACTAAATTAGGGCTGTTAAATCAATAGCCCTTTTTTAAGCATCATATTTAATGAATGCTTTTACTAAAAACAAAATATACGTATGAAACCCTTAATTCTGATTTCCAATGATGATGGAATAACATCGAAAGGAATTAAATTTTTAGCAGACATTATGCGTGAACTTGGTGAGGTGGTTATCGTAGCACCCGACAGCCCTCAATCGGGACAAGGACATGCAATTACAATTGAAGACCCATTAAGATATCATAAGTCAGATTTATTTAGTGATTGGGGCATCGAGGCTTATCAGTGTTCCGGCACCCCAGCTGATTGTATTAAATTGGCAAAGAACCATATTTTACCTAAAAAACCTGACTTAGTAGTCAGTGGTGTTAATCATGGTAGTAACACATCCGTGAGTGTGTTGTACTCAGGGACAATGTCAGCGGCGTTAGAAGGTACTATAGAAGGTTTGCCAAGCGTTGGCTTTAGTGTTTGTGATTATAGTTACGATGCCGAGTTTGAACATACAAGAGAGTGGGTGAAGAAAGTAGCTCAATCTGTATTAGAGAACGGCTTGCCACAAGGGACTGCATTGAATGTCAATTTCCCTAAATATAATGGAGAACCTATTAAAGGTATGAAAGTGGGAAGACAGGCGAAAGGGAGATGGCATGAACAGTTTGACGAAAGGGTAAACCCTAGCGGAAGAAAATACCTTTGGTTAACAGGTAAATTTGTGAATCCTGATACTTCTGAAGATACTGATGAGTTTGCGATCGAGCAAAATTATGGAAGTATTGTACCTACTAAAATAGACCTTACAGATTATAATTATCTGGAGGAATTAAAGGGTGTTTGGGAAGAGTAGACCTATATTAGAGTTAAGAGTGTGAAAAGTGTAGTTGGTTTTATAGTAAACTATCATTCTTTAAACGTGCAATCATTATTTTGATGATAAATATACATGCGATCTTAATTCTTAACTTTTAACTATTAACACACTCGAATAGTTTACATTTATTATTTGAAGAATTTCTTCCTATTATTCAGTGTGTTAATAAAAGAATTTCTTGTGAGGTTATTTTTGGTTTGTTTTCTATCAATTAACCTTGCATATTTGCATCGCTTTAAACGAAAAGCATGTACGAAATATAGAATGAACCGCCTAGGTGGTGGAATTGGTAGACACGCTAGACTCAAAATCTTGTGAGCTTTGCTCGTGTGGGTTCGAGTCCCACCCTAGGTACTACGTTCATTTTTTATATTTTCGCTTGAGTGGTGGAATTGGTAGACACGCTAGACTCAAAATCTTGTGAGCTTTGCTCGTGTGGGTTCGAGTCCCACCTCAAGTACATTTTGTCCATATTGAAGAAATTAAAAAACAATTTGCCTAGGTGGTGGAATTGGTAGACACGCTAGACTCAAAATCTTGTGAGCTTTGCTCGTGTGGGTTCGAGTCCCACCCTAGGTACTACGATTGTTTTTTTAATTTCCGCCTGGGTGGTGGAATTGGTAGACACGCTAGACTCAAAATCTTGTGAGCTTTGCTCGTGTGGGTTCGAGTCCCACCCCAGGTACTCAAAAAGCATTGGTAGAAATATCAATGCTTTTTTTATTGCTTAAATTTTTCCACTAAGCTTATTTTAAATACTCCAATTTAGGCAAGATAAGAATTGTCACATGCGATCATTTTAGTTGTAATCTATAAGTAGGGTTGCAAAATGAATCGATGCTTTGGAATGCTAGCTTTATAAGGCTTTAATTGATATGAATTTTGTGATTTTTGAAGAGGTAAACAATTAAAAAAATATAGAATCCCTTCGTACATTTCCGCAGCTTTCACTGTCTATTATAAGTGAAGATTATTTAAAATATTTCAATTGATTAAAGTTTTAAAGGCAGTGTTTACAATAATTAACAGCTATATTTAGATGTCTTTAACAAAAGTTGAAAAATAGTTAAAATTAAACGTAAAAAAGTCCTATCTTTGTTTACGTGAATGATAGAATGTACATGTCAATAAGAAATTTCATATATGGATTGTTTTTACTACTGTTTATCAGTTGTGAAGAGGAAGCGATTGAAGAGTCGCTTGCTGAGGATCTGTTGTATGTGAAAAAATATGAGTTGACGTATTCTCAACCTCTGAAATTAGATACTTTTAGTGCCGAATTATCAGGGGATGATTTGAACTCTTCTATACTTCATTTTAAAATTGTCCGCTTTGATGGTATGCTTCTTTATGAAGAGTATGTGGATGGTGAGAATGTGATCGGAGACGATGAAGATCTGGACAGTTTAGATATTGATACAAGAAACAAACTAGTGCATAGTAGGGTAGATAATTTCCTTCATGACAAGGCAGAGGTAATTATTCTGTTGGAGAAATTGAGACCTAAAGTTAAAGCAGGTTTGTAAAGAATATAAATAACAAAAAAACCTTCTCATTTAAAATGGGAAGGTTTTTTTATGCAGTTGCACGTTTAAAATAGAGATAAGTTGGATTATTATTTTTTAGTCTAATCAAGGCAGGATAGAAGAGCATAGCCGAAGCTACGTGATGATATTCTAACGAAGAGTAGGCTAAAAAAGAAAACCCAAAACTTCCGATTTTAATTGTACAACTGCTTATGTATTCAAAAAAGTGCCTAGCACTCGTTTAATCTTACTGTGATGGCATTTTTATGAGCCTCTAGTTCTTCAGCAGCAGCCATTCTTTCCACGTGAGGTCCTAAAGCTTTTAAACCCTCTTTGTCGATCTTCTGGAAAGTTATTTTTCTATAATAGCTATCTAAAGATACGCCAGAGTAGTTTTTCGCATAACCATAAGTTGGTAAAGTATGGTTTGTGCCAGAAGCATAATCGCCAGCTGATTCAGGAGTGTAATGTCCCACAAATACAGAACCAGCATTAATGATTTTCTCAGCTACTTCCTCTGCATTGTCTAATGACAAAATAAGGTGTTCAGCAGCATATTCATTGACAAGCTCCAGGGCAGTATTTTCATCTTCGATTAAGAAGCTTCTGCTGTTATTTAAAGCCTTTTTAGCAATCTCTTGACGAGGTAGTACAGCAAGTTGCTTTTCCAGCTCCTCTTCTGTCTTGCGGATGGTATCCTCAGAAGTAGAGACTAAAATAACCTGACTGTCAGTACCGTGTTCAGCTTGAGATAATAAGTCAGCAGCAATAAATGAAGGATGTGCAGTATCATCTGCCCATACTAAAACTTCAGAAGGGCCTGCAGGCATATCGATCGCAATACCTTCTTTAGTGGCTAATTGTTTAGCTGCTGTTACGTACTGGTTTCCTGGACCAAAAATCTTTGAAACTTTAGGAATGCTTTCAGTACCGTAAGTCATGGCAGCAATAGCTTGAGCACCACCCACTTTAAATACTTTTGTCAAACCAATTTTTTGAGCTGCATATAAAATTGCAGGGTGGATTTTTCCTTTAGAATTAGGAGGAGTACATAAAAATACTTCTTCACAACCTGCAATCAATGCTGGCGCACCAATCATTATAACAGTGGAGAAAAGTGGGGCTGTACCGCCAGGAATATAAAGGCCTACTTTTTGAATAGGAACACTTTTCCTCCAGCACTGAATCCCTTTCATTGTTTCCACTTTCAACGTTTCCGTTTTTTGAGCGGCATGAAACTTAGTAATGTTTTCAATAGCAATTGAAATGGATTCTTTTAGTTCAGGGGCAACTAATTTCTCAGCTTCCGCAAATTCCTCTTCAGAAACTAAAAAAGAATCAATGTCAGCTCTGTCAAATTGTAGAGAAAAAGCACGTAAAGCAGCGTCACCTTCATTTTGTACAGCTTTAAGGATAGGCTGTACTTGTTTTTCGATTTCCTCAATACTCATTGCAGGTCTTAGTAACAACTCTGACCATTCTGATTTTGAGGGGTTTTTATATAATTTCATAATTCGTCTTCTTTAGAAGAGAAGTATGATAGAATAAAAAGAAGTTATGATGAATGATAATAATCCATCATAACTTCAAAACTAATTTTTATAAAATCATCTTCTCGATTGGAACAACAAGAATACCTTCAGCACCAGCTGCTTTCAGTTCTTCGATTTTTGACCAGAAATCATCTTCCGCAATTACTGTGTGTACAGAAACGAAATCTTCATCTGCCAAAGGAAGGATAGAAGGGCTGCGCATTCCAGGTAATAAGTTCAAGATAGTGTCCAAGTTTTCTTTAGGAGCATTTAAAAGAATGTACTTGTTATTGTCAGCAGTTTGTAAAGCATTGATTCTAAACATTAACTGATCAATAATTTCTTTTTTCTCTGCAGAAAGACCAGGAGTAGCAATTAATAATGCTTCCGACTTGAAGATGCTTTCTACTTCTTTCAAGTTGTTTTGCATTAATGTACTACCTGTACTTACTAAGTCACAGATAGCATCAGCTAAACCAATATTTGGAGCGATTTCCACTGATCCTGAGATCTCGTGAATATCACATTTTACACCTTTTTCCGTTAAGAAATCTCCTAAAATTTTAGGGTAAGAAGTAGCAATACTTTTACCGTCTAAATCTTGAATACCATTGTACTCTTGTTCCTTAGGAATAGCGATTGAAAGTCGACATTTTGAAAACCCAAGATGATGGATAGTGTCAACGTTTTTGTCTTTTTCAACAGCCTCGTTGGCACCGACAATGCCAAGGTCAGCTACGCCATCTTGGACGTATCCTGGAATGTCATCGTCTCTTAGGAATAAAAATTCTAGAGGGAAATTGCTTGCTTCCGCTTTTAAAGCTCCCTTCATTCTAGGAATTTTGATTCCGCATTGACGGATTAAGTTAAGTGAACCATCACTCAACCTTCCTGACTTTTGGATTGCAATCTTAAGTTTTTGCATAATCTTTGAATTGTGTCTTACACTTTTAGTGTTTACACACGAAGTGTTAAATTGTTCATCTAGTTTTACAATGAGGTGATAATATAGTACCTCACTCTAATATTAAATTTCACATCAAAGCTACTTATTTTTTTACAGAATCGTATCAAAAAAATAGATTAATCGACATATTTATAAAAAATTAATCTATCGCTTGATAATTGTGGATTTAAATCATTGATAATAAGAGCTTGTGCGATTCATTTAAATTCTTTTAAAATTTTTTCTTCTTATTAATGTAACATTCTTTACGCTGTGTAAAGGAATGATCATCGTTCTTAGATTTCTAAAAAAGGACTTTTTTGGCCCTATTTTTATGTTTTATAAAGGATATAGAAGAAATGAATGTCTATAAAGCTTTTAATAAACTATTATAATATTCATTTTTGTTTAAATTAATAGTAAAACATCTATTCTATTGAATTACGAAAAAAAGATAAACCCTAAAAATATATTTTTTAAAGCAATGATCAATTGTCTAAAAAAGAGATTCAAGATTCTAATTTTATTACTGTATACCTTTCCTTTTGTGCCTTCATTTGCACAAGAGTCATTGTATTTTTCCGATGAGGTAAAACTGTTTAATAAAGGAATTGTTTTATATAATGAGAATAATTTTTCTGCAGCGAGAAGGTATTTATCTCGTTTTCAGCAGAAACATTGCGGTGAAGATGAAAAATGTATTGAAACTGAATATTATATAGCAGTTTGTAACCTTGAATTACAGCACCCAGATGCTGAAAGGCAGATTGTTGACTTTGTAAACCGATATCCCGTTCATCCTTTTTCAAGTAAAGCATACAAGGTGTTGGGTGGCTACTATTTTGACAAGGGAGAATACGCCAAAGCATTGGAGGCTTTTAATAAAAATCCGCTTTTTGACTTTTTTGATGATGATGATGTAAAAGTTGCCTATCAAGCGGCTTATGCAAACTTCGACCAAGGTAAAACGGAAGAGGCGAATAAGTTATTCCAGATTCTGAAAAGAGGAACACATGCTTATGCTTTGAAAGCCAGTTATTATGCGGGCTATATCGAGTTTGATCAAGGTAATTTTGAAGAGGCAATAACAGATCTTGAGAAATCGACGACTGATCCAAAGATTAGATCACATGCATACGCTCTTTTGCCCATTGCTTATTATAAAACAGGGCAAGAAAATAAAATGCTTGAAATGGTGAATGAGGCGAAAGAGTCGGGGATTCATTTACCGCCTGATGCATTTCTTTTTACTGGAAAGGTGTATTATAAAAAACACGATTACGAAAAAGCATTGTTTTATTTTGATGCTTACATGTCAGAAGTTCCAGTACAGGCCATTGATAGGGTGACGGCTTATCAGATTGGTTTTTCAAAGTTTAAAGTAAAATTATATCATGAGGCAATACAGCCTTTGTCTATTGCGGCAGACGATAAGGATGAATTGGCACAAGTGGCATCTTATGATTTGGGGGTGACATCGCTATCGATCGGGGAGAAAGATAAAGCACTTCTGGCCTTTGAACAATCGAGGTACCTAACATTCAATAAAGAACTTCAAGAGTTAGCTGCTTACAATTACATTAAGGTGTTGTTCGATGTGGGACTTTATACACAAGTACCTGATGCTTTCGACTTTTTTGTAGCTTATTTCCCTAATTCAGATAAAAAGGATGAAGTGGATCATTTGCTTCAGGTTGCCTATGTAAACTCTGGTGATTACACTAAAGCACTAGAAATGTTTGATAAACTGACTTATGTAAATGTAGACACTAGAAGGGCATATCAAGAAGCAGCTTTTAATAAGTCGGTAGAAAATGCCAATGATGACGACTGGAGAGGAGCGATAGAATACTTATTAAAATCCCAACGTTTTCCAATTAGTGATGATTTGCTGAATGCCTCTAACTATTGGTTGGGTGAAGCTTATTCTTTCCTTGAGGTGTATGATTCTGCTGTCATGTCATATGATAAAGTTCCAGAGAGTTCGCAGTTTTATGTGCCGAGCTTGTTTGGTAAAGGATATGCCAATTATGCTGATGAGGAATATGAACTTGCAGTCAATGATTTGACTAATTATATCAATAAAGGAAGAAATATAGAGTCTAGAGAGAAAATTGGTGAGGCAATGTTGAGAAGAGCAGATTGTTACTTTGGAATGCAAAACTATAAAGTAGCTATCCGATCTTATAACATGGCTATTTCATCAGGCGTAGAGGAACTGGATTACGTCAATTATCAAATGGCGCAGAACTACAAAGCTTTAGGACAATTGGATAATGCAATACGCTTGTATCAGAAAGTGGGGAACGATTATAAGAGTTCAACTTTTGCACCTTTGGCTTATTATCAGATCGGTCTTATTTATGCTGAGGAAGATAGAAATGCGGAAGCGATTAAAAGCTTTACGCAGATCATTAATAGATATGAAAATACTGAGGTTTATATACCAAGTTTAGCGAAAAGAGCTTTATGTTATCAGTTAGAAGGTGATATGTCACTTTCGGAAAGAGATTATAAGGAAGTGATTGATACTGACCCTACCTCACAATATGCGGAATCTTCGATCACAGCATTGCAAGATATCAATTCAAGCGGATATGCGGTGAGTGAAATCAGTAATTACCAAACAAAATTTAGAGAAGCAAATCCAGAAAGTACTGCTACACTGAGAGGTGATTATGAAGTGGCAATTCAACCGTATCAAAATAAAGATTATGATAGAGCGATAATTACCTTACAACAGTTTATTGACAGTTCTCCTTATTCACAATACACAGACGATGCTGCTTTCGCATTAGGTGTGGCTTATAAATTCAAAAACGAAAAAGACAAAGCAATTACGGCTTTCCAAATCGTTCAGAAAATGCCAACGAAAGAAAAAGCATTAAGATATATCGGTGAATTACAATTACAGACAGCAAAGTTTGAGGATGCAATTGTTTCTTTTGTTGAACTAGAAAAAATAGCCACAAGGAAATCCACTTCTTGGGCCGTTTATGTTGGTTTGATGAAAGCCAATTATGAGGTGAAAGATTATGGTGCAACGCTTGCTTACGCAAATAAGATCATTGAGAATAATGTAAAAAGGAGTCTTTTAGAAGCTGAATTATACATTGCAAAAGTTCATTTACAGGAAGGGAAGTTTAATGAATCTCTGACTTTATTTGATGAAGTAGCACAGAAAGCAAGTTCTAAGATAGGAGCTGAAGCACAATATTATGTAGGTTATACTTTGAGGGCTCAAGCTTTAAAATCAGAAACAAATAAAGAGGTGTTGAAAAAAGGTTTGGATACAAGTACAACGGCATTGATAGACGTACAGAAAAGATTTGCCAGTTATACAGAATGGACCAGTAAAGCTTATTTATTAATTGCAGAAAATTATATCAGCCTAGAAGATTTCTATCAAGCGAAAGCCACTTTAGAGTCGGTTTATAATTTTGCGGCTTCCCCTGAAGATAAAGCATTGGCCAAAAAGAGAATTTCGGAACTGGAAGAATTAAAAGAGAATGCGAGCAACCAACAACCTACCAACTAAGACAATGAAAAACTTTAATAGATATATAACTCTTGTTTTTTGTCTGATCATCGCTTCTCCTTTGATGGCTCAGACAAATGATAACTCTAACCTTGATAATGCTGAGGTGGTCATCGAGAAAAACTCAAGTTATGAGATGCAGACGATGGGCAGGGAGTATGATAAGATTCAAAGAATTGAGAAAAAGGTAAAACCTCAGCCACAGAATTATGAGTTGGAGCTGATTGGTATGGATTTGAATGATTCATTGCCAAAGCAGTTGCCTGCCGTAATTGATGATCATGAGGAGAAAAAATATTACAGCAAATATATCAGAGTTGGATATGGCAACTTCATCACACCTTATATTGAAGGAGGGGTGAACAGTAATAGAAATCCTGATTTTGATTATGGTGTTAATTTCCTACATAGATCTTCTCAGGAAG
Source organism: Flammeovirga aprica JL-4 (assembly GCF_012844305.1). GTDB lineage: Bacteria > Bacteroidota > Bacteroidia > Cytophagales > Flammeovirgaceae > Flammeovirga > Flammeovirga aprica. Next base: position 64,480 of record NZ_JABANE010000045.1, read on the forward strand.
GTAGTGTTTCTAGAAAGCTTTCAGCTGGAAGTCATAATGCAATTGATGGTTTTGGTAAGTATTTCTCAGACTATGGTACCACTTCATTTTCTCTGGGTTATGATAGAGTAGGGACCCATTTTTATGGGGTTGAAGGTGATGAAACTCAAATCAGCCAGGACAGTATAAAGCAGATCATCAATAATTTTGGTTTTAAAATTGGTCATGAAATGCCGTCCTACCTTACAGGAAATAGTTATTCACTGAAAGGAGATCTATTCTTTGATTACACCGCTGATAAATTTAACGCTAGCGAGATGGAAATTGGTGTGGATATCAATGGGGAATATGAGATGCTCAACGATGCTAAAATTCATGTAAATTTAATTGGTGCTTTCAATCAATATAAAAATCAAACTACTGCAGATCAGTCTATTGATATCAATAGAAGTTGGGTGAAATTGGGCGGTGTATATGAAGCCACATTTGATGAATTATATATTAAAGCTGGGGCCAAAATAGCTTATAGTGCTGATTCTAGTTCTTTTGATAAAGGTTTTTATTTCTACCCTGATGTTTTTGTAGAATACACCATTGCTGAAGATGAATTAGCCGCCTTTTTAGAAGTTAAAGGAGATTTAAATATTGTGGATTATAAAGCCTTGACCAATGAGAACCCATGGGTAAGTAATGATCTTACTTTATTGCATGAAAACAAGTTGATTGACATCCGATTAGGAGCAGACGCCATAGTTGGAAGTGATATTGGAATCAGAGGAAGCATAGGCTATGCTATTGTTCAGAATATGGGATTTTTTGTCAATGATCCCTCAGATATATCAAGGTTTCTGATGGCTTATGCTACTGAAGGAAATACAGGGGTTTTCAATTTGAACGTTGCAGGATCTTGGACGCAAAGAGAGTGGATGGTTACAGCTTCTACGGATTGGAATATGTACTCTATTGGTGATGATATGATTGCAGAACCTTATCATAAACCGCTTGCAGTTAACAATGTTTCAGTGGTTTATAAATACTTGTCTAACTGGACTTTCAAGGCAAATATTTATAATAAAATTGGTTTGAAAGCCTTAGAAGTTGATGCTCAAACAGCAGAACAAAATACGGTTTCATTGCCAATGATCTTTGATATGAACTTATCGGCCCAATATAAAATCAATGAAAACTTGGATGCTTTTCTTTTGGTAAATAATCTTTTTGCTCAAACTTATGAGAATTATTACCGCTATAATGTGAAAGGATTCCAATTGATGGCTGGTGTAGGATATCGTTTTTAGACGTTTTAGGGTTTAATTTCAATCATTTTTTATGGTTTTTATTCTCTAAATGGCTAAATTATCAATCGAATTACAAAATTAATACAATAAACTCTATTACTTATACCTACAGATGGATGATTCTACTGAGTAATAGCGTTGTAAAGAAAATAGTTGCATGATTGCTGATGCTATAAAAAATGCTCTCCTTGATTGGGGTGTTGTAGTTGTTCCAGATCTCGGTACATTTTGGTCTGAGGAAAGTGGTGCGGAAGTTTCTCCCTCAGGAAATATCATAAAACCTCCACATGTTACCATCTCATTTTCAAAATCAGAAGATGATGTGGAAATGTATTCATTGGTCGTTTATATCTCCAAAACGGAAGATCTAGACGAAGATGAAGTAGCAATACAGGTGAGTATGTTTGTAGCGAATCTTCAGCAAAGATTGGAAGATGGTGAAACGGCTCCTATTGGTGATTTAGGCTATTTTATTCAGGATGACAGTGAGGAAATTATTTTCCGCCAAAGAAACGAAAGTAATATCACTCCAGAGAGTTTTGGATTGCCAAAAATCACAGCTACTCCTTTGATGGAAGACGAAATAGAAGAGGAGGAAGAAGAGTACAGTCAGTTTGAAGAAGAGGCGCCAGCGAAAAGACCAATTTGGCTCTTTATTGCTATCCCTGTGATTATTATTCTGACAGCAGGCGGGTATTATTTCTTAAAACCGTCTGATGAACAACCGAAAGAGGAAATCACTCAGGAAAAAGTCATTGAGGTAGAAGATAATGATGTAGAAGAGGTTGAAGAAGAAACGACAATTACTCAGGAAACGAAAAAAGAAGAGCCTGCCACAACGGTTGAAAAAACGAAGGAGCCAGAAGTAGCAGTTGAAGAGGAAACTCCAGAGGTGGATGCTTCTAGAAACGGTAATTATCATATTGTAATTTCTTCTTTTGGTGATCAAGAAAAAGCTGAATTAGCTGTAAAGCAAGCCGAGAAGAAAGGTTTTGATCATGTAGGAATTATCGTTTCCAAAGGAAAATTCAGAGTGGCATTGAAAGGTTTTAATTCTCATCAAGATGCTAAAACTGAATTACCGAAAGCACAATCGAAATTTAAGGGTGCATGGATTTGGAGAAACTAATCTTCAAATCTCTGCAACTGAAAGATGAGTTGATGGATCATTGTCTCTATTCATTATCAATTATTTTTGTCTTAGTACTTAAGAAAAAACACTAACAATAAATCATGAATTTTTTATCTATTTTACAAGGCACAGAAATGCCTGAACAAGGAATGCAAGGTACTTTTGAAGAAAGTGTATCATTATTTCAGCTTTTAGAAAAAGGAGGAATTACAATGGCAATCCTTGGGGTGTTATTTATTTTCGCCATGTATATTTTAGCGAATAGAGTACTGACGATTCGTAAAGCTAAAAAAGACCCAACAGCCCTTTTAGAGAAAGTAAAAGCACAAGTATTGAAAGGCGATATTGAAACTGCCAAAAAATACTGTGCAAGAGATACTACTCCCATGGGGAAAATGTTAGAAACAGGTTTGAAACACATTTCTTCTAATTTGAATACGATTGAAAAAAGTATTGAAAATGTAGCGAAGATTGAGTTATATAAATTAGAGAAAAACGTAGGTATGGTAGGTATGATCTCAGGTGCCGCTCCAATGATTGGTTTCTTTGGTACGGTAATCGGTATGATCAATGCCTTTATCGCCATCTCACAAGAAGAAGGGTCTGTAAGTCCTAAGTTGCTTTCATCAGGTATTTATGAAGCCATGATTACAACTGCAGGTGGATTAGCTGTAGGTATTTTCGCTTACGTTTCTTACAACTTTTTAGTACGTCAGATTGAAGATGTAGTACACAAGATGGAGGTAGTAACCATTGATTTTATTGAGCTTTTACAATCACCTAACTAGACAACAATGGGATTAAAACCTGAAAATAAAATCGACCCTACTTTCAATATGTCTTCTATGACCGACATGATTTTCTTGTTGTTGGTCTTCTTTATGCTGACATCCAATTTTGTGACACCTTCAGGTTTGCCAATTGCGGTGCCAAGCAGTAAGGCCTCTAAGAAAGTGATGCCTAAGGTTTACGTGAGTATTACTAAGGATTTACATTATTATGTAAATGAAGTGGAAGTGCCTTTATCTTTTTTGGAAGATGAATTGAAAGCAGTTTTGCCGGCAAAGCAAGAAGGAGTTGTAGTGCTGACTGTAGATAAAGATGTGCCTGTACAGCACCTTGTCAATGTTGCCGGAATTGCAACCGCTTTGAAAGCAAAAGTTTCAATAGCCACAACACCGACTTCTGCGGTAGGAAAATAATTTTGCCATGAAGAAAACGGAACAAGAAAAAAAGCAGGAACGTAAAAATAAAATCCTATCCTCTCTGATCACTCTTTTATCTGTGGTGATGATAGGTGTTTTTGCTTGGTTTACCATTGTTTGGTCACCGCCAGATCCTCCAATTCCTCAATATGGTATTGAAGTGAATTTTGGTATGGATGACGCCGGAAGTGGTGATATTCAATCCAAAGCACCATCAACGGAAGAAACGGAGTCGGTAGAAGAGCCAAAACCAACGCCCGAAACAGAAACGGTAGAACAACCTGTGGAGGAAGTAGTTGAAGAGGTAATAGAAGAACCAACTCCAGTTGAATCGACACCAGAACCAACTCCCGTTGAGGAAGTTGATCCTTTACCTCCGGCAGTAACTGATGCTCCTGTGGAGGAAAGTGTGGAAACCACAAAAGAAGAAGTGGTCAAACCTAAAGAGGAAAAGGTGGAGAAAAAGGCACCTGAAGAGGAGAAAAAAGAGGTGCCAGAAAAAGAGAAAACAAAAGTACCGAAAATCAATACGCCAGTTACAGGAACATTATTGAAAAAGCCTGAAGGTGGTGATGGTAATTCTTCCACTGCCAAACAGAACAATAATGGAAATGTGGAAGGAACTAAGGGTGATCAAGGAAGTAAAAAAGGTTCCGTTAATGCAGATGCACTATTAGAGTCTGCAGGAGGTTCAGGAGGTACAGCCTTAGATATGCCAGGTTGGAATTGGATTGATCCTCCAGAAGTGGATGATAGTTCAAGAGAAACCGGTAAAATTATTTTCGAAATACAAATTGATGATTTTGGCGAAGTAATTTCTGTAAAAACAATCTACCGATCAGTGACAAAACAGGTGGTAGATCAATACAGAGAAGCGGTTTCAGAGTTGACTTTCGAGCCAACAAATGGAGATACTGATATTCAGAGTATTACAACGGGTAGAATCACTTTTATTATCCGATCAAAATAAAGTTTTTAAATAGAATAGCCATCTTTGATGATAAGTCAAGGATGGCTGTTTTTTAATCATGACATTTAACACCAAATCTGAGCTAACTATTAATCGACATTTCTACAAGTTTTTTAAGTTCCTCTTTCAGGTTGCCTTCACAATTCACAGCACACAATCATTTACCATTCATAAAAGAAAATTGGATAGCTTAATATCAACCTAGTTTATACAGTAATCAATAATTTGAAAGATATATTTCCATAATAAAGAGCCATTCTGATTAATTACCAAAATGACTCTTTTAATTATCGATAACGGAAGAAGCCTTTCTTATTCAAAAGAATAAACAACACCAAAGTTGATCCCAAAATTGACCGATCCGCTTGCAATTTGGTAATTTAATTCAGCAAGAGCACCAAATTGATCATTGATGTCATAGGCAGCACCGCCACCGACACCAAATCCAAAATTAGTTTCACTGCTACCTCCTGAAGAAGCCGAAATAAAACCTAAAGATCCTTTTGCGTAAGGGTGGATAACATCATTGTTAAGAGCAAAGTGATACTTAGGGAGTCTTGGTAAATAGACTCTAGCACTCACTAAAATCAGGATATTTATTCTTTTTGGTGAGTGTTTTTG
>NZ_JABANE010000450.1 GCF_012844305.1 Flammeovirga aprica JL-4
GACCCCGCCTGCGCCACCACGCGCATCAGGGACGGACCGAGAAACACTTCGTAGCTCAGGGTCTGCGCGGAAGCACGCATCGCCCCCAGCAGCGAGTATTTGTTATTGCTCGACCAACCGGCGAACAGCACCGCGTAGACCGCCAGGCCTGCCATCATCAGGAAGAAGAGGATGCCGATGTTCAGGTCGGCCACCACCCACGTCGGGCTAACCGGCACGATAGCGAAGGCCAGCAGCAGCGAGGTAAAGGCGATAACCGGCGCCAGAGTAAAGATCACGCGATCGGAGAAGCGCGGGATCCAGTCCTCTTTAAAGAACATCTTGATCATGTCGGCGACCAGCTGCAGCGAACCGCCCCAGCCGACGCGGTTAGGTCCGTAGCGGTTCTGGAACAAGCCGAGCAGACGACGCTCGCCGAAGCTCATGAACGCGCCGCAGGTGACAACCACCAGCAGAATGACCACGGCCTTCAGGATGCTTAACAGAATGTCGATAAGATCCGGCGTTAACCAGC
>NZ_JABANE010000451.1 GCF_012844305.1 Flammeovirga aprica JL-4
AGCTGGGTAATTTTATCGAGGGTTTCGGCAGTCACCGCCGGGACAATCCGGTCCACCATGGTCGACGGAAAGGTGACATTCTGCTCTATCCATGCGGCAAGATCCTCGTCTAAAGCCCGGGCGTAGGCGCAGACGACGTTGCGCATCACGTGACCATTTTCCGGCATGTTATCGCAGGACATCACGGTAAAAGCAGGCAGGCCGGCCGCCCGGCGGCGAGATAAGGCCTCCACCACTACCCCCGCCGCCGATTTTGGCTGGTGCGGGTTATGCAGATCGGCGGCGATCAGCGGGTGATCGAGCTGCAGTTCGCCGCTGGCTGGCGAATGGCAATAGCCTTTCTCAGTAATCGTCAGGGAGACAATGGCCACCTGTGGCTGACACATCGCCGCCAGCACCGCTTCGAGACCATCAACCCCGGCGTGCAGCGCCTGCTTCACCACACCAACCACGCGCGCGGTCCAGGCGTCGGCGGCCATTTCGGCGACGGTATACAGCAGATCCTGCTGCTG
>NZ_JABANE010000452.1 GCF_012844305.1 Flammeovirga aprica JL-4
TCTTTCATCGTAATAACCTCTTGAGTTTTCTTAAGGATAAGAACCCGCCCGCCGAAAAGCAAACCATTAATATCCGTAAGGATTAGCAATTTTTCTATTATATCGCGCCGCGCCGGGCGCCATCTTGCGCCACCGCAAAACGAGGCATCATGTTTACGGACGGTCGCGTAACGATACGCGTTGCCCTCGCAGCAATCGTGGTCTCCATCACACTATTCTGCATACCATCTCGTCTGCCTCGACTCGCAGCGTTAGTCTGGTCACAGAACATCGCCAACAAGGAGCTGCTATGGCACTGCCGATTATGATTGATTGCGATCCGGGACATGATGACGCGATCGCCCTGGTCCTCGCCCTCGCCTCGCCGGAGCTGGAGGTGAAAGCCGTCACCGCTTCCGCAGGCAACCAGACCCCGGAGAAGACCCTGCGCAACGTGCTGCGTATGCTGACGCTGCTGAACCGGCCGGACATTCCGGTTGCCGGCGGCGCGTGGAAGCCGTTGATGCGCGAT
>NZ_JABANE010000453.1 GCF_012844305.1 Flammeovirga aprica JL-4
AGCTGCGCCGCTGGCTGCGTCAGCTGCATGAAGAGCTGAAATTCACCAGCGTGTTCGTCACCCACGATCAGGAAGAGGCGATGGAAGTTGCCGACCGGGTGGTGGTCATGAGCCAGGGCAACATCGAACAGGCCGATGCCCCGGAGCGCGTATGGCGTGAGCCGTCTACCCGTTTCGTGCTGGAGTTTATGGGGGAAGTGAACCGCCTGCAGGGGGTCATCCGCGGTGGACAGTTCCACGTCGGCGCCCACCGCTGGCCGTTAGGCTATACCCCGGCATACCAGGGGCCAGTGGACCTGTTCCTGCGCCCGTGGGAAGTGGACATCAGCCGGCGGACCAGCCTGGATTCGCCGCTGCCGGTGCAGGTCCTGGAGGCCAGTCCGAAAGGGCACTACACCCAATTAGTCGTCCAGCCTCTGGGGTGGTATGACGAACCGCTGAGCGTGGTGTTAACGGGCGACGAGGCGCCGTCCCGCGGCGAACGGCTGTTCGTCGGGCTGCAAAACGCG
>NZ_JABANE010000454.1 GCF_012844305.1 Flammeovirga aprica JL-4
GTACACTTCTCTGCTATCCAGAACGATGGCTACAAATCCCTGGACGAAGGTCAGAAAGTATCCTTCACCATCGAAAGCGGCGCTAAAGGCCCGGCAGCTGGCAACGTAACTTCTCTGTAAGTTCAAGCCGCTAAGAATCGAGAATCCCTGCCTGATGGCGGGGATTTTTTTTATCTGTCGCCAGTAGCCGCCAGCATAAGATGGCGGCTACCGGGCATTCAAAGCAGGGAAAAGTGCCAGCTCGTCTCCCGCCACGCCAGACTATGGGTCAGCTTCAGACCTTGTAAAAACGCCTCATCATGCGACACCACCAGCATCGCGCCGGGAAACGCCGCCAGCGCGCTTTCAATAGCCTGCGTCGATGCTAAATCGAGATGGTTGGTTGGCTCATCCAACAAAAGCAGCTGGGCAGGCTCGCGTCGCCAGAGCACGCACGCCAGCGCCGCTTTCAGGCGCTCGCCGCCGCTGAGCGCCGACAGCGGCAGAGTGACCTTATCCGCGCCCAGCT
>NZ_JABANE010000455.1 GCF_012844305.1 Flammeovirga aprica JL-4
TCAGATGGTTATCTTTAATCATGACCGTGCAATGACAAAATAATTTTCTTTTTATGACGGCGAAATCGGACCGTAAAACGATCGTTTGTCATCTACCGCCAGCCAAAATATTGCGCACGTAATCGATGGAAAACAGCAGGTGCAAATAAAAAGGGCCGCCGTCGGCAGCCCTTTGCAGGATAGGATGCTTTACTCAACCGTTACCGATTTCGCCAGGTTACGCGGCTGGTCAACGTCAGTGCCTTTGATCAGCGCGACGTGATAAGCCAACAGCTGCAGCGGAACCGTATAGAAGATAGGGGCGATGGTCTCTTCCACATGCGGCATCTCAATGATGTGCATGTTATCGCTACCGTTGAAGCCGGCTTCACCGTGGGCGAAGACGTATAGTTCACCGCCGCGGGCACGAACCTCTTCGATGTTGGATTTCAGTTTTTCCAGCAGTTCGTTGTTCGGCGCCACCACGATCACCGGCATTTCCGCATCAATCAGCGCCAGTGGGCCGT
>NZ_JABANE010000456.1 GCF_012844305.1 Flammeovirga aprica JL-4
TACTGACTTCCTCAATGAAAGGCACCATTCCTTTTCGTCATGGTACCCACTGCAGGGGGTATGAATTGTGTTGCGTTGCTTTGTGGGGTTATTTAACGCGCAATATCAGTATCATTTGCACGGCATGCTGTGCAAGCCTTTAAGAACAGGGCTTTCCTCTGCTTTTATGCATAAAGCAGCGAATTTCCCCCAGTTATATTGCATAAGTATTTGTAATAAAAAAAATTTCACAGCTTCCGTTTCTATAAATTCATTTGCGTAATTATTTCGCTTCAAAGTTTCATTTGATGAAATTTCACCCAGTTTAATCATTGCGTGATCTGCCCCCCAATTAACAAACAAAGCTGTCAAAACCCCTACTCTTAACGTTTGTTTGACATATATTTAACAAGTTCAAAGGAGAAAAAAAGCCATGAGCCAAATTCACAAACACCCTATTCCCGCTAATATTGCGGAACGTTGCCTGATTAACCCGGATCAGTACAAGGCGCAGTACCAACAATCC
>NZ_JABANE010000457.1 GCF_012844305.1 Flammeovirga aprica JL-4
GGACGGGCGGTGCGTCAGCCTGGGTATTGCTGCGATAAGTCCGCCCGTTGCCGGAAAAGCGCGACACGCAGTGCAGCGTGCCGGAAACCACATTAATGCCTTTTTTGCGCCATCTCCCAGGCCGCCGACAGATTCAGCCGCTGCCAGAATTGCTGTTCGGGGGTGGCGCCGGATAGCGGGTAACCCGCCGGCAGCGCGGTGTTGACCATCAGCGCCCGACGCTGGGCAGCTGACAGATGCGGCAGGGCATCTTCCAGCAGCACTTCCGCCCCCACCGGCACCTGTAAACGCGGCTGCGGACCCTTCTGCTGCGGCAGATCGTAGGTCATGGTGAAGCGAGAGAAATCACGCATCGCCGGATCGCGCCAGGGATCGTCTTTCACGCTGCTCTTCGCGCACTCGGCAAGCGATGTGCCGCAGGCCTTCGCCAGCGCGGCGCGCAGCTGATCGCGGGCTTCGTTAAATAATACCCGGTAGTGCGGACCGCTAAGATAGTGGGCCACG
>NZ_JABANE010000458.1 GCF_012844305.1 Flammeovirga aprica JL-4
TTGGAGGCAGCGCCGTCCACCCCCAGCGAGACCGGGACCCCGGCCTGCTCCAGCGCCAGCAGATCGGCGATGCCGCTGCCCAGCCGGCCGTTGCTTTGCGGGCAGTGGGCGATGCCGGTTCCGGTGCGGCCCAGCAGGGCAATCTCCTCCGGCAGCAGCTTCACCAGATGGGCAAACCACACGTCATTTCCCAGCCAGTCGTGCTCCGCGCAGAACTGCACCGGCGTCATGGCGAATTTCTGCCGCGCGGCGTCGAGATAATCGACGGTTTCCGATAAATGGCTGTGCAACCGGATCCCCAGCTGGCGGGCCAGCTTCGCCATCTCCCGCAGCTGGGCGCCCGGCGCGGAGTGCAGGACGGTAGTGGGCGCCATCACCACCCGGCGCAGAGAATCGGGCCGGGGGTCGTGATAGCGGCTGACCAGCCGTTCGATATCCGCCATATAGCCGTCGAAGGTTTCCGGACGCAGCGCCACCGGCAGATCCTGCTCCACCGCCCGGCC
>NZ_JABANE010000459.1 GCF_012844305.1 Flammeovirga aprica JL-4
GTTGATGGCGTTGTTAAGGAACAGGATTTTTGCCGGTTCGACGAAGATAGACGCCAGCGGTAGCATGTCGTGCGCCACCATAAAGTTAACGCCAGCCGCCAGAATTTTCGACAGAACTTCGACCGCCGGGCCAATGCCGAGGAAGGCCAGAATGGCGAGGATCATCCCGATGATGCCGGCGGAGAAGTTATTCACCAGCATTTCAAAACCGGATTTGATCTTACCGTCTACCCAGTTATCGAACTTCTTGATGCAGTAGCCGCCCAGCGGGCCGGCAATCATTGAGCCGAGGAACATCGGCATATCCGCGCCGACGATAACGCCCATGGTGGTGATCGCCCCGACCACGCCACCACGTTCGCCGCCGACTAATTTACCGCCGGTGTAACCGATCAGCAGCGGCAGCAGGTAGGTGATCATCGGACCGACCAGCTTCGCCAGCGTTTCGTTTGGCAACCACCCTGTCGGAATGAAAAGCGCGGTGATGATACCCCACGCGATAA
>NZ_JABANE010000046.1 GCF_012844305.1 Flammeovirga aprica JL-4
CTATGACCATTTTTCACTATATCGTTGCCTTCACAGTGAGGACAACGTATTTCTTTGTAATGTCTCATATACATATAACAAAGAATCAACCTAAATCATCCATTACCCATTTATGCAACGTTTTTATGGGGACGTAAAAAATAAAAAGAAAAGTATAACCATGACCAACGTTTTACGCAACGCGGTCAATGCTGCAGAAAAAGAAAAAAGAGCGATTGCAGTGATGTATGATTTATCAGGGATGAATGCAAAGGTTCAAAACTGTGATGTGATTATCAATGACTGGAAAATGCTTGTAGATAGCCTGAAAATTACAAATAGAGGAAAGAAACAAAGCTATCTGTATCATAATAATAAACCTTTGGTAGCCATTTGGGGCATTGGTTTCCCTGACCGGACTTATTCTTTGGAACAGATTCAATTACAGAAGCTAATTGATTTTTTCAAGAATGATCCTGAATATGGAGGTTGTGCTTTAATGATGGGAATTCCCACTTATTGGAGAGAGCAAGGTGCCGATTGTATAAAAGCAGATAATTTTCATAATTATATCAAGCAGGCTGATATAATTCTACCTTGGATGGTAGGAAGGTTCAATTCAAAAAATCCTAATCTCGAAAAAAGATATAGAAAAATAGTAGAAAAAGATATTGCATGGTGTAAGGAAAATAATGTGGATTATGTACCCATTGCTTACCCAGGCTTTAGTTGGCATAACTTGAGTGCCTATGAGAGAGAGCAAGCTCCGCTTAATCATATCCCACGAAAAAAAGGAGCTTTTTATAATACCTTATTGAATACTTCAATTGACGCCGGAGCGAAAATGCTTTATATCGCCATGTTTGATGAAGTAGATGAAGGTACATCGATTTTTAAGTGTACAAATCAACCAGTGAAAGGAGATTTACAGTTTTCAAATTATGAGGGTTTACCATCCGATTTTTATTTGAAATTGACCAAAGAGGCTTCGAAAAAACTAAAACAAAAACATTTACAGTAGTTAATATTATAATGTAATGCAAAAATATATTTTAATTTTATTGTTAGGCTTAATGGGGTGTGCTGGACGCATCGGGAGCCAAGAAGAAATAATACACAAGGAGGATACCTCACCGGTAGATTATGTCAATCCTTATCTAGGCAATATTAGTCATTTACTTGTACCTACTTTCCCCACTGTACATTTACCGAACAGTATGTTGAGAGTGATTCCTGAAAGGGCTGATTTTACTTCAGATAAAATAAAAGGATTGCCTACAGTAACGACAAGCCATAGAGGTGAGTCCGCATTTACAATCAGTCCATCTTATTTAAGTGATGAACTTTCTTCAGTAGTACATTATAGTTACGATCAGGAGAAAATTACACCTTACAGTTATGATGTCTACCTAGATGAAGAGGCTATAAATGTAGCTTATGGATTATCCCATCAATCTGGTGTGTATATTTTTGACTTTAAAAAACAAGGTGATAAAGTATTGATGATCAATAATAAATCTGGTGAGATAAAAATCGAAAGCAACAGTATTTATGGTTATCAACTGGTAGACAATGAAGTTACAAAAAATAATACAAAAGTATACATATACCTTGAAACAGAAGAGCTTGCCGAAAGCTTTGGTATATTGGAAAATGGGAAAATAAATACAACTCTGCATACGTCAGAAGGTAAAAATAAATGTGCCGCACTTACTTTTAGTAAAGAAACCGAACAACTGAAAGTTAAATATGGAGTCTCTTTTATCAGTTGTGAACAAGCGAAGAAAAACCTTGAAAGAGAATTGAAAGGAAAATCCATGGCTGACTTAAGAGCTGATGGTAAACAAAAATGGAACAATGTGTTGTCTAAAATTAAGATTTCAGGAAAAAATCAAGAGGATCTTAAGTTGTTTTATACTTCACTTTATAGAACCTACGAGCGCCCTGTTTGTATTTCTGAAGATGGATTTTATTTCAGTGCTTTCGATGGGAATATACATAGAGATAACGGAACACCTTTTTATACAGATGATTGGATATGGGATACCTACCGTGCCACACATCCATTGAGAATATTGACGGAGAAAAAGTTAGAGAAAGACATTCTCAATTCATACATCAGAATGGCTGAGCAGATGCCTAACTTTTGGATGCCAACTTTCCCAGAAGTAATGGGAGATAGTAGAAGAATGAACTCTAATCATGGTGTAGCAACTGTTTTGGATGCCGCTGCAAAAGGTTTGGATGGTTTTGATTTAGAAAAGGCGTATGAAGCTTGTAAGAATGCTATTACAGAGAAAACATTAGCACCTTGGTCATGGGATAAAGCTGGAGAATTAGATGTTTTTTATAAAGAAAATGGATATTTTCCTGCTTTGGCTATTGGTGAAAAAGAAACAGTACCAGAGGTACATCATCATGAAAAAAGACAGCCTATTGCGGTTACTTTAGGAACTGTATATGATGAATGGTGTTTATCAGAAATTGCCAAGATGTTAGGTAAAGAACAAGAGAGCCACTATTTCTTCAATAGGTCATTGAATTACCGAAAAGTTTTTAATACAGAAACAGGTTTTTTCCATCCAAAAGATAAAAATGGGAATTTCATAGAACCGTTTGATTATAAGTTTTCAGGGGGTATGGGAGCCAGAGATTATTATGGTGAAAATAATGCTTGGGTTTATCGCTGGGATGTTCCTCATAATGTTGCAGACCTTATCTCTTTAATGGGTGGAGAAAAACAGTTTATTAAAAATCTTGATGCTACTTTTAATGAACCCTTGGGAAGAAGTAAATATGCTTTCTTTGCTCAGTTGCCTGATCACTCAGGAAACGTTGGGCAATTCTCAATGGCCAATGAGCCTTCTTTACATATTCCTTATTTATACAATTATGCTGGACAGCCATGGAAAAGTCAGAAGCGTATTAAGCAGTTGGTACGTATGTGGTTTAGAAATGATCTGATGGGAATACCTGGAGATGAAGATGGCGGTGGAATGTCAGCATTTGTAGCCTTTTCTCAAATGGGCTTCTATCCTGTTACAGCAGGTATGCCATCATATAATATTGGTACACCGTTTTTTGATGAAGTTTCTATAAAGTTAGGTAATGGCAGTGTGTTTACGATTGAAGCTACAAACCTTTCGGAAGAAAATAAATACATTCAATCAGCTACGTTAAACGGTAAAGACTGGAATAAACCTTGGTTCCCTCATAGTGAAATAGCAAATGGCGGTAAGCTAGAATTAGTAATGGGACCAAAAGCAAATTACAATTGGGGAATTAGTCCTAGTGATGCTCCTCCATCAGCAGGAGATCTAAAGATAAGTTTGGCAAAGAACGAGTAAGAGCAGAATATACACTGATATTTTTCAGTTTTGACTATTATTCACTGCATTTTAACTAGTAAATTTAGTACTAAAAGGCACCCTTATTTTGAGGGTGTTTTTGCCGTACATTAATTGAATTGCGACTCAGTACTTTAAAAATCAAAAAAGAAATGAAATCGAATTACATAAAAGGTCTTTTGTTGTTAATTACATTGTGTCTGCATTTCTCAGTATTTGCACAGCAGAAAAGACCAAACGTAGTCTGGATCACCACTGAAGATAACTCAGCAAACTGGTACAGATTGTATAATCCAAAGCATGGTGCTCCTATGCCCAATGTTGAAAAACTGGCAGAAAATGGATTGGTTTTTAATCATGCTTATTCCAATGCACCGGTTTGTTCTGCGGCTAGAAGTACAATTATTTCTGGTGTTTATGCACCCAAAACAGGTGTTCACTTTCACCGTCCACAAGAGAAAGTACACATGCCCAAAGGGTTGAAAATGTTTCCCAAATACTTGAGAGAAGCAGGGTATTATACAACAAACAACAGTAAGCAGGATTATAACTTCACGAAGCAAGAAGTTAAAGGTGTTTGGGATGAAAGTTCAAAAAAAGCCACTTTCAGAAATAGGAAACCCAATCAGCCTTTTTTTCATGTACAAAACTTCATGGACACACATGAGAGTAAATTGTTTGGTCCGTTGAATAAAAATGTGGAGAACATCAGTAATGCTGAAAATGTTGACTTATTTCCTTATCACCCAGATACAAAATTGTTTAGGAAAAAGTATGCCCAGTATATTTCTTTAAACCATCATGTAGATAAGAGAATAGGTAGTATTGTGAAACAACTGGAAGAGGATGGGTTGCTTGAGGATACTTTTATTTTCCACTATGGCGATCATGGAGGAGTACTCCCTGGAGGAAAGGGATATGCACATAATGACGGACTTCAAGTAGCAATGGTAGTGTATGTACCTGAGAATTGGAAACATCTTGTCCCTGCTCCTAAGGGCTCAAGAATAGATGGTTTTGTTGAGTTTATTGATCTATCAGCAACAGTTTTAAACCTTGCAGGACTTCCTATTCCGGAACAGATAGACGGAAAGCCTTTTCTTGGGAAAGGTGTAACATTAGAGGATCTTAATCAAAGAGATGAAGCTTTTGGTTATGCAGATCGTTTTGATGAAAAATATGATATGGTTCGCTTTTTAAGAAAAGGGAAATACAGTTATTGGAGAAGTTATCAGCCTTTTAACTTTGATGGTCTTCATAATTTTTACCGTTATAAACAACCTGCGTTCAAAGAGTGGAGAGATTTGGCACAAAAAGGAAAACTTCAAGATGTGCAGTCAGCTTTTTACAGACCACGTTTGCCTGAACAGTTATATGATTTAGAAAAAGATCCTCACGAGATCAATAATTTAGCCAATGATCCGTCATATAAAAGTGTGTTGTTGGAAATGAGAAGTATTATGCAAAAGCGTGTAAAAGGCCTCCCTGATTTATCATTTTTACCAGAACCCTCATTTTTAAAATTAAGTTCTGGAGACGGTGTAGCTTTCGGTAAAGAAAATCAGATAAGAATTAATAAGTTGGTAGACATTGCAGACCTTCAGCTTTTACCTTTCAAAAAAGCGAAGAAAGGTATTCAAAAAGCATTGGAATCAAAGGATGCAATGGAACGTTATTGGGCTTTAATAAATTTAAGTACATATGGACAGGAAGCATCCTCTTTTTATAAAATAGCAAAAGAAATGGCTCTTTCAGACGCCGACTTATTAGTTCGTACACGTGCAGTAGAGTTTTTAGGTCTTACAGGAGCTACTGATCCTAAGTCGTTAATATTAAGTGTTTTAGATCAGTGTAAAGACCCTGTTGAAACTAATTTTATATTGAATACTGTGGTACTTTTAGTAGATGCTAAAGGGATGGAGATTGATCTGCAAACTCTGAACAATGCCCATTGGGCTAAATTTGAAGGGTTGGTTCCACTCAGAGTGAAGTACCTAAAGACACGTATAAAGAAAAATAGTTAATCACTAAAATTGGGTTAGTAAGGGCGAGATAAAATATAACTAATAGTTTTTTCATTGATTAATAAACTATTTAAGATGAGTTTGATGACGTTAGGTAAATGACAATAAAGAGGTTTGTAAATATTTATTTACATGAACTTGACATGAAGCAGAAGAGTTTAGTAAGTTTGTTTAATAAATGGAATAAATCATAAACTTCTTGCTGACCTAATTTTTTATTTAGTGTGTTTTTTATTTCAATAGTAGGTTAGTACTTACTATGTAAGCCAAGATTATTGATTAAATATAAAGTTCTGTTTATTAAAATTAGACTTTAATCAAAACCTTTTGAACTGTTTAAAACAATATTCTTGAAATGGTTTATGGGCTTATTTTTTCACATAAACGACTGCAACTCTAAGTGAATATGATCAAAAAATTACTTCTTTATTTTATATATTTATTAACCTGTCATTCAATTCTGGCAAACGAGGCTACCATAGGAAACCTAAATAACGGATTACATTTTTCTAATTATGGTTTATATAAAAGTTGGGAGAATAATTCTAGTCTAGAGATTCCATCACGTAATGAAAACTTTATTAAGCTTGGTCTCCTAAGTAGTATTCGTTTTCAATTAAAACTTAATAATTCAGAAGAAGCTAAGTTTGGGTATTTATTCAGAATATTCACAAAGCAAAGATTCAATATTGACATCCTTCAAGTACCAAATAAATCGAACAAAGAGAATTTTATTTTGGCTGTTGGCAACAAACAGGTGCCATTTAGTCTCAAAGGGGATTTGAATGATTTATTTGAACTGAAACTTACGTTGAATTCCATCGACAACAGAATTGTGCTCTACAAAGATGAGGATATCTTAGCGAGTGTAGCGTTTCCAAAAAAATATTCATTAGAGCAATTGAAATTATTTTTTGGGGTTTTGGATTATGAAGGTATTTTCTCTCAAGATATATGTTCTTTTAATCTCTATAAAATTGCCATTTACAATACTGAAAAGCTAAAACATGAATGGGATTTTGATGAAAATCAAGGCACAATAGCTTATGATAAAAAAGAGGGATTAGAAGGTAATATTACTAATCCGAGGTGGCTCAAGAATCATAATTCACACTGGGATAAGATGGCCACTTTTAATGTAAAAGGAAAGGCTTACTATGATTTTGATGATAATGGCAAACTATTTCTTTCCACCGCTGATAAATTGTATGAAATTGATTTCAAGAAAAGTATAAATACGGTTTTCGACTATTCTGACAAACCCATGAAAATGGTTATTGATACAAAATTATTGTATGATAAAGAGCGAAAGCAGGTAGGACTATATTACATTGAAAATAGTGTAGTTACTTTTTTTGATAAGAATAAGAATCAATGGGAAAAACAGCTTACAGATTATTTGATTGGTGAAAAATATTTGCACCATGTTTATTCTGATATCAAAGGCACAAATTCCCAATTATTTTTTGGTGGTTATGGACATTATAAGTACAGCAACGATTTTCATATCAGAGAGGGAAAAGAGTTTAGAAAATTAACGATAGATCAACCTATAATGCCACGTTATCTTTCTGCCATGTCAGACGTAGAAAATAATTCATTTTATCTTCTTGGAGGCTTTGGTTCTGAAGATGGTGACCAATGGAATAAACCTCATATCATGAAAGAATTAATAGCAGCTTCTATCGTTGAAAATCAAGTGAAGGTTGATACGATAGTACCAATTGGGTTTGATAAAAGTTATGCGTTTTTCGGGAAATTACATTCAATCAATCAAGATTCTTCACTCTATGCATTAGCATTTGATATGGATGATTTTCATACCAATTTACAGTTGATCAGTATTGATCCTACTACTGCCTCTTTTTCTATTTTAGGTGATTCCATTCCATTCACATTTAAAGATATATTCAGTCAGGCAAAGATGAGTTATGTGGAGTCATTGCAAAAGTTAATTGTGATATCATCATATTATAATTCAAAATACGATAACACTGACATCTCTATTTATCAAATTGATTTTCCTGTTATACCATTACCTGATGAAGAACCTATTGAAGAAACCAATTCTTTCACTTTTATCATAGGTTTTATTGTTGTATTAATGGCTGTTGTTGGGGTTATATTTATAGGAAAAAGGAAAAATAATCAGATAGAGAAGAAACTAGAAGTTAAAGATGTACCTCTTTCAAAAGTGAAAAAGGAGGAAGTGGTTCAGGAGAAAAAAGAACCCATACAGCATCTAACACTTCAGAATACTTTCAGTAAAAAGAAAGATGACTTATTGACAAAGCATAATGCCATTTATATTCTTAATAGTTTTAAGATTGTGAGTAAAGAAGGGAAAGACATCACACATGAATTATCTCCTTTACAGAGAGATATTATCTTATTATTATTATTTAAGACTGATAAAGAAAAAGGATTAACTACAGATCAGTTCAATAATGTTTTCTGGTTTGATAAATCAAAGAAAAGTGCTAATAATAACCGTTTGGTCAACCTTTCGAAATTAAGAAAAACGTTAGCCCAACTAGATGAAATAACAATTTCGAAAGAAGAAAATAAATGGAAAATTAGCCTTTCTGAAGAAATTTTCTCTGATTGGAAACTTTTCCATGAATTGCTGAATAGCGATGAAATTAGCCTTGAAACCATTGATATTTTATCAAAAATTATTGGTAAAGATGGCGTATTGGGTGATTTGCATCTTGAATGGTTTGAAAGTACCAGAAATGAATTAATATATAAGATAAACGAACTGCTGTTATCTTTTTATAAGCAGAATCAAGACAAACTTACTCCTTATCACGCTAATAAGATTGCAAATTTATTATTGTTACTTGACAACTTAAGTGAGGAAGGAATTTTAATCCGATGCAAAGTGATGAATAGTCAAGGAGATACTGAGGGAGTGGAGAGAGTGATGTCTGAGTTCCAAAGAAAATATATGGAAAGTTATGGAGAAGAATTTGTTTTTGATTTAGATCAAGTCTTGTAAGGATATTAAAATAGATAATATATTTGCCACCGTAAAATACATCTGTAGACGTTGTAGTTTTACGGTGGCTTTTTTAGTCTAAATTTCTACAAGCTTTCATTGCTATACTTTCAATCTTCCTTCTTCTTCATTTTGTCTTGAAACAAAACGAAGCAAAAATTCAAGGCATTGAAGTCAAAAGCTAAATTCCATTCCTTTCGCCTAAATGATTTTAAACTCGCTAAAGCTCAAACAAGAAAATCATTTTTAACGGCTCAATACATGAAATTCTTAACGCTTTTCCCTTCAATGCCGATGGATGTACTGCTTAATGATAAGCTAATTACATATCCATTTTACTTTTTAATAGAAACTGTATTACTAGACGAAAATCTAAGAAATAAAAAAGGATTAAGTTATAAACCTAATCCTTTACTTTTATATACTACTAAACGAATTTTCAGTAGCTTAAATGAATAAATGAATTCTATTTTTTGATCACTTTTATAGTTTTACTGCTGTTCTCAATCGTTACATTGATATAATAGATGCCAGACGGGAACGCAGTTAGATCAATTCCTTTTTTATGATAACTACCCTTGAGCATTTGTTTTCCAATGGCATTGAACACTGAAAATTGAATACCTGAAGGGGTGTTTTTTTGAAAGTTAAGGTATACAATTCCTTGAGTAGGATTGGGGTAAGAACTGAAGGCTAGAGGATCCAAATGATCTGTTGAAAGAGGATCGTCAATCTTAAACGTAACTGTTTCTGAAGTGAAAGTCAGATCAGGAAGTTCATGATGCATGATTACCATTTTATAGTCTCCCACCTCATTAACATCATAATAGGTATTGATTCCACCTTCAATAGGTTCTTCATCTTTGTACCATTGATATTTTGTGCCTTTTATGCTGTCCAATTCTTCAAAAGAAAGCATATATGGAGGGAATAAAGCTATGGTCTCCGTTTTACCCACCTGAATATGTTGCTCACTGTAGTTTACACTGACTTCTTCATTTTCAATCATCTCTTTTACCTTAAGTAGTTCAGAGAAATTAAGAGCATTATTAGAAACATCCAGACTGATTAACTTATTTAATGCTGATAAATCAGTAAGTTTTTTTAAGCTTTTAGCTGAAAGGTCTAATTCTATAAGATTTGCTCCTTTAAAAGTAGTCCCTTCCCATTTAAAATAGGTTATATCTTGATGCCAGTCTAAGAGATCAGGGTTGGCTTGAGACAATGCTAGTAGTGCATCCATTACCGCTTGATTTCTTTTTTGTAATGAGATCGTATTTGTTGTAATCACAAGATCAGGAATTTCAGAATTTGTAACCTCTACTTTATAATTTCCTATTCTAGAAACTTCATGTTTACTATCAAAAGCATCTTCTTCTTCTTTTCCGTTTCTGTACCACTTATATGTGTCTCCTCCAATTTCTGTTAGACCTTCGAATGTAATAGTATAGGGAAGTATAACGTCAATCGTCTGATTTTCGCCTATAGAAATATTTTGACCTAAGTATTTGACTGTTGTGTTATCATCATTGATAATATCTATCACTTTCAATAATTCGGTAAAGGTTAAAGCATTATTAGAAAGATCAAGTGAAGTAAGATTTGTAAGTAGAGAAAGGTCTATAAGTGTTGTTAAATCTTTACCCGAAAGATTTAATTCAGTGAGGTGACCATCTATAAAAGTAAGTTCCTCCCATTCAAAATAATGAACATTTTCATTCCAGTTTAACAAGCCGGCATTGGCGTTCGATAGTGCTAGAAGAACATTAAGCAATGATTTATTCATTATTGAAATATTCCCTGAGGTAAAGGTAAGACCGGGAATTTCTGTATTAGAAATTTCTAATTTATATGTTCCTTCTACATCTACGTTAAGTGTGGCAATAGTATTTCCTTCAATCTTCTCTCCATCTTTATACCAAGAGAATGTATCAGCACCCGTGGCCGTCAAATTATCAAAGGAAAGCGTATAAGGAAATACCTCATTTAGCACCATATCTTCATTCAATACTAAATCTTGGGAAAGATAGCTGACATTTACCTCTTCATTATGAATAAAATCTTTCACTTTTAATAACTCTGTAAAGTTTAGTGAGTTATTGGAGAGATCCATACTTGAAAGTGCAGTTAAGGCTGAAAGATCTGCTAGAATAGAAATATTCTTTCCCGAAATATTCAGGTTTGTAACTTTATTTTGCTCATCAATCGTCACACCTTCCCATGCAGTAATGATTAGATCTTCACTCCAATTAAGTTGCCCAGGATTAGCGTCGGCTACTGCAAGTAAAGCTTCTTCGTCATCTGATAGTACTTTATTTATAGTGACAACCTCAGAAAGGAAAGAGGTGTTTGGTAATTGTTTATTTGATATCAGAAGAGTATAATTACCACCGTCTGTAATAGTTACAGAAATAGAATTTTCGTTACTCAATGGAAGGTCATCTTTGTACCATTGGTAAGTATCACCTCCTATAAATGCCGTTCCATCGATACTAAAAGTAGAAGGAAGTTGTTCTTCAAGGGTTTCAGCATTACCAAAAGTAACACTTTGGCCTGAATAATTGACTGTGACTTCTTGATTGTCAATGAATTCTTTTACTTTGAGAAGCTCTATAAAAGTGAATTTATTGTCAGAAATATCTATAGTGGAAAGTTCAGTAAATAATGAAAGATCTATTAAGTTCGATAAACCTTTTCCTCTTAGATTCAGTCCCGTCAGATTATCTCCCTCTAGAGTTATTCCTTCCCACTGATCAATAGGTAGAGTTTCGCTCCAGTTTAATTTATCTGGGTTGGCAGAGGCTAATGTAAGAAGTGTTTCCTGTAAAATAATCAGCTTACTTTTGAGGGTATATTTACTAGAAGTAAAGGTGAGACCAGGCACCTCAGAGTGGGAAATAACTACACTATAAACACCACCTTCTTTCACCTCAAAAGAGATTTCACTAGCATTTTCTATTATTTCTTCACCATTATACCATTGAAAGAGGTCTCCCCCTACAGAGGCAATATTATCAGCTGATAATGAATAAGGAAAATCTATTCCTATAATCTTGTCTTCATCAAATATGAAGTTCTGATTTAAATAATTGACACTGATATCCTGATTTTTAATCAGTTCCTTTATCTTCAAAATTTCTGTAAAATTCAGCTCATTATTAGAAATATTTACAGCTTGAAGTGATCTGAGTGATGAAAGGTCTGTCAACTTCGTCAGTCCTTTTGCAGAAATATCTATAGCGGTAATAGACCCCTCTTCAAATGTTAGTCCTTCCCATTCAAAATATTTGGCAGGGTCGTCCCATTCTAGTTTATCAGGATTAGCAGTAGATAAAGCAGTAAGCACATCGATTATTGTTTTATCTACAATAGTAATTTCTTCAGAAGTAAATGAGAGATTAGGAATTTCAGAATTAGTAACTTCAACTTTATAAACTCCTTCAGAGGTTACCTCAAGGCTGGTATTATTAGAATTTTCAATTAGTATTCCATCTTTGAACCATTGGTAGGTATCAGCACCCAATTCATTGATCTGATCAATGGTCAATGTATAAGGAAATTCAACACTAGCAGTTTCAACATCATTTAAGGCCACATTTTGTGGAACATACTGAATTGAAAAACCTTGCTCATCAATAAAGTCTTTCATTTTCATCAACTCTGTGAAATTTAGAGCATTATTGGAAATATCAAGGGACTTCAGTTCAGTTAGAGATGAAAGGTCAATTAATTGAGAAATACCTTTACCAGCTATAGTTATGGCAGTAACTTCATTTTGTTCATTTATAGTAACGCCTTCCCATTCAGTAACTACCAAATCAAAACTCCAATTTAATTTTCCTTCATTTGCTTTGGCGAGTACTAACAGTGTTTTTTCATCTGGAGAAAGTATTTTGGTTAAGACGCTGATAGTTTCAGAGGTAAAAGTAAGTTCGGGTAAATCAGTATGGGATATCTCTAGAGAATAATCACCTTCTTCAGTAATAATCAATGTTTCATTTGTTGCCTCAGCAATAATTTCGCCCCCTTTCTTCCATTGGAAAGCGTTTCCACCTACAATATCTTTATCATCAATAACAAGCGTGGCTGGTAATTCTAAATTAACATCTTTAGGTATTCCTACAGTAATCTTTTGTTGTGAATAACTAACGTTGACAGCCGGATTATTAATGATATCTTTTACTTTTAAAATTTCAGTAAATGTTAGGCTATTGTTAGAAATATCAAATGTAGTGAGTGATGTTAATACAGATAAATCGATTAATTGTGTAAGACCTTTACCTGCTAAATTCAATGTAGCAACTTTATTTTTTTCATCAAAAGTCACACCTTCCCATTCTTCTAAAGCTAAAGATTTATTCCAGTTCAAATTGTTATTATTGACTGAAGCAAGAGCTAATAGTGCGTCGATTTCAGATGAAGTATCAACTGTTTGTATAGTAATGTAAAAAGGAATATTAATACCTTCTGTAAGGTCAGGATCATGTGAAAGTGTTCTACTAAGCTCAAGGTTTCTTGTCTGAGAGGCATAAACTCCTGTTTCAGAAAATGTAATAGAACGTCCATTTGCAGAAGCTGAAGCAGGTAAGTTTATCCATTTATATTCGGTGCCTTCCACATGATGACGATCTGAAATAGTGTAAGTCATACCACCTGATATATCACCATAAAAACGAACAACCTCATCTACCCTTTGTGCCCCCATGCCTCTTACTCTCGCACTATTTTCTGTTAAAGTCAAAAATTTACTGACTTCACCATATGAAAAAGCATTGGATGCAAGGTATATCGCATCTCTTATATAGATATCATCACCATTAAATATTGCACTTGGAATATTTTTCATTCGTGGTGATTGTGTTTCAATATTGAATAAACTAAATCCTAGAGCACCATTATTGGGATCTTTAACGGGTGATTCTGAAATCGTTGTTCTTGAAATTTGAGGGGGAAAGTATTCAAAACCATTTCCTTTTATATTAATGGAATGTACTTTCGTTAATGTTGCAAAGGACTCAGGTAAAGTAGTTATTCCTCTTTGATTTCTGATATTGAATAGTGTGAGTGCAGTAAGGTTTCCTATGTTGGAAGGGAGTTTCTTGATACTTTCTGACGGGAGACTAAATGTAGTTAAATCAAATTTTGTAATTCTTTGATTCCCATCACTTCCTGATGTAGCTCCACCTAATCCCAATTTTCCTACAAAGTCATAGTCTTCAATGAAGTCACTCACATTTGGCAGTTGATCCGCTGATAAGACTTCTCCATCAGCATTAAAAATTTGTTCAGGTGTGTAGATTTCTGAAAATTCTTCCCACCCACTTTTCACAACAGATTCAGGTAGACCTTTATTTTCATTTCTATAGGAATTAAATACACTTTGTGCTTCACTATTAGCAGGATTTAGATAAAGTGCCACCATAGTCCAATAATCACCTGTTTTGTCCTGAGCATGAGTAGCATGTCCTAGCACAAGAGTTAGTCCTAATATAAGTAAGTATCTTTTCATCATTAATTTCATTAAAAATCAAAAAATTATCAGTAGGTCCTCTTCAGCTTTTTGATTGTATGTTTCCAGCCTTTGTCCAGTGAATTAGTTGATCATACAATATTATTCAGAAAGCAGATGAGGACCAAATGAGTTTTTATATTAATTGAGAGTTGTATTGAAATAGTATGCTCGTTTGGATGCTAAATTTTATTCTATTCATTTCAATAAAAATTGTACTTTTACTTGAAATTATGTTAGTCCAAAACTCGGTGTAATAAGCATTTATCACCGAATATTTGTTAGCAGTTTCATTTGGTTTCGGGCAATACTACTTTGACTTTCATGCATCAGAATGTTTCAATATCTCTACAATGAATAGTTTTTGTAGGATATTTCCACAGGAAAGTTCTACTTTGTGAAGTAAGCTGATATCGTGATTTATACTTATCATGATTATCAATAGTAAAAAATATTTTTCCATACTTGTACCTAAAAAAAATGTAAAGCTAATAATTCATATATATCATTTATAGTAAAAATTAAGTAAGTACTTTTTTAATAAGTCCTACTGAAAAATTACTCACATTGAAGATATAATTGTTGTATTAACACTTGAATTAATAGAGGTTAATAGATATTATTAATTAAAATAAGATGGAATGTAAAGTGATGAAATTTAGACCTTAGGAGTCTTTTTGAGCATTAATGCAATGATATATGACAATTATTTAAACTTAATTTTTAATATTTTATTTTTTTAGAAAAGTGTTCCCCATTCTTTTTAACAAGAAAGAATAAGCCATTGGAATAAAGGAATAATTGCAAATTATACTTGATTAAGTTTTTTATTAATAGTATCCAGTTTTATTTACGTTACAACTTTTTTGATCAGTGGCATCAGAAGACTTTTCTTCTTCAAAAGAGTTGACTTTTTTAATATAGAATTTTACTTAAAAAAAGAAAGTTCCCATAATATCTGATTGTGGGTACCAAAACAATAAAAGTATGAAAAAGGCATTAGCAATTTTATATTGTATATCATTACTATCATTAACTGCTTTAGGTCAAGATAAAAAACCTAATTTAGTACTATTTTTAGCAGATGACTGTACTTACCGTGATTTGGGAACCTATGGAAGTCCTAATTCACTAACCCCTACGTTGGATAAAATGGCAAGTGAAGGGATGAAATTTAATAAGTGCTATCAAGCTGCTCCAATGTGTTCTCCAACCAGGCATAACTTGTTCAATGGGGTTTACCCAGTACGCTCAGGAGCTTACCCTAATCATACTTTTTCAAATCAAGAAATTAAAAGTTTACCTCATTATCTAAAGCCTTTAGGTTATCGAGTTGCTTTTTTAGGGAAAAGACATATCGGTCCATCAGAAAATTATCCTTTTGAATTTCTTGATACGAGTAGTAAGTTCATTGATATTAATAATATAAAACCATTCTTAGAAGAAGTCAAAACATCAAAAGAGCCTTTCTGTTTAATTATTTGCTCTCACCAACCCCATGGACCTTGGAATGTGGGAGATCCTTCTTTGTTTCCACCAAAGTCTTTAAAATTAAAAAAGAATATGGCGGATACTGAGGTAACAAGAGAAATGTACTCTAAGTACCTAGCAGAAGTAAACTATATGGATGCTCAGGTAGATTCATTATCTCAGTACTTAGATAAATATAATTTTACAGACAATTCACTCTTTGTTTTTTTAGGGGAACAAGGCAACTCTTTTCCATTATCAAAATGGACTTGCTATGAAGATGGAGTTCATTCTTCTTTTATAGCGAAGTGGCCGGGTGTTATCCAAGAAGGAGTAGAAACTGATGCATTAGTAGATTATAATGATATTGTACCTACTTTTATCACTGCAGCAGGAGGTACACCTTCAAAAGAATTAGATGGGCACAATATCATTCCTATTTTTAAAGATCCTTCTAATAAAGGGAAAAAATATTCTTTTAGTGTGCAAACAACCAGAGGTGTGATACAAGGAAGTGATTATTATGGAGTGAGGGCGGTTACTGACGGACATTACCGTTGTATACTAAATACCTCTCCAGAACGTGCATTCCAAAACGGAGTAATAGGTGGTAAAATATGGAGGTCATGGCTGGAGAAGGCTGAAACAGATAAACATGCAGCAAAGTTAGTTCATAAGTATCAGTATAGACCAAAGGTAGAACTCTACGATGTTGACGACGATCCTGATAACCTTAAGGACCTGGCTGATGATCCTAAATACAAGAAAATAAAAGAAAAATTACTTCAAGAGCTTTATCAGTGGATGGAGTATTGTGGTGATGAGGGAGTGTATACTGAATTAATGGCTTACCAGCATATGAATGCCCATAAGTCAAAGGTGGAGCCAACATTTATCAAAGATTTTTTGGAAGGGGAAGATAAAACAGATCTACAAGTCGGTGCTATCATGAATTATAATGGTGAAAATAAATTTGTAGGTAAAGTTCAAGTTCCTAAGCCTATCAAATCTCAAAAAGGTAAGGTTTCATTCAGTGGTTACCTTTCTGTAGATAACGATGGTTATCATACCTTTTATAGAAAGGGAAATATTAAGTCAGAGGTGATCATTGATGATAAAGTAATCTTAACGGAAGACCATAAAATGAAATATGGAGTTGTTGGTTTGAAGAAGGGTTTTCATAAAATAACGATCCATTCAAATACCTCAGCTGATTTGAATAATATTCTTTGGTCAGGTTTTGAAAAGAAAGGAAAAACTTTGCCAGTGGGTCAATTTATCTTTGCCAATGGTCCAAGAACTTTTATCCAAAATTATTCTAGAGATACAGAAAGCTTAGGTACAAAAAAGCATCAAAAAGAATTGAAATTAATACAGAAAAATACTAAGGATGAGTTTCAAGAATGGTCTTTAATACCTATTGAGAAGGATTTATATTATCTTGACATTGTCGGTAATAAAAAATTAAATGAAAAATGCCGTTTAAAATCAAAAGCAAATGGTAAAGATGTATTTCTTACGGAAACTAAAAATATACAAAAACTGGTTCAGTGGGAAATAATCGAAAAAGAGGGGTACTTTTATATTGAAAACGTTGCCGAAAGAAGTAATAACAGAAATTGTCGATTGGCAATAAATAAAAGAGGAGAGATCTGTTTGGTCTCTTCAATAAAGAACAATGATTTAGCAAAGTGGAAAATTTTGAGAGTGGAAACTGAAAAGTCAAAATGAAATAGATAATCGTCCTTATTCTTCAATGATGTGTGGCTACAATTCTATTATAAAGCACCTGAATAAACTTTTATATAAGCATATAACTTTGGAATAGGGCGTAAATAATATAATTTACTACTTTTTGACTTAATATACACCATATTAATTTTTGGTGAATCTGTAATAATAATGAATAAGGAAGTAGAACTTGTATTTTACTTTTATGTTAAAGTATATAATCGTTAGCAAAAAGTGAAATACTTGTTCTTATTCCCTAATAAGTACTTAAAATCTCAGAATTATAATCATAATGTCATTTCACGCCAAGTCGACTTTTTCCCCTCTTTAAGCAAACTTTAATAAGCCATAATAATGGTAGATTAGAAGAAGAGAATCAACTATTTATCCTATCTAAGCATATAAAATAACTTAAGAAAAATAGAGAAAAGTAGTAAGTTATTTTGTCATTGTAAAGGGGGGCAATATCCCCTTATTATCCTGCCTGCATAATTAAATACATTGTAATCTTATTTATATCATTTAGAAATCAGGAGATTTCTGATGATCTCTAGGACACGAATGATGCTAACGCTTAACATTCGCGCCAGTGGGCTTTCTACTCTATTCATTGAGTAGTGCTTCCCCGGCCTTGAAGGGAAAAGCGTTAAGAATTTCATGTATTGAGCCGTTAAAAATGATATTCCTGTTTGAGCTTTAGCGAGTTTAAAATCATTTAGGCGAGAGAAATGGAATTTAGCTTTTGACTTCTAAGCCTTGAATTTTTTGCTTCAAGACAAAAATGAAGAAGAAGGAAGATTGAAAGTAGAGTATAAAAAGCTTTCAGAAATGCCGATAGAAAGTTGACGATAATTTAGTTTACAGTGTGCGAAGAACAAATGGAATTTTTTATTTGTGTATTGGATTTTCCATTTCAAATTAATTATGAAAAAACAAGTGAAATCTTAATAAAAAGATTATCACTCGTTTTATTTACAATTCAAGAATTATAATAAGAGGTATTATTGACCAAAAACAAGTTAATGAGCAGATGATTTCCTAACATAAACAGTCTCTTTTTGTCTCTATTAAATTAGTTGTCAAACACCCGATATTTGAATGTGTTATTTTGTGGTCAATAATGAAAAGCTATCATCAATTACTCATTCAGGTTTGCCTTATACTCAATTTACAATACTCTTAGTGAGTATGTAAAAACGAGTAGTTCCCTTATAAGTTGCCTTAAATTTCAGACAGCATTTTTTTGTTATTGAGGGAGTATACCCGTCAATAATAATTATTTAAAGATGGAGGTAGCTATATGTGATTGTCGTAATTTTCCATTTCATTTTTGTCTCAAAGTTGAAGTATCATTAATACTTCAAACATATGAAATGGGTATTAATAGAAGTCATAATGAAAACCTTAAAGCATTAATAAAATAAATTAATAAAAATTTTATTGTGTTGTACGTCAGTGAATTGTGGTGTCTTTTTATTTTGATGAAAATAGAAAGTAACCTAAATGAATTAGGTGTAATGTGAAATGCTGAAGATTAGAATAAGTCTCTAATTGATGTCTTATTCAAGGAATAACCTGTCGTGTCATGCGTAATTAACCCCTATTAATTCAAGTATTAATACAGCATTTCTACTTTAGAATTACTTTTTAGAGAAGTCTACTTACTATCTTTTTAAAAGTCAACATAGCGCAAAAGAAAAGATAAGAGGGAGAGAATTAAATACTTGCTTTTTTAAAAATTAACAACCTCAATAATGAAAAAGAATTTACTTATACTAACAGTATTTACACTGTTTAATCAGCTTATCTATGCACAAGATAAGACTGGAGACTATTGGACAATGGTAGCACTCTACCTCAATCCAGCAAACAGCGAGGCACAATCTGCTTTTGATGCTTACAGAAATGAAAATAAAGGTCTACCTGAATCTGTTGTGAAAAGTGGGTGGGAAGAATTTTCAGAAATCTACACTCCTGAACAAATATTTAATGCAGAAGGTGAAGTCCTGCCTGCAGATCAACTTCCTGATGTTAGTGACTTCATTGACACTTATGACTTTGTAGGAAAATTGGGATTAGGAAATGCAACCTCTGGTGAAGATGAAGATCAAAGAATCACGAAATTTGAACTTGCCACTTTTAGCCTCCCTTCAAAAAGTATTAAACAACTACCTACTAACATTGGTAACCTTACAGAGTTAATCACTTTTACTCTTAAGAACCATGGTGGTATATCGATTTTACCTGAATCCTTTGCAACCTTAACAAAATTGCAGACCATTGATTTGAAAGGAAACAGTTTTGAGTATTTTCCTTCTCAAATTTCAAGAACAACTTTTTCAGAATCAACAATAAAAGACCCTGATAATGGAATGTCAGGATTGAATGTATTGAACCTTGAAACTCAATCACCACGTATGAAAAATATTCCAAGTGCTATTTTTAATAGTGAAGGGATGTATATC
Source organism: Flammeovirga aprica JL-4 (assembly GCF_012844305.1). GTDB lineage: Bacteria > Bacteroidota > Bacteroidia > Cytophagales > Flammeovirgaceae > Flammeovirga > Flammeovirga aprica. The sequence goes on from NZ_JABANE010000046.1 coordinate 19,527, forward strand.
AAAGGTGCTATTTATCTATCAAAGAATGCGTTTTCATACGGTGAACTTAATAAGTTTCTTTTTTTAACAGAAAAGAGTACTAGAGTAAGAGGAATTGGAGCTCAAGAGTTAGAAGAGGAGGTTCATTTTTATGGTGATATATCGGGTGGTATGACTTATACCATTCCAGATCGTCATCATGTGGAAGGCACCGAATATAAATGGCTGAGTTTACCTGCTTCTGCTACTGCAGATGGTCGTTCAATTACAATTTCTGAAACAGGAGAATATGTATGTCAAACAAGAAACCTTGAACTGACAAGAATACTTTCTCAAGATCCGGATCTTACAGCAGGAGTCAACATTCCTTTCACGATTACAATTAAATCAATTGCTTCCTCTACAGAGGTTGATCTTTTATTGGAGCTTTCTGATGCAAATCCTGGTAAATTTAATTGGAGTACATCGATACCTTTAGAAGATTGGGAAGGTGTGACTTTCGATGAAGGTAATAAAGTAGTAGCATTAAATTTAGCAGGCAAAGGTCTTACACAATTACCTGATTTATCAGCATTGACATCACTTTCGGCATTGGATATTACGAATAATAGTTTACCATTTACGGAAGTATTAAAAATTAAGGCCCTTATTGACAATCCATCTACTTCTGTAAGTTATTCGAAACAGAACATTACTTTGGGTGTAGCTAAAGCAATAAATTTAGAATTGCCAGCTGTTCTAGCTGTAGAGAATAAAGACGTTGTTGCTGGAAATACATATCAGTGGAAAAAAGAGGAGAATGTTATTGCTGAAGCAACGAATGAAACTTTGAAAATCATAGATGCAGGAGCATATTCTTTAGTGATATCCCACACTGATTTACCGGAGTTGACTTTTACTTCAGAGCTTATAACAGTAACAAAAGTATTATCTGCAGATGAAACAGTATTATTAACGTTGGCTAATGCCAATGATGGAAAATTAAACTGGAGTGATGCTTTAGTAGTGACAAAGTGGGAAGGTGTTTCAGTTGATGATCAAAATAAAGTAACAGCCGTAAATGTGGCAGGAAAAGATTTAATGCAATTGACAGATCTTAATTTATTAGCAGACCTAACATCTTTGAATGTCTCTGATAACAAATTAAATTTTGAAGAACTTCGCAAAGTAAAGACTTTGATGGACGATCAAAATATGACTGTAAAGTATTTAAATCAGAACATTGCAGTAGGAGAGGAAAAATCAGAAGTAGTAATTTTCCCTTACACCATCAACATTGTTGGTTTAGAAACTTTAGGAGGAGATACTTATCAATGGTTTAAAAACCAAGAAGCGATTGAAGGTGCAACTGCTTCTACTTATGAAGCAAGTAAAGAGGGAGTTTATGAAGTAGAAGTCTCAAATGCTTCAATAGCCAACCTATCTTTCACATCTGAGAAAATCACATTATCAGATAAATTTAAGGAAACAAAAGAGATTTTATTGGCTTTAAAAACAGCAAACTCATCTGATTTAAATTGGGACAACGCACTTCCACTAGTACAATGGGAAGGTATAGCGTTGGAAAATAGTGAGATAAGAAGTTTGGATGTATCGGGTAAGGAACTGACGAAACTGACAGACCTTTCTTTGTTAACTTCGCTCACTTCTTTAAATATTTCAAACAATAAGTTATCATTTGGAGAGATTCTGACAGTAAAAGATATGATAGATGCTCCTGAGGTCACTGTTAATTACACGGGGCAAATGATTAAAGTAGGAGAAGAAAAAACAGTTGATTTAGAATTGCCAGCAACTATTTCTGTTGAAGATATTGCTGTTGTAGGAGGAAATACTTACCAATGGATTAAAGTAGAAGAAGCTATTGAGGATGAAACAAATGAAACACTAAGTATTTCAGAAGCTGGTGTGTATTCTTTAATGATATCTCACTCTGATTTACCAGACCTTTCATTTACTTCGGAAAAAATTACTGTTACAAAAGTACTCTCAGAAGACGAAACAGTTTTATTAGCTTTGGCGAATGCAAATTCAGATCAATTAGATTGGCGTGATGAGATTGTTGTTACTCAATGGGAAGGTGTTGTAATCAATGATTTAAATAAAGTGACAGCAGTAGATGTATCAGGAAAGGCACTTCTTGAATTGACGGATCTTTCCAACTTATCAGCGTTGGCTTCACTGAATTTATCAAATAACCAATTTAACTTTGCTGAGATTTTGAAGGTGAAAAGCTTCATAGATAATGCAAATGTAACTGTTGATTATACTGCTCAAAATATCACTTTAGGTGAAGCACAAACTGTATCAACTCAATTACCTTATACAATTTCAATAAATGATATTTCTTCTTTGGAAGGGAATTCATATCAATGGTATAAAGATGAAGCAATAATTGATGGTGCAAATTCGACTACTTATGATGCAACAGAAGAAGGGGTTTTCACAGTAAAAGTAGCTCATACAGACTTACCGGAACTTTCATTTACTTCTGCAGGGGTAACAGTTGTAGATAAAGTGAAACCAATCCAATCGGTATTATTAGCCTTATCAGATGCTAATTCGGGTCAATTGAATTGGGATGCTCAAACATCAATTTCTACATGGGAAGGAGTGACAATGAGTGAAACAGCAGATTTAATAGCTTTAGATTTACAAGGTAAAGGTTTGACACAATTGACAGACCTATCTGAATTGACTACTCTTGTAACTATAGATATTTCTAAAAACAAGTTGAATTTCGCTGAGATTTTGAAGGTGAAAAGCTTTATAGATAATGCAAATGTAACTGTTGATTATACTGCTCAAAATATATCTTTTGGTGAGGAACAAACATTGCCTGTTCAATTACCATACACAATCATGGTAGCAGATATGGCTAGTTTGGGAGGAAATTCTTATCAATGGTACAAAGGAAGTGAAAAGATTGAGGGAGCGAGAGCAAGCACTTATGAAGCTATTGAGGAAGGAGTATATACAGTAAAAGTAATGCACAGTGATTTATCAGATCTTTCGTTTACATCATTGAGTGTAACTGTGATTGATAAAGTGAAGCCTGTAAAGGATGCATTATTGGTGTTGTCATTGGCAAATCCAGGTCAATTAATTTGGGATGCTGAAAAAGCACTTTCAACATGGGAAGGTGTGACAATGAATGCAGATAATGATTTAACAGCTTTAGATTTACAAGGTAAAGGCTTGACAATAATGACTGACCTTACTAAGCTTTCAGCACTTACTTCTTTAGATATCTCAAACAATGAATTGAATTTCACAGAAATCCTAAAAGTGAAACCTTTGATTGATGACACGAATATTGCTGTAAATTATACATCACAGAATATTGTACTGGGTGAAACAGAAAGTAAAGAGGTGAAATTGCCTTATACTATCTCAGTGTCTGATATTGATCAGCTAGGAGGTGATACATTCCAGTGGTATAAAGGGGATGAAATGATAGAAGGAGCCAATGCGACAACGTATGAGGTAACGGAAGAAGGGACATATACTATAACAGTAAATCACTCTCAAATCATCGACTTTGAGGTTACTTCTGCTCCAATCACAATCAAAGAAGATGAAGTTCTTGCTGTAGATGTTTTAGAAGCATTGGAAGTCAATGTTTATCCTAATCCTGCACAAAACTATATTAATCTTGATTTGAAACAGCCTGTAACAGCACTTACAATCTCTATTTTTGATGTAAATGGTAAGTTACTTCTGAATACAATTTATAATAATAATGCGATAGATATTTCTTCTTTACCTAAAGGAGTAAACATTTTAAAAATCAATTATAATGGATTCAGCAAGTCCTTTAAAGTGATCAAAAATTAAATAACACTTTAATTGTTATGGCATCAACAGTCAGTCTTTTATGTTAAATATTAGGCTGGCTGTTTTTAAATTCCGAATAAATAGATACCTAGAGGACAGCTATTTTAAATCACATAAAGAAATGAAAGATATTAAAGTATAACTCAAAGAATACTTTGGTAAATGAATGAATAAGTACTAAGACAAAAGAAATGGAACAATACTATCGTGCACCATGACTGAAGTCATGGGCAGGTGATACTGACTCCACCAACACTAAAGTGATGATTACGTTATCAATCTTCAAGACTTTAGTCTTGTTTAGATTGTTGTATCACTTACCCATAGTTTTAACTATGGTGTACGAAACACTCGTTTACATCTGTCCTAGTACTTAAGTACTGTGACAAAAGGAAAGGTACATTTTATCTTATCTTTTTTATCCTACTCTTCGTTAGGTTTTTATCGCGTAACTAAGGCTATGCTCTACAAACCTGCCTCGATTAGAATAAAAAATATTAAACTAAAATCATCCCTTTTCTTCTGTCACAGTACTTAGCCTTTGACCATTAAGTAAAAGGTTCTATTTAGCAGTATAAGAAAAGTGATCTAAAGAAGAGTGATCATCAAGTTTTACTCAAGCTTTTTCTTGCCAAAGTTTTTAATGAAATGAATACAATTGCACAAGCTAAACTATTGGATTTAGCACGGTGAGTATATACTGAACATGAAAATTTAAATTAAAGATCAGGTAAAGTCAATCATGTTATCTCCAATCCAAAAGCTTATACATCATCACTTAATTATAACAGAAATAAAGATAGTATTTAAAAGAAATTCTAATAAATACATCTTCAATAATGCGTACTATTATGAAATACACTTTGTTCGTTATTATCGTTTTGTTGACCTATACACAAAGTAGTTATGGGCAGAATAAAACAAAAGATTATTGGGTTTTAGTGGCTTTTTACCTGGACCCTGAAAATGAAGAGATCAGACCCTATTTTGATAAATATAGATCCAATGGGATATCCTCCAAAACGACAGAAAATGGTTGGCAAGAAATGGGAAGACTTTTCAAATTTAAAGATATTACAGATGAAAATGGTTTCTTAAAACCCATGGAGGAATTGCCCGAGGTCCCCGGAGGAATAGATAATTATGATTTTGTATCTAAGTTAGGATTTAGAAGGTATACTAATTCAACTAAAGATCTTTCAAAACAGAGAGTTCTAAAATTTAATTTGTCGAATTTTAAACTACCTCCTCATTCTATTAAGACGTTACCTCAAAACTTTGGAGATATGGACCGCCTTGTTATGATCAATATTTTTCCAGGTGGCGGATTAACAGAACTTCCCCAATCTTTTGAGCAACTTAAACGTTTGGAGTTTATCAATTTAAGAGAGAACCTTTTTCAAAGGTTTCCATCTCAAATCACTAAAAATTCCTATTCAGAATCTGTGATCAAAGATGATAATGGGAATTCAACCTTAGTGTATCTTAACTTAAGTGGAAATAAGATAAAGTATATTCCCTATGATTTTTTCGAAGACTTTTATATAAGAGATGAATGTGTCTTAGATAATAATGCACTTGATATTTATGAGTTAAAAAAAATCAAACCTTCTCAAAATCTTTCTTTAAGAAGAATCAACATATCCAACCAAAAAGTAATTAAAAATTTGACTTTTTGTAATGCTCTTGATACTGCATTAATTGCTCTTCCTTTTGATTTATCGATCCAATTTGATTGGATACTTGACAGTAATTCAAAAAGTCCATTGTCTTGTGATAAAGAAAATAATACAGTATCCTTCGCGGAGGAGGGTAAATATACTTGTAAAGTTGTAGTACCCGATCTGAAAATAAAAAATTACTTATATTATGAATATCGTTGTAAAGTAATCCCTATTAATAAAGATATTAATGCATTGGAATTGATGTCTTTAAGAAATACGGGGAAATTAAACTGGTCACAAAAGATACCTCTAGAACATTGGGAAGGAGTTGATTTTGATGAATCTTTTAATGCACTAACAATAGATGTATCAAGGAAAAACCTTAATTTTTTGGTTGATCTTTCAAAACTGAAACATCTTGAGAAAATTAATCTAACGTATAATCCTTTAACCACTTCACAGTTTAAGAAATTGAAAATTCCAACAAGCAAAATCATTTGGTGAATTACTTTACAAGACCTAACGAAAATAGACTAAAAGAGATAAATTGAAATATTTAGCAACATTATTTTTCAGATCAACTTGTCCTATGATTTTAGAATAAAAATACTTAATGGTTGAATATATATACTTTTTCTAAGTAATGCATTTTATATTTGTCTGATGGTTAAATTTTTTGAAAGATGTGATCATAACCTTTTTACCACATTTTTTTAACATGATAAAGATCAAATACTATATAAGCTTACTTTTAATTGTATTCTCCACATTCACGACGTATGGTCAGAAAGATGCGAAAGGACTTCTATTTCACGAAACTGATATAAGTAAAGATTGGAGAAACTTTTCTGGTTTAGAAATTCCAGATAAAGGGTTTTTAAATATAGATCTACAGACTAGAATAAGTATTCATTTTTCCACTCTAAATCAATTTGAGGATAGCTTTGGTTATTTGATCCGTTGTTTTGATGACCAAAAAACAAAGATTGATCTATTACATGTTCCCAGTGAGAAGAATAATTTCTTATTGATGGTAGGGGATAAACAAAAAGCTTTCAACTGTAAAATTCAACCTTACCAGAATACAGTTTTCCATTTAGTAATTGATCAAGTCAATAAAGATATTAGTATTGAGCATGAGAATAATACGCTGGCTACGATCAATATCTCTGGACTTGAAGTCATAGAAAAATTAAAATTGTTGATGGGGCTTGTCAATTTCAAAGATGAGTTGTCTTATGATATTTTACCTATGAACTTGAACAGTATAACTCTTGCAAGAAATAATCAAATCACCCATCGATGGGAATTTGATGAAAATAGTGGAGAGGTGGTCAATGATAAAATCAGAGGTGTAAAAGGGAGAATTAAAAATCCAAAATGGACTATTAATAAACATTCAAAATGGGAGAATGTAACGAATTTAAATTTCAATGGAAGAGTTTCTTATACGTTGAATGGAAATAAGTTATTTGTCGCTTTTAATGAAGGATTGAAAATCTATCATTTAAGAATTCATTCTCAACAAAAAAACTTTGATCTAGATGAACCTCTATCAATAGTGAGTGATACTCGGATGTTATATAACCCAATCAAAGACAAGATTGGGTTATATTATCTAGAACACAATGTGATGTCTTATTTTGACTTTAATAAAAGAAAATGGGAAACACAGTTACCGCCCTATCCTGAAAGCGAAAAATACCTACATCATTCTAGAAGTTATTTTGATGGTGACTCGTCTTTTCTCTTTTTTGGAGGGTATGGACATTATCGTTATCAGAGTCAATTTATACGATTGAAGGATGGTGAATTTAAAGAATTGATAAATAAAGAACCATTAACACCAAGATACCTTTCTGCAATTAGCAATTCTAGTAATCATCAGTTTTATGTATTGGGAGGATATGGTTCTGAGGATGGAAATCAGTGGAATAATGCTTCTTCAATAAAAACACTCTCAAAATTTTCATTAAAGGGGGATACTATAAACCTTCTCCAAGAAAAAGAATTACAGTTAGAAGATAATATTGTTTTCTGTGATAATTTAATTCAACTGGATACTATTATTTATGCATTAGGATTTGATAGTCAGAAGTTAAATACTTCTCTTTCATTATATAAGATTTCTACACAGACTTTAAATGTAGAAAAGGTTCAAACCTCAATTCCTTTTACATTTAAAGACATCAATAGCAAAGCTGAACTCTATTATAACCAAAATGAACATACTCTTCTCACTGTCTTGTCTTATTATGATCCTGAGAATAGGACTTCTGAGGTGAGAGTGTACAAGATAGGAACACCTGTTCTATCACATATACCTGAGATTAGTTCACCTGAAAAGGAAATGGCATGGGTGAATAGTACCATCTTTATGCTCTTTTTTGTTGCGGGAATTTTGATTCTTATTTTTCTTTTGGTCAGAATAAAAGGTGAACCCATAGAGGTCAAAAAAGAATATTTAGAAGTGACTAATGTCCAGGAAAAGAAGGATAAATCAGAACCGTTTCTTTCATTATCAAAAGATAAAAACGCAATATTAACCTTAAGTGCTTTTAAAATTATCAGTAACAAAAAGGAAGTTATCACTAGTGAATTATCTCCTTTACAAAAAGAAATACTACTATTGTTACTTATAAAAACAGAAACGGACAACGGTATCACTACAGAAGAATTTAATCTGGCTTTCTGGCCTAAAAAAACTACTAAAAATGCCAATAATAATCGATTGGTGAACCTCTCGAAACTTAGAAAAACTTTAAGTAAATTAAGTCATGTTACTATTGACAAGAAGGCTTATAAGTGGTCTATAGAGTTAGAGAAGAACGTCTTTTGTGATTGGAAAGAACTCCAGAAAATCTTAAAGAAAAAAGTATTTGGTATAGAAGAAATCCATCAGTTAAATGATTTAATTGAAGAAGGAGGGATTTTGTCTAATATGAATTTAGAATGGTTTGAGAATTATCGAAATGAAATTATTTTCAAGTTGAATGAACTTATTTTAAATTTTTATTATCACCATCATCAAAATATTTCAGTTCAAAATGCTTTAATAACTGCTGATGTGTTATCGAAGTTAGATACTGTAAGTGAAGAGGCGTTGATTATTCGTTGCAGAGCTTATAGAAATGAAAATAAGGAGAATCTAATTGAAAAGTCTGTTCAAGAATATCAAAATAATTTCCAAACTAAGTTTGATGAGACAGCCGTAATTGATTTAAAGGAAATTACTGAAGGAGATATCAGTTACTTTATAAAATAGGGTGATAAGATCAAGAACTTATGAAGAATAGAAGGTCGTTTTTATGATATTAATAGGGATTAAGACTTTCATTAATCCCAAGAGAATACATTTGTATTACTAATTAATCAAGGAAAGACTTATTAATGTAAGGTCAATAAATAATGTTTAGAGTTGAATACATCATCTAAGATAATTTTACTTTATCATATTTATTTTGAATAGGTCATTTCAATAAAAAAATACATTCATATTTGATTAATTTTTGGAAAATGATGATGTGATTACTTATCTAATTCATTTAAGTAGTAAACTCTCAAAAACTAAACTATTTACAATTGACAAGAGGATAATAAACTTAATACCGAGTGCATTAATTTGTAGAGTAAAATGATTATTTAACAATTGAGAAAGGTATATGTAATACGTAAAAGCTGTGTCATAATATTGATACAGTTTTTTTTACTAACCCAAAAATCCTATCTAAAAAAGATAGGATTTTTTTGTTAAGTACTAAGTCAAAAATAAATCATAGTTAATTCTAATTTATTTTTTGTGAGAACAACGCTAAAAAACGTATTAATAGTGGTTCTATTAAAAGTTTTTTGAAGGAAGTAATCGCAAAACAATAAATAGAATTAGTATTAGATAATTTTGAATTTGTACTTAAAGCAAACTATTGTATAAATATAACTAATGTTTTAAAGCTAGGGTGCGTATGCATATTTTTAGATCAATCCTACAAGATCGATGCTTGGTTTCAATGTATCATTCCCTTCTTTCCATTTTGCTGGGCAAACTTCAGCAGGATTTTCAGCCACAAATTGAAGTGCTTTCAATTTTCTCAATAACTCCTCAGCGTTTCTTCCTACATTACCAGCAACAACTTCATAAGAAACGATTTCACCTTCAGGATTCACAATGAAAGTACCTCTTTCCGCCATTCCATCTTCTTCAATCATTACTTCAAAACCTCTTGAAAGTACCCCTGTTGGGTCTGCAAGCATTGGGTAGTTGATTTTTTTGATTGTTTCAGAAGTGTCGTGCCATGCTTTGTGCACAAAGTGAGTATCTGTAGAAACAGAGTAAATTTCAGTACCAGTAGCTTTGAAATCTTCATAAAGGTTAGCAAGGTCTTCTAGTTCCGTAGGACATACAAAAGTGAAGTCGGCAGGGTAGAAGAAGAATATGGACCATTTCCCTAAAATATCTTCTTTAGTAACTGTTTTGAAGTCGTTGTTTTCGAAAGATTGTACTTTAAAATCTACTACTTGTTTTCCGATTTGTGACATAGTGTATCTATTTTTTGATTGATGTTTGTTATCTGTTTAACTCAACCGCTTTCCGATTGATTACGATACAAACATACGGCGGGATTGGGTATTTGTAAAATTGATTGTTTTTATATTAATATAGATTTTGATGATACGCAGGCTTGTATTTCAATTCATCTTTAGGAAAAATTTAAAATCGAATAATTTGCCACCATTCATTTGAAGAATACACCTCCTTTTCAAAGGTGAGAATTTATTATTTTTGACCTCGAAGTGATACTTAATGACTACAAACTCTTAAAAGAAATGAAATTGAATTACAAAGGACTGTTTTTACTCTTGGTAATCTGTATTCAAGCCAATGTATTTGCACAGCAAAAACGTCCTAATATTGTTTGGATTACATCTGAAGACAACTCCGCCAATTGGTATAGATTATATAATCCTGAACATGGAGCACCCATGCCTAATGTTGAAAAATTAGCAGAAGGTGGATTGGTGTTTAATCATGCTTATTCTAATGCTCCTGTATGTTCGGCAGCAAGAAGTACAATTATCTCTGGTGTTTACGCTCCAAAAACAGGCGTACATTTCCACCGTCCTCAGCAAAAAGTACATATGCCTCAGGGGTTGAAAATGTTCCCTAAATATTTAAGAGAAGCGGGTTATTATACCACAAACAACAGCAAGCAGGATTATAATTTTACAAAAGAGGAAGTAAAAGGGGTATGGGACGAAAGTTCAAAGAAGGCTACTTTTAGAAATAGAAAACCGGATCAACCTTTCTTTCATGTTCAAAATTTTTATGACACGCATGAAAGTCAGATGTTTGGCCCTTTGAAATCACATGTAGAAGATATTAGTGCTACCGCCAACGTTGAATTATTTCCTTATCATCCAGATACGCCACTATTTAGAGAGAAGCATGCACAGTACATCTCATTGAACCATCATGTAGATAAAAAAATTGGCAGTATTGTGAAGCAATTGGAAGAGGACGGTTTGTTGGATGATACGTTTATTTTTCATTATGGTGATCATGGAGGGGTACTTCCTGGGGGAAAAGGATATGCACACAATGATGGCTTGCAAGTGGCTATGGTTGTCTATGTTCCTGAAAACTGGAAACATTTAGCTCCTGCACCAAAAGGATCACGAATTGATGGTTTTGTGGAATTTATTGATTTGTCGGCAACAGTATTGAATCTTGCAGGACTTCCAATTCCAGAACAGATTGATGGTCAGCCGTTTTTAGGTGATAATGTGAAATTAGAAGAACTGAACAAAAGAGATGAGGCTTTTGGTTATGCAGACCGTTTTGATGAAAAATATGATATGGTGCGTTTTCTACGCAAAGGAAAGTTCAGTTACTGGAGAAGCTATCAGCCGTTTAATTTTGATGGATTGCATAATTTCTACCGTTACAAGCAACCGGCTTTCAGAGAATGGAGAGACATGGCAAAGAAAGGAGAATTAGATGAAGTTCAAGAGGCTTTCTATAGAGCACGTTTGCCTGAGCAATTGTATGATTTAGAAAATGATCCGCACGAAGTGAATAATTTAGCTAATGATCCTGCTTATAAGAAGGTGTTATTGGAAATGAGAAAAATAATGCAAGACAGAGTAAAAGGAATGCCCGATCTTTCTTTCTTCCCCGAGCCTACTTTCTTGAAATTAAGCAGTGGTGATGGCGTAGCATTTGGTAAAGAAAATAAAGCTCAAATTAATAAGTTGATAGATCTTGCCGATGTGCAACTTCTACCGTATAAAAAGGCGAAAAAGAAGATCCAAAAGGCGTTAGCTTCAGAAGAAGCAATGGAACGTTACTGGGCTTTGATCAATTGCAGTGCATATGGAAAAGAGGCATCCGAGTTCTATGACATAGCAAAACAAATGGCTGTACAAGACCCTGACTTATTGGTACGTACTCGTGCTACAGAGTTTTTAGGGCTGACTGATGCTGTTGATCCTAAACCTTTAATTCTTGATATTTTAGATCAATGTAAAGATCCAATAGAGACCAACTTTGTATTGAATACGGTGGTCTTGCTAGTTGATGCTAAAGGAATGAGGCTAGAATTGGAAACTATAGAAAAAGCAAAGTGGTCGAAGTTTGAAGGATTGGTTCCTCGCCGTGTAGAATATTTGGTCAATAAAGCGACAAAAAGTCTTTAGTCAGTTATGCAATTTGTTCTTCTGCAGTCTTATAATTTGAATGATGAGACTGCAGAAGGATTTTTCATTAGTTAACAATTCTAAATAATGTCTAGCTGACCTTAAGCCATGATTCACTGTAAAATGTGAGCTATAAAGCAATTTATTAAATTCAAACACGCTCTTATAAACTATTGATACAGTTTATTTTATGTGAAATTATTTCTTGAAAAAAGGGGGTAAATAGGAAAACGTACACATTTGATAGATTTATGTGAAGAAATGAGCAGTTTTATTTGTAATATGAATTCTGTTAAAATTTAACACTATTAAAGACTACAGCGCTCTTTTTTGGAATAAATTCTGTAACATTAAACAGTATCCGACAAAGACTTTAAACCGAAATAAATAGCAATTAAAATTATCCGCAATGTTAATCTGGTCCGGTAGAGGAATCCTCTCCATATTCGTTTTTATAGGAAGTATAATTCTTCTTACACTCGCATTACCACAATCTATTGAAACAGACTACAAAATAGTATTGAGCCTAATTATCACAGCCCTTTTTTCTGGAATTATGGGTAAAAGATGGAACAAATCTGAAGAACATGTAGTGCATGATAAAGTGACAGGTAAAAAGGTGATTATCAGAAATATGATTCATACTTTCTTCTGGATCAAAATGCAATACTGGGGACTTATTTTTGGTGTGATGGGTGTCTCTCTCTTCGTTACAAAGGCATTGGAATTATAAAACAAAGTCGTTGCGATTACTAAAAACCACAACGACTTTTCTGATGAAAATGAAAATATCTTTACTTCACTACTTCTTTCTTTTGTATTACTTTTAAAGCAACACTACTCACATGACCACCGCTATCGGGGTAAGTGATTTCAATTTTATTTTTCTTCTTGATGCTATCCTTTGGAACATCGACAGTGATAAGCGTAAAAAACTGTGCTCTAAGATTTTGAGATTGTCCTTGGATTTCCTTGGTATATTGTAACGGTTTTCCATTGATTGTTACTTTAGGAAATGCAGTAGTTTGGTGCGGTCTTCCCATACCAATACGGAGTTCTACTTGAGCGATACCTTCTGTATTAATACCATTTAAATCATAAACCATTTTTTTGTCGGCTTTGATTTCCTTTAAAATCTGATCCGAGTAATATTTTTGTTCAGCCACCTCTTTTATCAGATCAGCATCTTGCTTCAATTCAAGTTTAATAATAGCCGTTGCTTCGCTTTTAAGTTCTAATTCCTCCTGAAAAGAAATAGATGAATTGCTCAACGTAGGCTGATGCTCTTTCAGGTATAATTGTTTGACACTAACCGCTTTGATTTGCTCTTCTTTGATTCCTAATGTATTAAGGTGTACATTCTGCTTGCTTCTTTTAAGATTACTCACAATCACATACACAGTTTTACCGTCTTTGTATGCGTCGGTTAAAAGGTTTGCATTTGGCGTAGTAGTTTGTAGTCTCTTGCCTTTAACTTCAGACCAAAGCTCATAAAATTTGATTTGCTCCGTGAAAACCCACTTTTTACTCTCACCTTCCAATTCAAACTCTTGTCTCAATAATCTCCATGGATAAGGATTCTTTTTACGTCCCCATTCCGCTTTCGGAATCATAAAAGGTATCGCTTTCAGAATATGATCCGGACGTTGCATAAACTGCATCATCATAGGGCTCATTGATTTCATAAAATCCCAATCTCTTTCTGCAAACCAAGGTTTCCACTCAGTAGAGTGATCGCGCCCGCCATATTCAGAAATCAATAGTGGAATCACCTTTCCATATTTTGCTAAGCTGTAAGCCTCCATCATATCCAAAGTCGCCTCAATACGTCCACCTGTATAGTTGATAGGACCGTCAAAAGTACTAGGATCGTTGTCACCTAAGTGATGCTTGTTGAAATCATAAAGGTGAATCGAGATAAAGTCCATATGCTCTCCTGACATATCATAGAAGAGTTTCATGCGTTCATTCCATTGCTCAAAATTACGGTCATCAAAAAACGGAAAAGCGGCTGTATATCCACCAATCATCACATCTTTATTATGTTTTTTAAAAGCAACGGAAGCATCATTGTGAAACTGGAAAATCTCTTTCACTGGTTTTCTGTCACTTTCTTCTTTTACTCCATCAATCAATTCATAAAGTGGCTCATTGATCACCTCTACATATTTTGGCCTTAAAGGTCCTTTTGTAACGGGTTCTCCTTCATTTCTATAAAACTCATTGATAAACTGTCCCATAAAATCACCAATAGCGTCACCACCTTGAATGTTCCATGCATTTTCTGGATCTTTTTCGTTAGAAGAATGCCCAGTCCAGAAATAGTGCACTTGTCCGCCTGCCATTTCATCCACATGCGATTCATACTGATGCGTATTTTTTCCCTTCTTTCCGTAGATATTCAGCCTATATTTCTTTCCTGCTTTTTTCATATAGTCAGGATCAACATATCCTTTCTTCTCAGGATTTTCTGTAGAACGGTGCATCACTCCACCCATGATCCCATTATTTCTGCCCAAATACACATCAAGATCATTAATAATGTAATGCTGTAATGAATCAAGGCCCTGGAAGTCGTTTTCCATTTGAGTGGAATGCAATACGATATATTTCTTTCTATCGAATTCAGCATACTCACTCACTGAATATTTAGTGTCCATCATGACTTTCACCTCTGTCGATTGCCCAATTGAAAAAAGAGGGAGCATAATAAAGAGAATGAAAAGGATTTTTGAAGCTTTCATGTCATTTCATTTATAGTAGTCCGAAAAGTCTAGTTTCGAAAGTAAAAAAACAGATACAGGGCTAGAAGTAATATAATAATCTGTTGAGTTGGAATCTATTGAAATACCATAGTTTTTTGCGGGTGTTCAGATTTTGTCTAGTAGTTTCTTGGGAATTACAGTCAGAAAAAATAGCTGTTTACGAGAGGGAAAGGGAAGAGTTAAGAATGAAGAGAAGTGGTTCGTGTTGTGGTGCGTGGACGGACACTTACAGTCTACTTCCAATTTTTGGTAAAATACACTTTGAGTACTTGGAAAGAAGTAAAGAAATGTTTTTTAGGGAAGAGTAAAGAGGGAAGAATGAAAAAAAAATGGGCCGCCTTGTAGTTCTAAAAGTTTTTTTATGGTGGTTCGGTGGACGTTGCAATGCAACATCCCTACAACGAAAGGTATCCATTATAAATGATATTCTACCAAAAATGTAGAGATGTTATATTACAATTTTTAATGAACAGTAAAAACGACCTTACAGGCCACAACACGAACCACTTCTCTTAACTCTTAATTCTTAACTCTTAAAAAACTATCCAATATTAGAAATAAACTCTTCCAAGTTATCCTGTCTGGACAGCCCTAGCTTCTTGCGCAACCTATATCTTGTGGTGTGTACAGACTCAGTAGAGATGCCTAATAGTTTTGCCATGCCTTTACTATCAAAATTCAGTTTGATCAATGCACAGATTTTCTGGTCCCCTTGCGTGAGTTTAGGGAATTTCTCATGGAGCTCCTTATAGAAGTTGCCATTTACTTCTACAAAACGAGCTTCAAACTCTTTCCAGTTGTTATTGGTGTTGAGGTTGATTTTTTTAGAAAGCTTATTGATTTGGTTGGCATCAGGATCTTTTTTCAATTCCGTCAATTCCTTTTTAATATCAGCAAGCGTTTCTTCATGTTGAATAATTTGAAGCACAGAGGCAGTGAGTTCCTTATTCTTGATTTCAAGTACCTCTTTGATTTTCTCTTCCTCCATTTTTTGTTTCTCAATAAAGAACTTTTTGTCAGCCTTATATTTATTGCGAAGGTTTCTATATACAAAAAATACAACGAGCACTAAAGCAGTGATCGTAATGTAGAATATAATATTTCTAAGGTAATTGATTTTACTTTCCTGTTTCAGTCTTTCCAGTTCTTGTTCTCTCAATACCTCTTGCTGATGTTCCTGTTCCTTTCTGTATTGATCCTTGATTTCAAGAAACTTTTTATTGGTGTTGCTTCTACTGCCGTATTGTTTTTCGTTAAGTTGCTTTGACTTTAGAAGGTACTCATAGGCTTCCTTTGTTTTGCCCATTTGCAATTTCACCTTTGACAGCTCATTATTTATGATAGGAAGGAGGTCAGAGTGGCTTTTATGTTGTGTTCCTGCTTGAAGAGCACTGTGGTAATACTTTTCACTTTCTTTGAGTTGCCCTTTTTTCTTATAAACATTACCAATAAAATAATGGAAGATGACAAGGTAACTGTGTTGGTATCTCGTAAAGAAATTATCTAAAGGAAGAAGACGTTCCAATGCTTTATTATATTCCTCATCTTCATATAATAAATAAACGTACTCCGCCTCTATAAAACTGTTATCATTTCTTTCTTGATTGACTTCAATAATATTTTTCTTTTCAAGGATACAAGTATCAAGGTAGGCACGTGCCTGTTCTATGTCTCCGCTTTTCCTTGCAATCGTTGCTTTTGCATAATAATTATCGACTAAAATATAGCGGTCGATACTTTTATTTTGCTTGAGGATTGAAATGGCCTGATCGAAATATTCATTAGAGAGTTTGTTACGTTCATAAAAACTATAGAGCCAGCCAAGCCCATTATAGATATGTACTCTCAAAAGATCATCCTCTAATTGATTGGCCAGAGAGAGTGCACTCCAGTATCCATCGTATGCATGACCGAAGCTGCCATTATGTGCATATAAATAAGACAAACTTGTCAAGGATTTTACCCATAAAACACTGTCTTGAGTTTTTATAGATTCGGAAATTGCGTACTGATATAAAGAGATTGCACTGTCCGGTTGAAGGAATTTTAAGGCCTCTGCTTCTTGATAAATTTTTTGTGTAAAATTTACACTCAATTTTTCCTGAACACCCTCATTTTTATTCCCATCTTTTAAGGGGGAGGAATTGTTATTTTGAAAAACCCCACCAAAAATCGAAATTTTACCAATTAAAATTGTAAATAAAATAAGTAATATTTGTCTAGTCATAATTCATAAAAAGTAATGTTTCTGTAATAATTATATTATTGATAATAAGTTAGTTATGTATTATATGTTTAGAAAATTGTTGAGTTACGTTTACAATAAATTGCATTTGTACAGTTTTGATCTAGTCAAATATAGAGCAAATAAATTTATAAACTCCCATATTTGTTAAAGGTTTCGCAGACACTTATAATTTTTATTTAGCCAGTCGCAAATATTATTTGAAATGAAATGAAAAGCTGACTAGCTCTTTAATCTTTAATTAACTTTTACAAGTATGAGTAAAGCTTATCTTATTTTACAATTCATTCTGACTTGTTTTGTACTAACTGCTTTTAACATAGAAAGTATAGCACAAGAAGTTGAGCAGAATGTTTTGAAAGGGAAAGTGATGGACACTGAAACAGGTGAGCCAATCCCAGGGGTGAATATCGTTATTCAAACAACTAGCAAAGGTACAACAACTAACTTTGACGGTGAATTTTCATTGGCTGTCAATTCTGGTGAGTCGATTCGAGTAAGTTACATCGGTTATCAGGATCAAGTAATTTTAGTAACCAACCAAAACAACATCGTCGTTAAATTAATGGTAGATGTTGAAGCTTTAGATGAGGTGGTTGTCATCGGTTATGGTACTCAAAAGAAGAAAGAGATTACAGGTTCAGTAGGGTCAGTAAAATCAGAAGACATCTTGAAAGTGCCAACTTCAGATCTTGGAGAATCATTACAAGGTCAGATCGCAGGTGTGGATGTTCAAGCAAGTTCAGGTCGTCCTGGTGCTGAGGCTAACATTCAAATTCGTGGTGTAGTATCTGCTAAATCAGCAGGTGGTCCACTGTACATTGTGGATGGTATTCCATTCCAAGGCAACCCAAACATTGCACCAGAGCAAATTAAAAGTATTGATGTACTAAAAGATGGTGCAGCAGCATCAGTTTACGGTACAAGAGCAGCAGGTGGTGTAATTTTGATTACAACAAAAAGAGGTGAGCAAGGAAAACTTTCAGTAGATTTCTCAGCTTATGCAGGTATTCAAAACATTACTTCAAACACTCCTCTAAACAATCACCAAGAGCAGTTGTATGTAGATCACAACAGAATCACTGCAGAAGGCGGTATGCAGAATTTGTACTTATTCAACCCTAATGCTGGATACAATGATTCAGATTATGTAAGTGATGTACAAAACAACAATGCATCGATCCAATCTTACAACTTAGGTGTTTCTGGAGGTTCTGAGCATTTGAAATTTAATGTTTCTACCAACTACTTCAACCAAGACGGTGTATTGATCAACTCAGGATTTGAGCGTTTTACTACACGTATGAATGGTGAGTATACACAAGGTAAATTCAAAGCTTTCGCTTCATTGGGTATTACAGATGAGAAAAGAGAGCAGGAGCCTTGGGGATTGTATGAATTAGCAATTGCTCAAAAGCCTTGGGTACCCGCTTTAAATCAAAATACACAAGTAGGTGGTAATGGTTTAGTGGTTGAAACAGAGCAAGTTGAGAACTTTGGTTACTTAGCTACGCAACTTTCAAACGAGAACAACACGGATGTAATGTCAACAAACTTGGCATTAGCTTTAGAATATGAAATCGTTGATGGATTAAGATATAAAGCGAGTTTTGGTAGAAATACTTACTCTTCTGAAAACGTATTCTTCCAGCCTCAGTTATTGATCTACAGACAAGATGGAACATTAGCAGCAGGTGCTTCGCAGATGGAATCAAGAATGACAATCAACAATTATCTTTCTAGTTCTACAACTTTTGAAAATATCCTTTCATACAATAAAACTTTCGGCCGTCACACATTGGGCTTAACAGCAGTATATTCATTTGAAGAGTACAACAATGAGACAAGAAGCGTATTAACGGAAGGTTTATTAGATAACCAAACAAAAGTATTGAGTGCAGGTTCAGTGGCTTTCTTACCACAGCAATATGTATCAACAAATACTTTGGTAGGTAAGATGTTTAGAGCACAATATAACTATGATAACCGTTATTTAGTGTCGTTATCGGTAAGAAACGATGGCTCTTCAAACTTCTCAAAGGATAACAGATACGGTACTTTCTATGGTGCTTCAGCAGGTTGGAATGTTAGTGAGGAATCTTTCTTCAAGAATTCATCAATCGGCGAAATTGTGAACGCATTTAAGATTCGTGGTAGTTTTGGTCAAGTGGGTAATCAAAACATTGCACCTTACTCGTTTATGCCAAGAATTGAAAGCGGTGTTGATTACACTTTTGGTTTAGGACAAAACGAAAGATTAGCAACAGGTGCTATCTTCAGAAGATATGTGAATCCAGATTTGAAGTGGGAAACAACAGTATCGAGAAACGTTGGTGTTGATTTAAGCTTCTTAAACGATCGTCTTTCATTCTCATATGATTTCTATGTGAACAGTAAGGAGGATATGTTATTGGATCAAACAATTCCACCATCATTCGGTACTTCAGTAACAGAGCCAGCAGGTGGAAACGCAACTCCATATACTTCAGTTCTTGTAAATGCAGGTAACATGGTGAACAGAGGTCATGAGATAGCAATTGGTTATAAGCACCTTCATGAAAATGGTTTCCAATGGAGTGTGAACTATACTTTTGCTAGAAATGTAAACGAAGTGACAGACTTGAATGGTGTTGAAGGATTTGCATTCAGAGGTGGTATTCCAGTTCAAACTAGATCAGGATTCCAAGATCACACCACTTTCTTGAAGAAAGGTTACCCAGCAGGTTCATTCTTCTTGTTAGAAAGCATGGGAGTGATCAAAACAGAAGAGCAATTGAAAGCTTATAATGAAAGCTTGCCAGGTGTAGAAGCAGAGATGGGTGATATGATGTATCGTGATGTAAACGGAGATGGTGTAATTGATGATAACGATAGGTTGTATGCAGGTTCAGGACAAGCGAAGTTCAACATGGGTATGGGTATCAACGCTTCATACAAAGGATTTGATTTGTTTGTTCAGATGTATTACTCACATGGTGCTAAAATTTATAACGGTGCTAACCTTTACGCTTATGGTATGGGTAGACATAAAGATATGCAATACGCTTGGTCACCGGCTAACCCTGACTCAGATATTCCAGCAGCAAGATCAAACTCGGAACACCCGAACACAAAATCTTACTCTGATTTCTTCCTAGAAGATGGTTCTTATTTACGTATCAGAAACATCACTTTGGGTTACACATTACCAAGCAAATTATTTAATAACAAGATTAATAGATTAAGATTCTACGTAACTGCACAGAATCCATTCACAATCACTGGTTATAAAGGATATGACCCTGAAGTTGGTGGAGACGGTCTTTACATGAGAGGTGTAGACAGAGGTAGTTACCCAATTACAAGAAGATTCTTGGGTGGTGTGAAGTTTAACTTTTAGTTAGGAAATTAAATTAAGATTCAATGAAATTTATAAAATATAGTCTGATTACGTTATTATCTTCTATCTTACTCATAGGATGTAACGAGGACGAGTTTTTATCACAAACGAACGTAAATGCGTTGACTCCAGAAACATTCTGGAAAAATTCAGAGCATTTTGATTACGCTTTAAATACTGCTTATGCGGCGTTGCAGTTCAACACAGTCTCAGGATTTAGAACTGCCAATGAAATGGCATTGACGGATTTGGCGAAATGTGATACTTGGTATCCTTCATATACCACTTACAAGCTGTTCAACTATACAAGCAGTGACCCAATGATCCAAAATAAATGGGCTGAATTGTATATCGGTGTGAACAGAGCGAACCAAATCATCACTTTCATTGAGGGTGAAGATGTGGATATGCCTGAAGAAGAGAAGTTTGAAGTGGCTGCGCAGGCAAGAACATTGAGAGCATTTTACTACTTCGAGTTAGCGAACAACTTTAATGGAGCTGTAATTAATACAAAGTATTATGCAAACTCTGACAGCTTGAACAAGAAGTTCAATCCTAGAGCGGACGTAATCTCACAAGTGGTAGTTCCAGATTTACAGTTTGCCACTGAGCATCTTCCAACTTCATGGAGCAACATGGAGGCAGGTCGTGTAACTTGGGGTACAGCAGTTTCATTATTAGGTAAAGCTTACTTATATGATGGAAAATGGTCAGAAGCAGCAGCTGAATTCAAGAAAGTAGTAGACAGTAATATCTATGCATTAAGACCCGTTTTTGGAAATAACTTTGACGAAGCAGGTGAGCATAATTCAGAATCTATTTTTGAAGTAAATTACTCTACTTCAGTTTTACCTCCATCAAGTAACAGAGATTGGGTAGACAACATTGCAGGTGGTAACGTAACGCCTTCAGAAGCATCAAGTTTAGAGCATTCATTTACACATATCCTTACAGCAGGTG
Source organism: Flammeovirga aprica JL-4 (assembly GCF_012844305.1). Classification (GTDB taxonomy): domain Bacteria; phylum Bacteroidota; class Bacteroidia; order Cytophagales; family Flammeovirgaceae; genus Flammeovirga; species Flammeovirga aprica. The sequence continues at coordinate 41,049 of NZ_JABANE010000046.1, forward strand.
GTTTCAACGTAGTGACTCCTTCTCAATATTTACATGAGATGTTATTGAGTGATGAAGTAGATCCTTCACACCCAATCAACGCTGCAGGTGAAACACACTCTCAAAGATTGACAAACTCTATCTTAGTACCACGTTTCTACGGTACTTACTTCAACAGAGTTTGGGAAGAAGACAACGGCGATACTTACCCAATGGGTGGTGGTCACTCAGGTTATGTGAAGAAGTTTACAAGATGGAATACAGGTATCTCTAACTTGGAAAACAACGGTCAAACTTCTCCAATCAATTTCAGATTGATCAGATATGCAGATGTATTATTAATGTATGCTGAAGCACTGAATGAGCTTGGAAACTTCACTGACGCTATCACTTACATTGATATGATAAGAGAAAGAGCAGGTGTATATACTTTACAAGATTACATGGATAACAATGGCGGAACTTTCCCTAAGTTGAATATCAGTAAGGAAGTAACAGGAGCTCCTCATCCATTAGTGGCACCATCTCAGGAGTCAGTAAGAGAGCACATCCGTTACGTAGAGCGACCAATCGAACTTTCATTTGAAGGACACAGATGGAAAGATTTAAGAAGATGGGGAATCATTGGCGAGGCATTGGACAGAAGAGCTGTAGACGAGCAGTGGAGATTAGACAATGCTGAGACAATTTTGGGACAGCCACCTTTATACATCGGGGCTTACATTATCCAGAACTTCGTAGAACAAGCGGCGAAATATAATGAGACAGTACACAAGTACTATCCATTGCCAGCAAATGAAGTTCAAACGAATCCAGATTTATTATAGTCTATCCTAACAAAGAAGAAATGAAAAAAATTAATTATATATTATTACTTGCACTACTTTCCATTTTCGGATGTACAAAAGAGTGGGAAGCACCAGGTGTAGAACCAAATCATCAAGTGATTTACACTTCTGAGTACCAGTTTGGTAACAGAGTGCAAGTAGGCGGTTCAATGACCTTTACAGATGCATCAAAAGGTATTGTAAACAGAACATGGACTTTGCCAGAAGGAGCACATGTTGAAGGGTCTACAGATGTAACTTCTACAAACGACTTGGTTCATATTCAATTCAATGAAGCGGGCATCAAAGAAGTAAACTTATCACAGCAATTTGCTGGAGCGGCTTATGACGGAAACACGCAAAGAGAAGCATCATTGGATACAGCAATTGTAATCAACGTTGTAGATTCTTTAAGATTACAAGTAAAAGCACACTTCTATTTCCCTGACGGTACAACGGGTGATGAATTGGATTTGACGAAAACGAATGAGGTTCAAGCGGGTAGAATGGTCAAATATACTTTGACTGCTATTGGTGAGCCTGCAAGAATTGTTTACAACTTTGGTGGAGGTGAACCAGAGGCTGTGACTTACATCGAAGCAGAGATTGCAGATGGAACAGCAGCAGAGACAATCGTTCAATACAAAAAATTGGGTACTTACTCAACAACCGTATTAGGAGACAGACCAAGACCTCAAGGAATTGATACATTAAACTTTATCAATGCAATCAATGTAGTTCCTTCAAGTGATCCAGTATTGTTGACAGATGTATACCAGAAAAATGGTTTCATTGCATTGGATTACTCTAGAGAAATTGAGCCAGCGTCTGTTGATCCTTCAACTTTCTCAGTACACTTAACAAACGAAGGAAGAGGTGTTGATATTAATCCTTCAGTTTTAACTGCGGCAGTAGATCCATCAGCAGGTAATATTGTATTGATCGCTTTAGATGATGCAACAATTTATGATGATGATGTAGTTACGGTTACTTACCAAGGTGGTATTTTACAGTCAACTGACTTTGTAGCAGCTGATGAATTTACGGACAAGCTACTAGTGCATAGACCAAACACGAATATATTAGAAGCGGCACCGTTTGATCATAGTTTTGAAAATTCTCTTGATACTGATTGGCCTGATCAACAATGGGGTGGTCAATGGGCACAGTATACGCTTAATGTTGTTGATAATGAAGCTTACCATGGCGGTAAATCAGGAAAATTAGTAATGGAAGCTGAAGGTGGAGCCATCTTTAGTCACAACCAAAATTTCACATTGGAAGTTGGTAAATCATACGAGTTGGGTATGATGATTAAAGTGGAAAGCGGTGTAGAAAACATCAACGATGCAGCGCCAGAAGTACCATCAATGCTAGTTTACTTTGGTAATCCTGCAATTGACTGGGCAGCTGATCGATTTAACTTCACAACAGAAACAGTAGTAGGTGAGTGGATGTACGTAAGATGTACATATTATACACCTAAAGCAGATGGTGATTATAGATTAATCTTCAGACCATTTAACCCTGCGAATACTGATCCGTTGTCAATTTATATGGATAACATTTCTGTTAGAGAAGTAAACTTAAGACCATAATTTCAAAGAGGAAACCCACTGTATTTTGCATGTTTTTTTACAGCAGTTTCCTACTTGGTAGAGATAGGTTTGAATAAATAATGGAGGTTGCCTGATGGCTAGCCCGACGGCAACCTCTTATTCTAAAAAGAAAAATAAAGGATGAACATAAATAATGTCGTACAATAAATAGTGTAGATATTATACAGAAAATGGATAGGAACTAATGAAAAACTTTGTGTATTATATTTTGGCCTTTGTCATTTTAGGATGTCAAGCAGAAGCCCCGGAAGTACAAAGGGAATCGGATTTTAATTTTGATTGGCAATTTGCACTTTTAGATACTGGTCAGTCGGATTTAAAGGCGGATAAAATCCCTGTGACTTCTTGGGAAAAAGTGAGACTTCCTCATGACTGGGTTATCGGAAATCAATATGACTCAGCAAACCACGAGTTTGCCCCTGCAACAGGATATATTTATGGTGGTGGTATCGGATGGTACAAAAAACAATTTGATTTGTCTTTGGCATCTAACCAAACGGCCTCTATTCTTTTTGACGGTGTATACAACAACTCTGAGGTTTATCTGAATGGTAACAAATTAGGTTTCCACCCTTATGGTTACTCACCTTTCCATTATGACTTAACGCCTTACTTAAAGAAAGATGGAAAAAATGAACTGTGGGTGAAAGTAAATCACAGCAGTTTTGCGGATAGCAGATGGTATACAGGTGCAGGTATCTACAGAAATGTAGAACTGATAGTAACAGACAAATTACATGTGCCAGTATGGGGTACTTTTATCAAAACCAACATCATTAACGATCAACTAGCAGAAGTAATCATTGAAACGGATGTAAATAATGGTTATTCGGAATCAAAAGAGGTTAAATTAATCCATGAAATCTTAGATCATAAAGGAAATAAAGTTGCAGAAATCGCAACGAACGAAACTGTAAAAGCGGACAATAATAGATTGGTAATTCAAACGGTTAAACTAAACGAACCAAACTTATGGGATGTAGACGATCCATACTTATATACAGTAAAAACGAAGCTAATTAGTGATAATAACACAACAGACGAACTGACAAACAATTTTGGTGTAAGAAGTATTGCTTTTAAGGCAGACTCTGGGTTTTTCTTGAACGGACAAAATATGAAAATTAAAGGAGTCTGCCTTCACCATGATGCTGGTTTAGTGGGTACTGCTGTGCCAAAAGATGTGTGGAGAAGAAGATTGGAAGTGTTGAAAGAAGGTGGTTGTAATGCCATCAGAATTGCACACAACCCTGCTTCAAATGAGTTTTTGGATTTATGTGATGAAATGGGATTCTTAGTACAAGATGAATTCTTCGATGAGTGGGATTATCCAAAAGACAAGCGTTGGAATCAAAAAGAGAAATCAAGAAATAATGAAACGGAAGGTTATACCAACTACTTCCAGGATTATGCGGAAAGTGACTTGAAAGCAGTGATTTTATCACACAGAAATCATCCTTCTGTATTCCAATGGAGTATTGGTAACGAGATCGAGTGGACGTACCCTCGTATTTCTCAAGCCACTGGTTTCTTTAATAATATGAACTGGAAAGGTAATTATTTCTGGTCGAAGCCTCCTCACTCAAGAAAGGAGATTCAGCAACAATTGGCTACACTTCCTAGACAGGAACATAACATTGGTTCTACCGCTAGAAAGTTAGTTCAATGGACAAAAGAGATGGATACTACTCGTCCGGTAATTGCCAATTGTATTTTACCTTCTGCTTCTCATGAAACAGATTATGGTAAGTCGTTAGATATTGTAGGGTATAGCTATAGAAGAGTGTTGTATGATTATGGCCATGAAAACTACCCTGATAAAGTGATTATGTGTACGGAGAACTTGGCGCAATATCATGAGTGGAAAGCCATTATGGACAGACCATTTATTGCAGGTACTTTCTTCTGGACAGGTATTAATTACCTAGGAGAAATCAGAGCACCTTGGCCTAATAAAGGAAATGATGCAGGTATGGTTGATTTTGCAGGTTTCACGAAGCCATCTTACCATATGATCAAAACGCTTTGGGATGAAAGACCTCATACTTATATCGCTACACAAAAGCTTTCTAAATCAATCAATAAGATCGATAAGAAAACAGGAAGAATGGTGGCGAAGAACCCTGAGAAATGGAAAACAGCCCTTTGGGAATGGCATGACGTGAACAACCACTGGAACTATGAAAAAGGGGAAATGATCAGTGTTGAATTGTATTCTAATGCAGAGGAGATTGAGTTGTTATTGAATGGGAAAAGTTTAGGAACGAGAAAGTTAGAAGAATTTGAAGATCATATTTATAAATGGGGAGTGCCGTTTGAAGCGGGTACATTGACAGCTGTTGGTAAAAAAGATGGTAAGCCTTTTACTACTGAAATCATCACAGCGGGAGAACCTGTAGCGGTACAACTTTCTATAGATAAAAAAGTCCTTGTAAATAATCAATATGATGTGGCTCACGTAGTAGCCCAGTTAGTGGACAAAAACGGAAATCCAGTCAAACATTTAGAGAAAGTGATTGATTTCGAAACCCCTTCTTACCTGAGAGCATTGGGTGTAGATAATGGAGCAAATACGAATGTACAACCTCACGTTTCTAGAAAAATTGAAACAGATCAAGGTAGAGCATTACTGGTATTGCAGTCTACGGAAGAGAAAGGAAAAGTAGAAATCAAAGCTACGGTTGACGGATTGGATGCCGACAAAGTACTACTGACAATTAGTACTGAAAAAGAGAATAGTGAAGAAGTATTAGCAGAATTAAACTAAAAGAAACGATGAAAGCAGCATTTTATGAATCGAAAGGGAAGATAAGCGTAGGTGAAGGAAAACAAATTGCTCCAGGTAAAGGAGAAGTAAGATTAGATGTAGCCTATTGTGGAGTATGTGGAACAGATGTTCATATTTTCCATGGTGTAATGGACCAAAGAGTGGCACCACCTCAAACGGTTGGTCATGAAGCTTCAGCAGTAGTAGCGGAAGTGGGAGAAGGTGTAGAAAATGTGAAAGTTGGGGATAAAGTTGCCGTAAGACCATTGCACTTCGGTGATGAGCATCCATTTGATAAAGGTTTCAAGCACGTAGGTAAAAACTTGAAATTCATTGGTATTGATTCAAGTGGAGCTTTCCAAAACTCTTGGACTGTACCGGCTTACACTTTACATAAATTACCAGAGCAATTGAGCTTAATGCACGGTGCATTTATTGAGCCATTGGCAGTAGCATGTCATGATGTGAAAATTGGTAGAGTAGAGAAAGGTGAAAATTGCTTAGTAATTGGCGGTGGCCCTATCGGAACATTGATCGGTTATGTTTTAAAGGAGAAAGGAGCGAACGTATACATTTCTGAAGTAAATGAAACACGTCTTTCAATGCTGAATGAGTTAGGTTTCACAACCATCAACCCAGCAAAAGAAAACCTTTCAGAAAGAATTTCAGAGTTGACAGGAGAGAAAATGATCGACTGTGCATTTGAAGTATCAGGTTCAGCACCAGGTGTTCAAACAATGACTGAAGTTGTGAATGTAAGAGGTAGAATTGTGATGGTAGCCATTCACGGAGGTGAGCAAAAGCAAGTGGATTTATTCAAATTCTTCTGGTCAGAAATCGAATTATTAGGAGCAAGATTATACGAAGAAGACGATTACGAAGAGGCGATCAGAATTGCAGATTCAGGTTTCGTTCCATTCGAGCAACTGATTACAAAAGTAGATTCATTAGACAATATCCAAGCGGTATTTGATGAAATCGATCAAAATCCAGAAGGGATGAAATACCTAATTAAGTGTAACGACAATTAATATCTAATGGGTGGGCCAACGTGTCTGCCCGAATTAAAAAAATATCAAACATCGGAAAGAAATATCATGAGCATTTTAAACAAATTCGGAGTACAAAATAAAGTAGCATTAGTAACAGGCTGTAAAAGAGGAATTGGTAAAGCAATGGCAGTAGGTCTTGCTGAAGCAGGAGCTGATATTATTGGCGTATCTGCATCATTAGAGTTAGAAGGAAGTGACGTACAGCAAGCAGTAGAAGCAACAGGAAGAAAATTCAAAGCTTACCAATGTGATTTTTCAGATAGAAAAGCCTTATACGAATTCATTCTTACAGTAAAAGCTAACCATCCGCAAATTGATATTTTAGTAAACAATGCTGGTACAATTTTAAGAACACCTGCAGCAGAGCATCCGGATGAAATGTGGGATACAGTAATTGAAGTAAATCAAAATGCTCAATTTATCCTTACAAGAGAAATTGGTAAAGAAATGGTAGCAAGAGGTGAAGGTAAAGTGATTTTCACAGCTTCATTATTGACGTTCCAAGGTGGTATCACAGTGCCAGGTTATGCTGCAAGTAAAGGTGCAGTAGGTCAGTTGACAATGGCGTTTGCCAATGAGTGGGCCAGCAAAGGGGTTAACGTAAACGCAATTGCTCCAGGTTATATCAGCACTGACAACACAGAGGCATTAAGAAACGATCCTGAAAGATCAGCTTCTATTCTATCAAGAATTCCAGCGGCACGTTGGGGAGATCCAGAAGATTTTGCAGGTCCAGTAGTATTCTTAGCATCAGAAGCAGCAGCGTATATGCACGGTAGCATTATGCTAGTAGATGGTGGCTGGATGGGCCGTTAATAACTTAGTTTTTCGTGCATCATTACTTTTCAAAATGATGCACGAAACACCCTCTTTTCTTAGTATTTTTTTTAATACCTAAAATATAAAACTATGCAGACGATTACAGAAACTGAAGTAAAAGAATATAAATTATTCATCAATGGTGAGTGGATTGAAGCCTCTTCAGGACAAACTGAAGACGTGATCAGCCCTATTGATGAAGCAGTAGTAGGTAAGGTACAAATGGGAGATGAGCATGAAGCAAATCTTGCATTGGAAGCAGCAGAGAATGCACAAAAAGCATGGAAGAAAGTACCTGCTATTGAAAGAGCCAACTTATTAAGAAAGTTTGCGGCAGAGATTCGTGCCAACAAACCTTACCTTTCTAATCTACTAACAAGAGAGCAAGGAAAATTATTATCAGTGGCAGAAATGGAAGTGGAAGTAACGGCTACTTTCATCGAATATGCATGCGACTGGGCTAGACATATTGAAGGCGATATCATCCCTTCGAACAATCCAAAAGAACAAATTTGGATTCAAAAAATCCCTCGTGGTGTGATAGTGGCGATAACAGCATGGAACTTCCCGCTAGCTTTGGCTGGTAGAAAGATTGGGCCGGCATTAGTAGCGGGAAATGCCATTGTTGTAAAGCCAACACAAGAAACACCTTTGGCTACTTTGGAATTAGGTTTCCTAGCAGAAAAAGTAGGTATCCCAGCAGGTTTGATCAACATTGTGACGGGTAAAGGTAGAGTATTGGGTAATGCATTGGTAGCAAGCCCGATCACGAAGATGGTAACAATGACAGGTTCAACGCCTGCAGGTCAGTCGATCTTCAAAACAGCTTCAGAGCATTTAGCACACGTACAGTTAGAATTGGGTGGAAAAGCACCTGCTATTGTATTTGCTGATGCGGACATTGACCAAGCGGTAGACGCGTGTTTCCATTCACGTTTTGATAACTGCGGTCAGGTATGTACATGTAATGAAAGAATGTATGTACACGAGGATATCTATGAAGCATTCATGGAGAAATTCATGGAAAAAGTGAAAAACATCAAGGTAGGTAATCCATTAGATGCGGCTTCTACAATGGGTCCAAAAGTAAACGCTTCTGAGATCAAAAACATGGAGCACTTAGTGGCGAAGTCAATTGAAGAAGGAGCAACAATTGCTCACGGTGGTGGTAAGCCATCAGGAAGTGAGTTTGAAAAAGGATTCTGGTTTGAGCCAACAGTAATCACTGACGTAACGCAAGACATGACAGTGGTACACGAAGAAGCTTTCGGACCGATCTTACCTGTATTGAAATTTAAAGAATTTGATCAAGTAGTAGAATTCGCTAACGACTGTGAGTTTGGTTTAGCGGCGATGGTTTTCACTCAAGACATCAAAACAATCATGCAATTGAATGAGGACTTGGAGTTTGGTGAAATTTATGTCAACAGAGGTCATGGTGAGCAGCACCAAGGTTTCCACAATGGTTACAAACTAAGTGGAACAGGTGGAGAAGATGGAAAATATGGCTTCGAGCAGTACATGGAGAAGAAAACATTCTACGTAAAATATTAATTGGTGACTACGGACATGGAGACTACAATAATTAGTGTGAAAAACAGGTTATTTGAGGTACCTCTTCCAGAGGTACTTTCAGATGCCAAACACGGTGATCATACACATTTTGAATTAGTAACATCGACCATTACGCTTGAAAACGGAATGGAAGGTACAGGTTATACATATACAGGCGGTAAAGGTGGCAGAGCGATCAAAGCAATGCTGGATTATGATCTTGGCCCTGCTTTAGTAGGAAAAGACGCTACTCAGATCGATGAAATCTATGATTTTATGGAGTGGCACATCCACTATGTGGGTAGAGGAGGAATTGCCTCTTTCGCTATTTCAGCTATCGATATTGCCCTTTGGGATATCAAAGGAAAAGCTTCTGAGCAACCACTTTGGAAAATGGCTGGCGGTGTCAATAACACATGCAAAGCTTACTGTGGCGGTATTGATTTGATGTTCCCGATTGAGAAACTTCTGAAAAATATGCAGTCGTATATGGACAAAGGTTTCAGTGCGGTGAAGATCAAAATCGGTAGAGAAAACCTTGATGAAGATATAGAAAGAATCAAAGCAGTCAGAGAGTTTATTGGTGATGACATCACATTTATGGTAGATGCCAATTATTCAATGACAGTAGAAAAAGCCATTGAATGTGCGGAAAGATTCAAGCCTTACAACATCACTTGGTTTGAAGAGCCTATCATTCCTGATAACTACAAAGGATACGCTGAAATCACAGAAAAGACAGGAGTACCATTAGCCATGGGTGAAAACCTTCATACTATTCATGAATTTGAATATGCAATGGAGCAATCAAAACTGTCTTTTGTACAGCCCGATGCCTCTAACTGTGGCGGTGTAACAGGATGGTTAAGAGCGGCAAAATTAGCCAAAGAAAACAATATCCCTGTATGTTCACACGGTATGCAGGAATTGCATGTTAGCCTTGTTTCTTCTCAAGAAAATTCAGGATGGTTAGAAGTACATAGCTTCCCGATAGATGAGTACACGACTCGTCCATTGGTTGTAGAAAACTTCAGAGCTGTAGCATCAGATGAGCCAGGAACAGGAGTAACATTCGACTGGGAAAAATTAGCTTCATATGAAGTAGAAACAATAGGACAACCCGCGTAGGGGCAGCCCCATGTGTTTGTCCGCAAAACTGACACATGGGCTGAATAATAACATAATCTAAACTAAACCAATAGCAATGAAACGACTAATCTTATTACTTACAATTTTTATAGTTTATACATCTTCTTATGCACAAGAAGGCGTATCACAGACAAAAGAAAGAAGACAAGAAGTAGGTATTATCTACGATACGAGTAACCAATTTGGTATATCTTATAAAATTGGTCATAATCGCTCGATGTGGAGATTTAATACTTTAGGAGCTTTTTCAGTTAATGATCAACATCATGAAGATTCATTGATCAAAGATACTAAAGCAACTTCATTTAAAATTGCTATTGGTAAGGAGTTTAGAAAAAGTATTGGAAAAAAGCTTGAATTAAGATATGGGTTAGATATAGGTTTTCGATATGATCATAGCAACAATTCAAGTGCATTGATGCATTATAGGAAGACGGATCTTTATTACGAAGGCTATACTACTTCAATAGGATTTGTATTTGGGTTTAATTACTACATTTTTGAAGACCTTATTATGGGAGTGGAAATGATACCCGCTTTTAGTGTATTAAAAGGAGAATCAAAATACCATTCGAGAAGCTATACAGAGTCGGGTGAATTGATCTCTGATGACGAAAACATAACGCAAATAGATAAAAAGACTTTTAATCTATCGAATCAGAATGTAATTCTCACCTTATCCTACAAATTCTAGCCTAGCGTTAAATGATTGAAATGAATTAGACAGTTGATTCTTGGAAAAATCAGCTGAACACCACAAAGTACAAACAACATGATCAAAGAAAAACTATTCGGAGTATTCGAAGACTACAAAGTCCGTCAATATGAGATGGAAAACAAAAACGGAATGAATGTCAAAATAATGACATTAGGGGCAACAATTACCTCCATAAAAGTGCCCAATAAAAATGGAACTTTTACAGAAGTAGCCTGCGGCTTTGATCAGTTAGAAGGGTATTTGTCTGAAGAATACAAGGCCAATGCTCCTTATTTTGGATGTACTGTGGGGCGTTTTGCTTCAAGAATTAAAGACGGGAAATTTCAAATAGAAGGAAAGGAATATACATTAGTAACGAATGATGGTCCAAATCATTTGCATGGTGGAACAGTGGGGTTTGATAAACAAATTTGGGAGTGTGTGAATCAGGTAAGTTCAGATGTAGCTGATTCCATTACGTTCCAAAGAAAAAGTGAACATATGGAAGAAGGTTTTCCAGGTAATGTAACCGTTCAAGTGACCTTCACATTATCGTTTGAAAATGCATTGGAAATAGCTTATCATGCTACAACCGATCAGAAAACACCACTTTCATTTACCAACCATACTTATTTCAATTTATCAGGTTTTAAAGAAACAATTGAAAAGCATACAGCAAGAATTAACGCTGACCGTTACCTAAAATCAGACGAAACCAATGTCCCTGTCGGTGATATTGAGGGAGTTGAGAACAGTGTTTTAGACTTTAAAAATGGCAGAGCCCTTGGTGAAGTTTTTCAAGAACTGGAGACAGGCTGTGAACATTATTTCCTGTTTGATGAAGAGAGCAGTTTACGTGAAGTAGCATCTTTCAATCACGAAGAAACAGGAGTGACATTAGAGATTCACACCACAGAGCCAGGGATGTTATTCTACACAGGATATTTTACTTCTGATGCCTTAAAAAGAGAATCAGGAGATCAGTTTGGCCGTTACAAAGCCTTTTGCTGTGAAACGCACAGGTATCCAAACGGGCCGAATATTGAAGGAGCACCAAGAGTATTCACTACTCCAGATGCCCCTTATGAAAGCACTACTATTTTTCAGTTTAATTAATTATTACTTAATTTTTTATCGTCATGATCGAAGGAGTTTTATGGTCCATTTTTGCAGGACTGATGTTGGGTTTATATGCCCTTCCAGAGAAGTTTACAAAAGAATTTGAATTTGAAAATACATGGGGATTGTTCTTTATGATCAATACCTTCATTATACCAAATATTGCAGCCTACTTTATGGTAGATAATTTTGGTGAAATATTAGGTGCTATCCCAACGAACGTATTGTTAGGGATGGGTATCGCAAGTTTCCTTTGGGGAATTGGTGTGATGATGTGGGGTAAAGCCATCAACTACATTGGTCTTTCACTAGGATTTTCACTGTTTATAGGAACCATTATTCTGATTGGCTCACTCATTCCATTTATGATTGATGGAATTCCTGAATTGCATGTATTTGGTACTATCATGGTAGGCATCTTGATTGTATTGATCGGTGTCATGAGCAATGGTAGAGCAGGTATTTTGAAGCAGCAGGAAAGTGATAAAGAATCTGAAGTGAAAAGTGATAACATGATCAAAGGTATTGCAATTGCAGTGATCGGTGGTCTTTTAGCAACAGGTTTTAACTACGCCAACACAGTAGGCGGTGGGGTAATCAGAGATGCTGTAGTAGCCAACGGAAATGCAGAGTGGGTAAGTGCTATTGTGGTAATGTACATCATTTACATCTTTGGTGGTTTATCAATCGCTACTTACTTCATTTATCAACTGACAAAAAAGAGCCTTTGGGGAAATTTCGTAACTTCTCAATTGCCAAGAAATACAATCCTTACAACTGTAATGGGTATTTTCAACTTTGCCGCTTCAGCATTATTCGCTTATGCAGCATTCAGATTAGGTCAAAACGGAGGTACAGTAGGTTATGCCATTTTTAATACAGTTTCTGTAGGTGTAGCTATTGTAGGTGGTTTGATCACAAAAGAATGGTTGGAAGCACCAAAACAAGCCAAAACTTCTTTATATGTAGGACTTTCTTGCATGGTTTTGGGTATTACAGTAATTGCTTTCGGAAATAGTCTTATTTAAATAGAAATATAAACTAAACAGTCGCGGGTACTTATCTCTCGTGGCTAAGCATTGGCGAAGTCTTTTGACTTCAAAATTGAGAGGCTTCACCAATTGCTTTCAAACAAATCAACATAAATTATCGCAGTTAGTATTGAATTATTTTATTATTAAAAGGAATGAACTTATTTAAAAATATTGCAGGAACATTTTTGATTGGAGCAGTAATGGCTTCATCATGTTCAAAGTCTACAGCTCCTAACACTGAAGTAAGTGAAGAAAAAGTAGAAATCTCAAAAGAAAAATTAGACTTCTTAGGTATTACAGATCCTAATCATTTAAGTGCAGCATCTAAAAGAGCATTGGCTTGGCCAGATTCATTGACAAACGAGTGGTTTGGAGAGTTTTCTGTTCATGATCTAAAAGGTGACTTGGCTTACGAAGAAGGTGTAGTAAGACGTGACCCATCTGCATTACTTTATATCGATGGAAAATACCATGTTTATTACTCAAAATCAATAGGTAAAACACAAGGTTTTGGCGGAGATGTTGAAAACGAAAAAGTATTCCCTTGGGACCGTTGTGATATCTGGCATGCTACTTCTACAGATGGATGGACATGGAAAGAAGAAGGACTTTCTGTAGCAAGAGGTGAAAAAGGTACTTTTGATGACCGTTCGGTATTCACTCCTGAAGTAATGGAGTACGAAGGAAAATACTACTTATGTTACCAAACAATCAAATCTCCTTATAACGTAAGAACGAAAAACCAAGTAGGTTTAGCGTACGCAGATTCACCTTACGGACCTTGGGAAAAATTAGAAGAGCCAATCCTTAGCCCAGCTGATAATGGTGTTTGGAAAGGTACGGAGCAAAACCGTTTCTTAGTAGAAAAGAAGGGTGATTTCGATAGCCATAAAGTACACGATCCATGTATCATCCCTTACAAAGGTAAATTCTATTTATACTACAAAGGTGAGCAAATGGGTGAAGCAATCACTTTCGGTGGTCGTCAAATCCGTCATGGTGTAGCGATTGCTGACAATCCGTTAGGACCTTATGTGAAATCAAAATATAACCCTATCTCAAATTCAGGTCACGAAATCTGTGTATTCAAATACAAAGACGGTATCATGTCATTGATCACAACAGACGGACCTGAAAAAGGAACAGTACAATATGCCAACGACGGTATCAACTTCAACATTCAAGCGGTAATTCCAGGTGCACCTCACGCAATGGGCTTGAACAGAAGCTTAAATAGTGACGAGCCTTTCTCAATTTTCGGATGGGGTCTTACGCACCGTTATGTTTCATATGATTACCAACATATCAGACGTTTCCATGGTAAGAGAAAAACATCTCATACTGCCAAAAATGAGCAAACGTCGAAAAAGACAAAGGCTACTAGATAGGGCATTTTGAATGTAGAATGAAGAATGAAGAATTAAGAATGTAGAAAAGGTGGTCCTTGTTGGGTTCAGTGGATGTTGTAATACAGCTTCCCTACAATTTTGGTAGAATATCCTTTAAGATTGGTAGTAGGGACGTTGCATTGCAACGTCCACCGAACCACTATAAAAACCATTCTAAGGTCCACAACACGATCCACTTTTCTTCATTCTACATTCTTAATTCTTCATTAAAAAAATCACAGTTATACCTAAACTCAGCTTTAACCACTTCCTCAATCAACTTCTAACGCAAATGAACAATATGAGATATATTACTTTTACAATATTATCCTTACTATCCATTCCACTGTTGGCACAGACATCAAAAGTAGATGTCAACTTTAATGTGAAGCATACAGTGGGGGAAGTGTCTACTTTTGAAAGAGAAAAATTTATTGGTGTTCACGCCGGTATTCGTGAAAACGATTGGACAAGGTATGGAAGTTCTAGCCCGTCTGATATCAAAGATGATTTCATGAATAAGAAGAATGTATACTTTGGTAGAAATACAGGAAATATTACTTGGAACATCAATTCAGTATTAAATGAAGATCCTAACCGTCCTGGTTTTGTGAACTTGGATGAAGTACGAATAGAAGGGGAGAAACATCGAAATAATTACTTAAACAATTCGGCGTATTATAGTTATGCTGATCGCAATAAAACGCACATTTTAGCCACTCAATACCATCCATTCTGGCCTGACGGTAAATTGACCAACAAAGGATGGGCATTTTCTCAAGCAGATACAGAAGACGAGCCATTTGGTACGGCTACAGGTGAATATTGTGCTCATTTTATCAAAGAGTTTTACGGTTCAGGATCAGAGATTGCCCCAGAATATTTTGAGGTGATCAACGAGCCGGTTTATGAAATGTTTGGTTGTGAAGACTGCGGTGAAACAGATGAAGGGTTAGAGAAAATCTTTAAATATCACAACACCATTGCCAAAGAGGTGAAGAAGGTAAACCCCACCCAAAAAGTAGGTGGATTTACAACGGCCTTTCCGAACTTTGATTACGATAACTTCCAAAGATGGGAGAAGCGCTGGAACAAGTTTATGGATATGGCGGGTGAAAATATGGACTTCTGGTCAATTCACCTTTACGACTGGCCGACATTCCAGAATAAAAGAATCATGAGAAAAGGAAGTAACCTAGAAGCAACCTTGGACATGATGGATCATGCAAGTTATGATAAGTTTGGGGTAGTAAAACCGACTTTAGTATCAGAATACGGAGCTCAAGTGCATTCTATGATGAACAAGCAGTGGTCTTCGGAAAGAGATTGGTACTATTTAGTTTCAACGAATTCAATGTTGATGACTTTTATGGACAGAACCAACACCATTGCCAAAGCACTTCCGTTTGTCGTATTAAAAGCAACTTGGGGTACTGTGGGTGATGTGCCGTATAACTGGAGGTTGTTAAGAGGAGAAGATGAGCCGGGCAGTCTTTCAGGAACTTGGATTTATACAGATTTGGTAAAATTCTATGAGCTTTGGTCTGAGGTAGAAGGAACAAGAGTAGATCATATTTCTGAGAATATTGATATTCAATCAGATGCTTATGTAGATGGAAATATCGCTTATGTAATTCTGAATAATTTGACCTTAGAAAATCAATTGGTAGAATTAAACGTAGCGGGATTAGGAGATGACAATGTGGATAATGTAAAAATTAGACACCTGTATAGCAACGGAGGAAAACCTGTAATGGAGGAAAATACATTTAATGTAGCACCTGCACAAGCTTCGTTGAAACCAGAATCTACAATGATTATCCGCTATGAGTTGAAATCAAATGTAGATGTGAATGAGACTTCTGACGAGACAAAATACTTTGCATCGACATACTACCAACCTATCACAACTGAGGCAATGACTTTTGATTTCTCTAAAATGGATTTAGTAGAGAATGGTGAAGCAAAACTTAGAATTGGTTTAGGCAGGGCACATGGTCTTTCTTTAAAACCGACGGTAAAAGTAAACGGTCAAGCGGTTGATGTACCTCAAAATATCCAAGGTGATTTGCAAACGCAAAGAAGATCTTTCTTTGGTGTGATCGAAATTCCTTTAGACTATGAAACATTGGAAGAAAGTAATACTGTAAGCATTCAGTTCCCAGATAATGGAGGGCATATCAGTAGTGTGAATATGAGAGTGTATAATTTCAGTCTTCCCATCGAAAGATCATTCAATAGTTTAGAGCCTCCAACAAGCATTGCAGCAGAACAATTAAAAGAACAAATTCTCCTTTATCCAAATCCTTCAAAAGGTGGCAATGTGAAATTATTCTTCAAAGGGAATAGCACTATCGACAACTTGAAATTACTGGATATTGCAGGAAGAACGATAGAAACAATTCCTGCTAAAGGAAATGAAATAACAATTAATACAGCTCAATTAAAATCAGGTATCTACCTTATTCAAGCACAGATTGATGGTGTGGTAGTATCAAAGAAATTGATGGTAGATTAATAAAGATAGGATGAAAAAGATAGTAAGTTTTGGAGAACTTCTGATCAGGTTGTCCTCTCCAGGAAATCAACGATTACAGCAAACCAAATCTCTGAATATTGATTTTGGAGGAGCTGAAGCCAACGTGGCAGTTTCATTAGGGCAGTTTGGTGATCAAGTAAAATACATCACTAGAGTTCCTAAAAATGACATGGTACTTAGTGCCGTCAGACACTTGAATAGCTTTGGTGTAGATACTTCTGATATCCTTTACGGAGGAGAAAGAATGGGCCTTTATTATTATGAAAATGGTTCTTGTGGAAGGTCGAGTAAAGTGGTTTATGATAGAGCTTATTCCTCTACAGCCACTTTGACTAGAGGCATGCTGGATTGGGATACCATATTCAAAGATGCAGATTGGTTTCACTGGTCGGGCATTACACCGGCAGTTTCAGAAGGAGCAAAAGAGGCCCTTTTGGAAGGTTTGGAAGAAGCGGCAAAGCGTGGTTTGAAGGTTTCTATGGATTATAATTTCAGAGGCAATCTATGGAAATGGGGAAAAACTGCAGATGAAGTAATGCCGGAACTGATGGAATTCAATCATGTGATGTCTGGTACACACCCTGATGTAGATGTGCTGAATGACAACATAGAAGACTATCATTTTCAGATAGAAGGAGACAAGATTATGCAACGTTTTCCACTTTGTAAAATAGTAGTATTTACTTCAAGAGGTGTTATTTCTAACAACCATAACACTTGGAGTGGAGCACTTTATGATGGGAAAAAAGTATATAGAAGTCAGCAATATGACCTCACGCATATTGTGGACAGAGTAGGTGGTGGAGATTCATTTATGGCCGCTTTAATTTATGGATTAAGAAACATAGAGTCATTACAAGAAGTAATTGATTTTGCGATAGCCGCATCTGCCATCAAACATACCATAGAAGGAGATCAGAATATCTGTTCTGTGGAAGAAGTACAACATTTTATAGCTACAAACGGAACCGGAAAAATAGTCAGATAATGAAATTTTCAAGAATAGAAGTTGCTCTAAAAATGAAAGAAACAGGTTTTGTGCCCGTTTTCTTTCACAAAGATGTAGAAGTAAGTATCAATATTTTAAAAGCCTGTTATGAAGGCGGAGTAAGGGTTTTTGAGTTTACCAACAGAGGTGACAATGCCCACGAAATCTTCAGAAAACTGATTGATTACAGAGACGAATTTCTTCCTGATTTAGCATTGGGAATAGGTTCAATTGTGGATGCTCCCACAACGGCACTTTACATACAGTCAGGAGCAGACTTTGTTGTTTCTCCACTTGTAAATGAAGAAATGGCAAAAATTTGTAATCGCAGAAAAGTAGCTTGGAATCCAGGTTGCGGTACCATTTCAGATATTTCAAAAGCAGAAGAATTGGGAGCCGAAGTAGTAAAAGTATTCCCGGCGACTCAAGTAGGTGGTCCAGGCTTTATCAAAGCGGTAAAAGCACCAATGCCATGGACGAATATTATGCCGACAGGTGGCGTAAAACCCACTTATGAAAACCTGAAAGAATGGTTCGATGCAGGTGCCTATTGTGTAGGAATAGGAGGGCAGTTGTTTGTAAAGGCAGCAGACGGATCATTCGACTATCAGCAAATTAAAGACTTAGTTTATGATGTACGAATATATATTGAAAAGTTACAGTTAAAAACTGTAGATGTTTGATCACATTCTAATTCATTCCATTTAAAGAGGGCCATTTTTTGGTCCTTTTTTTCTTGGTATTCAATTATAAATTGATCGTATTGCAAGCTTTCAAAGATCTACTTTCAAGCTACCTTCTTCTTCATTTTTCCATTGATGAAAAACGAAGCAAAAAATCTAGGCTTAGAAGTCAAAAGCTAAATTCCATTCCTTTCGCCTAAATGATTTTAAACTCGCTACGCTCAAACAGCAAAATCATTTTTAACGGCTCACTCCATGAAATTCTTAACGCTTTTCCCTTCAAGGCCGGGTGTGTACTACTAAACTGAAAAAATAGAAATTCTATCATCGGTAAATATTCATGAAGGTGGAATTTGTAACTAAAGGATAATAGAAATTTAATTAAAAATAGAAATGAAATGAGACAATTACTTTTACTTACTCTGATATATTTATCAGGAAGCTCACTCTTCGCACAAAAAGATAAACCCCAAAATATCATCATTATCCTCTCAGATGATGCAGGATATGCAGATTTTGGATTCCAAGGAAGCACCATGATGCATACACCCGTTTTGGATAAATTAGCCAAAGAAGGAACAGTTTGTCCCCAAGCCTATGTAGCAGGAGCAGTATGTGGTCCATCAAGAGCCGCATTATTAACGGGCAGGTACCAACAGCGATTTGGGTTTGAAGAAAATAATGTGCCCGGTTATATGCAGAACTACTGTTTGGAAGATGATGATATGGGATTGCCTTTGGAAGAAAAAACCATTGCAGACCATATGAAAACACTTGGCTATACAACGGGTATCATAGGAAAATGGCATATGGGAAATAACGATCAATTTCATCCTTTAAAAAGAGGCTTTGATTTCTTTTATGGTTTCAGAGGTGGAGCAAGAAGTTATTGGGGTTTCAATGAAAAAAATCCGAACAAGAGAGAGGAAAATAATATGGAGCGTAATTTCAAAAATTATGAGGAGCCAGACGAATACCTTACAGATGCTTTTGCTAATGAAACTATTGAGTTTATCTCCAAAAATAAAAACAAACCTTTCTTCCTCTTTTTATCCTACAATGCAGTCCATTCACCATTACACGCTAAAAAAGAGGACTTAGCAAAGTTCCCGGAGTTAGAAGGAAAGCGTAAAAAACTAGCCGCAATGACCTTGGCAATGGATAGAGCTTGCGGTACTATTTTCGAGCATTTAGAAAAAGAAGGTTTAGCAGATAATACAGTTATAATTTACACCAATGATAACGGCGGTCCCACTGATGGAAACTCAGCAGACAATAGCCCATTAAGTGGCACCAAAGCGAGTCATTTGGAAGGAGGAATAAGAGTACCGTTTATCATAAAAGTACCCCAACAATCTTTTGGAAAAGAATATGAGCATCCGATCAGCACACTAGATCTTCTGCCACTATGTTATACCATTGGAGGAGGAGATGCAGGTGAACTAGAAGGCATCGATGGAGTAAACCTCTTGCCTTATTTGTCAAAAGAAATAAAAGAAAAACCACACCCTACATTGTATTGGAAGAAAGAAAACAGAGGAGCGATCAGACACCACGACTGGAAAATGATCCGCTATCCAGACCGCCCAGCCGAACTATATGATCTTTCAAAAGACATTTCAGAAACCAACAACCTCGCCACCCAATACCCTGAAATTGTCAAAGAGCTTTATAAGAAATTATTTGAATGGGAAACCACATTGGCAAGGCCAAGATGGCAACTCCAGCGTAAATATGAAAAGGCGGCAATGGAACGAATTGATCAGTATAAGAAGAAGGTTGTGCATTAGTCATTGGATGAAGAAAAGGAATCACCCTGTTTTAAGTTTTTAAGGCAGGGTGATTTATTATTTTCAAAAACGTTGTATTTGGATTCAACTACTTCATCCTAAATGAATGAATTTCTATATATTAGTGATTTAAGAAGTTCTAGTACAAAAGTAATCGAGTGTTTCTTGCACCATAGTTAAAACTATGGGCAGGTGATAGGGCAACCTAATCAAGACTAAAGTCTTGAAGGTTGGTAACGGAGGCAACACTTTAGTGTTGTTGGAGTCAATATCACCAGCCCATGACTTCAGTCATGGTGCACGTATATTACTGTTCCATTTCTTCTGTCGTACTATTTAAAACTAAACTTTTTACAAAGAATTTATTCAACACGTAATATGAAAAGCAAAACTATTACAGCACCAATAGGCTCAAAAGTAGGAGATAAAATCACTATTGAAGGTAACGATTACTTAATAGTAGATAACGAATCTTTAAAACAGTATATGAAAGAAGGGAAAAATTGTGAGTTCGTGATTACAACCTTCGTTACAGACCTGTCTTCTGTAGACTTACCTCCATCATTCAACGATGATATTTCACAATGGGATGTATCAAATGTGACATCATTAAATGACTTATTTTATAAATTATCCTCATTTAATCAAGATTTATCGAACTGGGATGTCAGTAATGTGATAAAGATGGAAAGAGTATTTTATGGAGCGATCTTATTCAACCAAAATATCTCTAGCTGGAAAGTCAGTAACGTTAGATCGATGGATGGAATGTTTGCAGGAGCTTCTTCCTTTAATCAACCTCTGAATGATTGGGATGTATCGAATGTAGGAGATATGACCAATATGTTTGGAGGTTTTTTTGATGATGATCTGTGGGAGTGGAGAGGAGCATCTTCTTTCAATCAACCTTTGAATAATTGGAACACCTCAAAAGTACTGTTAATGGATTCAATGTTTGAGGGTGCGTCTTCATTCAATCAAGATATTTCCTCATGGGATGTCTCTGGTGTTTCCAGAATGAAAGAAATGTTTAGAGTAGCTTCAGATTTTAATCAGCCTTTAAATACATGGGATGTTTCCAATGTTGAAACGATGGAAGGTATGTTTCAAGGTGCTTTATCATTTAATCAAGATATTTCTTCATGGAATACTGCTTCAGTTGATGGAATGAGAAGAATGTTTATGGGGGCAGTATCTTTTAATCAACCCTTAAATACCTGGAATGTTTCTAAGGTTTACTGGATCGATGAGATGTTTTGTGAGGCATACGCCTTTAATCAGGAATTGTCGAATTGGGATGTTTCAGGGTGTAAAAGAATGGAGAGAATGTTTGCCGGTGCTAAATCCTTCAACCAAGATATCTCTTCATGGGATGTATCTAATGTATTAGATATGGTAAGAATGTTTCAAAATGCATCAAGCTTTAACCAACCTTTAAATACTTGGGATTTATCTAATGTGACTGAGATTTATCAGTTATTTGATGGAGCCTCCTCTTTTAATCAGGATATCTCTTCTTGGTCTTTTCCTAAAGTAGGAAATGTATCTGGCTTATTTAGGAATGCAGTGAGTTTTAATCAACCTTTGAATACTTGGGATGCTTCAAAATTTGAATTTATTTCGGAGATGTTTTGCGGGACAATATCCTTCAACCAAGATCTTTCTTCATGGGATGTATCAGGTGTAAAACAAATGGATTATGTATTTAAAGGTGCAACGAAGTTTAATCAAAATATCTCTTCATGGAATGTATCAAAAGTGACATTGATGCGGGAAATGTTTGCAGATGCCGTCGCCTTTAATCAAGATCTATCCGGTTGGGATTTATCCAGTATCAAAAGGATGGACTCTATGTTTGATGGAGCAACCTCTTTCAATAAAGAATTTGCTCCCATAAAAAAGTAATCAAAAAAAAAGCCGGGCGTTGAGTTACAACGCCCCATCACTACCCCATTAACATCACCTTCTAGAGCACAACACAATCCTCTTCCATCACTTCTTTCACTTGCTCAATTTCCTTAAGAGTGAGCTCAAGCATTATTTGAAGGTATAAGAAAGCAACCGATTTATTCTCTGGTAAGCTGATTTTCAATTCTTCCGCAGTGTAAGCCATCAAGTTTTTGATGATCGTTTGACTTGCATTGATTCTGTCCCAAGCTTCCAATAATAGCTCCTCATCATAACTGACCACATCATAAATCTCTTTCTCTAGCTCAAATTCTTTTTTCAGAAACTGAGCATACACATCGTGCACTCTGCCCAACATATATCTGGAAGATAAGATCTTTTTTCCATCAGTATTGATGTTCAGCAGACAGTCATTCTTCAACATTTCACTCGTAAGCTGACCAGAAAACGAGGGGTTCATATTGATGGCCCAAGTTCCGGTGGAAATCAAAACGAAAGGTGCTCCCTTGATAATTGTAGTATAAGGTTGCATTGAAGAGGTGCTGTCATGAATACCAATACCCACTTTTATATCATGTGGTGCAAGTGTTTTCTGAATAGCACATGTATGTTTGTTATTTTGAATTGGAGGGAAATTCAACCCTTCATCACTCACCCAACTGTGATAATCATCCTTTTCAAAATCCCACAAACCAGTATGACACCCAATAGAGGTGAGGTCTGTGGCCAATTGTTTTGTAAATCTATAATGCAAATACTGAGGGAAATGCAGAGAAGTACTGATTTGCTCCCATTGATTGCTTCTATTGTATTTTATCCAGTAAGGCTGCAATCCTGAATTTAAAAACTGCAGAATAGGAGAAGCAGTCTTGGCGGCAAATACTTCTTCACCACCGTACTTGTCATATAGTTTTTGATAAAAATCAGCAGAAGTGGGTTTCAAGTAATTATAGAAAGTTCCCACTCTGTTGCCTTGAGCATCTAAATGCACAAGACTAGCACCATAACAAGAGAAATTGAGTGCTATGATTTTATATTCTGAAGATTGAAGTTTTTCTGAAAAAGAAGAAACCATCCATAATAGCAGGAGGTCAAGATCTTCACAAGGTTCTCCATCCTCATCCTCTATTTCTTGAAGGTGAATTGACTTCTGATCAATCACATTAAAATCTTGATCATAGATCAAAAGTTTTTTATTTGTCTTGCCAATATCAAATACGGCGATTGCTTCTTTTAACATCCTACTTCGTCTTTTTAATTATACCAAAACTTCACCTCTCTCTAATAACTCCGCTTGTTCATAGTCATTGACCAAAGCAATCACTTCGTTGTCCAATGCTGTTTGTTGCTGTAAACAATAGAAATCCCACACGGCACCCCATGGCAATGTTTTCAATTGCTCTAAAAGGAACATTCTCTCAAAGTTCTCACCTTTATCTTCATGTGCCTTGATCAGTTCTGTAGGTTCAAGCAAAGCAAATAAGAATGCTTTTCTTGACGCTCTACATCCAGTAACGTAAGCTCCTATACGATTAATTGATGCGTCAAAGAAATCAAGCCCTACGTGTGTTCTATCCAAAGCACCCGATCGAATTACTTCTTGAGCAATCAGCAAAGATTCATCATTGACAGTCACCACATGATCTGAATCCCATCTTACCCCTCTTGTCATGTGAAGCAGTACTTCATCGACGTATTGAATCACAGAAGAAATTTTATCACCCACTTGTTCTGTAGGGTGGAAATGCCCATTATCCAGACAAATAAGTTTATTGTTTTTGATGGCATATCCTAAGTAGAAGTCATAAGATCCAACCACCATCGATTCACTTCCGATACCAAAAAGTTTGCTTTCCACAGCATCTTTCATATAATTGGTATCGTATTCCACCTCAAAGATTTCATCTAATGCCTCTTTCAAAAGTGTTCTATGTCCAAGACGGTCCACACAAGTATCTTTTGAGCCATCAGGAATCCAAGTGTTGTGAATACAAGGCGTCCCTAATTGTTTTCCAATCTCATTAGAAATCTCACGGCAACGCTTTACGTGCTCGATCCAGAAACTTCTAATCTCAGGGTTTTTACTTGAAAGTGTAAAACCGTCTTCAGCATAAGGGTGAGAGAAACAAGAGGCATTAAAGTCAATACCTACATTGTTTTTCTTCGCCCAATCAATCCAACCTTGGAAATGTTTCACTTCGATTTGATCTCTGTCTACCGCCTCTCCGTTAAACTCTCCGTAAATTGTATGTAAGTTTAGTTTATGTTTGCCCGGAAGAAGCGATAATACTTTTTCAAGATCCGCTCTCATTTCTTCAATCGTATTGGCTTTTCCAGGATAGTTGCCAGTTACTTGAATACCGCCTCCCATTGAAGATGATTTGGTCTCAAAGTCCCCCACATCATCTGCTTGCCAACAGTGAAGAGAGATAGATATATTGTCTAATGTTTCTAACACTTTATCCGTGTCTACGCCATAATTGGCATAGGCAGATTTGGCTAGATTATATGCTGCTATTGTTGTGTGATTGTCCATCGCTTAAGTAATTAGTATGGTACAAAGTAAATAAACGTAGGAACGACATTAAATACACGTTTTGGGAAATTATTTACACAAAATGATATTTGATTATTGATGTATATGGTTATATATTGGTAAAATGAATGATTTTAATAACTATTTGATACCTTCTGATGAAGATATTAATTGGGGCTTGTATATAAATGTAGTAGGGAAGGCAGTGGTTCCTCCTCATCAGGATTACCCTGATCCTAAGCACCCTACGGGGTATTTTTTTAGATGGGAAAAGGGCAGAGTTTTACAGGAATATCAATTACTTTATATTGTAGAAGGTGAAGGTATTTTAGAAACAGACCAAGAGGAAGCCATTTTAAAAAAAGGAAATTTAATCTTTTTAAGACCGGGTGAATGGCACCGATACAAACCTGCTCCTGCAAAAGGTTGGACAGAGTATTACATCGGTTATAATGGAGAGTGGATGAACAACATTATCAAGCAACCGACTTTTGCCGCTACTCAAAAAATAGAATTAGAAAGCGCCGCACAAATCACCTCATTGTTTTATACCCTTTTTGAGGTCGTTCAAAAACAAGAAATTGGTTATCAGAAAATAGGAGCAGGCATCATTTTACAATTAATAGGAGTCATCATACAGCTTACCAAAAAAAGAAATGATTTGGGAAGAGGAGAAAAGATTGTAGAACTCGCAAAAGTAAAAATGCAAGAGGCGTTATATGAAGAAATCGATTTTGTATCCTTTTGTGAAGAACAGAATGTGTCCTATTCTTATTTCAGAAAAGCATTTAAAGAATACACAGGCTTGGCACCACTGCAATATCACCTCAACCTTAAAATCATCAAGGCCAAAGAACTGCTGATAGGTCATGAGAAAAAAGTAAAAGAGGTTGCTTATGAACTTGGTTTTAATTCTGTTTATTACTTCTCAAGGCTTTTCAAACAGAAAGTCGGGATATCGGCTAAAGCATTTCAGAAGGGGTAAGTTTGAGGTTGTAGAGTGTTTCAGTTAAGAGTTAAGAAATGTGGTTCGTAATCTGGCTTTTATGGTGATTCTTTTTTAGTTACCATGGTGGATGCTGTTGTAGGGATGTTGCATTGCAACGTCCACCTGACCACCATAAAAACCAGATTACGAACATAATATGATCTATTTTCTTTATTGCGATAAAAGTCTAGTGAAGCGTAGGGTTAATGAAACCCCTTAATAGTTATATTTGAATTTGCTTCTGGCGAATTTAGCATTCAAGACAAGATCTTTATCCTGGGAATTATCAATGATTTCTGAAAGATAAAAATTTATCCGACCCATTAATGAAGCAATGCCTTTTCTTGGAGTGGCCACCTCTTTGGCAATTCGTAAGGCTTTCTCTTTGTCCCTAGATGATTTACCACGATTGAGCTCAACTGTAATAACCGAAAGTGCAAAAACGTCCTCGTAAAGTTCTTTCTCAAGTTCAGGACTGACGGAAACAAGGGCCGATTCTAAAACGGAAGATGCAGCACGGTATTGTTTTGCGTAAAGGTTATAGTAGGCCCAATAAATACTCATCTTGTAGAGATTGATATGCCTCCTATTTCTTTCTTCATCATCGATTCTTCTGAAGTAGGTGTCTTTATTATAACAGATATGATAAAGCCAATTGGAAGGATTATCATATAATTTGTCGGTTTTATCTGTGAAATTTTTACTCATTTTTTCATGCTGATAATTATTAATAACTATCCCCTTCATAATTTTCGTAATTATATCAAGGCTATAATTGATATTAAATTCATCAGACTGAATAAGTGAGTACATTTTTTTGTGCATTACAGGTGTATAGTCCAGGAAATGATCACTTGGGAGTATATTTTCATGCTCATCAAAATGCTCGATCATCTTAGTTACAGCGGTTGTTATTTTGTCCTTGATAGTCTTCCCTGAGGTAGTATATGAAAATACTTTAGGATTGTAGGAGTCTTCTATATTATGGATTTCTACGGTTAAGTTTTCATCCTGATAAATCACATTGACTATCAGATCAAAGCCCATTTTACTTGCAGTTTCAGGAGGTAATTCAACATTCCATTCTGTAAAATAGAAATTATTTTTTCTTACATACGGTGTTCTACCCTCACCATAAACTAATTCTAGGCTGAAGTCTTTTCTTCTCTTGTCTAGTTCATCAACAATCCACTTATTTATTTTACTTTTATCTCCCTCTTTCAGCATCTTATTAGAGCTTTGATCAATGATGTCTGACACATAAAATGTTTTTGCATTTGCAGTCAGATTGATAGCAAGCAGTAGATATATTAATTTCAATAGTTTCATTGTTGTCTTTTAAGTTTGTTTTGCTTTACGAAGAAAAAGGTAGTGATATGGCCCGTAAAAACCATTCACGAATCCTATTTCTCAATTCTTATGTCCTAGTACTTAATTCTTACTATTTCATCAAAGGCTACTGAACTGTCTTTGCATATTTGTAGCAACTCCAGTCAAATCAGTACTATTTGATGTGTTTTGGATTTCATTGAGGTAAAAGTTAACCTTTTGGTAAAGCACTTCATTACTCACCTTTTCTTTTGTTTTATCCAGAAGAATAGCGTTTACCTCATTATTTTTGAAAGTATCAGCAATAAGGTAGATCGCATAAAAATCAGCTTTCAAATCATCCGATTTTCTAATTTCGTATTCTACTCTATCGAGCGAAGCTTTGGCCTCGTCGTAATTTTGAACATATACATTATAATAAGACCAGTAAATATTCATCCAAATAAGATTCTTGATTCTTTTCATCACCGCCTCATTTTCCATAGTCCCGTAGAAAGTTCTTTTGTTGGCCAGAATACAGCTTACACCTTTTGAAGGAGAAGACTGCCCCATGTATTCACATGCCTGATAAGAAGCACCGCCTTTTTGTGCATAGTTTTTTTGAAGTACTTCTTTGATTTGCATTTCAACTTCTCTGAGAACAGTATGTGCAGGCTTTTCATTGGAGTGTATAAGTTCGATGATATGCTGATTCATTTCAGGTGAAAACTGCGCAAAATCATCTCCAATTTGCTGACAGATTTTATCATTGAAAGTGCTCACCATACCTTCCACAAGTGCGCTTATTTGTCCTTTTAAGTCTTTTGATTTAGAAGTGACGTCTTCATTAGTATACCTTGCCGCATTTTTGACAATCACATTTTCAGATTTCAATAATCCATCTTCATAGATTACTTTCACATACACATCAACGCCAAGTTGTTTTGGGATACCACCTTTATGTGCCAATTCCCAGTTCATCATCATAAAGCCACTGCTTGAGGCCAATTTTGTTCTATCCTCACCATTGATGAGCTGAATACAGAAGTCAGATTTTCTTTTTTCTAACTCTTCGACGAGTAATTGGTTGATGATTTTTTTATCATCAGACTTTAATTTTTTCTTTTGACTTTGATCTAATACATCAGTGACAAAAAAAGATTGAGCATTAGCAGATAAGCATAGAGTGAGAAATACTAAGAGTAATTGTAATAGTTTCATTGAGTGTTTTTTGAGATTTAAGTAATTTGAGTTAAGAGTTAAGAGTTAAGAGTTAAGAGTTAAGAGTGTAGGGACATTGTATGTACTTCCCTAAATAGGGTTGACCGTTTTTGTTCAACATTCATTTAATCTCAGCGGACAATTAAGAGCCT
>NZ_JABANE010000460.1 GCF_012844305.1 Flammeovirga aprica JL-4
GACGGCGGGGATCGCCGCCAGCAGCATGTCTTCCGCCAGCGCAAAAATAAATGAGATTATGCCCATCCGCGCAGCCCCCATACGGTCATGGCCATCACCACGCCAATGCAGGTGGCGAGGGTTAGCAGGCTGGCAATCGCCCAGCGGGCGAGTCCGGTATTGATATGCCCTTTAAACATATCGGCGACGGCATTGATTAATGGAAAACCCGGGACCAGCAGCAGAACGCTGGCGGCCATGGCAATGGTCGGCGTGCTGGCAAACGCCGGGAGGCGCAGCAGCAGCCCGGAGATGGTGGTGGCGACAAAGGCGGTGATGCAGAAGTTGATCTGCGGATGCATGGAGCGATGGGTCAGCATCTGGCGAATGTACATGGCTACCGTGCTGGCGCAGAAGCTGACCAGCGCTCCATCCCAACCGCCGTTATTCAGTTTGCAGAAACAGGCGCAGGAAAGACCCACCATCAGCACCAGCAGCCAGCGCGGATAGCGCAGGGGAACGA
>NZ_JABANE010000461.1 GCF_012844305.1 Flammeovirga aprica JL-4
CTGTTTGCGGCAAACAGTTCGTCAAGCCCCGCGTCTTCCCATTCTTCGGGGAACGAGAAGCGGTAGAGGTCGAAATGGTGCAGGGTGAAGCGTTCCAGCGGATAAGATTCGACGATGGCGTAGGTCGGGCTTTTGACTGCGCCCTGATGACCCAATCCGCGCAGGATGCCGCGTGTCAGCGTGGTTTTGCCCGCACCCAAATCCCCTTCGAGATAAATGACCAGCGGTGCGTTTAAACGGGAAGACCACGCCGCACCCAAATCGAGTGTGGCGGCTTCGTCGGCAAGGAATCGGGAAACGGGAGGAAAATCAGACATAGGGGCTTTACAACTTTTATGTGGCGGATCGGAGGGGCAGGCGGTCGGCAAACCGTGCGCCCGGCGGCAGCATTGCCGTACATTATAACAGCCAAATCCGCATCCTGCTTTCAGACGGCAACGGCTGTCAAGAAAAAGCGGCGCGTGTACAATACGCGGATTGTATGTTTAGGACGGATTGGA
>NZ_JABANE010000462.1 GCF_012844305.1 Flammeovirga aprica JL-4
GGTAATTTATCCACTCCTCATGAATTGGTGAACCGATTGGTGGACAATTATGGTTCTTTTTTACAAGAAAATGCAATGCCTGATTGCCATGAACTTATTACAAAACTACAACAAGACCCTCGCTATGCATCCTTCTTCGTAGAAGGCTCAACAATTAATACCGCAATACAAAATAACCCCTGTATACTTCAAGGAATGTATTCTACAGGAGAAGGACTGGGCTATGATACAGAATTTTGGAAAGGAATAGAATCAATATTTGGTGAACTGACTGAAACCTCTGCCATTGTTGCTTTCAGTGCAATGGTAGGTCCAGCCGTTGTAGAAATAGGTTTACCTTATGCTCTCCAAGGGGGGACATCTATAGCCGAGTGGGCATCTGCACAGGGAGGGCGTAAAAAGCTGAAAGAGGAACTGGAAAGTGCAGTAAAAGCAATAGCAGTAGAAATAGGGGTACAGATGGCTTTCAATATGATTTTGGAGCCTTTCTTTAGTGAAGA
>NZ_JABANE010000047.1 GCF_012844305.1 Flammeovirga aprica JL-4
TTAAGCCCTACCGTGCTGATGGTACTGGGTTAACCCCCGGGAGAGTAAGTCGGCGCCACATTCATTAAATATAGAAGGTTAGTTAACACAAGATGTTGACTAACCTTTTTTTGTGTCTATACATTTTTATGTATATTGTATTGCTTTTAATATTACTTTTCAGAATTTTCTGATATAGTAAATAATATAGACTAAAGAGTAATGTTGCTATAATCTATGCCTTTGACCTTTACAGAAATATAGTATTTACCTAATATTTTTAGGATTACTATACCAAGATAAGCTAACAGTTTATAGTCGCTTGCTCTGAAATTGCTCTCTGATGTAAACATAAAATTAATAGTACTTAAGCTAACTATAATACCTCTTTTGAGTAGAGTAAAGGAATCTTTCAGACTTCAAGATCATTATTTCTATACTATTTCTAAATCTATTGATAGGCTGCTAGGTCTCATTTAAGAGTTACTTCTGTAGTTGAAAAGCTATTGTTCATTTGATATGATCCTGTTATTGGCTTTCCTCTTATTCCTTTAAAGTGGCAGGTTTTGGATGAATTACTATTAGTTATTGAAACCCACATGAATATATAATACACTAGAATATATTACTTAAAATGAATTATTATAAGATGATACAAGTAGACAAACTTCAAAAAAAATACAAGGGTAAGGTTGCATTAGATATCGCAGATGTAACGATTAAAAAGCAAGAAATTATAGGGTTAGTAGGAAACAATGGTGCTGGTAAAACAACATTTTTGAGTTTGGTTTTAGATTTAATCCAACCCACTGAAGGCGGTGTATTCTTGAAAGATAAAAATGTAGCAGTTCATGAAGATTGGAAGCAATACACAGGCTCTTTTTTAGATGATACATTCTTAATTCCTTTTATGACTTCTTATGAATACCTTGAGTTTATAAGCAAACTGCATGGATGGAAAAAGGGTGATTTAGAGGAGTTCTTAGAAGAGAATAAACAATTCTATGGAGATGATTTTCTTTCAGGTAAAAAAATGATCAAGGATTTATCGAAAGGGAATAAAAATAAAACTGGAATTTTAGGGGCTATGATTGGTAGTCTAGATTTACTGATTTTGGACGAGCCATTTGCCAACCTCGATCCCACTTCTCAACAATGGCTAAGAATTAAAATTCAAAAACTAGCAGAACAAGGAGTGACTGTTATTGTTTCTAGTCATGATTTGCAACATGTAACGGGTATTAGCTCTAGAATTATAATGCTGGAAGAAGGTGTGATCATCAAAGATGTTGCAAATACGGAGAATACCTTAGTGGAATTAGAAAGTTACTTTGGTGCTAAAATTCAAGAACAAACTAACTAGTGAAATCATGAAATTAGTAGCTTTATTTAAACATTATTTTACCATAAAAATTTATAAGCTTCAGGATTCAGAGGTGGCACTCACATCAGTTTTTATGGGATTAGGAGCATTTATGATGTTGGCTTATTTTCTGATAGCGGGCTTTTTGCTGCCTAGTGTACTCAACGAACTAGATAACGGATTAACCTCAAGTGAAACATTATTATCATGGATGTGCTATTATTTTATGATAGACCT
Source organism: Flammeovirga aprica JL-4 (assembly GCF_012844305.1). Taxonomy (GTDB): domain Bacteria; phylum Bacteroidota; class Bacteroidia; order Cytophagales; family Flammeovirgaceae; genus Flammeovirga; species Flammeovirga aprica. The sequence continues at coordinate 1,580 of NZ_JABANE010000047.1, forward strand.
TTTCCTAAGAGCATTTCTTGAAAGTCAAGGAGGTGTGAATATTAAGCCTTACTTGACACTTCCAATATCAAAGAAAACAATACTTTATTTTTTACAGTACAAAGCGTTTTTCAGTCTCTTTAATTTTTTACCATTTCTTCTTTTCTCTTTTTCTTATATTAAAGTTATAAGTCCAGAAAATGGAGGGGTGGTGTGTTTCAATTTTTTCGTTTTATTATTCATTCATTGCCTTTTTAACAGTACGCTTTCTTTTCATATAGGAAAGACTGTTGGTAAGAAAATTACTTCTTGGGCAGTGATATTATTCAGTATAGGCGGAACAATTTTTCTAGAGTGGAAAGGGTATACAGGAATTGTGAATTACTATACGCAGTATGTTTCATTGCTTGTAAAATCTCCAATGTTGATGTTGGGCGTTTTCATACTTTACATTCTTCTTTTCTATACGTTAAGTTTAACACTGAAAAAATATTTAAGCTTAGAAGTATTAAATGATGCTTCAGAAATAGGAATTGACCTTGCTAAATTATTCAATAAAGAATCAGTTTTGGGTAATCTGATGTTGTATGAAACAAGGTTGATTTTAAGAAGTAAAAAGTTTAGGTACCTTCTTCCTTTTCAAATATTATTCGGAAACTTTTATGCAGCCACAGTATTAATGAATGGGGAAATATCTTCAACAATTCTTCGATCATTTGCCTTATTTATGGCGACTTTGGTATGCACAAGTACATATGCGGGAATGTTTTTTTCAATGGAAAGTAAATTCTATCCTTTCTTAATGACGGCAAATATTCCCATTAAACTTTATGTCAAGTCCAAGTACTATATTTTAATACTGTTGGTTTTTGTAAGTGCTTTCATTTCTTGTTGGACTCTGTTTATAAATGTAGAGTATATATTTTATATCATAACATTTATGTTATACACTATCGGTGTTGTAATTCCTATGATGATGTATGCTTCGACATACAATCGTAAAGCCTTGGATTTGGATCAATCTTCTTTCTTTGGAAAAGATACTAATATGAACATGTATCAATTTGGAGTAAGCTTCACTTTTATCATAATGCTTTTTGTGATATTAGGAGCATTTGATCTTTTTGACTTGGGTTTTGCTGGTTTAATAGTAATGTCTTTACTTTCTGTAGTGGGATTGTTTTTTATACCAAAGAACATTGATCTTGTTTCTAAAAAACTTTCAAGTGCGAAATTTGAAATGCTGGAGAGTTTTAAAAAATAGTAAGTGAATAAAATGACAAAATGTTGATAACTTAAAGAATACTCAATATTGGTGAGTGTGATTATGAAAAGTTATCAACATTTTGTTGTTGTTAGATAATAGTTGTTCAACAATTGAAGACCAAATACGGTTTATGCGGTTAATTTCCAACGTTTATGACTCCACAACCAAAGATCAGGCTGTAATTTGATATTTTGTTCTAAAACCTTAGAATACTTTTCAACAATAGAGAACGTCTTAGCATTTTTTGGAGACGAGTCCAGTAAAATAAACTCGGTTTTATAAACACCCCTTTTGATTTTTGTACATTTTGGATAAACCACAGCACAATCACTTTTCTTAGAAATTGCGTCAGCGCCCAGAAGAAAAGCTGTTTTTTGATGAAGGAACTCTGTCCAGTATTTAGCGGAATTCCAGGCCGGACATTGATCACCAATCATAAGATTAAAAGTCAATTTTTTATCCGCCTTCATTTTCATCATTGTTTTATATCCTTTTTGAGAAGGAATACATAAAACGCCCATTCTTCCTCTAATAATCTGCATCAGTTCATCAAAATATTTATTAGAAAGCGGTTGATAGAAGGCGGTGACTTGATGACCAGAAAGGTACTTAGGAAAGAAGGCTTGCCATTCCCAGTTGCCTAGGTGAGCGGCATAGAGCAAAACACTTTTATTTTGTGCATACAAGTCATCGATCAATTCAGTATTCTGTAATTGAAATCTCTTTTGGATACTCTTTTCATTTATTGTGAGAGTTTTGATGCTTTCAAACATTAAATCACAAAAATGTTTGTAAAACTTCTTTTCGATGTTTAACAGTTCCTGTTTCGATTTTTCAGGAAATGCTTTTTTAAGGTTTTCTGACACAACATCTTTCCTATATTTTATACACTTATAGATGACGATATAAGTGATGTCAGATAGAATAAATAAGAGCTGTATCGGTAAGATGGATAATAGATAAAAAGGAAAAAATTTGATTTTTTTCATGATTGATTTGATAGTAAAAAAAGTATATGGTTTTGACTTTCTTAGATAGCAATCACAATTAGGAAGCAAGTGTTATCTATAGAAAATCAAAGGCGAAAAGTTCGTCTTCAGAATTGAGACACGCAGATGACTATTTACCCCTATTTTGTGGTAAAATAAATTTCAAATAAATAGTGAAAATGAATTTCTGGAAGGAGAATCGATAATAAGCAGGTTGGTATTTTGAAATTGAAGATGATGTTGAAAAGTATTTTTGATTTAGTAATTAATATTAAAAAAAGGCTACTAACTGTTTTTCATATCATGCAGTAATTTGAAGGTATGATTGATTTCTTCTTTTTCAATGATAATAGAAAACTCATGTTTTGTAGAGATAAATTCCACCACATTGATTTTATTCCAAGCCAAAATCTTTAATATAAAGTAAAATACTCCGGGAGCATCTTTATCATAAGTAATAGGCATACGCATCGTTACTGCTGCCAAATCTGTAATTTCAGAAAGCATATCTTCACCAAAGAAAAGTTCTTTTACTTTTGGGGCGAAAGATCTACTGGTAATAATATTAGTTTCGTGCATTCCTTTTGAAGAAGCATGGAAGAGTTCGTTACTGCTGTTTTGTACCATTTCCAGCAATTCTTTCTGAGCACGGATAAGTGTAGGTGAATTTTTATAAGCGAAATCGACCAAGTCTGAACGGACTAAAATATCACCCATATGACGGATATATTCTTTGGCCTGATCTTCCAGCTCAGTGGCATTAATTTTATGGGCCATTCTTTTCAATGCCATCACAATTGCACCTTGTTGTACCTCTTTGCCGAATCTGCTTTCAACTTCTGAGTGGAACTTTCGAGCGAGCGCACTATAATTAATAATACCTTCGGCTATTCCCTCTTGAATAAAAGGTGATTCATTGATAAGCTCTGCAATTACTTCGGCAAGTGTGACCATTGTTAGAATTTTAAAATTGTAAGTGCCAAAATTAAACTTTATAAATCGACTTTTAAAACAATTGTGTTCAAAATTTAACACTTGATTATAAAAACTGAATAAAAATGATGCAATTCTTACCTCAACTGATTCACAAGGAAAATTAATTAGTTAAATTTGCACCCAAGATGACTGAAGCAATAGATTAATTGCTTGTCTTTCCATTGATTTTTAAAATAATAAATAGTCAAAAAATGAAATTGGCAATTGGTGGCGACCACGCTGGCTTTGAATATAAAGCAGAGATCATTAAGCATTTAGAAGCAAACGGACATGAAGTAAAAGACTTTGGTCCTTTCTCAACGGCTTCTTGTGATTATCCTGATTATGTACATCCATTGGCGGAAGCTGTAGAAAATGGAGAGTATGAGTTTGGTATCACTATTTGTGGAAGTGGTATTGGTGTTTCTATCGTAGCAAACAAGCACAAAGGTATCCGTGCAGGTTTGTGCTGGGAACCCGTTTTAGCTCAGTTGACTCGTCAGCATAACAATTCTAATGTAGTATCAATTCCAGCTCGTTTTATTTCTTTAGTAAGAGCTATTGAGATTGTTGATACTTTCATTTCGACTGAATTTGAGGGAGGACGTCATCAAAATAGAGTAGACAAGATTCCTGTATAAGGAAGACAAATCAAACAAACATGATTCAAAGAATACAATCAATTTTTCTTTTGTTGGTGGCGGTAGCAATGGGTGCTATTGTTTCATCACAAATTTGGGTATCTGCCACAGAATCGAAACAAGCTGTACTTACTGCCATGCAATTAACGGTGACTGAAAACGGAACTGTGGTTGAAACGGTAAATACGCTTGCAATTGCTGTAGTAGCAGGTTTGGCTGGTGTTGTTGCTTTGGCTTCAATGTTTTCATTCAAAAACAGAATGAATCAAATGAAACTGAACTTGGTGAATAGCCTTTTAATATTTACAGTAATTGGTTTGAACCTTTACTATGGATATATGCAAGGCACTGATTTGATGGGTGGTGTTCAAGGACAATATAAAATAGGTTTCTTCTTACCTGTTTTTGCCATCTTATTCAATTCTTTGGCCAACCGTTTTATCCAAAAAGACGAGAAAAAAGTAAAAGATTCAATCAGCGGACGTTTAAGAGACTAAAAGAATCTTTTTTCAATAAAGAAGGGAATGCAGTTAAAGTACTACATTCCCTTTTTCTATATCTTATTTCAGAATGAGGATTAATTCTCATTCCACATGTCAAATGAATAGACTGTGTCGTCTAATTTCAATGTTCCTTCATTAAATTCAGTAACGAATTTCACGATTGCTTCCTCTGTTATTGAAGTCACATTTAAACATACATCTAAAGGAATACCATCCTCGTCTGCATCTTCAGGTCTTTCTTCAATAAACTCAGCGACATCATACTCATCTGATTTTGCTAATTCAGCAGAAATTTCTTCTAATGCTTCGATGTGGGGTCCATCCATAACATCAAAATCAGCACCTTTGAACTTAGGATTTTCGTCAATCACTAATTGAGTAGCCTCTTCGTGTATTTTTGCAAAATACTCCATCTCAAGTGTGTATAAGAATGCATCATACACTACTTCTTTTCCGTCTTTAGAACCTAAAAACTGGAACTGCACTTGACTTTCGTCGTTGTCTTCTGGAGCAGTAAAAACAAAAGGTTTACCCGTTTTTTGGATCTGACCTTTAACTTTTGAAATTAACTTTGTGTTCATCTATGAGAATCAATGTTTTATATGTCGCAAAGGTAAAAGAAATTCTCATTTAAAGATAGGGTTGCATGGCATCTGTTGAAATTATTGACCATTGTTTAATTTTTTTCTTGAAGTCGAAGAAGCTTTGTGCCACTTTTTGAGCAAATTCATCACTTTGAATTAATTCTTCCATGGATTCATCTGCATATTTTTTTAGAGACTTCATCACATCATCAGGGAAGGGGAGAATTTCATTTTTATTTTCAGCTCTGATTTTCTCTAGGTATTCTGCATTGTACTTTTCGAACTCTGACATCATGATGCCATTGTGTTTTAGAGAAACTGATCGGATTAATTCTTGAAGATCTTCCGGCAGTTCATCATATGCTTTTTTGTTACAGACTAATTCTAATGTTGCTGATGGTTCATGCCAGCCGGGGTAGTAATAATACTTTGCTATTTTATGGAAGCCCATTAAATAATCATGATAAGGACCGATCCATTCTGTGGCGTCAATTACTCCTCTTTCTAAGTTGGTATAGATTTCTCCTCCAGGAACAGTGACAGAAGTGCCACCCGCTTTAGTAAATACTTTTCCTCCTAAACCAGGAATTCTCATTTTTATACCTTCCAAGTCTTCAGCAGTTTTTAATTTCTTATTGAACCAACCGCCCATTTGTGTGCCTGTGTTGCCACAAGGGAAAGGTTCCAATCCTATACTATTATAGAGTTCCTTCCAAAGTTCGTTTCCACCACCATATAATAACCACGCATTATGCTCTCTTGTGCTCATTCCAAACGGAACGGCAGTAAAAAAGATAGAAGCAGGAATTTTACCAGCCCAATAATACGCGGCGCCATGCATCATTTGTGCACCACCGAGCTGTACAGCATCAAAAGATTCCAGGGCAGGTACCAACTCACCTCCGCCGTATACCTTTATATTAAGTCTTCCGTTGGAAAGGTCTCTTAATTCATCCGCAAGATTGACCACACTTTCACCAAGAATAGGAAAGTTAGGAGGCCATACGGTTACACATCTCCAATTATAGACCTTATCGGACTTTTTTTCTTTAATTTTTTGATCCTTAGAAGAAGTCGCACAAGAAGAAATAAGGGAAGTAGAAAGTGCCGCTCCACTGAGTGCGGTCATATTTTTAATGAAATCTCGTCTGTTGTTGTTTTTTGCCATAGTAAATCGTCCAAAAAAGTATCAATCTAGCCTTTAAAAGGAAAAAATATACGGTAAGTTAATGCATCTGTTAATAAAAGCTTCCTATCTCACTGTTTTTTAGCGATATATGAATAAAAATTTGTGTTGTTATAAATTCTTCTTACCTTTGCAAGCCGTTTGGAAGCTGTACTATGTCATAACAGCTCTAATTTGATGCACTAAACGAAGGACCAGACGGGGAGTTCAAACAGTGTTTCGGATTAAATGAGTTGGATGTTTATGAGCTGACAATCAGGTTATTTATTAATTTAATTAAGTAAAATACAATGCCAGGACTTATTGCAAAAAAAGTCGGTATGACTAGTATTTTTGATGAAAACGGCAAGAACATCGCTTGTACGTTGATTCAAACTGGTCCTAACGTTGTGACTCAGGTTAAGACGGTAGAAACTGATGGCTATACAGCTATTCAGGTAGGCTTCGACGAGAAAAAGGAGAAGCGCACGTCCGCTGCTATGAAAGGTCACTTCTCAAAAGCGAGTACATCGCCAAAACGTAAAGTGATTGAATTCCGTAACCCAGTTATGGAACGTCAATTAGGAGACGAGCTAAAAATGGATGAAATCTTCTCAGAAGGTGAATTCGTTGACGTAGTAGGAACTTCAAAAGGTAAAGGTTTCCAAGGTGTAGTTAAAAGACATAACTTCGGTGGTGTTGGACAAGCTACTCACGGTCAGCATAACCGTTTGAGAGCTCCAGGTGCTATTGGTGCTTGTGCCACTCCATCACGTGTATTCAAAGGTCTTCGTATGGCTGGACGTACTGGTGGTAAGCGCGTTAAAGTGATGAACTTACGTGTTATGAAAATGTACCCAGAAGATGGTTTAATCCTTCTTTCAGGTGCAATTCCAGGTGCTAAAAATTCTTACGTAATCCTTGAAAAGTAATCAGTAGATGGAAATCGCAGTATTGAACTCAAAAGGCGTTGAGACAGGTAAAGTAACTTTACCAGCAGCAGTATTTGGTATCGAGCCAAATGATCATGCTATCTATCTTGACGTAAAAGCGTATTTGGCGGCACAACGTCAAGGTACGCATAAAGCAAAAGAGCGTGCGGAGATCGTAGGATCTACTCGTAAGCTTAAAAAACAAAAAGGTACTGGTACAGCTCGTTCGGGTTCTATCAAGTCACCTGTTTTCAGAGGTGGTGGACGTATCTTCGGACCACGCCCAAGAGACTACCGTCAATCTCTTAACAAGAAAGTTAAGCAATTGGCACGTCGTTCAGCGTTATCTTACAAAGCTAAAGAAGCTAATGTAACTGTTTTAGAAGCATTATCATTTGATGCTCCTCAAACTAAAGCTTACAAAGAAGTTTTAGCTAACTTGAAATTCTCTGACGTAAAAACTCTTTACGTTGTAGCGTCTCAAAACGATAACGTTTACAAGTCTTCAAGAAACTTGCCTAAAGCAAATGTAGTAGTTGTTGATTCATTAAACACTTACGACATCTTGCACGCAGACCAGTTAATTCTTGCTGACGACGCAGTTGAAAAATTATCAAACCTCTAAGCCCCTATTAAGATGCAAGTATTGGTAAAACCTATCTTGACAGAAAAGGCAGCTTTAGCTCACGAGAACGGTGTTTACACTTTCAAAGTAGCAAAAGGTGCTAATAAGGTTCAGATCAAACAAGCTGTTGAGGCGAAGTATGGTGTTAACGTAGAAGCAGTTCGTACTGCAATTCTACCAGGTAAATCTAAAACTCGTTACACAAAAGCAGCTGTAATTAGCGGTCATACTTCATCGTACAAAAAAGCGATGGTACAAGTAGCTGAGGGTGAGATTATCGACATCTACGAAGGTCTTTAAGATCTGAATAAAAAAAATTAAAAATATTGTTCGGGGCTCATTCGGGCTCCGGATATTTATTAAGTTTAACCAAATTTGTTGTCTATAGTATCTAGGAAAACCTATCTAGAGACTGTAAAAGCAAATTACGAAAGTTTGTAAAATGGCTGTTAAAAAGTTAAAGCCCATCACTCCGGGACAGCGATTCAGAGTCGCTCCTACTTTCGAGGAAATCACGAAAAGTACACCAGAAAAGTCACTGACAGTTGGTAAGCACCGTACAGGTGGTCGTAACAACTCAGGTAAAATGACTGTTCGTAACGTTGGTGGTGGTCACAAGCGTAGATTACGTTCGATCGACTTCAAACGTAACAAGCACGGTGTTCCAGGTATCGTGAAATCTATCGAGTACGATCCAAACCGTACTGCTCGTATTGCCTTAATCTACTATGTAGATGGTGCTAAAACGTATATCGTAGCTCCAGAAGGATTACAAGTTGGACAGACTATCTTGTCTGGTTCAGGTGTAGCTCCTGATTTAGGTAATGCACTTCCATTGTCTGAGATTCCTGTAGGTTCAATCATCCACAACGTGGAGTTGAAGCCAGGTAAAGGTGCTGCAATGGTACGTTCTGCTGGTGCTTACGCACAATTATTAGGACGTACTGGTAGATATGCTACACTTAAATTACCTTCAGGCGAGACTAGATTAGTACTTATTGAGTGCTATGCTACAATCGGAACTGTTTCTAACGGCGATCACATGAACGTTCGTTTAGGTAAAGCAGGTAGAAAGCGTTGGTTAGGTCGTAGACCACGTGTTAGAGGTGTTGCAATGAACCCAGTTGATCACCCTATGGGTGGTGGTGAAGGTAAATCTTCAGGAGGACACCCTCGCTCACGTACTGGTGTTTACGCTAAAGGTCAAAAGACACGTAACGCTAAGAAGTATTCTAGCAAGCTGATCGTTTCAAGAAGGAAAAAGTAATTTAAGTCATGGCAAGATCGCTAAAGAAAGGACCTTATATTGATTTTCGTTTAGTAAAGAAAATCGAGGCGACTAATGAGTCTGGTAAAAAAGCAGTAATCAAAACTTGGTCGCGTAGATCAATGATTTCTCCAGATTTCATCGGTCATACATTTGCTGTACACAATGGTAACAAATTCATCCCTGTTTATGTAACTGAAAACATGGTAGGTCATAAATTAGGTGAATTCGCTCCAACACGTACTTACAAGGGTCATATCAATAAAAAAGATAAAGGCAGAAAATAATGGAAGCAGTAGCAAAACTTAATAATTGCCCTATCGCTCCACGCAAGATGATGCTTGTAGCGGACGCAGTAAGAGGTGTGCAAGTTATTGATGCACTGAATACACTCCGTTATGCGCAAAAAGCTGGTGCTCCTCTAGTAGAAAAGTTAATTCTTTCTGCAGTGGCAAACTGGGAAAACAAAAACCCTGACGAGTCTGTTGAAGATGCAGATTTATATGTGAAATCAATCTTTGTAACTGGTGGACGCCAATTAAAGCGTTTCCGTCCAGCTCCACAAGGACGTGCTCACAGAATCCGTAAGCGTTCTAACCACGTAACAGTGGTAGTAGACGCTCGTAGCACAAGCCTTATCGACGTAGTCGCTGAGGATACAACAGAATCAAACGAGTCAGATAACTAAAATAAGTTTTTCCCATGGGACAAAAGATAAATCCAATTGGTCTTCGTTTAGGCTATATCAGAGGATGGGAATCTAGCTGGTATGGTGGAAAAGATTTCTCTGACAAATTAGTAGAGGATAACAAGATCAGAAAATATATCGCAGTTCGTTTACCGAACCCTCGTGCGGGTATCTCACGTGTAGTTATCGAGCGTACTATCAAGCGCGTTACGTTAACTATTCACACGGCTCGTCCAGGTGTAGTAATCGGTAAAGCAGGTGCTGAGGTAGACAAAATCAAAGAAGAGTTGAAGCGTTTAACTGGTAAAGATGTTCAAATCAACATCTCTGAAGTTAAGCGTCCTGAGACTGATGCAAAATTAATCGGTGAGTCAATCGCTCAACAATTGAAAAGCCGTGTATCTTACCGTCGTGCGATGAAGCAAGCAATTGCTAACGCTGTTCGTCACGGTGCGCAAGGTATCAAAGTAAAGCTTTCTGGTCGTTTGGGTGGTGCTGAAATGGCTCGTACTGAACTTTATAAAGAAGGTCGTATTCCATTGCATACATTGCGTGCGGATATCGATTACGCTTTATCTGAAGCTCTTACAGTATATGGTATCATTGGTATCAAAGTTTGGGTATTCAAAGGTGAAGTTTTAGGTAAGAGAGATCTTTCTCCTTCTGCTGAAACTGGACGTCGTGACAACCGTAGAGGTGGTAACGATAGAAAGCGTGGCGGAAACGATCGTCGTAGAGGCGGACGTGGTGGTAGAAAAGGTGGTGGAAACAAAGGTGGCGGAAACGCTCCAAAAGCATAACACCTAGATAACCTTATCTAAGCCGACAGGTGGACCCAAGTAATCCAATCAGGATTGCTTGGGTCTTTATTTTTATAGGGATTTCGGTTTTCTGTAGAAGCGTAGCCTGCTACGCTTATCTTGAAGTAAAAGTACTGTAAGTTATCGTCACCTTTCAACAAGCTTTTATGTTCTACTTTCAAACTTCCTTCTTCTTCATTTTTGTCTTAACACAAAAACGAAGCAAAAAAGTCAAGGCTTAGAAGTCAAAAGCTAAATTTCATTCCTCTCGCCTAAATGATTTCAAACTCGCTAAAGCTCAAACAAGAAAATCTTTCTTAACGGCTCAATCCATGAAATTCTTAACGCTTTTCCCTTAAAGGCTGGGAGAATACTACCATAACTAATGGAGTAGACAGTCACCTTTCAGGCCTTCACGTAGCAAGGCTACGTGGCTACTGAAGAACTTAATTCTGATTTTTTTGTGCCGTATTAAGGTAATTCAATCTGAAAATCATATCTTTCCAACTTCAATTAATACACTCTCAAACAATTATTACATCTTAAAGAATAGTACACCACTGTCTGAAATTTAATTCTAAATAATAGCTCTTTTTTAAAATATTATTTTGACTTTTTTGAAATTATTTATTCATCATCAGATAAGTATTAAATAAATCCATATAAAAATGAATAATTAGGACATAACAATGTATCCTTGCAAGAAAGTTATAGACTAAACAATTTCATTGATTTACACTATTCGTATTCTATTATTTAAACGATTATGGCTAATATCCAAGAAAGCAGTAGAGGAGGCTTTTCAAACAAACTAGGTTTCGTTTTAGCGGCAGCAGGTTCAGCAGTTGGGCTTGGAAATATATGGAAATTCCCTTTTGAAGTAAGTGATGGAGGTGGAGGTGCCTTTGTGGTGATGTACCTTGCATTTTGTTTTATGCTGTGCTTTCCTGTGATGATGGCAGAGATTGCATTGGGACGTAAGACGAATAAAAACGCAGTAGGTGCATTTGCTGAAAACGGGCATAAGAAATGGGCTCCAATAGGAATCTTAGCTGTATTAAGTGGATCCTTGATTTTGTCTTTTTATAATGTTGTTGCAGGATGGGCATTGGGCTATGCTTGGGAAATGTTCTCAGGTAACTTTTCTGTAGGGCAACATTTTGGTGAATTTGTTGGAAATTGGCATATCAATATGGCGACCTCTACAGCCTTTATGTTTGTCACAATTTTTATTGTTGCCAAAGGTGTATCAGGTGGTATTGAAAAAGCATCAAAAATATTAATGCCTTCTTTATTGTTCTTAATCTTAGCTTTAATGACGTATTCATTGACGCAAGAAGGCGCTATGGAAGGAGTGAAGTTTTATCTGATTCCAGATTTTAGTGAAATCACTTTTGAAACGGCATACGGAGCAATGGGGCAAGCCTTTTTCTCATTGTCATTAGGTATGGGTGCGTTGATCACTTATGGTAGTTACGTTGGAAAAAAAGATAATATGGTGTCGGCTACATCTATGATTTTATTAGCGGATGTGGGTATTGCCTTTATTGCAGGTCTGATGATGTTTTCATTTATTTTCTCTCAAGGTCTTCAAGGACAAGGTGGAGGTGCCGGCTTGATTTTTACAGTATTGCCAGGAGCTTTTGAGTCGATCGGGCCAGTATTGGGTAGAATTATTGGAGGTTTCTTCTTTGTATTATTATCATTTGCAGCTTTAACTTCTACGGTATCACTTTTAGAAGTACCTGTATCTTATGTGGTGGATGAGTTTGAAGTAAGAAGAAATAGAGCGGTATGGATTGTAGGGTTTGTGATTTTCTTATTTGGTATTCCATCCATGCTTGGTAATGGAACGGTTGATTTCTTTACGAACTTTGTACACTATCATGGTGCAGAGAAAGCAGTAAACTTTATGGACTTTATTGAAGATTTAGCTTCAGATACGTTCTTGCCTTTAGGAGGTTTCTTAGTGGCAGTGTATACGGCTTATGTTTGGAGAGGAGATAAATTTAAAGAGGAAGTTGAGAAAGGTAATCCTGAGTTTGGAAACTCTCTAATGGGGAAATATACCATTTTTGCATTGAAGTTTTTAGCACCATTAATTTTAGGTTCAATTACGATTGTAACCATTTTATCGAAGTTTTTTGGAATACACCTTATTGGTTAATTTTATTATTATATAGATTAGAAAGGAGGAATAGGTCAGAGCGATGTATTCCTCTTTTTTTATTCAGTTAAGAAGATTATTTCGTAAAAATACACTGTCGCAAACTTTTAAGGATATTCAACATAACAAGTGATAATATTTTAATTGTGATACACTAATTTATTGGCCCATAAACATATAAGTGCATATATTGCGGTTTGATTTACTACGTCTTCAACACTATTTGTACGTGGATACTACAATGAACTCATTGTAAACTAAAATTATCAGACTCAACTTTTAAAATTATATGGCGGGGATAAAAGACAGTAGCCGAGGAGGATTTTCTAATAAGATTGGATTTGTACTAGCCGCAGCGGGGTCAGCTGTAGGACTAGGTAATATATGGAAATTTCCATTTGAAGTAAGCGATGGAGGCGGAGGAGCTTTCGTTGTAATGTATTTAGCGTTTTGCTTTATGCTTTGCTTTCCAGTAATGATGGCAGAGGTGGCAATCGGACGAAAAACCAATAAAAATGCAGTAGGAGCCTTTACTGAAAATGGTCATAGAGCATGGTCAGCATTGGGTAAATTAGGTGTACTTACCGGGATATTAATCCTTTCATTTTATAACGTAGTAGCCGGTTGGGCATTAGGTTTTGCCATCGAGATGTTTGCCGGAAACTTTGAGCTAGGCCAAAACTTTGGAGCCTTTATTGGAAATTGGCAATTGAACTTAGTGTTCTCTTCTATTTTTATGGTGGTAACAATTTATATTGTAGCCAAAGGTGTATCAGGTGGTATTGAAAAAGCATCGAAGATTTTAATGCCTTCTTTATTGATCCTTATCTTATCATTAATGGCGTATTCATTGACGCAAGAAGGAGCAGTAGACGGTGTGGTTTATTATCTCGTACCGGACTTTAATGCCATTACTTTCGAAACAGCTTATGGTGCAATGGGACAAGCCTTTTTCTCATTATCATTGGGTATGGGTGCCTTGATTACTTACGGTAGTTATGTTGGTAAGAAGGACAATATTGTAACTTCTACGACTATGATTTTATTGACAGACGTAGGTATTGCTTTTATTGCTGGCTTGATGATGTTTGCTTTTGTATTCTCTCAAGGGTTGCAAGGACAAGGTGGAGGAGCCGGTCTTATCTTTACGGTATTGCCAGGTGCGTTTGAATCTATTGGTCCAGTACTGGGTAGAGTGATTGGAGGTTTCTTCTTTGTATTATTATCCTTTGCCGCTTTAACTTCAACCGTTTCATTATTAGAAGTGCCAGTTGCTTATGTAGTGGATGAATACGAAGTAAGAAGAGAAAGAACAGTTTGGATTGTGGGTGTAGGTATTTTCCTATTAGGAATTCCATCTATGCTAGGCAATGGTACAGTACCTTTCTTTACAGAGTTTGTGCAATACTCAAGCTCAGAAAACCCTGTATCTTTTATGGACTTCATTGAAGATATGGCATCAGATACCTTCTTACCATTAGGTGGATTCTTGATTTCCGTTTATACTGCTTGGGTATGGAGAGGAGATAACTTCAAGAAAGAAGTAGAGATTGGTAATCCAGGATTTGGTGATTCATTAATTGGAAAGTATACCATTTTCGCATTAAAATATTTAGCACCATTTATTTTAGGTTCCATTACAGTAATTACGGTTTTATCTAAATTCTTTGGAATCCATATTTTGGGTGCGTAAGTCTTAGTACTTAAGTCAAAAGAATTGATTTGTAGATATAAAAACTTTGAAGTGATCTTATCATGGTCATTTCAAAGTTTTTCTTTTTTGTAGCAATAGTGAATGAACCTCTCTTACCTGTTGATGTATCTATTAGTACATTAACCTCTCAATTCGAGTACTTATTTAAAATAAAAAGTGCAAATGTGCCTTCTAGAGAATAAATTGCATATCAACTTTTTAATCTTCTAAAAACTATATGAAATGATTTCCTTCCTACTAAGTGTTATTACTTTAATCGTAGCCTATTTTGTTTACGGAAAATATGTCGAAAAACAATTTGGAGCTGATCCTTCATTAGAAACACCCGCTATTACAAAGCAAGATGGAGTGGACTATGTGCCCATGAAGTTGGGTAAGATCTTTTTGATTCAGTTCTTGAATATTGCGGGCTTGGGGCCAATTTTTGGAGCAATCGCGGGAGCACTTTGGGGACCGGTAGCTTTCTTGTGGATTGTCTTCGGATGTATTTTTGCAGGAGCAGTGCACGATTATTTTTCAGGAATGTTGGCAATCCGTCATGGTGGAGCAAGTATTCCAGAAATTGTGGGAAAATACTTAGGGAATGGAGTGAAGCAGTTTATGAGAGTTTTCTCTGTGATTTTATTGCTTTTAGTAGGTGTTGTTTTTGTGAAAGGGCCAGCCACTATTTTAAATGGGTTGACAGGAGTAGATGTGACTATTTTGATTACAGTAATCTTCTTGTACTATTTGTTGGCGACGATGATTCCTATTGATAAATTGATTGGTAAGATCTATCCATTATTTGGACTGTCACTATTAGTAATGGCAGTAGGATTGTTTGGTGCATTAATGATAGAAGATTATACAATTCCAGAATTGTCAGTGGCCAACTTACAGAATATGCAGGCAGATCCTGATACATACCCCATCTTTCCATTGTTATTTATCACAATTGCCTGCGGAGCAATTTCAGGCTTTCATTCCACGCAATCACCATTGATGGCCCGTTGTATTTCTAATGAAAAGGATGGTAAAGTAATCTTTTTCGGAACAATGATTACAGAAGGAATTGTGGCGTTGATTTGGGCTGCAGTAGCAATGGCATTTTTTGGAGGAGTAAGAGAACTAGGGGATACAATGGCTATTGAAGGACATAATGCCGCTTGGGTAGTGAATACAATTTCATCTACAATGCTGGGTAAAGTAGGTGGATTTATGGCGGTGTTGGGTGTAGTAGCCGCGCCGATTACTTCTGGTGATACAGCCTTCCGAAGCGTTCGTTTGACGATTGCAGATTCATTTAAATTCAATCAAGATAAATTAGTAAAACGATTGATGGTCACTATCCCAATTTTTATTGCTGGGGTAGCTTTAACGCAGATCAATTTTGGTGTGATTTGGAGGTATTTCGGGTGGTCCAATCAAGTGTTGGCTACGATTGTTTTGTGGACAATTGTAAAGTATTTGATGGATCAAAAGAAGATCTATTGGTATGTCATCGCACCTGCATTCTTTATGACATCAGTGGTCGTCACTTATATATTGGTAGCCCCTGAAGGTTTTGGTTTAGATTATACTTTTTCTGTGGCGGTTGGAGTAATTACAGGATTAATGGTAACAGCTGGATTCGTTTATTTCGATTACCAGAGTAAGAAGAAAAATAAAGAGCAAAAAGTGAGTACAATGGCTTAGTTGTGAATGACTTTTAACGCTTGAAATAGGCTCAAAAAGAAAGGGTTTGCATATTTATTTGTTCATGAGCAATAAATTCAAACTCTTTTTTTATGGATTTCAGAAAAATTAGGATGATATATTGAAGAATGAATGGTTTAATGGTTCTGATTTGCTAATTTTGGGGCTGAATTTTTGAACAGATCATTGAAAATGGCAAAGCAAGACAAAGAAAATATGTTCCAAAAAGTTGTCTCTCACGCAAAAGAGTACGGCTTTGTATTTCCTTCATCGGAAATTTATGGTGGACTTCAAGCAGTATATGATTACGGATCGAATGGTGTTGAGTTAAGAAACAACATTAAGAAGTATTGGTGGGCATCTATGGTACAAATGCACGAGAACATCGTGGGTATTGATGCTTCTATTTTCATGGACCCTAAAGTCTGGAAAGCTTCTGGCCACGTTGATGCGTTCAATGATCCATTGGTTGATAACAAAGACTCTAAAAAGAGATATAGAGCTGACGTTCTGATTGAAGATTTAATGGCCAAGTATGGTGCTAAAATCGAAAAAGAAGTAACAAAAGCTCAAAAGAAATTTGGTGACGCTTTTGACAAGGAGCAATTCTTGGCAACGAATCCAAACGTTCTTAGAAACCAGAAGAAAATCGACGAAATCGAAGCGAAGTTCAAAACTGCTTTAGAGGACGAAGATATGGAAGGATTAAAAGCGATCATTGAAGAAAACAATATCGTTTGTCCTATCTCTGGTACTTGTAACTGGACGGATGTTCGTCAGTTTAACCTTATGTTCGCTACTGAACTTGGTGCTGTAGCTGGTGACTCTAACAAAATCTACCTTCGTCCTGAAACGGCTCAAGGTATTTTTGTGAACTTCTTGAATGTAATGAATACTTCAAGACAACGTCCTCCATTCGGTATTGCTCAGATTGGTAAAGCATTCCGTAATGAGATCGTTGCACGTCAGTTTATCTTCAGAATGCGTGAATTTGAGCAAATGGAGATGCAATTCTTTATTCAGCCAGGTACAGAAATGAAATGGTATGAATACTGGAAAGAGCAACGTATGAAATTCCATACAGTTGTAGGTAATCCTGACAATTACGTATTCCATGATCACTTAAAAACAGCACACTACGCTAATGCGGCTGTTGATATTGAATTCAAATTCCCATTCGGTCAAAAAGAATTGGAAGGAATTCACTCTCGTACTGATTTTGACTTGAATGCTCACCAAGAGTTATCGAGCAAAAAATTACAGTACTTCGATCATGAGTTAGGGAAAAACGTTGTTCCTTACGTAGTGGAAACTTCAGTTGGTTTAGACCGTATGTTCTTGTCTATCTTGACAGGTGCTTACACTGAAGAAGAGGTAGAAGGTAAAGCAAGAACATTCTTGAAACTTCACCCTGCTTTAGCGCCAATCAAAGCGGCTGTATTCCCATTGACGAAGAAAGACGGTTTACCAGAGAAAGCAAGAGAAGCAATGAACGAAATCAAATTCGATCATAATGTTTCTTACGAAGAGAAAGACGCGATTGGTAAGCGATACACTCGTCAAGACTTGATTGGTACTCCTTACTGTATCACTGTAGATCACCAAACATTGGAGGACAACACAGTAACAGTTCGTGAAAGAGACACAATGGATCAGTTCCGTCTTCCAATTAGCGAATTAAAGCAATTCTTAGACGAGAAGTGTTCGTTAACAAGTTTATTGAAGCAATTGCTTTAATAGATAAATATTAATACATTGAAGCTCAAGTTTAATTTTAGACTTGAGCTTTTTTTATTCTATTTTTTGAAATGAGAGTATCTAAATTTTTTATCCCAGTTTGTGCGTCCGTTTTTTTATTTTTCACTTCTTGTGCAAGTTTAAGCCAATATACTTACTCTAATCGAGTAGAGAAGAGAAATAAAAAACTATTGGCTGAAAATGGGGGCAATGCCAATAATAATTACGTTCCTGATACCAAAAATGAAACTGCAAAAGCAAAGAAAGGTGTTGAAGATAAAATTCCTCCAGGTAAGAAACTAACGGTTCAGGAGTATATCGATATGTTCAGCCCTTACGCTATAGAATCCATGCATAAGAAGAAAGTGCCGGCAAGTATTACATTGTCACAAGGCTTATTAGAGTCAGGTGTAGGCAATAGTAAACTTTCAAGAGCAACAAATAATCACTTTGGTATTAAGTGTGGTGGTAACTGGAATGGAGAATCATATCGTTATGATGATGACAGGCCTAATGAATGCTTTAGAGTATATGGTTCTGTATTAGATTCATATGAAGATCATGGTGATTTTCTGAGAACAAGATCTTGGTATGCACCACTTTTCAATTTGAAAATTACAGATTACAAAGGATGGGCTAAAGGATTGAAAAAGGCAGGGTATGCCACCGATCCAAAGTATCCTTCCAAATTGATAGATATTATCGAAAAGTATAGATTGTACGAGTACGATACAAAATAACAACCAACAGGTTTGAGGTATATTACAACTGCCTCAAACCTGTTGCCAGCAAAACCAGCTTAACTATCCAAAACTAACACAGTATGAAATTTCGTCAAATGAATGAGCTTATGAAGCAGTTTTCTTCCAATAGAAGAGAAATCGCTAGTCTTCTGATATTAATACCTTTTATTTTTTGTGTTCTCTATTCACATCAGATTTATACCTTTCTTTTTGATGATGGGAAAGATAAGATCGACCAGAAAATAGAAGTACATTTTATAGAACAGCAAAAACAAAAGTCAACACGTCCTCTTTCTAAAAATATAAACCCCAACCACTTGAAGGTGAAAGATTGGGTTGGACTTCATTTTTCTGAGGAAATAGCTAACAGAATAGTTAATTATAGATTAAAAGGAGGGTACTTTAATGAAAAAGAGGATCTTTATACAATCTATCAGATTGACAGTAGTAGAGTAGATCAATTAGAGCCTTACTTGGTGTTTGAGAAAAAGAAGACAGTAACTCCAAAACGATATTATGCGGCTGCTCCTTCTTCCTCTTTTTCTAAAATGAGAAAAAAAGAGAGAAAAGAATTAAAACTCTGGAAATTTGACCCGAATACGGTGGAAGCAAGTGATCTTGAAAAGATGAATCTTTCCTCTTACTTTATTAAAAACCTTACAAATTACAGAGCAAAGGGAGGGAAGTTCTACAAGGTAGAAGATATAATGAAGCTTTATGCTGTGGATTCATCCTTATTCTTAACGCTGAAAGACTATTTGTATGTTGATATAGAAGAGGAGGTGAAACTTGAGGGTGAAAAACCGCATATCAATTTGAATACTGCTACTCTTGAAGAGTTAAAACAGTTGAAGGGAATTGGTAATGCAAGGGCAGAGGGAATTATAGAATACAAGAAACGATTAGGTGGGAGTTTCTATAAAACTGCACAATTGAAAGAGGTCTTTAGCATAGATTCTTTATTATATGAATCCATTGCTGATCATGTATTTGTGGAGAAGAAAAGAGTGAAGAAAATCCTTATCAATAGAGCGACTTATGAACAGCTGGCAACGCACCCTTATTTAAGTTATAAGCAAGCAAGGTGGATTGTAAAATACAGAGAACAGCACGGTAGATATGAAAATATTGAGGATTTATTGAAAATAAAGATGATTAAATTAAAAGATATAGAAAATATTCTTCCATATTTATCCTTCCGATAAATGATTTTTTATGTCCACCTTAAGAGTACTACTTTCTTTTACCATACTTTCAATCAATTGCTTTTGCTTTGCACAAGAGGCAAGAATCAATTCAGTTTCCTTATTGACGACTACCCGTATTTTATCATCAGATGCTTTCGAAGGTAGGAAAACAGATACAAAAGGAGGTTGGATGGCAAGGGATTATATTGTCGGACAATTTAAGGAAATAGGTCTTATCCCTTTAGATTCTACATATGTTCAAACTTTCCAATTCTACTACAGACTTTATAATGTAAAACCCACAGGACATAATATTATTGGTTATATAGAAGGTACAGAAATCAAAGATCCGAATAAGGGGTGTATCGTAGTGGGAGCACATTATGATCATTTGGGGATGTATGCTGGAGATATTTACAATGGAGCGGATGATAATGCTTCGGGAGTGGCTACTTTACTAGAAATAGCCAAAGAACTAAAACATCAACCTGCGTCACTTCCTGTAGTTTTTATTTCCTTTGATGCAGAAGAAATGAGATGTGCAGGCTCCAATTATTTTGTTAACAGCCCCTTGCTTGATAATGAGGCAATACATCTTTTTATTAATATGGATATGATCTCTAAAAGTGATGAGGAGAAGTTGTTTGTCACCGGAACGAATTTTCATCCAGAATATAAAAAGTACATTAATGCTACTTTAGAGTACTGTAACCTATCCATAAAGTATGGTCATGATAGAAAAAGAGATGATGGTTTGAATAACTGGGTCTTCTTGTCAGACCATGGTGAGTTTCATAAAAAAGGAATTCCTTTTATTTATTTTGGGGTAGAAGAACATCAGCACTACCACAGACCCACAGATACTTTTGAGAATATTGATATTGGTTTTTTTGTGGAAGCCAGTAATGTGGTTTTGTCTTTTGTGAAAAGTGTAGCCAATAAAAAAAGCCTCCTGAAAGAATCCAGAAGGCTTAATTAATGCTGTAAGGGAAGGATTCGAACCTTCACGGAGTACTTAGCCTCTTGACAAATCGTGTGTGCATCGCACGTGTAGTGGTCAACCCATTACCAAGTGTTTATCGTAAACTCTCCACCCCCGAGACAGGAGGGCATGTCTGCCAGTTTCATCACCTTACAGTGTATTTCAAAAGTTATGCTCAACGTCTTTTCGTTGAGAATTGCTGTAAGGGAAGGATTCGAACCTTCACGGAGTGCTTAGCCTCTTGACAAATCGTGTATGCATCGCACGTTTAGTGGTCAACCCATTACCAAGTGTTTATCGCGAACCTCCACCCCCGAGACAGGAGGGCATGTCTGCCAGTTTCATCACCTTACAGTGTATTTCAAAAGTTATTCTCAACGTCGTTCCGTTGAGAATTGCTGTAAGGGAAGGATTCGAACCTTCACGGAGTGCTTAGCCTCTTGACAAATCGTGTATGCATCGCACGTTTAGTGGTCAACCCATTACCAAGTGTTTATCGCGAACCTCCACCCCCGAGACAGGAGGGCATGTCTGCCAGTTTCATCACCTTACAGTGTATTTCAAATTTTTTGAAGGGTTATTGCGATTCGTTTAATCTTTTTCCCTTTTCGTTGATACAAAGTAAGAGAATATTAATTTTAAATACAAACTTTTCAAAAAAATAATTTATTATTTACAATATTGGTAATATTTAAGCTTCGTGTTTGAGAAATTCGCAATTCACTCACCTGAATTTAAGTGTTAATTAGTGAATTATTAAAAAGAGAGACTGAACCATAAAAAAAAGCCTCTAATTTGAATTAGAAGCTTATGATTTTTTTAATAAAATGTCAGGAATAATGCTATTCTGATAACACCTTAGTAGTATAACTAGTGTTTCTTAGTAAAATTAGGCCTGAAGAATAAAAATGGTTGGTTTTTTATGAATATCGATTTTTTTCGATTTCCATTCTTTCAATGTAAATGTTTTGATGTATTCGTCATCCGCTTGTATGTTAGATGCAATACATAACTTTGTGTTGGGGTTTAAGTTTTCACATAAATCCTCAAGCATAGCAGTGTTTCTAAATGGCGTTTCCATAAAGATTTGTGCTTGATAGAATTTACTAGATTCTGTTTCTAGCCTTTTTAAAGCTTTAACTTTCTCTACTTTTTGTATAGGCATATAACCATGGAATGCGAATTTTTGTCCGCTTAATCCAGATCCCATCAATGCTAGTAAAATAGAAGAAGGGCCCACTAGAGGTTTTACCTTGATTTTATTTTTATGAGCGTATTGCACAGCCAATGCTCCAGGGTCAGCTACGCCAGGGCATCCGGCTTCAGAAATAACGCCTACGTTTTCTCCATTAGGAATATTCTTGAAGAGGTTTTTAACCTGCTCAGGTTTTGTTTTTTTGTCTAAAATCTGAAAGTTCAGATCTTGTACAGTGATGCCATCAATTTTCCATCCACCAATAAATCGACGAGCCGTTCTCAAATCTTCCACAAGGTAATATTTGGTATTTTCGATAGCCTCTTTGGTTTCAGGGGGTAAGACGTCGTAGCGGTCAGCGGCAAGCAAACTTGGAATTAGATATAAAAACACAAGAAAAATGGTTTAAATGGTAAGAAAATTGATGATTATCTAACAACTCAAAATAAATATTAATTCATTTTTTATTAATATTACAGAGAGTAATTACAACACTTCTTTTATTAATTTTACAAACTTACGAAATAGACTAGTTTTTATACTTGAAACAGGCAATAAATAATATAAACTTGGAGAATGTTGATTATAGAGTTATAGCAAAGAAAACAATATTTGTGATTTGTGCCTTCTACTTGATGTTCATTTCATTCGGTACAATGAAATTTGCTTTCACTCTTTTGGGTACGGGGTTAGCGGAAGAATTAGTAGCAGTAGAGCATAATCCATTTATATATTTTTTCATAGGGCTTTTGGGCGCCGCAGTTTTTCAGAGCAGTTCAGCAGTGACCGCAATAGTGGTGGGTGCCGTTGGATTGGGAAAATTGTCGCTGGATGATGCCGTATTTATTGTAATGGGTGCCAATATTGGTACTACTGTGACAAGTACTATTGTTGCGTTGAGTTATATAGATGATAAAAGTATTTTCATGAGAGCCCTTTCAGGAGCGGCGTTGCATGACTTTTTTAATATTTTTGCTGCTGTGATATTCTTACCGTTAGAATTGACAACAGGTTTTTTATCCAACCTCTCACAGTCCATTGCAAGTAATTTCTTTACATCAGATCTTTCGCTTTCCAATACAAATTCTCGCTTTGAAGGGTTGAATATTGGTGTGGATAAAATTAGCCATCTTTTATTTGATTCTTTGCAGGATTACCCTTGGGTGATATTAGGAATATCTGTTCTTATGCTGATTGTGTCATTGAAACTGATTGGCGGTATGACGAAAGAGGTGTTTATTAATAATCCGAAAGCCACTTCTGTCAACGCCCTGTTCAAGAATGATGCGGTGAGTTTATTCTCTGGTATTTCACTGACTGCAATTGTGCAGTCTAGTTCTATAACGTCATCATTGATTGTTCCTCTGACAGCAAGTAAAAAAATCACATTGCCAAGAGCCTATATGTTTATTATGGGAGCGAATGTGGGAACAACAATTACAGCTTTGTTTGCCGCTTTAGCCACGGGTACAGAATTCGGGGTAGAGATTGCTTTAACTCACGTGCTGTTCAATGTATTAGGCGTTGTCATTTTCACAACTGTACCAACTTTAAAGAGAATACCGGTTTGGTATGCGAGTAAGTTGGGATTTTTTGCAGCCAAAGAAAGGATTTTTGGCTTTGTATACCTGTTTCTACTTTTCTTCGTATTGCCGTTTATTTTAGTTTGGCTTAATACTTAATCGAATTCTAAAGAAACAAAACCAATATCCTCTCAACATTGAATTATTTTATTGATTCGATGAAATGAACTTCCCGGAAAATTAATTCCAGATTTCAGCTTCTTCTTTAGAGTAAGTATACTTCACAGGCTTTTCTTTCATGCTGTTTGATTTCCCTTTAGTTGTGCGTTGCGGAATTTCTTTAAAGTGAGGTGCAAAGCGTTTTTTCTGAACATACTTGTAGGAGTTCTTGCCATGACCTTTACCATAATACATCTTTGTAAGGGTCAGTTGTTGTTTTACCTTAATATAATTAGGTTTGAAATTCGCCGCTTTTCTAGCAATTCTTCTATTTCTTGAGCGGTCTACCACCACATAACCGCCTTTAAATCCGGCGGCCTTTTTACTTACTTTTCTTCCCTTGTTTTTCTCAACAACCACATAACCGCCTTTATATCCGGCAGCCTCTTTGCTCACTTTTCTTCCTTTATTTTTCTCAACAACTACATACCCTTTGTGGCCTGCAACTGTTTTGTTCATTTTCTTCCCTTTATTCTTGTCCACTACTACCTCTACTGCACTGCTAAGCTGTTTTTTGCTATTTTTTTTCTTCTGTTTATCAGAAGTAGCATTAGTATAAGGTTTGAATTTTTTCATGTCTTGTTTGACACTCTTCCTAGCATTATCTGAGAATTTAATACCAGTATCCACCTTGCCTGCTTGTTTGAGGTTTCTTTTCGTCCTCTGCTTGTCCATAGGAGTATTCGTCACTTTCTTCTGACGATTTTGGTAATCCTCATAAGTGTTTACTTCTTCTTGTTTTTTTTGAGCAGAAACACTATTCGTGAAAAAGATGAATATAAAGGAGAATAGGAGTAATGAGAGTTTATTTATTGAAAACAATTGATGACCCATGTTGGTATATGAAACATTTTTAAGATAGAGACCACAACCATGCAGACTAAAAGCCATTTGATAAAATTATTAGCTTTTTCTGATCCTGATGCAAACTTACCTGCAAACCATGTGCCTATCACCTGACCTATAGCCAATAAGATAGCCGCAAACCATACTACTTGCCCTTTTAAGAGGAAAACCACAAAAACAGGAAGTGTGTAGGTGGCAATAATGAGCATTTTGATTGCATTAGCTCTAATTAACGTCATTTTTCCCAGATTTGAAACTCCCACAAGAATCATAATACCAATTCCTGCCTGTACAAAACCGCCATAGAAGCCAATAGCAAAGAAAATAATGTTATCCCTCCAATATTGAAATTTTGGTTTCTGTCCTACTTTAATAGAAAATGACTTTGTGGATTTTCCTTCTTTGAAAATAGGAATCAGCATAAAAACCATCAAGGTACCTATGATATACTGTAAAGTATCTTCATCAATATCAGCTACGGTAAATGCTCCAAAAATAGCTCCTATCAAAGATGGAATCAGGTATTTAAGGGATGAAGGGATATCAAGAAGTTTATTTTTATGGAAAGTATATGCCCCTGTGAAGTTTTGGAATAAAATACCCAATCTATTTGTACCATTGGCCATACCAACGGGCATACCCAAAAACATTAATAATGAAAGGGTAAACAGAGACCCTCCGCCGGCAAGTGTATTCACTATACCAGCCACTATTCCTGTAATTATGTAGGCAATGATTGATGTATATTCCAGTAAGTGCGGATCCATGGATAGTTTTTAGGATAATTTCTTTTTTTTCACACAGGTTAATTAAGTCGCCACCTAAAAGTTAACTATATTTGCAGTCAAAATTCAAATAATACAGACCAAAATGTTATTAGTTTCATATATATCTGAAAATAAGGCCGAAGTAATCGAAGGATTGAAGAAGAGATTCTTCGACGAGCCTGAAACTACAGTAAATAAAGTTCTTGAGCTAGACGAGGAAAGACGTCAAACTCAGAAAGATAGAGACGATGCACAAGCAGAAGCCAACAAAAGTGCTAAGCAAATTGGTATGCTTATGAAGTCTGGTCAAAAAGACGAGGCTGAAGCGGCGAAGGCATCTGCTGCAACAAATAAACAAAAAGCGAAGGACTTGAGTTCAAGAGTGTCCGAGCTTGAAGGAGAATTACAAAAATTACTTTATCAAATACCAAACATTCCAAGAAAACATGTTCCTGTCGGAAAAACGGACGAGGACAATGAGGTAATGTATGAGCGTGGTGAAAAACCTACTTTGCCTGAAAATGCAAAGCCGCACTGGGATTTGATCGAGCAATACGATATTGTTGATTTCGAATTAGGAAATAAAGTAACTGGAGCAGGCTTCCCATTCTATAAAGGAAAAGGAGCTCGTATTCAGAGAGCTTTGATCAGCTTCTTCTTAGATGAGGCAACTGATGCAGGTTATATGGAAGTACAGCCTCCAATTCTTATCAACGAAGCTTCAGGATATGGTACAGGGCAGTTGCCGGACAAAGAAGGACAGATGTACTACATGGGTGCGGATGATCTTTACTTAATCCCAACAGCTGAGGTGCCGATCACGAATATGTTCAGAGGAGAGTTGTTGCAAGAAAACGACCTTCCAAAGAAAATGGCAGGACATACACCATGTTTCAGAAGAGAAGCAGGTTCATGGGGTGCTCACGTAAGAGGATTGAACAGACTTCATCAATTTGATAAGGTGGAGATCGTTGAAATCCAAAAACCAGAGGATTCTGAAGAAGCACACGAAAGAATGACAAGACATGTAGAGATGCTTTTGGAAAAATTAGAGCTTCCTTACCGTAGATTGTTATTATGTAGTGGCGACTTGGGTGTGAACGCAAATCTTTGCTACGATTTAGAAGTGTGGTCAGCCGCTCAAGGACGCTGGTTGGAAGTGAGTTCAATCAGTAACTTCGGTAACTACCAAGCTAACCGCTTGAAATTGAGATACAGAGACAACAATAAAAAGACGTCTCTATTACATACATTAAATGGATCAGCATTGGCTTTACCAAGAGTTTTAGCAGCAATTCTTGAAAATAACCAGACCGAAAAAGGTATAATGATTCCTAAAGTATTGCAGAAATACACCAATTTTGAGGTAATAGACTGATAGATAGTTGATATTTATCGTTGTTAACGGGTAAGTTACTTGTTTATTAATTATAAATACAATATTTTTGCATTCCGTTTGGGAGAAGTTCGTGAGGATGGTATTCCAAGCTTTATCTAAGAATTTTAATACATATATATAATGGCAAATCATAAGTCAGCAAAAAAGAGAATTCGCTCTAACGAAGCGAAACGCTTGAGAAATAGATATCAACTTAAAACTACTCGTACTTTTGTTAAGCGTTTACGTGAAACAAAAGATCACGGTGAGGCAGTTGAGCTTTATAGCAAAGTTGCATCTATGATTGATAAGTTAGCTAAGCGTAACATCATTCATAACAAAAACGCAGCAAACAAGAAGTCTAAATTAGCGAAGCACGTAAACAAACTTGCTGCTTAATTTTAGATGAAAAGCTAAAGTTGAAAAACATTGAAGCCAAGATTTAATTAAATCTTGGCTTTTTTTTATGCTTTTAATTACTAATTTTGATTTAAGTATTAGGACAAAAGAAATGTTTTGAATGAAGAATTAAGATTCTTGTTGTGGCTTAATAACCACCATAAAAACCATTTTACGAACCAGAATTCTATATTCTTAATTCTTCATTAAAAAAGTTCCTCAGTACTTAGTACTTATTCTCAATCTATTTTATCGACTAATCCATCGATTATGCATAATAAGCATTTACTTATTGTATTTTTTTTACTATTGGCAAATACATCTTTCGCTCAAACGTGGGACTTTTTAAAAGCCGACACTACGGATGCCAATAAAACCTATCCTAGACAAATCTTCGGTCAAACCAAAGTACACTTTGGAGGGCACTTTTCTACTGGTGTAGATGGTTTGGAAGAAGTGGAACGCAACTACTTTTCAGCTTTAGAACTAAGAGTAGGCTGGAAGGGATACGGAAGGAAAAAATGGCATAAATTATTCGGCTACCCTAATTATGGACTGGGCCTTTATCAAGCCACTTTCTTCCCTGAAGCAAATATTTTAGGGAGTCCTTCTGCTGTATACGGCTTCTTTAATGCTCCTTTTAGAAGATATAAAAAATGGAGTTTGATGTATGATTTAGGCGTAGGTTTAGCTTATGACTTTTTTGGTTATGACCCCAAAAACAATCCGGATCAGACAGCGATAGGTAGTGAATTCAATGTGTATTTTACAGTAAGTGTAGAAGGAGAATTCAAAATATCACCAAGAATAGATGGAACATTAGGGCTATTATTTACGCACTTCTCTAATGGAAGAACACGTACACCGAACAAAGGGGTAAACCTCTATGGATTAAACGCGGGTATTAAATATAATTTTAATACCTATATCCCTAAGAAAGGAAGTCAATTTGTAGAAAAGAAGAAAGACCCAAGGTTGAAATATATTGATCATACTTTTGATGAGTTCAAGCCTTTCTGGGAGTATTATGCTTTTGTAGCAGGAGGATGGAATACTTCGCCTTATGATATAGAAGATCGTGATTTATACTATGGTGTAGCTACCATTGGTTTAGATGTGGCAAGACATTACAGTTATAAAGGAAAGTATGGAATTGGTATTGATGTTTTTCGAGATGGTTCTTTAGTAGAAGAATACAAGTCAGATTACCCTAATGGAGTGCCGAACAGTAAACTTTGGTATGCCGGTATTCACTTCTCTCATGAATTGTTGATTCATCGCATTACGTTAGTGACTCAAGTGGGTGTTCCATTTGCCTATGTAAAAGGCCGTGGAGGTTGGTATGCAAGAGTTGGTGGACGTTATGACTTTACCCGTAAGATGTTCGCTCATGTAGCTTTAAAAACGCCAGGAGGCTTTATTGCTGACTTTGTAGAGTGGGGAATAGGGTTTAGAATGTACGGTAAGAACAAAGACCCTAGAATGTAAACTGAAGCTTTTAGAGTAGTTGCTTCCATGTACCTTTCCATAAATTGTATTTGAAAGTACTAGGAAGTGATTGCCAGAAATATTTGTTGATCTCAACACTAAAAGAAGGTTGCATATAGCAGTTGATTGCACAGCCTTCACATTCAGGAAGTCGTCCTTCATTTTGGATGATTTCCTGAATTTTTTTTGATTGATATAACTCCTTTAAATTATTTTCAATAGGAAAGGCTTGTTTGCCTAAATGATAACAAGGAAGGATCAATTCATTTTTTGGAGAAATAACAATGCAACTACTTGCCGCTTTGCAAATAGGGTCTTCTATTTTATTTCCTCCATCTTTTCGGAGGTTGATTAATGCATCATTCAAAAATACTCTTTTCTTTTTCGTCCATTTTTCAAGTGCATCCATGGTTGAAGTGGAAAGTCCTCCACCGATATCACCATAAGAAAAAAGAGGATTTAGTATTAATACAAGATTTTTTTGAAAAGTAATATTCCGATAAACCTTATCAATTTCCTCAACATTATCATCCATTACCGTAAAAAGAATATCAGGTTTTTCACCCAATGAAAGAGCAATGTCAATAGATTCCATTATTTTATCATAACACTTCACTCCTCTGCCTTTGTCGTGTTTTTGAGCATCATATGAATCTAATGAAAAGTGAAGCATATCAATTAACCCCTTCAGTTGTTTCGCTCTTTTAGGATAAAGCAATCCATTAGAAGTCACAGTGGTGATAAAGCCGTATTTTTTTGCTAAAGCGAGAAGTAAATGTAGTTCTTGATGTAATAAAGGTTCACCTCCAGTAAAATCAATGACGCGAACACCAAGTTTTTTTAAAGCCTTGAAATTCTCTTCAGCCTGTTCTAAAGTGATGTAAGGAGAAGGTTTTTCCCATATATCACAAAAATGACACTTGGCATTGCACCTATAAGTGACATAATAATTACATAAAACCGGATGGGAGATGAGTCTCATGGGAGGGAAGAGGGTTGTAGGGGTAGACCTACATGTCTACCCTCCAATTAGATTATTTTTAAATGAATTCACCGAAATTATACGGCTAATTCGATTATTAAATTTCCTTCGCAGGCATACCGAACACCGTAGTATTCGCTTTAACTTCAGTCATTACCAATGAACCTGGAGCAACTTTAGCATTTTCTCCTACAATCACATTAGAAGAAATAATTGCACCCGATCCAATAAAGGCACCTTTGCCAATTTGAGCACCCGAACCGATGATTGCACCAGATCCTATAGAAACAAAATCATCAAGAATGACATTGTGTTCAAGCACTGCATTACTGTGAATAATACAATTTTCAGGAACTTTGGCATCATAGCCAATTCTAGCCCCAGCATTGATGAAGTTACCGTATCCTAAGAAAGCGGACTCTGAAATACTAGCGTCTTTATGAATCGCATTGACAGGCATTACCTTACGGCGCTCCTTCAACATTTTCACAACTTTCTGACGCGTATCATGGTCTTCAATAGCCACAAAAGCATCGCATTTTTTACCAATATGCTTCAAGAAGCCACCATCTTCAGGAGACCCCATGACAGAAATTTCACCAATTTCAGCACCATGAAGTTCTTCATCTGCATCAAGGAAGCAGTAAACAATAATGTCTTGACTTTTGAAAATGTCTAGTGCGGCTTTACCCATACCACTAGCACCAAGTATAATTACTGGATTAAGATGGTCCATAATTTTTTTATTGTTTTAAAATACTGAAAGAAAGCAATCAGGTAGGGTAAATACTTCTCTATCTGACTACTAAACAAAACGGATAGCATATGTAAGTTACACATGCCATCCGTTTAATATAATTTTTAGCTTATGAATTTCTCCCTAAGCGTATTATTTATTTTAAGTAAGTACTAAGACAAAAGTAGGTAATATTTAATTCTTAATTATTTTTTGTGAGTACAACGTAAAAAAACGTATAAATAGTGGTTCTATTAATCGTTTTTTTAAGGCAGTAATTGCAAAACAATAATATGAATTAGTATTAAATAATTTTGTTTTGGTGCTTAATAAGCCTTCGCGAAAAGAACTCTTTGCGTAGAAGGTTTGCCAGTGTAGATACAAGCACCCTCTTCTTGCTCATTGTTTAAAGGAATACAACGAATTGTCGCTTTTGTCAATTCTTTGATCTTATCTTCAGTTTCGCCAGTTCCATCCCAGTGTGCAGAAATGAAGCCACCTTTGTTTTCTAAAAGATCTTTGAATTCATCAAAAGTATCCGCTTTAGTAATATGAGCCTCACGGTAAT
Organism: Flammeovirga aprica JL-4; assembly: GCF_012844305.1. Lineage (GTDB taxonomy): Bacteria > Bacteroidota > Bacteroidia > Cytophagales > Flammeovirgaceae > Flammeovirga > Flammeovirga aprica. The sequence continues at coordinate 32,300 of NZ_JABANE010000047.1, forward strand.
CAAATGCTTTTTGGTAGATATTCGCTTGAATTTCCTCTAAAAGTTTTTGAACCGTCTCAACTACGTTGTCTAATTGGTAAGTGTTTTTCTCCTTAGTATCACGACGAGCAATTTCAACAGTGCCATTTTCAAGGTCACGTTGTCCCATTGCCATACGTACAGGAACACCTTTTAATTCCCAATCTGCGAATTTGAAACCAGGACGTAATGCGTCTCTGTCATCAAATTTCACTGAAATATTTAAAGCTTGTAATTCTTTTTGAATCACTTTTACTTTTTCAGCAATCGCATCCAATTGTTCTTGTCCTTTGTAAATAGGAACAATCACCACTTGGATAGGAGCTAATTTTGGAGGTAACACTAAGCCCTCGTCATCAGAGTGAGCCATAATTAATGCTCCCATCAAACGTGTACTTACACCCCAAGAAGTACCCCAAACGTGCTCTAACTTGTTGTCTTTGTCAGAGAACTTCACATCAAATGCTTTTGCAAAGTTTTGACCTAAGAAGTGAGAAGTACCAGCTTGTAATGCTTTCCCGTCTTGCATCATTGCTTCAATACAGAACGTATCAACAGCACCTGCAAATCTTTCGTTAGCCGTTTTTACACCTTTTACTACAGGAACTCCCATGAAGTTCTCCGCGAAGTCAGCATATACTTCTAACATTTGCTTTGTTTCTGCTATCGCTTCTGATTCAGTAGCATGGGCCGTGTGACCTTCTTGCCATAAGAATTCAGAAGTACGAAGGAATAAACGAGTACGCATTTCCCAACGCATTACGTTAGCCCATTGGTTTACCAATAAAGGAAGATCTCTGTACGATTGGATCCAGTTTTTATAAGTACTCCAGATCACTGTTTCAGATGTGGGGCGTACGATCAATTCTTCATCCAATTTAGCTTCGGGGTCTACAACAACACCAGAACCATCCTCTGCATTCTTAAGACGGTAGTGTGTCACTACAGCACATTCCTTCGCGAAACCATCTACGTGGTCTGCTTCTTTGCTTAAATAAGATTTTGGAATCAATAATGGGAAATACGCATTAGAGTGTCCAGTATCTTTGAACATCTTGTCTAATGTCTGTTGCATTTTTTCCCAGATCGCATATCCGTAAGGTTTCACAACCATACATCCACGCACTGCTGAATTTTCAGCAAGATCCGCTTTTTTTACCAACTCGTTATACCAAGCTGAATAATCGTCGCTTCTTTTTGGTAAGCCTTTTGCCATGATCTATAAAACTATCTGAAAGTGGTTACAATCAAGTATATAAATTGTCGTCTGAACTGTTAAAGTTAGTGATATATTGCTTATAATTATTATATTTGTCTATAAGCTAATGCTAACCTATTTTTTTGAGTTCAATCGGAACACAAATATAATAGAATTTTGCTCCCATTGATGTTTTTATAAAATAGTAACCACGTTTATTATGAATAAATGGATATATACGGCTATTAGTGCACTACTTGCAGTGTCTTCTGCCTTCGGTCAGGAGTTCGATGACATGTATTTCACAAAAGCCGACAGAGAAGCACTAAGTGCTAAGCCAGCCATCCAGCCTATGGATATTGGCAATCATGACTTCCCAAACACACCAGAAAGACAAGCTCAACAAAGTCGTTTTTCTAATCCTGATGGAGTAGGAACAGGTTATGGTTACCCTTACTATGTGACAGAAGATGGCGTAATTCCTTCTTCAATTCCTACAGTAGGTAATGCTTACATGGAGGCAACTCAAGGAATGAGTATTGCAGAACAGCAACAAGGTGGTAAGAAAAGTGGTGGATTTTTCTCTAACCCTTCAGTATCACTTGGTATGTCTGCGGGAACATTCGGTACAGGAACAAGCATTGGAATTGGATTTGGAAACAATTCTGCTTTCAACTTAGGTCTTGGTATCGGAATGGGCATGGGAATGTACCCTGGATGGGGCTATCCTGGCTATGGCTACCCAATGGGCGGTATGTATGGTATGAGAGGCATGTATGGCCACCCGATGTATGGCGGAATGTACGGTCACCCTATGTACGGCATGGGTGGTATGTATGACCCAATGTTTGGATATGGTTATGGCGGCTACCCAGGTTACGGCTATGGAAGATATCCAGTGTATGTGCCAATCAACCCTGGTCAAGAAAGACATCAACGTGTAGCTCAAAGACCTGGTTCAACAACGAATAGAATTAAATATCCGGAAAGATATAGAACATCAATGGCCAATAATGGTGTTGGTACTACAAGAAGACCATCTGCGTCTCAAACAAGACCAACAACAAACTTCGGTTCACAACGCCCAAGTAGCAGTCCATTTGATAATAACAGTAGCTTCAGAAGACCTACGAACAGTAATTCTTCATTCAGAAGTGCCTCACCTTCTTCTATGGGAGGACGAAGCAGTGGATCTGCCGGTAGATCAGTAAGAAGAAGATAGTCAAAATCATAAAAAATATACAAGGATGTTTCAATATGAGACATCCTTTTTTGTAACTTTCGTCCTGTAATTAAACATGTATTCAAATTCGTATTATTATAATGAACTATTGCGAATTTAATTACGGGCAATTATTCATCGCTAAGTACTTATTCAAAAGTGTCTAATTAAACTTATCAACTAACTTCTGATTAGGTATTTAAATAAACTTTATGACTGAATTTCGCTCGGAATGATGTTTAAATATGTTCTTGTCTTAAATTTTAAATGTGTTTTTGACTCCCCAATTTTTTAGAAAATACATCATACTAATATGAATACAAAAGATCTTATCAAACCTATTTTATTAATCGCACTACCCTTAATTTTCTCGTTATCAGTAAGTGCACAGTCAGAATTTTATCCAGTTGGGTATTATAGAGATGCTGTGAGGTTTTCACAACAGAATCCTATGGGATCTGCTCGTATTAGAGCATTAGGTGGAGCTGGAGTTTCATTAGGTGGTGATATTTCACATGCAATGTTAAACCCCGCAGGACTAGGATTTATGCGTAAATCAGAATATCATGTTTCTGCGGGATTAGGTTTGACAAATTCAAGTGCATCAGGCACCGGAGTCAATGGAGACGCAGGGCAAACAAGGTTCTTTTTACCCGAACTAGGAGCCGTTTTTTCAAGTTCTAAATCTTCTTCAGGAGGGGGAAGTAAATGGAGAGGAGGAGCATTTGCAATCTCATTCAACCGTATTGCAGATTTTAATAGTAATGTATCTTACGTAGATAGAAGTAATAACCCTACTTCATTATTGAATGCTTTTGAAGAAGCTTCTTATGGTTTTTCTCAGGGTTTTATGGAAGAAGAAAAGCAATTTTCTCCCACTACATTTGCAGGTATGGCTTACGCCTTAGATTTAATAAAACCTGTTTTTGATAGAAGTCCAAATGACCCTAATTATTATGATGAGAACTACTACTACTATAATATTGATCGTGATGCAGATGGTTTTACAACTTCAAGAGTGTCACAACGATCTCAGCTGGTAGAAACGAGAGGAGGGCAATATGAAACATCTTTTGCCTATGGTGGCAATTTTGACGACAAGCTTTATTTTGGAGCTAAAGTAGGTGTTCAGAATATCAATTATACTAAAACCAGTAATTATGTGGAATTGAGAGAGGCAGAACTTACTTCTCTTGGTTTAACAGAGCGATTTAAAACAACAGGATGGGGTATTAATTTACAAGCTGGTGTAATTTGGAGACCGATTGATGCAATAAGAGTAGGAGCTACTTATACTTCACCAACTTGGTATGCTCTGAATGATTATTACAGTGCGTCATTGACTAGAAATGCTGACTACACATGGAATGATTCTACTTATCAGGCAAATCATTTTAGAGATGGACAATCTTATATTTATAATCCAGGAGGAGTTGATTTATATAATCCAAACGCAGCGAATGACTCTCAAAAATACTCTGGTGTAAGATCATCACATCATGATGAGATTAGAACACGTTACAATATGAATACGCCATGGAAAGCGTCAGGTGGTATTTCAGGTTTCTTTGGTAAAAAAGGATTTATCACGTTGGATGTGGAGTACATTGGATATTCAGCAATGAAAATCAGTAAGGGAACTACTTATTATTTTGAGTACACCATGAATCCTATTGAAGAGGAGCTGAACTTTGCAGGCGATAATTATATTCTTGGAGAAGAGTATAGAAATACGGTAAATATTAGAGTGGGGGGAGAGTACAGGCTAAATAAACGTTTTATGTTGAGAGCTGGATATGCCTATTATCAAGACCCAACCAAAGAAGAGTACCGTTTTGTAGATCAAAGCAGGTCATTTTATTCAGGAGGTTTAGGTTATAGAAACAATAATTTCTATGTTGATTTATCGGTTGTCTACAGTCAATGGAAAGGAACCGATAGTCCTTATCAGCTTGAAGATAACTTTGTGGACAATGAAGGAAATACGGTATTAATTTATCCTATTACTGATATTAATTACAGCCGTACAGAGTTTCAGTTGAGTGTCGGGAAAAGATTTTAATAAAAGTCAGAGTATCTGCTTTTAAACAGATTTCACTTTTAAGAATATAATAGACAGGTTTTAATGTAAAATTAGAGCCTGTTTTTTTGTATATATACACCCGAAAATACCAAAACCATTTTCTTTCTATTATTTTTGAATAGTATTTAAGTTACTTAAAAACAGACTTTTTGATATATGGTATACAAGATGATAAATGACCCTATTTATGGGTTTGTGACAATTGATTCAGAACTGATTTTAGAATTGGTGAATCACCCTGTTTTCTTAAGATTGACAAGAATCAAACAAATGGGGACGTCTAGTGTTGTATATCCCGGAGCACAGCATACCCGATTCAGTCATGCCTTAGGTGCAATGCACTTAATGAAACTAGCCTTGGAATCCCTTAAAAGAAAAGGAACTAAGGTTTCAAAGAAAGAAAAAGAAGCCGCAATGATTGCCATTCTTCTTCATGATTTAGGACATGGTCCTTTTTCTCATTCATTAGAACACGTTTTAATCAATGTACACCACGAAGAATTTACTTCTCTGCTGATGCATAAATTGAATGCAGAGTTTAATGGGGCCCTGGATCTTGCTATTGCCATTTTTGAAGGAACTTATAAAAGAAACTTTTTCCATCGTCTTGTATCAAGTCAATTGGATATGGACAGGCTAGACTACTTGCAAAGAGATTGTTTTTTCTCAGGTGTGGTAGAAGGAAGTGTGGGAGCAGACCGAATTATCAGAATGCTTGATGTGCACAATGATGAAATTGTAGTCTTGGAAAAAGGAATTTACAGTATTGACCGTTTCTTGAATGCAAGAAGAATGATGTACTGGCAAGTGTATTTGCATAAAACAGGATTAGCGGCTGAATTGATGCTTCAGAGTATCATAAGAAGAGCGAAAAAACTGATGCAGGAAGGACAAAATATGTTGTGTGATCCTGATCTTAACTTTTTTCTGGTCAATGAGTTTAAGAAAAAAGACTTTGTGCAGAATGGTCAATTGCTAGAACATTTCTTACAACTAGATGATTACAATATCTGGTCGGCTATAAAACAGTGGAAAAACTCAGGAGATAAGGTCTTAGACTTTATTATTGAGGGATTGATCAACCGAAAACTGTTTCAATTAGAAATGTCTTCGAAAAAAATATCACAAAAAAAGTTAAAATATATAGAGAAGGATTTATTATCAAAAGGTTTTTCAAAGGAAGATTTACCTTATTTATGCTTTGCAGGTGAGGTGAGTAATTCAGCGTATACTTCTGATAAGCAGAATATTAAAGTGAAGATGAATAGTGGGGAAGTAATAGATATCTCTGAGGCATCAGACTTACCAAACATAGAAGTTTTGACGAAAATTGTAACAAAATATTATCTATGCCAACCCAAAATCGTATCTTAGCGTGATTTTTTGGCTAATATTTATTGTTAGCTCAAAAAAAAGAATATAATTATCTAAAAAAGATACATAGGAACCTTACTATGAAGTTAGAGATTACAGTACAACAAATTGCAGCATTACTACAGGGCGAAGTAGTAGGGGGAGACCCGAATGCAAAGATATCAGCAATTGCTAAGATTCAAGAAGGAGATGCTAATGCGATCTCATTTCTTGCCAACATGAAATATGAAGATTATCTCTATTCAACAAAAGTAAGTGCTGTAATCGTAAGTAAAGGTTTTGAACCAAAACAAGAAGTACCTTGTGCTATGATCGTAGTGGAAGATGCTTATGTTGGTTTCACTGACCTTCTTACTGAATACCAAAGAATGCTAAGTCTGGCAAAAGTGGGTATTGAACAGCCTGCTTTTATCGATGAATCTGTAGAAATGGATAAGGCAACGGCTTATGTTGGAGCATTTACTTACATTTCAAAAGGAGCTAAAATTGGTAAAAATGCTAAAATTCATCCTCAAGTTTTTATTGGCGAGGGGGTTGAAATTGGTGATAACTGTGTGATTTACGCTGGAGTGAAGATTTGCCATGGCTCAAAGTTAGGTAATAATTGTACTCTTCAATCAGGTGCCGTTATTGGTTCTGACGGTTTTGGTTTTGCTCCTCAAAAAGACGGAACTTATAAAACTATTCCTCAAATCGGGAATGTGATTTTAGAAGATAACGTAGATATTGGTGCTAACACTGTTGTGGATAGAGCAACAATGGGATCGACAGTATTGAAAAGCGGTGTGAAATTAGATAACCTGATTCAGATTGCACACAATGTTGTCATTGGGTCAAATACTGTGATTGCTTCACAAACGGGCGTTTCAGGTTCAAGTGAAGTAGGAGCAAATTGTATGATTGGTGGTCAAGTTGGCGTTTCAGGTCACATTCAAGTGGCTGACAAAACAATGATTGCCGCTCAATCAGGTTTAGCTCAGACTGTGAAAAACCCAGGTACAAGAATCATGGGATCACCTGCTATATCTCAAATGGATCACTTAAAAGCATTCGCTGTATACAGGAAGCTACCTGAGTTACAAAGAATTGTGAGAGATCTTGAGAAAAAAGTATTAAGTTTGTAGTTGTGTTTTATACACAACCGCTATTATATTAGAAATTAACCAAGTAGTTAGGCAATCTTAATTGCCACTTCTATTTTATGATGTATACAAAACAGCATACTATAAAAGCGCCGGTGACTGTAGAAGGCGTTGGTATTCATACAGGAGCAATCAGTAAGATGGTTTTTAATCCGGCTCCTGAAAATCATGGATTTAAGTTCCAAAGAGTAGATATTGAAGGTAAACCTATCGTGGATTGTGATGTTGATAACGTAGTAGACGTTTCAAGAGGTACAACAATCGAGCAGGACGGCGCAAGAGTAAATACTGTTGAGCACGTATTGGCTGCATTAGTAGGTTTGCAGATTGATAATGTTTTAATTGAAATTGACGGTCCTGAACCTCCAATCATGGAAGGTAGCTCTATCAAGTTTGTTGAAGCATTAATGGAAGTTGGTGTAGAGGAACAATCTATGTTGAGAAACTTCTTTGAAGTACCTGAAGGGGTATTCTACAAAGAGGATGATCGTAAAGTAGAAATCGCAGCGTTGCCATTGAATGATTATAGACTTACTGTAATGGTGGACTATAATTCTCCAGTATTAGGTAGCCAACACGCTGCATTAAATAATATTGAGGACTTTGCTTCAGAGATTGCTTCTTCAAGAACATTCTGTTTCTTACACGAAGTGGAAGCATTGCGCAAAGCAAACCTTATCAAAGGAGGAAACTTTAACAACGCAATTGTTGTTGTTGACCAAGTTGTTTCTCCAGAAATCTTAGACGAATTAGCGGAGTTATTTGAATTGCCGTCAGTAGAAGTTGCTGAAGAAGGCATTTTGAACAACGTACAATTACGTCACCCTAACGAGCCTGCACGTCATAAATTATTAGACATGGTAGGTGACTTAGCATTAGTGGGCAGACCAATCAAAGGACAGATCCTTGCTGCAAGACCTGGTCACGCTGCTAACGTAGCATTTGCTCGTAAATTGAAGAGCTTGATGTTGAAGTCGGCACGTAAAAACGTACCTTCTTATGATCCTGCACTTCCTCCAATTTATGATATCAATCAAATTGAGGAAATGTTGCCTCACCGTTACCCATTCAGATTAGTGGATAAAATCACAGAAATCACAGATAACTATGTGATTGGTGTGAAAAATGTAACGATCAATGAGCCATTCTTCCAAGGTCACTTCCCAAGCAACCCTGTAATGCCAGGTGTATTGCAGATTGAAGCAATGGGACAAACAGGTGGTATTTTAGTACTTAATACTGTGGACAATCCTGCAAACTACTGGACTTACTTTGTAGGTGTAGAAGAGTGTAAGTTCCGTAAAATGGTAATGCCTGGTGATACATTGGTAATCAAATGTGAATTATTAATGCCAATCCGTAGAGGAATTGCGAAAATGAAAGGTCAAGCTTATGTAGGTGATAAGCTTGTGACTGAAGCAATCATGACGGCAAGTCTGGTAAAAAAAGATAATGCATAAATATTGAGAAAATGAGTTGAGAGTACACTTACTTTCAACTCATCTTTTTATTCGATATATTTGCATCCTATGACAAAAAGTTTTCTTGTCAGAAGTCTTAATGTTAAAAAATCGAGGTAATATTTGTAGGAATACACTGATATTATCACCACAATTAGAAGATGACTAAAAATCCTTATACTGAAAAATATCCAATGACAAATATCCACCCGGATGCTAAGATAGCTGAAGGTGTGGTGGTGGAGCCTTTTGCAACTATTCAAGGCAATGTAGAGATTGGAGAAGGGACTTGGATTGGGCCAAATGCCGTAATCATGGATGGAGCCCGAATTGGAAAAAACGTAAAAGTTTTTCCCGGTGCAGTAATTTCAGGTATACCTCAAGATTTAAAGTTCAAAGGGGAGGAAACTCTTACTTATATTGGTGATAACACTACGTTGAGAGAGTGTGTAACAGTAAGTAGAGGTACGACAGACAAGATGAAAACGGTGGTAGGAAGCAACTGTATGTTGATGGCCTATGTTCACATTGCTCATGATGTAATTATGGGTGATCACTGTATTTTATCCAATGCAACTCAAATTGCAGGTCACGTGGAGATTGATGATCATGTGATTATTGCTGGTACTGCGGCTGTTCATCAGTTTGTGAAAATTGGTCAGCACGCATTTATTGGTGGAGGATCTTTGGTAAGAAAAGATGTTCCTCCATTTGTAAAAGCAGCAAGAGAGCCATTGAGCTACTGTGGTATTAACTCAGTAGGGTTGAGAAGAAGAGGATTTGAAGGAGATACCTTGCAAGAGGTACACGAAATGTATAGAATGATCTATACAAGGGGCTTCACAATGACAGAAGCTATCCGTCAGATCGAAGAAGAAATTGAGGAATCTGAAGAACGCGATATTATTTTGGAATTCCTTAAGAAATCAGAAAGAGGAATTATTAAAGGGTACTAAACCCTCTCTTCATAAAGCTATATTTAAGAGGCCATTTTTTCATTTTAAGATAAAGAAATGGCTTTTTGTTTTGTTCTGCTTTCATCTCAACAAAACCTAAAAAATAATAAGCAGTGGTGTCTGTGTGGAAATAGTATTTACGGATGTTTACAGGAAACAGAATCTAATGTATATTTGCCTGCATTAATACATAAACAGAATGGAGATAATAGTAGAACAATTGAGCAAGAAGTTCAGTAGAGAATGGATTTTCAAAGGAATTGATTACACACTGAAAAGTGATCAAGCTTACGCTATTGTAGGAGGTAACGGTAGTGGAAAGTCCACTTTATTAAAAATTCTATCAGGTATTAATGACCCTTCTAAAGGAAAAATAACCTACAGGAAGAACGATAAAGAGATTCCTGTGGATGAAGTATGGAAAGAAATTGTATTGGCAGGGCCTTATACAGAACTGGTGGAAGAATATACTTTAGCGGAACATTTGAATTTCCATAGACGTTTGAAACCACTGACTAAATCAAATGAAGAAATCATAGAGATTTTAGGTTTTAAGAATGCGGCCAATAAACAAATACAAGCTTTTTCTTCAGGAATGAAGCAGAAACTAAAGTTAGCTTTAGCTTTTTTTTCAGAAGCATCTATCCTGATGCTCGATGAACCTACAAGTAATTTAGATCATAAAAATATAGCTTGGTATCAGCATTGGTTGCCCCTCTGCAGTAAAGGAAAAATCACTTTAATCTGTAGTAATCAGCCTTATGAGTATGAATTCTGCGAGGAGAAAATATTCATGGAAAATTATAAATAATAATTTATTATGTTATATTTGCTATGTCGGTCTCCTTATTTCAATTGTCTCTATTACATTCTAAAACTTAAAAATCTATTGTAATGAAAAACATTTGGAAAAATGCAATTTATTTAATTTCGCTAATTGGCTTAATGACATTTGTATCTAGTTGTGGTTCTGATGATCCAGATCCAGGAACAGGAACAGATCCAGTTGTAATTGTATTCTCTGCAGATCCTGACGCTACTGAACCAGCGGTAGTTACATCTGAATTCAAATTAACTGCAAGCATCTCTACTGATGCATCTACAGTAACTGTTTCAGGTTATGACACAAGCTGGCCAATGCCTACAGGTTTTGAAAACAAAGAGTATACACTTACAAGCTTCTTAGCCTTAGATTGGGATACACCTCCTGTAATTAATGGAACTGCAACAGAAGTAGTATTAACTTATACTCATACTGAGGCTGCTTCTTCAGCAAGACCATTAGAAACAGACACTAAGTATACTTATAACTTTAAGAAATAGTTTAAGAGTGTAAGGAAAGGCCTATTGAAATTTAGACCCTATGACGGTAACGTGATAGGGTTTTTTTTATGCATTTAAATGCAATAACAAACACATTACTAAAAGTTTGAGGTTAATCTATTAACTTTCGAAACACATTTATTTACATATACTAATCACTAAACATGAAGTTTTTTAAAATAGATCTTGGTATTGCCATTCTCATTGCCATGATTCTAGGGGTACTATTGGGCATTGAATTCGGTCCAGCAGTATCAGTAATTGCTCCTGTCGGAAAAATATTTATCAAGCTATTGTCTATGCTTGTAGTTCCTTTGGTGTTCTTTTCCATCATTATGGGTGCTCAGGCATTAGGGAAATCAAAGAACGCAGGAAAAATAGGTACACTCACTTTTGTTTATTTTGGTGCAACTTCCTTTATCGCGGTTTTCTTTGGTATTCTTTTACCTGTATTGTTTGAACCAGGCAAAGGACTTGATCTCTCCATTCTAGCCAATGGAATGATGGATGCCAGCCTTGCAGAAAAAGGTGAGGTAGCTGGTTTTTGGGACACTGTATTGGGAGCAATTCCTTCCAACCCTTTCAAATCCTTAACCGAAGGAAGCGTATTGCAAATCATATTGTTCTCATTATTTTTTGGAGTTGGAATCGGTAAACTTTCTGAAGATAAAAGAGAAGTAGTAAGTAAGTTTATTGAGGGTGTGAATGATGTTTTGACATGGATGATCATCAAAGTAATGTGGTTGGCTCCGTTTGGTGTGATGAGTTTAATGGCAGATGCTGTCGGTACGTTTGGTTATGATGTATTGTTCAACATTGGCAATCTGTTTATTTTATATATGGTGGCACTTTTGATTGTTGCATTCCCAGTGTTCGGAGGACTAGTACAATTGTTTGGAAAGGTTTCAGGTTTGAAATTTATAAAAGAAATGATCACTCCTCAGATTTTTGCTATTTCATCCGCTTCATCATTGGCAACGTTGCCTTTAAATTATGAAGCTTGTGACAACATGAAGGTAAAACGTTCGGTATCATCATTTGTATTGCCTCTAGGTGCCACAGTTAATATGGCCGGAAATGCAGTTTTCAACCCTATGGTAGCTATTTTCTTTGCACAGATGTATGGAATGGAACTTGGATTTGGAGATTATATTGCCATTGCTATTACATCCGTATTAGGAGCAGTAGGAACAGCAGGGGTACCAGGACCGACTTTATTGTCAGTAGCTGTATTGATGGCAGTTGGAATTCCGGTAGAAGCCTTGCCGTTGATTTTTGGTGTGGATAGAATCTTTGATATGTTCAGAACAGCCGTGAATATCACAGGCGATGCTTCTTGTGCAGTAATCATGGAACGAATAGAAGAAGAGGCTTAAGTCTAAGCATTAGGTTTTTATATAATAGACGTAAAAGGTTTAAAATAAATAGAAGGTTGCTCCAATTTTTAGGAATAGGAGCAGCCTTTATTTATATTAGGATGAACAATCCTTTTTTACTTACTACAAAAAACTATATGTCTAATCCATCCAAAACTTCAAAGGAAAAGAAACCAATGACATTATCAACCAAAATTCTAATAGGCCTGTTTTTAGGCATTAGTGTTGGTTTGTTTTTCGGGGAATACTGTGAACATCTTGGAATTTTTGGTGATGCATTTATTGGGCTGTTGCAGATGACTGTACTGCCTTATATTGTATTCTCATTGATCGTCAATATAGGACGTCTTTCTTTAGAGGAAGGACGTAAACTAATCATTAATGGTATTCGAACTTTAGCATTATTACTAGCGATTGGTATTGGCGTTGTGTTAATTCTTCCCTTTGCTTTTCCTGAATGGAAGTCCGCTAATTTTTTCAGTACAAGTTTTATTACCCCTCCACCTGAAATTGATTTCCTGAAATTATATATTCCTTCCAATCCCTTTTTCTCACTAGCAGAAAGTAAAGTGCCGGCAGTAGTGTTGTTTTCTATTTTAGTCGGCATTGGTGTGATGCAAATCAACGGAAAGGACAAGGATCTTTTACTAAATAGCTTGGATGCCTTTAATAAAGCATTAAACCAAGTGAACAAACTGGTAGTGAAGCTTACGCCTGCAGGTGTTTTCGCTATTGCGGCAAGTACAGCAGGAACGATGACATTAGACGAATTAGGGAAAATGCAGGCCTATCTGCTTACCTATATTGTTGCAGTGCTTATTATGGTATTTTGGGTGTTGCCTATGTTGATTTCCGCCTGTACTCCTTTCAAATACAAAGATATTTTCAAGTTTACCAAAGCCACGCTGATTACCATTTTTGCCACGGGTAAAATCATTGTAGTGCTTCCTCAATTGATTGAGGATTTGAAGGAATTATATAAGGAATACGACTTAGGAAATGATGAAAATAATGCTGGTACTGATATTTTGATGCCCTTAGCTTATCCATTTCCTAATTTGGGGACATTGGTAATTTTTGTTTTCGTACCCTTCGCTGCTTGGTTTGTAGGTAATAGTATCACTTTTCAAGATTACCCAATGTTTGTGGGAGCTACCTTGCTGAGTAGTTTTGTGGCACCTGTGACAGGTATTCCGTTTATGCTTGACATTTTAAAAATACCGAAAGATATGTTTCAACTTTTTGTTGTTTCTACGGTATTTACAGACAGGGTGAGGGTAGTGCTGGGAGCCATGCACTTGATTACGCTTACAATCCTTACATTAGGCACATCTCATGGCTTTTTCAAGATCAAGAAACGTAAAATATCGATGCTGATTACCGTTTCTGTAGGTTTGTTTATAGGAACACTTATTCCACTCCGTTACTTCTTAGCTTATTCTCTAAAAGATGTATATCAAAATGATAAAGTAATAGCCAATATGCAGTTGGTACATCAATTAGTACCTTTTAAAGTATTGCCTGAAGCATCACCTAATCCAGTTCCATTAAAAGCAGGAGAAGGTATTTTGGATAGAATAAAGAGAAGAGGAATTATAAGAGTTGGTTTCTATGAAAACGAAATTCCATTCAGTTATTTCAATGCAAAAGGAGAGTTAGTAGGTTTCGGTATCGATATGGCACACGTTTTAGGCTCTGTGCTTGATGCTGAAATTGAGTTTGTACCTATTACAGTAGGGAATATGCCGGAAGAGCTGAAAAATGATAATTTTGATATTGTCATGTCAGATATTTTTATGTCAAGTAAATACTCTGCAGAATTAGCTTTCTCAAAACCGTACATTGATGTGACAATGGCACTTGTAGTGGGAGATCACGCAGATCAATTCAAGACTTTTGAGAAAACAGCGGCATTAGATTCTTTCAATATTGGTTATTTTGAAAGACGTGATGTTGCAGAGAAGTTTTTAAAATATTTCCCGAACGCCAAAGCAGTACGTTTAGATTCTGTTGATGAATTCTTCGATAATCAACCTGACAGTATTCCGCTGAGTGGTTTGCTAACAAGTGCAGAAAGAGGAGCCGCTTTGACGCTCTTGCACCCGGAGTTCCAGATTGCAAATCCAATGCCTTACAGTATCACTCTGCCTCTTGCTTATCCGGTAGGCAATAATGATGAAAACATGGCCAACTTTGTTTCTGATTGGATCGAGGTCAACCGCAAAGATGGAACAATACAGCGTTTTTATGATTACTGGATCTTAGGTGAAGATCCTACAAGTACAGACAAACACTGGAGTGTAATCCGGAACGTTTTGCATTGGGTAGACTAGTTACAAAAGAAAAATTCTAAGGTGGGTGAAAGAACTACACCTTAGAATTTTTTGTCTTTAATATAAAATCCTTCTTCAATCTCTATATTCATTTCTCTTATGATAACACATCGCAATAGAGTTATTTTAGGCACCTTAATACTTTTATTTTTTTCGTGTGCCACTCAGCAATCACAAAAGAAAACAGATGATCTGACAGCTTTTTCTTCAGAGGATTTTAACTGGAGAAATTTAACAGGAAAGGCAGTTTATGTGAGTTCAAGAGGAAGTGTGCCTGCAAGTATAAAAGAGGAAGTGTATACAATTCCTGCCATTCAACAGTTGGAAGAAGCAAAAGAACTGATGCCAGTCAGTTTGGGAGAACTTACTCAAAAGTTTCTGAATCAGCTATTGGAGCAATATCCTGAACTAACAGAACACCAAAAGGAAATGCTGAACGCTGACTCTAAATGCGGTATGCGCGTATTGTCTAAAAAGTCAGACCCAAAATATTACGCATTTGTGCATCAGAAACTCCAAAAGGCATTTCTTTATTTGAGAAAAACTAAGGAGATTCAGTCAGGGTATGCTTTTGTAGGAAATATTGCGAAGAAAAATGTAGGAGGACAGAAAGGGTATATCATTAATATGGCGAATGGGGAATTAGTGGAGATTGATATCTCTTCGGCATGGAAGGGAGTTGGGTTTGAGAATGATTCAGGACAGACGCCATTGGGTTATTTTTTAGTATATCAAGATTATCATCAAAAAGGATGGCAGTCCAGAACGATTACGACTGATCCTAAGCATATATTTTACCAACTTCACCGTCAGGCTTATGATGGAGAGGCAATGTACATCTACAGAAAAAATACTAAAATTGAAAAAGCGTATATCTGCAGTAATCAGTTTGGTTTGATTGGACAGAACTTCGGTTCTGAATATGTAGATCTTGCCGCACCTCAATATTTAAAGAAATCTCCCGAGGAAGTATGCTATATTGACAACAGTAATTCAGGAAAAAGACAGTTATATATTCATGGTTCCAACCGTGTGGATCAGTTGGGTTTTGCACTTTCCGGAGGTTGTGTGAGGATTTCTAATATCAACTCATTTATCATTAAAGAAATAGTTGCCAAACAGGGAACGATGCCCGTTTTTCTTGATGCTGTTCCTTTCCATGCTCCTAAGCCAGTGAAAGTTCCAGGATTTGATGATTCAGATTTAGAGTCGATCTATAATTCTCAGTCTATTGTCATCAGAAAGCAAAACTTGCTTGATTCAGCATCCTTGCTTAAAAAACTTTATGCGAATGTATTGCCAGAACTAGCCAATTCATTGGCCTATAGAATGTCGAAAGTGGATAAACAACATGCTAATGTGGATATTTATGTGACTGTGCCTTTTCCAGAGTCGGCAATGAAATATTGGCTTACACTGCACCAAAGTGATGAATATGAAGATATTCCGCTTCAGCAACATTTTGGTTTTAAAGGGGAATATTTTAAAAATGTCAACAGAATTTCCTCAAATCCGTTCTTTAAGGCCTATCATTCAAAAGACTGCATTATATGGAAATGATTGACTCTTTAACACAAGCAGATCCTGAGATTTTTGCCAGTTGGGAGCATTTGGAATGGGTAAAGAAATATATTCCGTTTAGAGGAAACTCAGTAATGGTATCAGAAAGCAACGGCATTGATTATAATGATGTGGTATTAATGCAGGCTTATATTTATGCATTAGGAGAGGAGGAGTTGTACAATAGAAGAGTAAAAGCTGGAAAGCTAGTTTCAGTAAAAGGACAGTTTTTTCAAGATAAATTATATGATGAATACGGAATGACGGAAGCCTTGAAAAAAATGGACGAGACAGGGCTGTGGGTACTTTTCCAATACTCCCACAGTTCAGAAAACAGGACATTAATGAAGATGGTTTCAGTGGCTTATCCTAAAGAAGAAATGCTTTATGGAATGAAAATGCTTGCGGAAGCCTATTACAGTAAGTATAAGTGGAAAGCGAATCAGTATATAATATCTTCTGAGGTGGATGGTGAAACATTATCACTGGCTGATTAAAAGAAGCTCCAAACATACTCTTAAATAAAATAGCCCTTTCTACATCATAGAAAGGGCTAATCGCATCAGAGTAAATAGTCTTTGGATTATAAAGCATCCTGTAAAATAAATTTGAAATTCACTTTCTCAGGAAGTTATAATTTCTTTAAGCGATGATTCCGTCCAATTCAATATAGAAATCAATCACATCTTCAAGGTGTAATAGTTTTTCATGATACTTTTCATCTTCAGTAAGATCAGTTGAGGAAGACTCGAAAAATGTTTCTTCTGACTCATCATTGTAATAGAGTGTGATTTGAAAGCTCATATCTTTCGATTCTGCACGCTCCAAACCACCTTCCCAAAGGTACTGTTGTTGATTTACTAAACTCATAGTTTCAATTTAATTGGGTTTCAACACTATGAATATACTACTTAACTTTAAGAGAAAAGCACCTTTTTTTGATAGTTCATTTAATGGTAAAATAGCCTTAATGAACCCCTCTGATAGGATGAACTGAGCGTTAAAGATTACTTAATAAAAAAGCTTTCCATACCATTGAAGTATATAGAAAGCTTTAGAATAAGATTTATTGAGTCAGTGATTTAGAATTTCCAACCACCGTAAAAACCAATTACTAATGTTCTTGTAAGACCATCGGGACGAGCAGTTCTTGCCATTACAGGAAAACCAAGGTCAGCACCTAAAGTATATTCTCCCCAACTTTTCGAAAGACCTCCAGTTAAGTTTAAGGTAAGACCGCTTGATCCATCAATCTCTTTGCGTATATTATCTTCAGGATCTACATAAGTATCATTTCCCATATGAACAATTCCGAGTAAACCGGCTTTCCAGTTGATTTTTTCTGGGTTCTCTTTTGAGTACTCAGCTCTGATGGCTAAATCGGCTTGTCTTTCAAATTGATTCGTTGTCCATGATTCGTTATCAGGATCAGCTCCTGTTTCCACAAAAGTATTCTCATTTTGAGTTAATGGCTGTTGGTATCCTGCTGAGAATAAAAATTGATTGTATCTTACCGCAACTCCCCCTAAAATATCGTATGTACCCAAACTTGGTTGATAAGCCATAGGAAGTGGATTGCCATTATGCATTGCATTACCGTCTTGGAAAGGAATTTTAGTACCACCAAAAATAGTCGTCGTCACTTGGTCTCCTTTGTAAACAGGAACTGATAGTGATAAAGTCAAATCGCCTAAACCACTGGCATTACCAAGATCACCCGTAGAAATGATATAAGGCAATTGGAATTGGAAATAAACGGCATCTTTAATATTATAATCTCCTTCTAATTGTAAACCAATCACATGGACCTGTTTCTCCCCTAGACCATAAGAAGGTCTGAAGCGGAGCTCGCCATGAGTAGGAGTATCATTAAAGAATTCACTGCTTTTCATAGGACCAATACTACATAATCCGGCATCGGCACAGCCTTGTGCATTGGATTGCACTGTGAAGAGAGCACAAAAAGCAAGAGCTAGAAGTGTTTTCGAAAAAATGTATTTCATAATAATGAGAGTTATGTAAAAAGTGATGCATCGTACAACACTTTAGTTAGATTGATAATGTTTGTTTAACTGAATGTTGTTGTAATTTACAATTTACTTTTATTAACTACCATTTTTTTAAAGTAAAATGTTGCTTCTTCATTATTATTTTCGTGGAAATACAGGTCTGTAAGGTTGTTTTTAGACTCTATTGTGATGGAAATTTCATTTGGCTTTTTGATTTGAGTGTAGAGTTTGTAAAAGCCACTCTTGTCTTCATAGATGTTGGGTCTCACTTCAAAAACCTCTTCGAACAGGAAGTTTTTTTGAATGCATTCAAAAGCGATAAGTTTATTTTTTTCAAAGAAGAAGTGCCATTCCTCTAGTGGATGAGTCAATGTGATCACATTTCTTTCCTCAGCGTCATACTTGTCTAATAGCCCTTCATCTTCAATAAGGTAAATTGTTTTGTAGGAAGTATCGACTTGCTGAGATTGGGCAAATAAGTTATTTGAGAATAACATAAATAGCAAAATAATGAAGTAGGGCATTTATAGAATGTGATATGTTATATTAGAATGTGTTATGTAAAAATAATAACTTAAAATTTCTTAAAAAATTTATTTATGAACTTTAATGCAACTTTTAGCTCAGTTGTCTTTCAGGTAATTTGCATTGTTGGTTTTAGTTGAAATTTGTCAGTCGTAAAAAAAGGAAGCTCATTTTGAACTTCCTTCTTAATGATTTTATATTCTGATTTAGAAGATTGATTGTCTCTGTGCTTCGTGTTCATCGACAAGTAGAATTTCTTTTTCACTTTCCTCGTCAATAATTACGTGCGGTTTCAGACCAATCACCAACATATCATCAATTTGTTTCTGATTGCCATGAAGCATCCATTGTTCCATAAACTGATCCAATGCTTTACCCTGAAGGTCCATTTCTTTTTCATGGATAGAATAAAGAAGCTCTTTAAATGGTCTCTGCATCAATTTACGGCCATTAGGACCACCAAACTGATCTTGGTAACCATCAGAACAGATATACATTACTTTGATATCTTCTAAAGGCAGTGAATAAGAATCAAATACTTTCTTCTTCGTAGCCTTACCACCAATACCAAACTTACCACCTTTCAAACGCTTCAATTCGTCAGGATTGTGATTGTCGATATAGTATAAAGGTCTGCCTGCACCTGCAAAAGTCAATGTTTTACGCTTTGGAGAAACCACACAGATGGCAATATCCATACCGTCACGGCTGTTTTCATTTTCTGCTTGATTCAAGGCTTGACGAATCATATCATTCATCAGTTTCAAAATTCTACCCGGATCAAGAATACCTCTTTCGTATACAATTTGGTTGAGAAGGTCATTACCAATCAGTGACATGAAGGCACCCGGAACACCGTGACCAGTACAATCGGCCGCTACAATGATATGGTTTTCGTTTTTCTCACCATACCAGTGGAAGTCACCCGATACAATATCTCTTGGTTTCAAGTACACAAAACCATCCCAGTGCTGACCAATACCTTTCATTTGTTCTGCCATTTCAGTAGGCTGACCAAATACGGCGGTTTGCATTCGTCTTGCATAGTTTACAGAACTCTTCACTTTGTCGTTGTGTTGAGAAAGTAGGAGGGCTTGTTCTTTTACAAGTTCGTTTTGTCTAAGGATTTGCTCCCTGTGACTCTTCATCTCTTGGTGCTGTTCACGAATAGTACGTGAAGTTTCCTCAAGTTCTGTGTTTTTATCTTTTAGCTTAGAAACGGCTTTATCGGCCTCTCTCTTCGCTCTTTCAAGTTCTTTGGTGTTATGGTTTAGAATGGCCTCTGATCTTTTCAGTCTGTTGAAGGCTTTTTCCAACTCATTGTTCTTCTCTGTTAATTCAGAAGACTGTTGCTCTACCTCTTGTGTTCTTAGGTTTACTTGTTCCTCCAGTTTTTTCTGCTCTCTTCTACTTCTAAGGATGTTAAGCTGAACGAAGATAAGGACAATCGTAATTGTACCCACTACATAGATTACGTAACTCCACCATTGTTTATAGAAAGGAGTAAAAACTGAGAATCTGAAAGATAAAGGTCTACTCCATGAGAAGTTACCTGTTTTTCTACCTCTGATTTCTAATGTGTAAGATGATCCCGGCTCTAGTTTATCAATTAATAAACCTTCATGGTCTTTTTCAAAGTTGGTCCACTCATCTAATCCTGGGTAACCTAAAATACGTTTTTGCAAGGCAACGTTTTCAGTTGGATAAACAGGAATATGGAAATCAACTCTCAAATATGAATCTGACGCTACTTCTGGTCTTTCATCATTGCTGATCTTATCACCACCCACGTGCACCTGCTCAATAAAAGGCTTCGGAGTTTCTTTTAATACCTGTAAGTTTGGAGCGAAACCAATACCTCTGGTAGAAGAGATAAATAATTTACCGAACTCATCAATGTAGAGACCTCTGTGGTTTAACTGACCATCAGGAAGACCATCTTTATAAGTATAGCGTAAGTACTCGTCGTGTTCAAAATTGTAACGAATTAGACCTGATGGAGTTGCAATCCAAAGTTGTTGCTCTGAAGGGTCAATGGCTAAAGCGTTATTTGAGATAGATGTGAAATCACCAAGGTTTAAACGCTTGATTTTTCCATCTTTTAAAATCAAAGTACCATACGAAGTACCTAAGATTACATTACCATTTGAAGTCTTTCTGATATCATTAGTTTGAAGGTTTCCTCCCGACTTGAAGTTTAGTTCTTCAGTAAGGTTATCAAAACCATCAATCACTTCATTGTATTGGAAAACTAACCCTTCTTTGGTTGTACCACCTAAAAGGATTTCATTAGCATCTGTAATTTCTATACTGATTGCTCTACTAGAAACGCCTTCTTCTACACTATATATTTTTGTTTTGCCGTTAGGCTGAATCTTGATTACACCTGCAATACCATCTTGACAAACCCATAAGTTGCCGTATTTGTCTTGTTTTATAACAAAGATGGCTCCACCGATATTAGAAAGGTCGAAATTTTTGATTGCTTGCTTGCCTTTCCATAAAACAAGGTGACCTTCTGCATCTGAAGTCCATACACCTCCTTTAGTTGGTAAAACATTTAAAAAAGCATTTCCTGAAGGCTTTACTTTTATCTTATGGTTAAGTTTAAATTCATTGATAGAGTTTAAGCTACCCGAGTAGAAGTTGTCTCCATCTGTGAAATATAAATTCTTATCGTCACCATTAATGTCTTGGATAAACGAAGTAGTGATGTTTTGAGCAAATTGATTAAAAGGAAGCTGTTGGAATAAAGAAACCCCGTTGTCTCTTGCTAACCAAAGATCCAAGTCGTTGTAATACATTGCATTACCATTGTATACACCTAATTCAGCATCCCTGTGGAGTTTGAAACCTTCATAAGTACTCTCCAGTCTGTACATACCTTTTAACCAACAAGAAACCATATAAGTATCAGTGCCGATTTCCTGAATGTAGGAAGCGTCTAATCTTTGACCAATTTGTTTGCGGGTTACTTTATTTCCTTTGATTTCTACAAGAGAAACACCTTTTCCTGTATCAGCAACAAGGAAAGAAGAACCGTTGTACCAAATCGCATGTTGAATGTTGTCTAATGCTAGATTCGCATTAAGATTATAGAACTGATTAGCCTCTTTGTCAAATTTTAAAACTGCCCCTGTGTGATGGAAAGCGAACAATTCTCCATCGATATTTTCTACAAGCTGGAATGATCTGTTTTGAGCCTCATTAATTAAATCAAAATTACTGAACACCAACTCAAATTTTCCAGAAGGAGCCTGTTTGAAAATTTGTGAGTTATCAGCAGCCCAAAGCACATTGTTTCTGTCCTCATAAAGCATTTTTCCGTAGTACAGATCTCCTTCATCAGCGTCAGGCGTTTTTGTCTGCATCAACATTTTGAAAGTCACTTCATCAGGCGTGCTGTATATCTGAACAATTTCTTTGTCTGTAATCGCATATAATGAACCGTCCTTTTTCTGCAAAAGTTGTTTTATGTAATTACTGTTAAGCTGGCTGCTTCCGTAACTTTTGAAGGTTAAGCCATTATAGCGTACTAGGCCATTGTCAGTACCCATCCACAAATAACCGATAGAGTCTTTTGCAATACTTTTGATGTACTCTGATTTCAGACCATTATCCTTAGAATAGTGTGTACTTAGGATATTCTGAGCTGATAGGGATGTACTGATGAGAAGTAAAGATGAGGTAATAAGTTGTATGAAAAAATGAATACGGAGATTCGAATTTGTTGCTCTACCCATAACAAAAAAATGCGATTATGATATATGATTCAAATGGACAGTCTTTGATATGTTAAAAAATAAAGACTAATGAGTTGCTGTATATTACAGTTTTTTCTCAAAATAATCAAATATTAGAATGTTTAGATTCTAAATATGTAATAGAATGCTAAATGTTTAATAATTATATATGTTAATAGCCCTCAAAAGTGGACAACAGTTGAGTGTTATATTATTATTAAAATCAATAGAAATATTTGAATAGTACTATTTTTGAGGAGAAATGAAGGTGTTTTTTTATTTTCGCATGTAGTGCAGATTTACACTGTCTTTAAAATTAATTTTCACCTTTCTGTGCCCGCTAATTCTAGATAGAATGGGAGCGAGGTACAGTTTAGCGTTTTCTTTCGCTTTTGCTTCCAGCTGCATTTCCTGTCCTGTCTTTTTAAGTTTTTTCTCTGCTTCAATGTACAGCTGATTCATAGCCTCGGGGCTTGCAAACTCAGAAGAATAAACTTTGACTTCTTTAGGATTGACTCTTCCATCAATATTCAGCATTGGAAGATCAACAACAACTGTAGAGTCAATAATGTGAATATCATCTTCCTGAATTTCGCTTAAGTTGATATAAGCTACAATTTCACCGCCAATAACAGCAAGGATTTTTGATTTGAAATAATCTTTCGCAACAGGAATATCAGCAAAATATTCACTGTCTTCAGTATATTCTGCTACATCTCTTACATGTGCTTTGTATAACTCAAGTCGGCCAAGACCTTCTAACTCTTCTACAATTAATTGATGTTCATTAGTAGTATCAGCGTAGCTTTCTGAAAAGAAATCCCAAACGATATAAGTAGCCATAAGTATAGCCAAAACAGTAAGGATTGATGTATGTAATTTCGAGGACATAATCTTAATTTTGGATCGTTAGATTAAACGTAAATTTAAGTGCAGAAAATTCAAATCGCTAACATTCAGCAGAATGACTTACAAATGTTTACATAATTAATGTTAGTAAATAAAATTTACTTAAAGATGGTGATTTTTCTTAACATATTTTGCTTCTAATACAGGAATGTTATGGCTGATATTATAGATTAAACAGACTTTAACCTATTGAAAATTAAGAGGAAACAATGTTGTGGAAAATAAGTGTTTAAATTATTTTCCGCAGGTCTCAAAAACTAGGATTGCACTACTTTTTAACCTTACGATTTGTTGATAAGATTAATTATACTACTTTTGATGATTTAGAAATTGGAAAAATTGTTTAGTAAAAAGAGTTCTGAGCGCAGATGAAAGTTTCCACATCCCAACCCTTTCAATTGGTTTTTTCTTTATTTGAACATCAATTTTTAGGCTATTTATTTGAATCCTTTGTGGTGCAGTTAAACCACGATAATAAGTTGACCCTTCAACATCAGAATATTTCTGCAAGAAATGCCCATGAGTTTTCGAGCAGGCTGGATGAGAAGGATTATGAACTGATAGACCTGATGGACAACATTCAGCCCGATGCTGTGGCACATCGTTTTGGTGGAAAAAAACGACAAAAGGCCAATGCGTTTTTCTTATCTACTTTTGATGAGAAGAAGGGTGATGAATTGCTTCAAAAAAGAATTCTGGATTATGTGGAGGAAGAAAGAATTAAAATCCTCAACCGTCTGACGGGTAAGATGGTTTTTGAAATGGGAAAAGACGGAAATCCTACTTACAAAACAATCCGCGTTCAGAAAGAAAAAGCATCTATTACTTTCCGTTTCTGGAGAAATAAAGATAAAGAAAATACCAACTACAGGCCTTTCATGTTTTTTAATGGTGAAAAGGTCGAGTTCCAATATAAAAATGCTGTGCTTCTTTCTAACAAACCGGCTTGGTTGCTGTTGGAAGGAAAGCTTTACACTTTCGAGGGTGAAGTGGATGGCAAGAAAATCAAACCATTCTTATTTAAAAACTTTATAGCGATTCCTAAAAAAATGGAACCAAGCTATTACGAAAAGTTTATCACTCACCTGATCGAAGATTATAGAGTAAAAGCAGACGGTTTTGAAATAGTCCGTCTGGAAGAAGAAGCTTCGGCCTCATTACTTTTAAAAGAAATAGTGACGGCAGACAACGGATCGGAAGAAAGTGAACCTGTAGTCAATGATGTGGAGTTGAGCCTCGTCTTCAAATATGGAGACCGTGTGGTAGAAGGAAGTACTATTGGTAAAAAGAGTCATGTAAATTTAGAGTATATAGACGATGAATTTACATTCTATAAAATGAACCGCAAGGTCAAATATGAAAAAGCGGTAAGGGATAATGTGATGCAGTTGGGATTGGAGATTGGCAAAAAAGGGAAAGTGATTTTACCGAAAAACGATGCCTTTTCATGGATCTCAAATAATGCTCAAGCCCTTGAGGAAAGCAATGTCTTGATTGATCAGGACGGTGCAATCGAAAAGAAATACTTTATCGGAAAATCAGTCATCAACTTAGAGGTGGAAGAGGACCGAGATTGGTTTGATATTAAAACCAAAGTCCTTTTCGGTGAATTTGAGATTCCTTTTACCGTTATCAGAAAGCTAATTGTTTCGGGCCGTCATGAGTTTGAATTGCCGAATGGAGAAATTGCTGTGATTCCGAATGTTTGGTTTTCTCAGTATCAGGAGCTTTTCTATTTCCTTAATAATGACTCTGAAACACCAAGATTGCACAAACATCACTTGGCATTAGTACAGGAATTGAAGGAAGGATCATTAGCTAAAGTGAGTTTGAATGAAAGACTTTCTAAGCTGAATGATTTTGATAAAATTGAAGATTATGATGTGCCTAAAGGTTTCAAAGGAAAACTGAGACCTTACCAAAAAGCAGGTTATAATTGGATGAGATTCCTTTCTGAGTACAATTTTGGTGGCTGTTTGGCAGATGATATGGGTCTGGGTAAAACCGTTCAGACCTTGGCTGTATTAGAGCATGAAAGAGGTGCGGAAAATGGCACTTCTTTGCTTATTATGCCTACTTCACTGGTGTATAACTGGGAAATGGAAGCCAAGAAGTTTACACCAAAAATGAAGATTTTAAACTATACAGGTACCAATAGACAGAAGAACCCTGAAAAGTTCGGATTGTACGATTTGGTGATTACTTCATATGGTACAGCTCGTATCGATGCCGATATTTTATCGCAATACTTCTTCAATTACATCATATTGGATGAAGCGCAGATTATCAAAAACCCTTCGTCTATTGTTACTAAATCAGTCAATCAACTGAAATCAAGAAAGCGTCTGTTACTGACAGGTACGCCAATTGAAAATACCACAATGGACCTTTGGTCAGAGATGAACTTTGCGAATGAAGGGCTTTTAGGAGGACAGAACTTCTTTAAGAAGGAATTTTTACATCCAATTGAAAGAAAGAAGGATGAAGAGAAATATGCAAAGCTTTACCGCTTGATCAAGCCGTTTGTGATGCGCAGGCATAAATCACAAGTCGCCTCTGAATTGCCGGAGAAGATTGAGAAGGTGATGTATATTGATATGACTTCTGAGCAGAAAGCAAAATATGAAGAAATCAAGTCTTCGTATAGAAATGAGATTCTAGAGCATATTGAAAGTACAGGAGTGAAAGGGTCTCAGTTTATGCTTCTCAAAGGTTTGACGGAACTAAGACAGTTAGCGAATCACCCGGTGCTCTTAGAAGAGAAATACGAGCATTCTGCAGGTAAATTTGATGAAGTGATCCGCTCACTGGAAAATGCAACAGCAGAAGGTCATAAAATTTTAGTCTTTAGTCAGTTTGTAAAGCATCTAACACTGTTTAGGAAAGAACTTGACGATAAAGGTTTTGATTATGCTTATCTGGACGGGGGAACGAAAGACAGAAAGAAAGAGGTGAACAAGTTCCAAAACTCTAAGAAAGTTCAGATCTTCTTGATTTCCTTAAAAGCAGGTGGTCTTGGTTTGAACCTTACTGCGGCGGATTATGTTTTCATTCTTGATCCTTGGTGGAATCCAGCCATCGAAGCGCAAGCAGTAGATAGGGCACACCGAATCGGTCAGGAAAATAAGGTGATGGTTTATAAATTTATTACCAGAGGTACGGTAGAAGAGAAAATTTTGGCTTTACAGCAAAGTAAAAAAGAGCTGGCCGATACTTTGATCACCACTGAGGAAAGCTTTATGAAGAAGTTGAGCAAGGATGATATTACAAACCTTCTCTCATAATGTTTTCAGCTTTGAATTTTTTTTCAATAAAAAAATCATCTTTAATTTATTGAAAGCTAAATAATTAGCGCTAACTTATAAGTTTTTGAGAAAAAAATAATAAAAAACCATTGCACAATAAAAAAATGTACTTACCTTTGCATCGCAAGTCGGGTCGATTTGCTCCTCCGAATCCCCCAGGTGCGGAAGCAAGCAAGGGTAAGGAGTTGAGCGATGCGTTCCCGGCTTGTTTTTTATACAAGAAATTTTACTAAAAAAGGCTGTCTTGATTTTGAAATCAGGACAGCCTTTTTTGTTCACAATTAAAATAATTCTACCCGAGGGTAGTGAATTATTTCTTTTTAGTACTGCTAGATGAAGAACTAGAAGTTTTCTTTTGTGAAGAGCTACTTGTTGATGTTTTCTTTGTATCTGAAGAACTGCTTGTCGATGACTTTTTAGTAGCTGAAGAACTTGTAGTTGCTTTTTTCTGTGGAGAAGTGCCTCCAACATTGCATCCGCTTTTAAATTTGCATACAGACATTCCTGATTTAAGAGAAGTAACTTCTGTTACTTTATTCTTACACTTTTTCAAGGCAGGGCAATCCTTTTTGATGTGAGCAACTTTACTAGTTCCACAGATGTAGTACTTTGTTGCGATAGGGGTTGCGATGGCAGTCGAAAAAGTTAATGCTAATGCAATAGCTAAGAATTTCATATTTAAAAAATAAGATTCGTTGAAGATTAGTTTAACTGACTTAATATATGTAAAAAAAATTATAAACCCGTAACACTGCTGATTTTTTATTTTATTGAATTTATTGTAGTTTGTGTCGGTGTAAAAGCAAATGCAAGTGAACTTTGTATTTTTTTTAGCAAATTATTTTTCAACTTCAAACAATATATTCAAATGACTAATAACGAAGAAGAAGAGTTTTTCAACGAAAACGAAGAAACAAATGAAGGGTCTTCAGCTGAAGATGATTTTTTTAATGAGGCATCTGATGATGAAGAGGCTGAAGAAGAACAAGCAGATGAGGAAGAAGAAGTAGAAGAGGAGGTAGAGGCTGAAGAAGAATCTATGGCGGCTTCTTTTGATGAAGATTCAATGGAAGAGGATCATTTCGCAAGTGATTATGAAGATGAAGTAGACGCAGTAGACAGAGAAGATCGATATGTTGAAACATCAACAGAATCTTACGGTCAGCGTATTGGTAACTCATTGTTTGGGATTTTATTTGGATTCGTACTATTATTCGGTTCGTGTTATTTATTATGGTGGAATGAAGGTCGTGCAGTAAAAAGAGCTGATGCTTTGGAAGAAGGTGCATCTTCTTTTGTTGTTGCTGATGTAAATAAAATTGATCCGAAAAACGATGGCAAGTTGGTGCACGTCGTTGGTACAGTTCATACTGATGAAAATTTGAAGGATAAGAAGTTCAAAGTGGAAGTGAAAGGTTTCTCTTTAAGAAGAGAAGTGAAAATGTTCCAATGGGTAGAAGACGTAAAATCAAAGTCTGAGAAAAAGCTTGGAGGTAGCAAAGAAACTACTAAAGAGTATACTTATAAAAAAGAATGGTCTAGTTCTTTAAAGAATTCAGAAAATTTCAAAATTGCAAAAGGACATAAGAATCCAAAAAGATTCTTATACAAGCCAACTACTTACAATGCGAAGAAAGCTACTTTTGGTGCTTATGATGGATCTCAATTAATGGGTGGTCGTTCAGAAGATGTAAAAGTGAGCGAGGCGAACATTGAAGGTAATAAGTATGCTAAACTTGTAAGCGAAACAGAAATTTTCGTTGGTAAGGGTACATTCTCAGATCCTAAAGTAGGTGATATGTTAGTTTCATTTTCTTATGAGCCGAATGACGTTACAAAAACTGTAATGGCGAAGCAGCAAGGAAATAAGCTTGTGAATTACACTACAAGTGATGGAGAAACTCTTTATGAGGTTAATTTAGGTGAGGTTTCTCCGAAAAGCGTAATCAAAAAGGCTGAATCTGGAAACAATTTCGTTTTATGGTTATGTAGAATCGGTGGTATCATCTTGATGTTTATCGCATTCTCAATGATCTTCAATCCTTTAGCAGTACTTGCAGATGTTGTTCCATTTATTGGAAGCATTGTTGGTTTTGGTGTTTCATTAATTGCAGGTGTGTTGACAGTTTGCGTAAGTTTCGTAACAATTGCAATTGCTTGGATTGCAGCCCGTCCTATTTTAGCTTATTCTTTATTGGGAATTGGTTTAGTAGCTGGAGCTTTCTTCATCTATAAAACTTATATTGAGAAGCCTAAAGAGGGAGCAGCTCAAGAAGAGAAAGAATTAGAAGAAGTGTAATAATTAAATTTCACTCTTAAAATAGTATAGCTCACTGCACTATCAGATCTAAGATTTGATAATGCAGTGAGTTTTTTTTACCCAAAATCATCCGCAATAATATCTTGACTTGGGATTTCAAGACCTTGTAGTTCTTTTTGCATTCCTACTACAAAAGCCCTTCCCCCAACAATACAAAAACGATGTTGCTCCAGGTTTTCAATTTTTCCTTTGATATAAGATTTGTCTATCCTCTTTTCAGTAGCAGTCAAAACAGTATGATAGCTGAAGTTTTCACTTTCCAAATCGATAAAATGATCATGATAAGCAGAAGCCTCAAGTGTTTTATTAGAATACAGTAAGGTGATAGGTGTATTTTGATTCTTCTTTTGATATTCCTTGATCAGTGGAAGAATGGGAGTGATACCAATACCAGAAACTATAAATACAATTCCTTTATCCTGCTGACTTAATTTCTTCTGTGTGAAATCGCCAATAGGGCCATAACATTTGCATTTTGCACCATCATCCAATGCCATCAATGACTTTTTATAACTACTATCGCTCAATCTTAAAGCAAATCGTAAATAAGGCTCGTCAGGGTGAGAAACGAACGACAGGGCTCTGTGCGGTATCTCCACTTCATTGAATTTAGGGTTAATCAATTCAAGAATGCCATATTGACCCGCTTGGTATTCAAAACCCTTTGGCTTGGTGAAAGTAAACTCATAGGTGTTATCAGCAATACACTCTTTTTTGATCAGCTCAATGACATTTTCATCTTCAAGAATACCATAATCCGACACCGTAGTTTTAATCTTTTTATTGACTTCCTGTGCACTTAAGAAACCACTGATGATTGCACCCGTAAATCCGCCGCCAGGGAAAGTCCATGCACCGGCAAAGTGTAAGTTCTTGATTGGAGACGTCAAAGGTGTTCTATTTCTTCCAGCTTGTTCGGCGGTTTGCGCAAAACCATAAGGTGTTCCCTCAGGATTCATCGTGTAGCGTTGTATCGTTTTAGAAGTTCCCACCTCATAATATTCAATTTCATCTTTAATACCCGGAAAATGCTCTTCTAAACGGTTGAAGAAAATTTCAGCCACTTCTTCCTTCTTTTGAGTGTACTCTTCAGGCGATAAGCTTTCCCAATCTGTAAGATAATCTGCCGAACAAATTGCTCCGAATGATTTTCCCTCCGGTGCCAATTGCGAGTCAATTTGACTGTAATCTACAAATACAAAGTTTCGCTTATCCCATTCTCCTTTATTGTTGCTGTAAACATCTTTGATGCTTGATACATTGTCATCTGTAATAAAAGTAGAATAATATTTATTGCCCAATGCTTTTATCTCTTTCTTGAAACCAATGTAAATACTTAATAAAGAGCAAGCGGCTTTCAAGTTTTTAATTTTATGATTCAGCTTTTTTCCTTCTTTTTCAGGAAGTAATTTCTTTACTAGAGGAACCGCTGTATTGGCAATGATTTTTGATCCAAAAACAGTATGAGTTTTACTCGTATTGTATTTGTCGGTAAACTCCACACCAACAGCTTTACCGTTCTCAATAATAATCTTGTTAACTTTTTTACCTACTTGCACCTGTCCGTTATGTTGCTCAATCACCGAGGCTAAATAATCAGATAGTTTCTGAGATCCACCTTTGATAAAGTGTCCTCCACCTTGGATATAACTTGATTGTGCCGCTGAAAAATAAATCATTGACATCGTGTACGGATCGTCATGATAATAAAGTAGGTTGGCCTGAAGCAATAACTTCAGGTCTTCATCTTTGAAATAATAATCCAGCCATTCCCCAACAGTTTTTCGTGATGCTTTAACGACATTAGGGTGAGTAAGAGGCATAAATGGCAGTTTTAAATTCTGTTTCCATTTTTTAGTAGGAAAACTAGGAAGCTCTTCCAAAACACCATCCATCAATGCCATAAAACCTCTAATTCCTTTTTCTTCTGAAGGAAACTTCTCAATTAAAGCTTCAATACTTTCATCATTTCCATGGGGAAAAACAAAATCCAGATTTTTAGATTTCATGCGGTATAATTCCGGTACTTGAATCAGATCCACATTTTTTTCGACCTCTAGAAATTTAAAAATATCCAGCTTCAAATCTTTCTCAAAAAGGCCGTCCATTTCATGAAGCCCTACTTCCATTACATAGTCTTTTCTTTTGAAAGTAGTAGCACAGCCACCCACCACATAATGTTGTTCAAGCAGCAATACTTTTTTACCTAATTTGGCTAAAGTAGCACCAGCAGTCAGTCCGCCTAATCCGCCGCCAATAATGATTATGTCAAATGTATTTTTACTCATGATTAATTCAGTTTTATAGTTAATGAAATAGTTTTGTTTTGATTGAAATTAAAAGCGGCTTCCTTGAAATCAGGAGGTCCGAATTTTGAGTCTGGGTTATTGGAAAAACCATATTTCTCTTTTGGAATACCAACCCAGTTTTTATCTAATTCATTATTATTATTTTCATCATGCCAAACCGCAATAGCGTATTCACCTTTTGGAAGATTGGTGATAGCACATTGTACTTTTCCTTTCTGTGCAGGAATAACTTTTCCCTGATAGATTTCTTTGTATTTAGGGAATGTATTTTCTTTATTATAAATACCGATAACGATATTACCTTCACTAGAAGCTATATCAGAAATTGTAACTTCAACTGTATTTTTATCTTCTGTTACATTCAAGTAAAAGGAGATGAAAAATGTGGATAAAAAGAGCAGTGTCTTCATTTGTATTATTATTTTACCAGTGGATAACAACACAAACATACAGGGTGTAGAATCAGTACACTAGGAAGAAGTTACAAGTGGGAAGATATGACGTGAAGTGACGTTTTTGAGTGATTAAAAGGCATTTTTGTGACGAATGGGAAGGCCTTTACAGATAAAAATCAATTAATTCTTTTGAAAAGGAACGAGAAATGGGGATTGGGAAAGGTAGGTTTTGAAGTTGAATTTCATAGTTTCTAGCATTGCCTGATACTTTTTCTAGGTGTTGGAAATTGGCAATGTAAGAACGGTGACAATGATGGAAATCCTTCTCGCTTTCTAAAATAGATTTCGCTGTTTTGAGTGGCAGACGGATCACATTTTTGAGCAGTTGATCATTTTTCCATTGATAAACTTCCAAGTAATTTCCTTCAGATTTAATACAAAGTAATTCATGTGGTAAAGAAGAGATAAATTGCTTTTCAGTACCAATTTTATAAGCCTCTTGATTTACCTCAGTACTTTTTATTTTATGTGATAATATATTTTGATTGATTGATTCTGCTTTAGATTCTTTTTCTTCTCTTAATCTTCTTTCTAAGAATAATACTAAAAAAGCACAAGGAAAGATGCCGACGGATAGCGTGATAAAAATAAAATAGGGAAATGAATGATTGTAAGTATTAATAGTAGGAAAGGAGCCAAGGTACCGAGTGTATGCCCAGTTCAAAGCACTAATTAATAGCAATTGAAAGAGTACATACAAAATCGTTTTGCCAACATTCCATCTGTCGCTATGGAACACCGAAGGGAACGTTTTGGGAAGTACAAAAAATACGAAACTCACCACTCCAAAAGTAATGAATCCATAACCTGATATAAATAAGGGTTTGTTGAGCTGCACTTGATGCAATTCAAAAGGTTGAAAAATCAAAAGAAAAAGGTAGACAAACACACCTGCTAAAATGGAAAATATCCATCTTGAACGATGAGAACTTAGAAAAGGGAAAGGTGCTTTTAGCAGTTTCAGTATCATTTACTTTATCTTTAACCATTATTTTAAGTAAAAATATTACCTAAATAAATAAATTCAACTTCTGTAATGATAATATTTGAGTATAAATAGAAAAACCCCCACAAGACTAGTAATTAAGTCAAGTAAGGGTTAAATCGAAGTAGAGGTTATTATCTAGTTAAAGATTAATTTTCTTCTTTAATGCTAATAGGGTAATATCTATTTTGAAAGTAGTAGAAATTCGATTGTGATATAGATGTTCTTTATCCTTTTCGATTTTCTGTAGTATTACTTTTGCATCATCATAGTTTTCCACGCCAATATTAGCTTGTAGATTCAACCAATCTTTGTGATCAGATTCTTCAATATCTGAAAGGAGCTCTAAAATCTGCTGGTAATTTCCCTTATCAAGTTCTTCATGAGCGAGCATCAATGCTTCATTAGAAGAAATTTGTTCAGCTCTGTATTGATAAGAGTAAACAGCATCTGTAATTACAGCTTCTTTTGTCACTTGAGCAGTGTAAAAAATAAACCCGCTCATTAATAACAAGGAAGCAGCGAGAGAAATATTCCAGTTTCTCACCCGATTTTGCTTCCTTTTCGTTTTCATTTTATCTCTAATCGATTTTACTTTTTTATTTTGATGAGATAACCGAATTCTTTTTTCAATTGTATTGTATTCCATATCGATGTACTTCTAAATAACTATTAGATCCTACTTTGTATATTTTGTAATCAGTGAAGTAGAAAAAAATTAAAAACAAGATGAAATGATGCTTAAAAGATCATCTTTGTCATCAATACTGCCATCCAATCCCTTCTTTAAATATTTTAAGCATCTGCTTTTCTTATTTCTTATAGCTTGTTCAGAAGAATATTTATCCTTAAATGTCACAAGAATTTTCTCATAGCTCATTTTCTTGAAGTAATAGTATTTCAAAATATTTTGGCAGTCTTCACCAATTTGAAGAAGTAAACTTTCAAATACATTTCTGGTATCCAGGTCGTCTTCCTCACCTAGAGGGACCTCATTGAGTAAATGCTTATCATTATGAAACTGCCCGTCATATTCTACGGTACTGAGCCTGTTTCTTTTTTGTAGCGTTTTCAGCCACATATTTTTCGCTATTGTGATGAGATAGGTCGAAATTTGAGCAGTTCCTAAAAAATTTCCATCTTCTATACTTAAGATTACTTTTGATAGAGCCTCTTGAAATACGTCTTCAGCATCTTCAGTAGCTCCATTCATCTTTAAAATGATGTGTTTTACAGTATCAAAGTGGTGGTCATAGATATATTGTATAGTATATTCAAAGTCATGATTCTCTTTGATGTTGCTAACAATTTGCTCAGTAGTTAATTTTTTTTTGAAAATTTTGAAAGTCATTTAAATAATTGTTTTAAAGTTTTTATAATTAATACAGTGACAGTGTTT
This sequence comes from Flammeovirga aprica JL-4, assembly GCF_012844305.1. GTDB lineage: Bacteria > Bacteroidota > Bacteroidia > Cytophagales > Flammeovirgaceae > Flammeovirga > Flammeovirga aprica. The sequence continues at coordinate 66,304 of NZ_JABANE010000047.1, forward strand.
TAAGAAATTGAACTTTCAGGCTAGGAGAAGTAATTGGATTAGTATTTCCGGTTAGGATTAAACTTCCCCAAAACATAGGGTTATTGTACAGATATTCTTTTTCACTTAATAAATCGAGTTTTGCTTTCTGTAAAGCAATATCCTTATCCCATCCTTCTTTTAAGTAAATATAAAATTGACTCATTATGGCAGAGGATGCTTGGTCGTTTACATTCCATTTTCCTGCAACGATACTTGGTATTTGGGCATAGGCAAAAGCACGTTGTAAGCTCAAACTTCCTTCTCCATCCATATACTTTCCATTAGCTGATTGACAAGTGCTTAATGTTACTAATTCAAGATTAGAGAGGTGTAGTTTTTGAATATCATCAAACGTTATTTTATCACTCATACCAGTGTTGGGTGACAACTTGATAAACGATTTTTGAGGAATATTATCAATGTGTGTATGTGTTGCAAAATGAAGAGTTTTAAAATGGTCTTGTTTTATTTTCTGGTAAGTTGTATTGTAATTAGCCTCCTCATTGATCAGAAAGTCATCACAAATATTTTTCACTTCCAATTTTGAATAACTAAGATTGGAAGAAGCAAAAGGAGCTATTCCAAATGTTGTAATTTTGTCACTAATAATAGCTTTTCTTTTGATTGCATCTTTATATTCATGATGTAAAGAAAAAGAATAACTAACCGCAAAATCCTCAATTAGGTATTCATTATTATATCTTAATATTTCAAATGGAATAAAGGATAACGCTTGTCCTGTAGAAATAATAACGCGTTTTTTTTCTGTATGCTTTAATGACTCAGGGAGAATCTGATTCCCTACAATATTTAGTTTTTTAATAAAGTCTCTTGAAATAAAATAATTACTCTTCTCAAAAGCATCTTCGAGATCTGAAAGTATTTGAGTTTCTGAAACCCCAATTTTCTTTTTTTCTAAAGTATATTCTCCATTGTGGTAAGAAATAATCAGGAGAGTATTATCAGTAAGATGGTAAGAAATAAAAATTTTGTCTTCATAGTACTTCTCAAAGTACTGATCCATTGTTTTCTGATCCAATAGTGGAGATAATTGTTTTAAATGATCGTTGGTATCAAAAACAATTTCTTGCTGTATATATTCTTCAAAGTTTGGATTGGAGATATTAGAAGATCTTTTATTTAGAATATTTGATTTTAGATTCTCGACAATTTCTAATGTTTTAGTAAGGTACTCTAACCGTTGAGTATTTTGATATTGAGTAGAGAAGAAATCAATCCATTCATTTTGAATGGCCTTCATTTCTTTAAAATGCATTAGCTGATCTTCGTCTTTTAGTTGGTTGCCAATAAAAGATTTAAATAGAGTATAGCTTTTCCAGTAATGTTTTTCTTTTTCTTGAACATCTGAAGCATAGTGTCCTTTAAAGTGATGAAGTAGAATGGCTTCATATTTTAAAGGCTCGCTTTTATAATTAAAAGTTTTGTTCTTTTGATCAAGTATGTATTGTGCTGAATCAAGATAGTGGTGTTGCCTTTCCCCTTGTTCTTGGTAATATTCTTCTAAAGATCGGAAGAGAGATGACCCAATAATATGGATAGTGAAGTTAGGTAAAGACTTCCCTTGATGATAATAATGTATACCGTGTTCAAGGTGTTGTAGTCTCAATGTTTCTTGTTTAGTTTTCTTATAACATTCAGCTAACTTAAGATGAACCCTTGCCTTGTAAAAGTTTCTTAGAAGAATTTCATCTTGACTGTAGAAAAAATCACCTGGATCTTTAAAATAAGCCTCGTACGTTTTGATGAATTGTAGTAAGAGAGGAATTGCTTTTGAATAGTCTTTTTTCTTTATATAATAATTACCTAAACGATAAAGGTGTAGCCCATCGTTTTTTTGTGGATAGTTATTTAAGAGCTGGTAAGTACTAAATATTTCACTTTCATTACCTAACCTGATATTGATATATATTTCACTCATCTTGTGCCACTCATTTCACTGATATTGTGCCACTTTCAAATTGCTATTAGCAAGATATTGAAAAATAAATTAATATTACTCTTTTGTTTCTAATGTCCTAAGTGATTTCCCCTTTAAATCCAATCTATGTGATGA
>NZ_JABANE010000048.1 GCF_012844305.1 Flammeovirga aprica JL-4
GATGGCAGTAAAGCGATTGCAATCCTTTTTGACAGAGTAGATTTTTTGCTTGTGTTGTTTTACCATTTTTCAATACTACATAGAAATTCTGGCGAAAACGGATATTGAACTGAATCTTTTTCTCCAAAAGAAAATTCCACCAATGGTATCCAACAAATTCTCTATCAGCTGTCAAATATTCAATTTTTTCGACACCAAATAATTGAATAAAACGTTCCATTAAATCCTTTCGCTCCTCAGTATTAGAGTTACCTCTCTTGTCGCCCAATACGGACCATAGAATTGGGATTCCAACTCCATCATAGATAACAGAAAGGTATAAAAGATTGATATTCAATGACCCAAATTTCCAGTTGGTTCTGTCCATAGACAGTTTATACTTTCCTTTAACAGGAATCATTTTGGAAAGTAATTTCGAAAAGTCCTTCTCATCAAAAGTGACTTCTGCAAAAAAACGCTGAATTCTTCTTAAATGAGAACTTAGGTCTAATTCTTTCGGAAACCCTTGAGCTAATTTATTATAATTTACAGTTTGATTCCTAAGCATTGAAATAATTAGATATGTCAAACAATCTAATCTAGCTTTGTTAATTTTGATCTGTGAATTTATTTTTTCAAACAATTTCGTATATTCGTGTTGACTTTCCACAATTGATAAATTTTGTATGTCGAAATTCAAATTTAATCAATTTCATGGAGAGTCATTTTTTTGTCATATACTTAGAAAATAATAATTAAAAAAAAAGTTGAAATAATGAAGAGCATGTTAATCAGATTTAGCGAGTTGCATTTTTTAACAAACTAATAACATTTTTAAGGTATTACAAATAGAATATTCCGATAAAATTATAATACATTGAGTTTCATAAATAAACACATCACCTTTAGCTAAACTATTGTATCATAACTACATACCCTAAGTTAAAACTGGTGAAATTCAATCTAATTATTTAAATCATGAAACGACTATTAAAAGCTATCATTGTACTCCTACTCAACATTCTCCTCTTTAGCTGTACGGAACAGAAGCTGGATCAAAACGCAAAAATTGAATCCTTCTCTAAAGTTTGGGGATTCTTAAAGTACTACCACCCCGAAGTCGCTAAAGGGAATACAGATTGGGACCAAGAGTACATCACTAAAATTGACATCTTAAAACAGATCCAAACTAAAGAAGAACTCAATGAATTTTACTCCAAATGGATTAATGGTCTTGGAGAAGTTCCTGAATGCACAACTTGCAATGATGATATCCCCGACAGTCTTAAAGTAAATTTAAACCTTGATTGGATCAATAACTCAGCGTTGTTTAATAATGAAGTCAAAAAGCAATTGGATTATATTAGAGCCAACAGAAATCAAGGAGAAAACTACTATGTTTCTACAGACCCGGAAATAGGAAACACATTATTTCCAAATGAGAAAAGGTACGCTGAGTCATCTTACCCTTCCGAAAATATGAGGCTTTTGGCTTTAGCTCGCTATTGGAACATCATTGACTATTTCTTTCCTTACAAATACAAAACAGACGATAACTGGGAAGAGGTATTACCAGCCAATATACCCCACTTTATTGAGGCAAAAGATTCTGTTGAATACCATCTTGCAGTTTTAAAAATGGTCGCCAAAATTAACGATTCTCACGGCTATGTGCTCTTTGACAACTATATCGTAAATCAATTCTGGGGAAATAATTATGTTCCTTTTCTTTTTCACACTTATGAAGATAAAGTCGTAGTGACAGATTATTTAGATGAGAATCTATGTAATAATAATGATATTCAACGAGGTGATATCATAACAGGTATCGATCAACAAAGTATGGAAGATAGAATAAATTATATCGCTGAATACTATGGAGGTTCAAATAAAAACGCTGTTATGAGAGATATGTTACCTTCAATTTTTAATGGAAAATCAGACTCTTTAGACATCACATTTGAAAGAAATGGCAAACAGATGAATAAGAGAATCAAAAGATACAAGTTGGATTCTATAGCGTTTAATATGGATCATGATACAGCAACAGTAAAAGTGCTCAAGGAAGGAATCGTCTATTTCAACATGGATCTTTTGAAAGAAAAAGAAGCACTTTCAATTTTGAAAGAGCATAAGGATGCGAAAGCTATGATTTTTGATGTGAGAAATCATTCTGATGGCGGTGCGATGTATGAAATTGCAAAATTTTTAAACCCAACGAAAAGAGAGTTTGCAAAATTCACCAAGCCTAACTTAAGTTATCCAGGGACTTATACAGTTTTTCAAGATGCGGGCTGTTTTTGTGGAACAGAAAATGAGGACTATTACAAAGGAAAAGTAATTTTACTTTGTAACGCCTATACACAAAGTCACGCAGAATATACCTTAATGGCGTTACAAACTGCCCCTAATGTGACTTTAATTGGAAGTCAAACAGCAGGGACAGATGGTAATATTTCGGAAATACCATTACCAGGAGGAATCACAACTTTGATTTCAGGAATCGGCGTCTTCTACCCTGACGGAAGAGAAACACAAAGAATTGGGATTGTACCAGATATTGAAGTTTACCCAACTCCGGAGGGTTTAAAAGCAAACAAGGATGAAATATTGGATAAAGCTTTAGAGAGCATCAATCAGATTTAGTTTTAGATAAATGAAAAGAGTTAGGAGAAATCTTAGCTCTTTTTTTTAGTTCGATGAGTTGAAATTGGCTAAAATCATACTACTATTCGTTAAATCAGTACCAATTATTTTAAGCTGTAAAAGGGATATTTGTTTGAAGCATGAATTATTTCAACAAACATTTTTTTTATGGCAACGGTAGCGACACAACAGGAACAACAATCCATTTCATTAAAATCAATTCTAGCTGTTTTTTCAGCAGGAGCCTTCTTTTTTTATAGCTTCATACAAATGACGCTTTTTAGTACTGAAGCGATGAAAGGTTTTTTCATGGGCAAATTGGCATTAAGTACAGTTTCAGAATTTGGATCTTTTGCAGGTACTTTTCTTTATGGAACAGTGTTATTATTAATTCCTGTTGGCGTACTTCTTGACAAAGTTTCTGTCAAAAAAGTGGTATTAAGTATGTGTGCCGTTGCTGTGGTTTGTGTTTTTGGAACTGCATTAACTGATAACGTTTTAATTGCCTCTGTCCTACGATTCACACTTGGAATAGCACATTGTGTAGCATTTATGGCTCCTTTCCGATTGGCTCCAAGATGGTTTCCTTCATCAAAATTAGCGTTAATTTCAGGCCTTTTGGTAACATTTGCAGTATTCGGTGGATGGGTTTCAGGGGCTCCTGTTTTAATGCTTTTAGATACATTTGGTGGACAAACAACTATGCTCATCAATGGAGGCATTGGTATTGTTATATTCATCTTGATTGCACTTTTTGTCAAAGACAGCCCTGAAGAGGAAAACGGTAACCAAGAAGACGATAATGGATTATCTCTTATTGAAGGTTTAAAATTAGCTGCTTCAAATTCTCAAAATTGGCTAGCAGGTCTTTATATCGGTTTACTTAATCTTTCTGTTCTTTTATTAGGAGCAGTTTGGGGAACCACTTATCTTAAATTCGTCAATCCAGATTTTTCAGAAGCTACTTCTACTGGTATTATCGGGATGATTTTTATCGGGACTATGATCGGTTCACCTTTGTGCGGTTGGATTTCAGATCAACTACAATCTAGAAAGAAAGCAATGCTAGGTGGAGGAGTCTTATCGTTAGCGATTATGCTATTGATCATGTTCCCTATCTCAACAGGAGCTACCTATTTCTATACTTTATTTTTATTACTAGGAATCATTACTGCCGCACAAACAATCGGCTATCCAGTAATTGGAGAATCCAACAGTGATGAAGTATTAGGAACAGCCAACGGTTTATCCGCAGTAGTTTTAATGGGAATTGGTGCAGTCGGTCAACCATTATTTGGGTGGTTAGTCTCTTATTTTGGAGGACACGAAAATTCAACTCCTGAGGCCTTACAAACCGCTTTCCAAGCTGCAATATGGGTTATGCCTATTGCTTTTGTTTTAGCTTGTATCTGTTCGATTAGCTTAAAAGAAACTTTCAAAAAGGCATAAATCTTTTGAAATAATAGTGATAATTAGAGACATGCATCAAACATGTCTCTTTTTTTGTTTTCGACTTATCATTCAGTATCACGGTTAATTATTTAAAGTCCAAAATTTAACTCTCAGATTATGTAACCCTACACCAATCTTTATTAAAAGGCCATATATATCAGACGATCTAAAATGTATTTTTTGACTAAGAGTTTCTAATCTTTTCACTCCTAAAAATCCTAAATCAACAAGTATATTTATAGAGGTTTTTTTTAATTACAGGGTCATTCTAAATACTTTCATTGTCTACTCTTATTTAATAAGGTATTAACCGTGATAAAGTTTAATTACAAAGTATAAAATTCTTCAAACTGAGGGTTTCTATATCTTTTAATTGTTGAATAAATGTAATACGCAAGAAGAAGTCCACCAATTATCAACACGTTAGTTGAACCAATCATTTCTAGAATATTATACGCTAACTGAGATTTCCTACCTTGCCTTGAACTCGTAAAAGTAAATTCTTCTCCAAATATCAATATATAATGAAAGAAATAAGTTAAAAATGAAATAAGTGTGATTATTAATAAATTTAATGCAACTTTTTTATTTTTCGACTCAAGTCTCTTGTTTGCCTTAAAACCTATCTCATTTACTAAACTAGTCTTTATAAATTCGGATGTTATTACATTATCAAAGTTGATTTTTTTTGTTTTTCGTTTCCCTTCAATATCTGTATAAATCACTTTGAGAACACTTAGGTCTAATTGAATTTCATTAATAGAAGCAAATGAAATTCTGTTTACAGTTTTCATGAAATCCTTTTTAAAATCTTTACATTTTTCAGCTTCTTCTTTCATTAAAGAAAAACTATCATACCCTTTATAAGTTGTAAAATAAATGTATTCATGATCAAAAGTAAAACGACCTTTTTTGTCTTGGTCATAAGGTGTAACCTTTTCGAGAGCTGTTATCTCGTTATAATTATTCATATTAAGAGTTTAATTAATTTGTTGAAGATTGCTTTATATAAAGTACTATTTTATATGTTTGCTTTGTTTTTTATTGAAAGCTAAATTCTCAAACCACATGCCAAAAGCATTGTTTTTAAATATTCATTTTTCAAACCTTTACCACTTAATTTTAAAACCCTTACTTTCCGGTATCATAATAAGTATATATACTGTTTAATCTTAAAGGTAAACACTCCATATATCACTTTTCATTCAATTTATTTTATGTTACTTCTTATTACAATAGGGATATTCTGTTTCTAGACAGATATAGGCAATGGGCTAAACTAGGTTAGATTCGCGTAAAATCGTACATTTGCACAAAATAGAATTACAGATTATTTATGATGAATTTATATAAAGTTGGTGGTGCTGAGCTGAATCAGACTCCATTGGATTGGAACAACAACTTTCAGAATATATTACAGGCAATTACGACTGCCAAAGAAGAAAATGTAAGCATCTTATGCCTTCCTGAATTATGCTTATCGGGTTATGGATGTGAAGATGCTTTTTATTCTCCCAATACAGAACAACAGTCTCTAAAATTGCTAGGTGATTTATTACCTCACACCAAAGACATTGTTATTTCTGTAGGACTTCCATTACGTCATAAAAACAAATTATATAATACTGTTGCTTTGATTGCAGACCAAAAGATTTTGGGTTTTGTAGCCAAGAAACATTTAGCAGGAAATGGCATTCACTATGAACCAAGATGGTTTACTCCTTGGGAAGGTGGTGAAGTTTCTGAAATTAAATTAGATAAATCATACGAGAATACTTTAGGTGCATCTACTTTCCCTATCGGGGATTTATTATTTGATGTGAATGGCATTCGTATTGGTTTTGAGATTTGTGAAGATGCATGGGTAGCTAACCGTCCGGGTCGTTCTCTTTATCAAAATGGAGTTGATATTATCTTAAACCCATCTGCAAGTCACTTTGCTTTTGATAAATTGGACGTTCGTAAGCGTTTTGTTTTGGAAGGTTCAAGGGCGTATGGTGTGGGATACATTTATGCCAATCTTTTAGGAAATGAATCAGGAAGAGCTATTTATGATGGAGGTGTAATGATCGCCTTATCAGGAAATCTTTTGGCGATCAGCAAGCGTTTCTCTTTCAAAAACTGTAAAGTCACAACAGCTACATTTGATTTAGACATTGCTCGTTTAGCTCAAATCCAAAGCCACACTTCTAATACGGGAACTTCCAATATTGAAGTAATCAATTCTAACTTTGCTATTCCTCAAACAGTACCTGAAAAGCATTCTCCTTCTGAAGCTTCTTGGGAACATTCAAAGTATATCAAAGAAGAAGAATTTGGTAGAGCGGTAGCTTTAGGTCTTTTTGATTATATGCGAAAAAGTTATTCAAAAGGATTCGTTGTTTCTCTTTCTGGAGGTGCCGACTCGTCTGCCATCGTGACATTGATTCACTTGATGATTGAGATGGGCGTTGAAGATTTAGGACTAGAAGGGTTTAAAGAAAAATTAGGTTACTTCTCTTCTTTAAAGGACTGCAACTCCATCAAAGAAATTTGTAATAAAGTATTGACTACTGCTTATCAGCCGACTGAAAACAGTGGTGATGTAACATTCAATGCGGCAAAATCATTAGCGGAAGCAGTTGGTGCAACATTCTATAATGTGAATGTCAATCCAATGTTCAAAGGTTATTTAAATGCTATCGAAACGGCAATCGAACGTGAATTGACTTGGGAGCAAGATGATATTACATTACAAAATATTCAAGCGAGGGTACGTGCCCCTTCGGTTTGGATGTTGGCAAATATCAACGGTGCCTTACTCCTTTCTACTTCCAACCGTTCTGAAGCAGCCGTAGGTTACGCAACAATGGATGGTGATACGAGTGGAGGTTTAAGCCCGATTGCTGGCATTGATAAAAATTACTTGAGAAGCTGGTTGAGATGGATGGAAAAAGACGGTTTGGATGGAAAATGGAATATCCCTGCCCTTTCTTTCGTCAATGAACAACAGCCTACTGCTGAACTTCGACCTGCGGATTCTAAACAAACGGATGAAGCGGATTTAATGCCTTATGATGTATTGGAAGAAATTGAGAAATTAGCCATTCGCGATAAGAAATCACCTCAAGAATGCCTTCTATTTGTGCAAGCCAATCATCCTGACACTCCTAGAGAAACGGTTCATCAATGGATTACAAAATTCTTTAGACTATGGAGTAGAAACCAATGGAAACGTGAGCGCTATGCTCCTTCTTTCCACTTGGATGATAAAAACCTAGACCCTAAGACTTGGTGCAGATTCCCTATTTTGAGTGGTGGGTTTGCTTCTGAGCTTTCTGATTTGAAATAAAAAACATCATTTCCTTTTTTAACCAATTCATAGGGAATGTACATTAATACAACAAGGGCAGACACCTGCATTTTTGCATATGGTAAATGCTCAAATTCTGGGCGGGCAGACACATAGGTCTGCCCCTACGGAAACAATTCAATTAACTTCTAATTATTATAAATGAAACTTTTATCGACTAATTTTTTAGTCCTGCTCTTTGCTTTGGCGACTTTCGCTCAAGAAAAAGAAGAGAAATGGGATATTACGAAACCTCAGCGTGAGGTGAAAAGTGTAGACTTCGAGACAGATGAAGGCACATGGATGAATTTGGATATCAGCCCTGACGGAAAAACTATCGTTTTTGATATGTTAGGCGATATTTACTCAATGCCAATTACCGGAGGTGATGCAAAATTACTTCGTGGTGGTTTAGCTTGGGAATCACAACCTAAGTTTTCTCCTGATGGTAAGAAAATAGTTTTCACTTCAGATGCTGGCGGTGGTGACAATATTTGGGTAATGGACAGCGATGCTCAAAATCCTAAGCAAGTCACTAAAGAAAAATTCCGTCTGACCAACAACCCTACATGGAGTGAAGACGGTCAGTATATTATTGCTCGTAAACACTATACTTTCACAAGATCTTTGGGAGCTGGTGCATTATGGATGTATCACATTTCTGGAGGTGAAGGTATCGAATTAGTTCCTCGTAAAAATGAGCAACAGGATATCAACCAACCTGTCGTTTCTGCGGATGGGAAATACATGTATTATGTTGAAGACGTTTACCCAGGTGGTTTCTTCCAATACAACAAAGATCCAAACAGTCAGATTTACATCATTAAGTCTTACAATAGAATTAATGGTGAAATCAAAACGGTAGTTAGTGGTCCTGGCGGTGCGATTGGCCCAATGCCCTCACATGATGGCAAAAAACTTTCTTTTATCAGAAGAGTTCGTGACAAATCTGTATTATTTATCCATGATTTTGAAATGAACAGTCAACGTCCTCTTTTTGATCAACTAGAAAAAGATCAACAAGAAGCATGGGCTATTTTTGGTCCTTCTCCAAAATATGCTTGGACTCCTGATGACAAATATATCGTACTTTGGGGTAAAGGCGGTAAAATCTGGAAAGTAGACGTCGCTACAGGAAAAGGTGAAATCATTCCTTTCAAAGCAAAGGTTCATCAAGAGTTTACAGCTTCATTGCGTTTCAAACAAGAAGTAGCTCCTGAGAACTTTACTGCGAAGGCTCTAAGAAATGTCATTACTTCAAAAGATGGAAAGAAAATCTATTTCCATGCAGCAGGTTACCTTTATGAGAAGAAATTACCAAAAGGAAAACCTGTTCGCTTAACATCACAAAATGATGCTTTTGAATATGAGCCTTCAATCTCTCCCGATGGAAGTAAAATGGTATATGTCACTTGGTCTGATGCTGAAAAAGGTAAGATTCATATTGTAGATTTAAATGGTAAAAATAGTACTACTACATTAGATCTTCCGAAAGGAATATATCGTAGACCTCAATTCTCAAAAGACAATAGCACTATTGTTTTTGTAAAGGAAAGAGGAAATAACCAACAAGGTTTTGCTTACACTAAAGAAACAGGTATTTATACAGTTAATGTCAATGATGTAAATACGCTGAAAAGAGTCGTTGAAGAAGGCGATTTCCCTCAGTTTAATACTACAGGCGATCGTGTATTCTATCAAACCGGCGGATTCTTCTTTGGTAGTTTAAAGAAGGCTTTCAAGAGTGTTGATTTAAACGGCCAAGACAAAAGAGTGCATTTCACGACAAAATATACGAATCAGTTTGTACCTTCTCCTGACAACAAATGGATTGCATTTACAGAATTATTTAAAGTCTACATTGCTCCAATGCCAATGGCAGGTAAAGCAATTGATTTATCGTCTGGTACAAAAGCAATTCCTGTTGCACAAGTTGCTAAAGATGCGGGTTATAATATCCATTGGTCAGGTGATAGTCAAAAATTACATTGGTCATTGGGTAACGAATATTTCACTACATCACTTCAAGAAGTCTTCTCATTTGTAGAAGGTGGAAATGAGAAAGCGGTGGAACCTAAATCTGAAGGTATTGAAATCAACCTTGAGTTGGAAAGTGCAAAACCTTCTACCACTTATGCTTTAACCAATGCAAGAGTGATCACGGTAAATGCCAAAGATGAGGTCTTGGAAAATGCGACTGTAGTTGTTAAAGAAAATAGAATAGTAGCTATTGGAACTGATTTACAAATCCCATCAGGAGCTAAAGTGATTGACTGCAAAGGAAAAACAATTATGCCGGGTATTGTGGATGCTCACGCTCACTTGGGTGCTTTCCGTTTAGGAATGAGTGCACAGCAAAACTGGCCTTATTATGCGAACCTTGCTTATGGTGTCACTACAACGCACGACCCTTCTGCTAACTCTGAAATGGTATTCAACCAATCGGAGATGGTGAGAACAGGTACGATGGTTGGTCCTAGAATTTACTCAACTGGTGTAATTCTTTATGGTGCAGACGGTGACTTCAAAGCCAATATCAATTCATTAGAGGATGCTCGTTCGGCGATCAGAAGAACAAAAGCTTGGGGTGCTATTTCTGTAAAGTCTTACAATCAACCAAGACGTGAGCAAAGACAACAAGTGATCAAAGCCGCAGAAGAAGAAGGAATCATGGTAGTTCCAGAAGGCGGTTCTACTTTCTATCATAACATGACGATGATTTTAGATGGTCACACAGGTGTAGAACACAATATTCCAATCACTCCTGTTTTCAATGATGTTCAAAACCTTTGGGCAAAAACTGAAGTAGGCTACACTCCTACTTTGATTGTAAACTATGGCGGTATCAATGGCGAATATTATTGGTACCAACATACGAACGTTTGGGAGAAAGAAAGATTATTGAACTTCACTCCTCGAGCAATTATTGACAGCCGATCAAGACACAGAACGATGGTTCCAGAAAGCGAATACAAAATTGGTCATATCGCTACTTCTGAATCTGCAAAAATGTTATCGGATAAAGGTGTGAAAGTAAACCTTGGTGCGCACGGTCAAATTCAAGGTATTGGTGCTCATTGGGAACTTTGGATGTTGGCACAAGGTGGAATGTCTCCATTAGAAGCTATCCGTTCTGCTACATATAATGGTGCTCATTATTTAGGTTTAGATGGAGATATTGGTTCTTTAGAAGAAGGAAAATTGGCTGACCTTATTATCATGGATAAAAACCCATTGGAAGATATCTATAATTCTGAATTCATCGACAAGGTAATGATCAACGGAGAGCTTTATGATGCTGAAACAATGCATAATGTAAATGGCGAGGAACGTCAAAAGTTCTATTGGGAAGAAGAAAGCTATAATGCTTCTTTTCCTTGGCATGAAGCCTCACAAGGTTTTACAGTTCCGAAATGCGGATGTAGTCTGCATTAAGAAATAATTCTTTTTGACACTAAAAAGGTAAAAGTGAAATCCTAAACTATTTCATTTTTACCTTTTTTCTTGTCATTACTAATCTATTTTTTTGTAGTTCATAAAAAGTTAAACCACCAACAAAGTTGGTGGCCTAGAAATCCAATTCAAATAATTTAATTACGTTTTATTATTAGACTCACATAACATTGATTTTACACCACTACCTATTGTGAATAAATATCAATATTATCCAATTCATAAAAGTGATGATTTTTTCGAAATCATTTGCAACATTTATCTTATTGAAGTATTGAAAAATTGCGATTTCAAATCTTCTAATAAATTCATTAAAGATTGAAAAAAACAGATGCTTGAAATCATTTCTAGCAAAAGAAATTTACATATTATTAACAAGGTTATATGGTGGCAATACCAATTAAAAAGAATCTAATTATTGAAGCTATCAATTATTTACAGTACTTGAACTATTCAAAATAGTATTTAATTGAGATGTATTTAGAGCATGTTTTTAATGTCTCTTATAGTAAAATTCATCCTTTCAGAACATGAGTGTATTAATTTCACCAACTTTAGAACCACTATTTTCTCTAAAATATACCTTCCAAACATGTCCTTAATTATAAATAAAATTGAGCTTATAAAATGATTGAATTAATTGATGAATTACAAAAATCTTCGAGGTTAGATATAGAAAAAGTTTCCAAGTCTTTTGACAAAATTCAACTTGTTGAATACAATGAAATCAAAGGTGGGATGATGGCACAATTAATATGGAAAGATAAAAAGGCTGACAAAGGATATATCTTTGAATATCCCAATGGGGATATTGACGAATTTGAATGCTTTGTTCACATACCGTTTCCTTCAGAAAATCCCAAAAAACCAATTTTCAAGCACCTCTACAATATTACAACCAACAGTAATTTAAAGATAATTGTAATTGGGGGATGATTAAAATTATTATCCTAGACTGGCATATTTTATTCCAAGTCATCATCCAGACTATTACATAAACAATCCCTTCATTCAATGAAGGCGTATCCAAACAAAAAAAGATCGAGCAATAGCCCGACCCTTTTTTTATCCATTCATTTCAAACTTTAGTTAATTATTTTATGACCAGCTTTTTACTAAATGTTTTACCGGATTGTTTTATCAAAATAAAATAAGTTCCACTTTTTAGTTTTTGCGTTGAAATCATTGCTTTCTGATGTCCCTCTCCATGATTTAATTTATCTCCAACAATAGTAAACAACGACCAACTAAAGTCACCTTCTGCTTCAAGAATAAATGAAGAAGACATTTTTGAAGGATTAGGATAGATTCTACAATTCCCATTATCTATATGTATAGAAGTGATTTCCCTTCTCTTAATAACAACTTCATAAATCTTTTCAGACAAATCTTCCGCTACTACAGTGAGTTTTTCAAGTGTTGTAAAATCAATTGCAGTGACATTAGACTCTACATTGACCTCATCTACATACAACTCTGCAAGTTCAGATACTTCAAAGTTTACTTTTAATGATGAAATATCATCCACAGCTGAAAAATCAAAAGTAATTGTCTGACCTTCTATTTCTCCTATTATAATATCATCAAGACCATCATTGTGCTCAGGTAATACCTCTAAATAAACAAGTTCTGAATCACTACTTTTAAATAGTTTAAAATTGAAAGAATAATCCTGCAACCTGCCATTTTCTGCTTGAACCTGAATTGTATTGATTAGAGTAAAATCAATTAAGTCTCCTACTTGTACTACTTTATCATTAATGAGAAGTGATGCTCCTTCGGATACCTCAAAATGAGAATGTACATTAAGGTCTTCCAGATCAGATAAGTCTGCTGAAATTGATGAATTTTCAATTGTGAGGCTATAGTCTTCTTCTACATTAGAATTTAACTCCGATGGAATTTCCCAGATTAATAATTCAGCTTCATCGTTTAAAATCTCTTTTTCAATGACAATTACTTGATAAATCGATTCAGAAAGGTCTTCAGCTATTACCTTTAGCTCCTTTAAATCAGTAAAATCAACATTCGTAATATTTGATTTTAAGCTGACTTCATTTACATACAACTCTGCAAGATCAGATACTTCGAAGTTAGCTTTTAATGATGAAACATCATCCACAGCTGAAAAATCAAAAGTAATAATCTGTCCTTCTATTTCCCCTATTATGACTTCATCAATCCCTTCATTATACTCAGGTAAAACCTCTATATAAAGAAGCTCAGCATCACTACTTTTATGGAGTTTAAAGTTGAAAGAGTAATTTGTAATACTTCCATTTTCTGCTTGTACATAAATTGTTTCTATTAAAGAGAAATTTACTTTTTCATTATTTTGAATTTCTTGGCCATTAATAAATAATTTTGCATTTTCAGACACCTCAAATTGAGTATATAAATTTTGATCTACCAAGTGAGAAAGATCTACCACTAATAATGAATCATCTATTACAATATCTATTTTCTCAACAATTTCTTCATTCAATTCGGCACTGATATTCCAATTCAACAATTTTGATTCACCACTATATTCATGTTTTGTTTCAACAGAATATTCATTTTTTATATTACCATCCTCTGAAACAATTGTCAATTTTTTGAGTTCATAAAAATTAAAAGGAACTTCACCTGAGTGATAAGAATCTCCCTTAAATTCGAGTTTTGCTCCTTTACTCAAGCTAAAAGAAGGAATCAAATTATCTTGCTTATCAACTCCTGCTAAATTGATAAAAATAGATTGATCACTTATCTCCGCTGAATACTTTTCATAAAGATGACTGTTATGTTTTGGAGTAACATCAAAACTGAATAATTCTGCTTCAGAGCTCTTTTCTTGGTTTACTTTTACAACGTATACTTTTTCCTCATTTAGTATCTCATCATAAACATGGTAAACTAGATTATCCGATAAATCAATTTTATTCTGTCCACTCTCTTGCTTTTGATTATTCAAATAAACCTCTGCTGATTCACTTATTTCAAACACTGGTATCAACGATGAAATATCAACTCCTTTTGGAACATTCAATGTTATTGTCTCATTTTCTATTACTCCAATAATATCTTCAGAAAGGCCTAAATTATCTCTAGCTAATAGATTATAACTTTTAAAATCCACACCTGGATCTACAAAAACATAATTAAAATCCCATAAGCTACTATTGTTGAACTTATTAAAAGTAACTAATTGTCCTGTTTTAAGGTCTTCTAGATTTATAGTTTTACCCCAATCTAATTTACCTGCTGAGGAGTAACTTGCCATAAAACCACCATTGGTTGCCTTAGCAAAAACCTCGATATTGGATATATCAGTTCCTTTTTTCAAATATGTTGTAATGGTTTGGTATTCATCATAAATATCACCTTCAATGGGATCAATTCCCTCTATTTCTTTTCTTCGGCTTCTATCATTGATTACAGTTTTTATTTCTCCCTCTAAATGAAACGATAGTAAACCTGCTTTTTGGAATAAGTAATTCTTCTTAATAGAAGAAGTCATACCAACAATTTGCCTGCTCTCAATTTCTGAATATTCATGTAATTCAATTAATCTTCTCTCCTGAAAATCATATCTATAGAATACATTTCTAAGTTCCGAAGGAGACTCTGCATGATTTGCATGGATATATAACTGTCCATTATCCCTATCAAATGAAAGACCCTGGCTATAAACTAGTTTTTCTTCAAATTTTTGAATTAACTCCATCTCGCCATTTGAAATGTCTAATGTTTGTAATTCATTTCTACCTCCATCAAGAATAAAACATGTGCCGTCTAAATCAAAAGTAACACCAGCAATCCGACCATTAGGTAATAAATTGATGTTTGTAACAAAAGTAGCTTCTGCCGTTTGGAGATTAAGGCTATACAATGTGAACACAGCTCCAATTCTTCCAAAACCATATAATTGATCCGTATGAACATCATATGCAATCTCAAAAATCCCCAAAGATTCAAATTTATCAGGGTCGATAGTGATAGGAGTAACAATACCTGATGATTCAGAAACTTTATACAGAGAACTTTGCGTTAAATAGCTTGTTTTGCTTAATGCAAATAAATTCCCTTCAGGACTTAAGTTTGCCTTATTATTTAAATTAAAAACAAAAGCGGTACTTGAAAACGATGGAGTATCGTAGTTGTAAGACGTTAATTTATCTCTTGATTCTAAATTTTCTTTAGTCCAACGGTATATAAAATAACCATCAGCACCATACATAAAATCTTGACTTTCTATCACCTTGAACTTATGGGTTTTGATGTTATTTCGGCTAATTTTATCTTCAGGATGAAAAACTTCTGCTCTAATCGTGTATGTACTTTCCAATCCATAGCTATTCAAAACATTTGCTGGTATTTGGAAGTTTTTCTCTTCAAAGAAATTTTCAATCTTAAACTGTTTTACTGTATCAGTGTAAACTACCACTTCATTTTCAGACAGTACGTCCATTATTATATCAACCGTTTCTGAACGATGTATAAACTCCATCACCCCTATTTTTACATCCAAACGTGTATTTTTAGGTATTACACTTTTGGTATCAATATAATCCAAAGCAATATCATGATTAAAAGGTTCTCCCATCAAGTTGATTCTGAAATCTTGAGCTGTTTCCTGTCCTAAAAATGAATCCGAAACAAGAGATATTCTTAATTTTTTAATACCAGTATCTCCTCCTATTTTTTCAGGTTTTAAATATCCATAATACCTATGTTCATATGATGGGTCTTTAAATAGTCTAAACTTTTCCTCGTAAGAAAAATAATCATCTCCATCCCAATCTACATAGGCAACTGGGTTTGCTGCTCCTGCTATTGGGCCCGCTAATATTATCTCAATCTCCTTTTCCTCTCCATAAGTATAGTCAAATACTTTGTCTTCAAAATCCTGATAACCATATTGATTATTGTAATAAGTATGATCTGGTTTCCCATCATTTTCATTGAAATAGTGATCCCCAATACTGATTTTAGAGACATACATATCTGGTAATGTTTCTGGTTGGTGTTTATTCTCAACTTTCCATTCCAATTCATTTATGTTATTTGAAAGGTCATCATCATCTATCACCAATTCAACTTTTAATGTAAGCTCTTCATGTGGTTTAAAATGAGGAAGGCGTTTTAAAAACATTACATCCCCATAGGAAGAAGGTGATATTGGATATGTGAATTCCTCTTCAGAGTAAAGCTGATTATTTATGTAATACCTCATTTGGTATTTATCAAGTACTTCTGTACCATTATTGGCTATCCTACAAAACAATGGGTAATCTTTCTCTTTGATCGAATGGTATTTATAGAGATCTCCAGGAGAATAGATATTGGCTACTGCAAGATCATATTCTAAAGTTTTATCCGTCTCTTTAGCTATAAACTCATACCCTCCATGCTGGTTTTCATTATTATTACCGATAAATATGAATGTTAATGCACCAGTGGTTTTTAAGCTAGTGATTACCTCTTTGTCCATAGACCCTTTGGTATATGTTTTAACAATAAAATCTCTTTCAAATGAATAAACCTTACCATCTAATATGAAGACTGTATCACCTTCAGCAAGATCCAATTCTTTTAATTCTAATTGTATTCTTTTCGAAGGATCATTTGCTTCTAAAACAATTCCAAAAGCTTGAAATGAAGAATATGGGTATATTCTACCTCCATTATCTGTTATTGTTAGCTCTCCATCTATTGTATTTGGAAATAAAATTTCACCATATTGTTTTGCTCCAGCTCTAAAATAATTATCATATCTATCAATACCTTGATGTTGACTTTCGTTAAAAAAATTTTCACCTTCAACCTTATATCTTACAATATATCTTTCATCATTATCCGTCAGTAATAAAGGTGTCTTGAATTCGTAAACTAAACCACTATAAGGTAAAGCTAATCCCTGATATTCTTCTTCAACATTTTGAACCACCTCACCTTTTGTATTCAAAACTGTAAAGGATAAGTGAGGTTTCTTTATTTCTTTACTGGATGTATTAATAAAATTTACTTTCACTTTCTCTTCCAAGGATCCAGATCCAGACATTGGTGTACTCCAGCTTACTAAATCGATGAATTCACTTTCTTCAGCATTCCTAAACTCTACATTATCTACTTTTATCTCAGAGCCCGTCAGATCACTTGAACTTAAGGCCCGAGCAGATCTTAATACACCTTGAAAAGATATTTTAATTTTTTGACCTTTATAATCACTCAAATCATAATACAAATGAGAAGTTGTTATTTTCGGCTGAGCATTGGAATTAAATTCACCCCAAGCATAAGGGTCATAATAGATTTGTTTCTTTTGGTAAGTAATACCAAAAGCATCTTGCTGAGGTTCCTCATTAATATTCAACCTGAAAAAGGCAGCATTATCAGCACTAGTTGGGATAGCTAAATCAAATTCTAATGCAGGGAAAGTGATATCAGATGGAATTTCTATCTCAATCTCTCCTGATGCTATAAAATCAGGGTTAAGTTGAAATAAATCTTCTGCAGCTTCATCTGATTCTTTATGAAAATCTGTATTCTTCCAATTAGCATTATTAAAAGGTAATTTACCTGTCAATAATAATACATTACTATTATATACTTCTCTATCTTCACTTCCATAAAATGCAGAAGCATATTTTCCATCGATTTCAGAAACAAATAAATTTTCAGTTTCAAAATCTATTGATAACGGCCAGTTTTCTGAAGAGGTTATTAAATTTGAATGTTGTATTTGTACCGCTTTTGATCTCTTTCCAATTGTATTATCACTTACAGCTCTAACGGCATACCAACCGTTTCTATCATATCCATAAATTTCAGTTGAAATATTATTTGAGGTCACTTTTTCAATCACTTCATATTTTTCACCTGTATATTTGAGTACCTCATAATAATTTGCTCCACTTATTATATTCCAAGACAATACAGCATAATTTCCATGATCCACAACACTTGGAGTTTCAGGTCTTCCAATAAAATTAACCCTAACATCTTTGGTATTATTCGCTTGAATAAGTCGGATAACAGCCTTATCATTATAAGCATTTGGAATTGAAATCACCGCTTCCAGGCTACCTGCTTGTACAGTGGTTACTTTTTCAAATGATGTTCCATCCTCTGACAAATAAATATCTGTTTCATTGTTCATATCAACGGAATTCCATCTTATAAGTGTATTAGCTCCAGCAACAAGTGTTTCGTTTTCTAATGGATAAATAAACTCAAAATCATTTTTACTAACGGTGTGATTAACAAAAAATTCCTGTGGACCCATTGGTACTCTGTATCCTTTCACTTTAATAGTATACTTGCCTGGTTTTGGTTTCTTTATGACAACCTGTTCTATGTTGTTTATACTATCCTTACCTGCTTTTGCCGTAAAATCTGGATTATAGATATCTAAAACTAAAGGCTGGTATAACTCTCCATTATAAAAAACCTCTAAGTCAAGATCATTAATTAAGGTTGCATTTACTGTTGGATAACTTTCTGGATCTAACCAAGTCAACATCACTTTCAACTCCAATTGATTTCCTGGAACTATAAAATCAAATGATACCTCATCTCCATTTTCTACTTCCCCAGAAAAAAACTTTTTTTGTTCTAGGATAGAAATTGCCTTTTCTATATTTAGTTCTCCAAAACCACTATAATAATCAGGACCTTCTTTGTATAAATCATTTGCAGAGTTACATATCAACCCTTTTAATAAGGCAGATTTAGGAGAATGTCCAAACTCTGTAAAATACTGCTCACTCAAAAGTGCAGCTGCACCTGACACAGCCGGGCATGACATTGATGTACCAGACAAATAAGTATAGTCATCATAAAAGCTTAATGAAAGTACATCAGTTCCATGAGCTGCGACATGAGGAACTAAAATTCCATTGTGACCAGGACCAAAACTACTGGTAAAATGTAAATCCCTGCCAATAGAAATATTGGCAACAGATATAATATTTTTTGCTGAATTTGCAGTTGTGTGATACACTCCTAAATGCCCTCTATTATTACCTGCAGCAAATACGTGTAATAAATCGGGGTGATCATTCGCCACCTTATCCAGACCATATTCAAAATCACCATATGGATATTTAATACCTAGTGAATTATAGATTCCATAGGAGTTCTGCGTTATTGTAATATTATTCTCTATTGCTGATAACGCCATTTCTTGATATTCCATCAGTCCATTACTTCCTACATTAAAATTCCATGTATTAAACGTTGTATGAGGTGCAAACCCTTCAGCATATTGATCTATTACTCCCGCACCACCAACTATACCCGTAACATGCATACCATGATAAGTTGTATTTAGTTCTGCCTCTAATACATTCACTCTATTTCCTAAATCTATATGTGTATCAACATCTGCATCCCACACACCAATACTAACACCTTTACCAGAAAGTGAGCTCCCCCTTTTTCTTTCTGAATAAAGCAACCCTGATATTTTTTGCCCATTGAAGTCTTCTATTCTTCTTTCTGGAGAAGGTGGAAGAATATTCGTAACCCACGATATGTCTTTTATTTTTGGAAGGTTTTCTATCTGTGTTACTACTTCATACATATTAAAACCTTCAACAGGTTTTATATTACTAATATGAAGAGCATTAAATGCATCAAATACTTTTCTCTCTGGAAAATCATCAACAACATGCACTATTACTTTTACATTTACACCGTTCTCTTTAAGCTGTTCAGGTATAGTATCTTTAAGATAAACACTAGAAATTTTATTCAAGTACTTCGATTCAAATACAGACCTAAGTTTTTCATTAGTTGCTGTTTGATAAGAAATACTTTTTGTTATACATGCATAATATGCATTTGATCCTATATAATTTTTTAAATCTATTCCCTCTTCTTTTAACCTTTGTCTATCTTTTGATGAAGGAAGGGTTTTAAACTGAATCACTTTATATTCAGTTGTATTTTCTTGAGATTGATAGCTATTTATTTTATTATCACCTAACGATTCTATATTATACGCAGGAAGGTAGCCCACTCCATTTATTTTAATAGTGAATTCTGATGAAGTTTGACTATACGAGAGAGTTCTTAACATAACTAGGATATAGAATCCCACTATGACTTTTAAAAGATTGAAGTTCATAATAATAATTAGTTTTAAAAAATGACGAAGTTTGGAGCTATATTATCTTCAAGATCTAAGTAAATACCAGGACAGAAGTATCTAGACAGTTGTGCATTTATTATCAAATGGTTGAGTGTTAATTTGATTATTTTCTTCTATTGATAGCATAACTTACTTTCATTTTATTAATAGTTGATTTAAGGCTATTGCTTGCACTCTAATAATTTAAAACAAATATCAAATCCTATTCATGTAGGTTTATCAAAAATGGGCATTCTTAAAATTAAGAATGCCACATTTTCGCTACAAACTAGAGAAATAGTAATTTGGGTATTCGGGTTTCACTGTTTTAAAAAATTGAATTTATAGAGCATATACGGACTTTTAACTTTTAATATATAAATACCTGGTTGAAGATCGCTTACATTTACTTTTGAAGGATTGATGATATTTTGTTCTAACTCTATTTCTCCTGTTGAATTATAAATTCCCAAAGAATATTCTCCGTCAGGAAGATCTATGTTCAAATAATCTTTAGTTGGATTGGGATAAACAAGAATATCTGATGCTGTATAAGATTGAATTGAAAGGTTATTAGCTGTTCTTGAGTTATCTAAAATGAAATTCCATTTCTGATTATCATTATCTAGATTTTTACTCCAAATATGTAATTTATTATCGTCGGGCCTTACATCAAGTGCTTGAGATGTACAATGAACAGGCACTATGTTGTATGAATTACCATTTGCTTCAATCCTCCATCTTTGGTGATTAGCTGATGCCTGTGAATAAGTAGAAACAAGTGCACCGTTATTACATTGTGCATTTGGCACTTCCAGATACTTATCTCCATCCCAAGTCGCATATAATTTTATGGTATAAATATCATCATACAAATGATCAATTGTCCATCTTTGATCGTTGTAATTATCTGGAATGACATCAACAGCATCCCAGTTAGCCCAATTGGTTGCACCTAAATTATAACCATTTGCAATAGATCGAATTTCATAAGTCCCATTTGGTAAAATTGGACCTGATTTTACTACTACATTAGAAACAGTTTCATTATCAATATTTTGAGTCCAATCAGTACCAACGGGCCTTATACTCACCTTCCAAGAATAATCATTACCTTCAACGGGAAGATTATTTAAATTTAAAGTAAGTTTTTTTATTCCTGACCCAGCAACAACTGTTTCTTTTGCAGACGCTAGCCAGCTATTTCCTGACCACATTTCTACAACTATATCTCTGCTTGTGTTTGCATAATAACTCACTTCTACGTCATAAGTATTCTTTGGAGTTATAGTCATAGGTGGATTATATAAACTAACCGTTTCGGTACTAGAATCTGATAACTTCCAAGTTCTTACCCAATCATACTTTGTGGTTCTATCTTCCCAGCTTCCGTTCATACCACCATCACTTGGAGTAGGATTCCAATCATATGTTTCGGTGACAAGCTTAATATACATATCAATATCAAAAGGTGCTGCTGGAGTTACAGTATATTGATAAACTCCATCTAGGTAAAAAAGAATTTCATCAGCACTTTTCCACCATGCACCGTAAACATGATAATCATCATACACTTTCCCACTCATTTTGGTATTATTCCCATTTGATCCTTGTGGTTCCCCACAAGATACATTCCGGCTATGTGTATTTGAGTGCATGGATTGGTCAAAACCTTGTGTCCATGATGCTGTAGAATTTACATAGCCTACACACTCTTGAATATCTAACTCTGTTACACGTTTATCACAACCAGCACCTTCATTTTTATAATTAATCAGCCAAAAAGTAGATGACAAAAAAGTTTTATTTGCCTTCATTCTACATTCTATAAAATCACCTACAGTCACTTTATTCTGAGAAATTACATGACCACATGCATGCGTAAATGTTGTACCATTTACTATTTCAGGAGATGATAATTTATAATTAGTAATACATAGGTTGCCAGAATTTATACTCACAGTATTCTCTTTAAACAATCCGGGGGCTCTCCCCACCCATCTTGTCGGGTCTGTATTTTTCCATTTAGAAGAATTCAAACTAGAACTGGAAAAATCATCTGAAAGGTTTTCTCTTTTCTCCCAAGTTTTCCCTGCAGGAATTGGGTCATTTCCTTGTTGAAAATAAGGTTGTGAATAACTCGAAAATGAAATAAATAAAAGAAATAATATACTATAAAAAAAAGAACATTTCATATTCATAATAATCGTTTTCATTGGATTTTTGAGTAGATATAAAACCTATTTTTAAAAGATAATTGGTTATTTTAAGCCTAGAGTAAATAATACACATTAATAAAAAGAAAATTAAATTATAAATAAAAATAACAAATATTCAATGGCAAAATTGAAATTATATTACAAATAATGCAACTATTACCCTAGACTTTGAAATAAAAATTCAACTAAATTACATACATTTACTTTAAATTATTCAACAAGTATTTTCTTTAAAATAGACTTCCCTTTTTTGTCAATTATTTTAATAAAATACAATCCTTTTTTGTAATCGGACACAGATATTTCCGATACTTTACTATTGACTTTATGGCTTGTTACTAACTGACCATTTGTGGAATATATTCGAATTTCACCATCCAAATATTCCTCACTGTATATCTTAAATTCAGAACTAGCAGGATTGGGATATACTGTTAATTCAATCTCATCTTCTACACTGCTGTTATTTTTTCTAAAACTAGATGAATCATTTGACGAACTTAAAAAGTCTAATGCTTTCTGGGCATCTATCAGACCTGAACCCAATCTATTTTCATAACCAGGGTTATATTGATCAATGTTATTAGCACCATATCTCAAACTAAATTCCAATTCTAGTGGAGTTATATGATGTTTGTACTTTGAAAGTACTAATGCTGCTACACCTACAACATGAGGCGCTGCCATTGAGGTGCCACCTGCGTAACCATAACTAGAATTAGGCATAGTAGATAATACAGCAGTAGTATCACCAATGAAAATCCCATGACCACCAGGAGCAGATAAATCTACCCAAGAACTATAGGTTGAATAATCTGCCTTTTTACTATCCGCACCAATACTCGTTACAGCCAATACATTTATATAACACGCTGGCCACATGACTACGTCTGCACCATCATTTCCTGTACAAAATACTACTAAGCCTCCTTTCATTGGACTCCCTGCATAGTTACCGGCTTCGATAATAAAATAATTTATAGCATCTATAGTAGATTGTTCATACAAGTCTGGCACTCCAAAAGTCCATGAGTTTTGAGAAATTACAGCACCATTATCAGCGGCATAAACATATGACATTCCTACATTAAAACTATCTAACCAATCAAGTGTCATCATCTTCACTCCTGTTCCATTGCTGCCCCCTGCTATACCTGACACTCCAATTCCGTTATCATTTTCAGCTCCAATGATCCCTGCAATGTGTGTTGCATGAAAATGAGGAATAACACCTGACGAATCTTCCCTAAAATTCCATCCATTTACATCATCAATATACCCATTACCATCATCATCTACTCCTGGTGTCCCATTCAATTCAGCTTCATTTACCCAGATATTATTCTGAAGATCAGGATGATTAACATCAACTCCATAATCATGGATTGAAACGATTATATCAGATGCATTTTGTTGTATATCCCACCCTGCATACATGTTTATGTCGGCAGGACTTGGAGAAATTCCTAACTGTCCAGTATTATGAAAATTCCATTGTTGACCTAGAAAAGGGTCATTAAAGTAGTTATTATTGCTCATTGAAAAAGTCTTTATCTCCTTATCAGTAAGCATTTTATAATCTCCATCATTAGTAAGCTTTTTTTCATAAAAGCCTTCAACAATATCAAAAATTGATAACGCTGAAAACTCCTCTATAAGATTAAGGATAGTTGAACTTTCATCAACATCCAAGGTGTACCAAAGATGTAAACCATGCTTTTTATGCTTATTTTCTAATGATGCATTGGTACTTCTGGGAAAAAGTCTCTTTAAATTTCGACCTTTATGTTTAGTGATTTTGCTTCTTAGTTGTTCTCTTTTTTCTACATCTAAGGATTGTAATAAAAGATCAAGTTTACTTGTTGATTCATTTTGCCCCGCAATAAGTTCTGTTTTGAGTTTGAACTTCAAAATACCTTTCCTGACTCCATTTTCAAAAACCGCATTTTGAGCTGATAAATGAAAAGTAAATAATGAAAGGAATAAAAAAAATAAAGAATTTTTCATACAGTTTTTGGTTTTGATAATTTAATTTAAAAACTCCGTGTATAGAAATAAAAGCTTATTATAATCTAGTAGTACAGGTTAATAATAAACATAGAATTTTAAGTAATTGTACGATCACATATGGAAAATCAAATACTAGCTAACGTAAAATAACATACTACACAAATCAATATAGCAGTCAGACTTATATATTTGATCTTTCTAGGTGAGTTCAAAATTCTTTTATTTGGAGTTCAATCATCAAAAACAACGCGATTCTCGAACTACATCAAAAGCAAGATGTACTCTGTCAATTTAAAATTTATTTTAGCTTTTGGGTTAAGTAGCTTCCTAAATGGTCACTTTTATTTTTTATTCATGCTGGTTTACCACATTTCCAAAATTTTATCTACCGTTGGTTAGTTGATAATAAACATTAAAAACTAACCCTCGGTTAAATAATCATACGATAAGAAAGCACTGTTATGAGTATTTTAAGTAAACCTATAGCTCACAACATTTCACTCCTATCGATATGACACTATTTAGACAATCTTACTTATTAGACTAAAGAAGTTTAAAATGTCACCACCACAATCGAAAAACTATTGTTAACCAAAGTTAATATAAAAAATAAGCTATCAGTAATACCAATAGCTTATAAATAGATTCAAAAAATGTTATGTAAGTTTCCAACTTATCTTTAAGTAAAAAATGTTTTCCGACTTAATTATAATTCGAATATTTATTAATTATAAAATAATATTCGAAATAGATTTAGAAATAAACCACCAGCTAAACTGATGGTCTATAAGATACTACTTTAATATTCTCTTTACTCAATTATTAGATAAAATAATTAAAATT
The DNA here is from genome assembly GCF_012844305.1 of Flammeovirga aprica JL-4. Classification (GTDB taxonomy): domain Bacteria; phylum Bacteroidota; class Bacteroidia; order Cytophagales; family Flammeovirgaceae; genus Flammeovirga; species Flammeovirga aprica. Next base: position 25,049 of record NZ_JABANE010000048.1, read on the forward strand.
TGCCACCATATTTTATTGCAAATAATAGTTAATATATGAATTTTGTGAAGAAATAAATATGTGATTATTTATTCATTTTATAATTAAAATTACATTTGATTTTATTAACTATCATAGATGGTTATAAATAAAATATATTTAGTCAAATAGATAACAATAACATAATGAACTCATGAAAAAAACATTATTCATTATCATCTCTCTATTAGGTATTAGTGTTAGTACTCAAAGTCAGAACACTGAAGACTATTTTATATTTGTAATAGAAGAAGAAGGAAGTACTACTTCATTTTATGCTAACACTCTTTCTTTTTTTGAGATTGACTGGGAGAACAATAATAAATGGGAAAAAGTAACTACTGAAGGACTAGAAAGAATTTCCTATAAATATGTTACTGCACCAGATACAATAAAAATACGTGGAGTATTAAATGAGTTTAGAGCCCCTAATGATATTATTGATGTTGTTCAGTGGGGGAATGTGGGATTTAATAGTTTAAAAATGGCATTTAGAAAATGTCACAAACTTGTTGAATTCAGTGCTACAGATACTCCTAACCTCTCCATGGTACGTTCCATGAACAAAGCTTTTGCGAGTTCTAAAAAGTTCAATGGTGATTTAAGTAACTGGGATGTGTCAAACATAACAACAATGAATAATGCTTTTTTTGGAGCTGATGCGTTTAACGGAGACATCAGTACATGGGATGTTTCTTCAGTAGAAGATATGAGATTTATGTTCACTCGTGCTTATAATTTCAATTGTGATATAAGTAACTGGGATGTGTCTAAAGTTAAAAATATGAGAAGCATGTTTAATAATGCGAAAAATTTTAATATTGATCTTAGTGGGTGGGATATATCCTCAGCTGAAAATATCAATTCAATGTTTTTTGAAGCATCATCTTTTAATCAAGACCTAAGTGGATGGAATATTTCCAACGTCTACAAAATGTTTGATATTTTCAAAGGTACAATTATACCTACTAAAACATACGACAAAATATTAATAAGTTGGGCTAGTCAAGACGTTCAAGATTCAGTTAGTTTTGCAATTTCTACCACCTATTGTGATGGTGATGCTATGGATGCAAGAAGAAATTTAGTGTATGATCACAATTGGAACATTAAAGATCATGGACCATGTGATGACTATAATTTCATATTTGAAGTTGAGGGAAATGCATACGATTCCATTGAATTTCATGCTCAAAGTGTAAATACATTTTATGTGGACTGGGAAAACAATGATAAATGGGAAGAGGTAAACACTGACAGTTTACTTATTTCAGTAAGTCATTATTTTGAAGAAAAGCCTGATACTATAAAAATTAAAGGTGATCTCAATAAATTTGAAGCTCCAAAAAATAGTATTGATGTAATTCAATGGGGCGATCTTGCTTTTACAACAATGGACTTTATGTTCCATAAATGTAAATTAATTACAGACTTTTCTGCCCAAGATACTCCAAACCTATCAAGAGTAAGTTCGATGAAATATACTTTTGCCAGCACCTCCTTATTTAATGGTGATATAAGTAATTGGGATGTTTCAAACGTTGTATCAATGCGATCTACTTTTGCAAACGCCAAGCATTTTAATGCTAACATAAGTGATTGGGATGTTTCTAGTGTACAAAATATGAAAAGCCTATTTTATAATGCTTCCTCATTTAACTCTGATATTAGTGAATGGGATGTTTCTTCTGTAACTAATATGGCAAATATGTTTTATCAAACCTATCAATTTACAACCGATAACTATGATAATTTATTAAGAGAATGGAGTAAGCTACCACTCCAAAAAAATGTGAAATTTGTAGTATACACACCGTATTGCAACAGTGAAAACGAAAGACAATCTATTGTCGATAATTATGGTTGGGAGATTCATGATGGAGGCAGTGATTGCTCATCGACTTTTAATTCTTCTAACAGGACCAAAACAAATGGTATGATAAAAGACGAACTAGATCTTACTTCAGGATTTTTTGAAGGAGATATTTATTGGTTATTATATGACTTTAATGGCAATATTATAGATACAGGTTACTCCTATTTGAAAAAAGGTGAGAAACTAAAATGGTGGGAATTTCAAAAGAATTTTAATCAAGCAGGTATTCTGAAGGTCTATGATACAAATGAAAGAGTCAGCATTATTAAATTCATCAAACAACCTTAATAACTCCCTTCCTATCAATGAAAATTAAATGAAAAAAATTCTACTTATCACAGTTAGAAGTTTTAAAAATATAACCAGTAATTATCAATTAAAATTATTCTTTCCCCGTCGTGTTAAGTATATGAAATACTGTATGTTTTTATTATTCTATTCGAATAATTAGTTTATCATTTGATAATTTAAGTCACCAATTATGTTGGTGGCTTAATTCGTTTATAATTGATAAGGTTATTTCTCTAATTCTTATAGACAAAAATGGAGCTATTACACAGCACAGAACTATAAATTAAGCTCTGCCTAGTAATAACTCCATTCATACTAATTATAAATTATTTATGGATGTGCAACATTTTCTACTATTAGTTTATTATTGGTCATAAGCTCAGAAACAATAATAAGTAGATTTTTCCATGCTCTATGCACTTTTATTGTCCAAACATTACCTAGCCTATCTTCCAATGCATGAAGAAAGGCAACAATGGCAATTTCATAATTATGATCTTTTACTTCATAACGCCGTGTATGCCTTTTTCCAAGTTCTTGTATTAGGTAAACCAAATGATCCAAATCGTTGAGGTTATATACTAAAAAGCCTATCACATCCATCAACTTTTTACGTTGCTCCCTCATATCTGAAGAGAATAATCTCCTTAGAGAGGGATCCAATTCAAATAACTTATTATAGAAAGCCTTGGCTACATCATCTGTGCTTCTCTCAATCAAAGCATATGTTTCCTGAATAAGTCCAATTTGCTCTGAATTGATAGAAATAGTTTCAGTTTTCATTTTATAAAAGTTTAAATAGTTAATAAAACGGAAAAAAAATATTAAACAACTATACAACAGACAGATAATCATTATATAGTATCATATTGTATAGTCCCCGTTTATCTATTTAGAGATGAATTTTGAAAAATATAACCACATAACATTGTTAATATTTTAAAACCATCCTTGAAAAGTGAAAACAAACTGATTTAAAACGTTTGAATAGCTTCAAAGACTATAGTTGAATAGGGAGACAAACAAATATTGCAATCCATATCGATTGTGTTTTCTGTGGATGAATTATATGTCATAATAAAATCAATGCTATCTGTAAGAGTTACATTCTTTTTTTCTCTAGATAAATTAATAATGACGTATAAACTTTCTGATTTGTAAGTTCTCTTAAAAGCTACAATTGAGGATGGTGGGAATTCCTTGAAAGATATATAATCTATTGTTCCCAACATCAAGGAAGATTTTGATTTCCTGAGCTGTATCAATCTTCTGTAATGATGAAATAAAGAATTAGGGTCTTTTTTTTGGGTATCTACATTTTGAGTTTTTCCAGGTCGATTGTAGATTGAAGGAATCCAATTCGTCTTCCCAAAATTAGAATCACTCCATAAAATAGGTTCCCTGATGTATTCATCTGGTTTTTCTCCTTTCATCCCAACTTCTTCCCCATAATATAAAAAAGGAGTGCCAGGAAAAGTCAGTAACATCGATGAGGCAATTTTTGCTTTATCAATGTCATTATTTAATTGAGAAAGAATTCTATTTTGGTCATGATTAGAAAGAAAAGTACAATTATAAAAACCTGTTTCTCTATTCTTTTTATGAGAGTCATAATTCTTGAAATTTCTAACCATATCTACTGCCCTCTCTGCAATACAAGATTCCATTATTTCATAACTTAACTGAAAGTTAAAAAGTGCAGGAAGAGCCTTGAAATAAGGAGAAATTTCATCAAAACCTCCCCAAACCTCACCCACTAAGAATACATCTCTCTTAACAGAAAAAAGCTCATTTCTTAGTTCTTTTAAAAAAGAAATATTCTTCTCTTCATCTGTTTCAAAAATATGTTTAGCGGCATCAAGTCTAAAGCCATCAATCCCTATTGAGTTAATCCACCATTTCGCCACATTAAAAATTCTTAACTTTACCTCTTCATTATCAAAGTTGAGGTCAGGCATCGTTTTCCAAAAATAGGAATAGTATCTTTTAGAATCGGAAGGATTATATGGGTTTAATGACCAAGGTATTTTATTATCAGAGTCACTTGTAACCTGTCTTTCCCAACGGCCTTGAGCTTTTGCTTTATCAACAGTTTTCCATTCATAAAAATCTCGATATTTATTTTTTATTAGTTTACCATCCGCTAACTCAATAATATCTCCTTTGCATGATTCTACAAACCATGGATGCCTCGTTGAGGTATGATTAATTACAAAATCAAGAATTACCTTGATCTTTAACTGATGTGCTTTTTCTATTAAATGTTTTAAGTCATTTATAGAACCATAATCTTCGTCAATCTGATAATGGTCTGTTATATCATATTTATGATAAGAAACACCTTGTGTTACAGGCATAAGCAAAATCATAGTAATACCCAAATCATGAAGGTATTCTAATTTATTTACCACACCTAAAATGTCACCAACATCATCTCCATTTGAATCTGCGAATGAACGAACGAAGATTTGGTATACTATTTCATTAGTGCTTTTTATACTATTTGTCATAAGATAAGTCGTCAAAAAAATAATAACAATTCAATCCTACTGTTCATGGTATGTTCTACTTTGAATTGTTCTTGTATTACTTATATTTTGATTATTCTAAGTACTAAGAAAAAAGAAAACGGACTTTTTCCCTAGTACTTACATATAATCCCTTTTTTAAAAAATCAGTTTCAAAATATTAAAGTTTAACTTTTACGAATAAAACCCTGCCCTATTCACACATCTTTCAATAACAGATTTAGTTTAGCAGCGTAATACCCGTAAATAATATGTCGTTATTCAGTTTAGAATTAATCAGTGATTATAATTTTACTCATAGTACATTAGTTCTACAAATATTATTGAGTAGCCTGTTAATTGTTTTATTTTGTTATACTCTCCTCCACATGGTTATTATTGGTCATAAGGTTTGCTACAAGTTTAAATAAGTTACCCCAAGCAGTTTTAGCTTTCATTGTCCAAGCATTACCTACGTTATCCTCTAATGCATATAGAAAAGCTGTAGCTGCAGTCTCATAACTACTATCTTGAACACCATAACAATGTGAATGTCTTTGGCCTAAAGCTTTAATTAGACCTACTAACTTATCAAAGTCATTAAGATTGTATACTAAAAAACCTATCATGTCCATCAGCTTTTTTCTTTGAGGTGTAATATCTTCAGAGAATAGTTCTTCTAATGAAGGGTCCAACTCAAAAAGTTTATCGTAGAAGGTTTTTGCCACAATCAAAGCACTTGGTTCGATTGTAGAAAAAGTCTCCTGAATTAATTTGATTTGATCTGAGCTAATTATAGCATTTTCAATTTTCATTTTTAAATGAGTTATAGTTCTACTAAGTTGAAGTACCAAGCTCAAAAAAGAAAATCTTTAAGGCTTGGCACTTACTTTTTAATATTATGATTGAAGAGTTTGAATTAAAAATAATGACATATGCAACTCATCATTATTTTATTCTATTTTAATTTTCACTAAAACAAATTATTATACAGTCTCAATAATTGCCTGGCCGGAAGCTAAGAAATCACCCTCGGTTACAAAAATAGTATTGATGTTCCCTTCAGATTCAGCTGTGATAGTATTCTCCATTTTCATAGATTCTAAAATAATCACGGGATCACCTTTCTTGACCCTATCACCTGCTTTTACAACAACATCCAACACTTTTCCAGGCATTGGTGAATTTGTTTTCTCGCCTGTAATAATTGTCTGTGGTTGTTTTTCAACTCGCTTCTCCTTCCTTGTCTTTTTTAATTTATTCACCGATTCCCACTTTTGCTTTTTCTGTTTTTTTAAAAAACCTTTAGCAACAGATGGAAATAATTCTAATAACAGTTCTTCTTCATAGTTTTCTGCTAATTTGACGTTTCCATACTCAGTCAATTTCACATTGTCTTGAAGCTTATAATTACTTGTATCAAATGGTCTTTCATTTGTAAAACCACATATCTTCTTTCTAAATTCAGGTTGAATAGGAATAGGTGTTTTTCCGTAATCACCTTTCACCAAACTCATAAATTGATTAGATGTATTGGAGTACATATCTTTTCCAGCCTTAAGACTAACAGCCGCATTTACCGCTTGTGCACCAACAATTTGACTAGTTGGAGTAACTAATGGAGGTAAGCCAGCATCCATACGTACTTGTGGGATTAACTTCATTGCCTCATCTAAAATCTCCTCGGAACCTAATGCCTTCAATTGTGCAACCATATTAGAGTACATTCCCCCTGGCACTTCTGCGTCTTTTACTTTTGTATCCGGTTTTGGGAAATTAAAATAGTCTTCAATTTGATGACATATTTCTAATAATATTTTCTCTTTGCCCTCTTTTACTGCCTTGATCGCTTTATCAAAAAGCTTTTCAACTTCAGGAGGAAGCGTATCAGTTAATGGATTAAATGGCTTAGGAAAACTTTCATAGGCATCATACTCCTTTAATTCTTTACGAATCTCAAATAATTTTTCGTTGATTTTTGCAACGGCTTGCATATCAACACCCATATAAATACCTAATTTTTGTGTAAATATATAGATCAACTCTAAAGCAACGCCTGCAGATCCACCAGCAAAATACCAAATGTTAGTGTCCACAATATCAGCACCACTCATTATTGCACACAAAACAGCAGCAAGACCATAGCCAGGTGTACAGTGTGTATGAAAATCTACGGGCACTGATAGATTTTTTTTAAATAACCTAACTAATTTTGATACTCGCATAGGCGGTATTAAACCACTCATATCTTTAATTGTGATCATATCAGCTCCTAACCTTTCCATTTCTTGAGCTTTCCTCAAAAAGTACTGATCTGTAAAAACTGCTTTTGGAAGGTACTTACCTTTGAAAAAACCTTTTACTCTATCACAAATGGTATATTGAGGATCAATTGTATAACAAACAGCACAATCTGCGATTCCCCCATATTTTTTTACATATTTAATGGTTGACTGAATATTGTTAATATCATTGAGAGCATCAAAAATTCTCATCACACTCAGTCCTTTATTAATTGAGGTTTTACAAAACCCTTCAATAATTGAGTTTGTGTAAGGAGTGTAACCAAATAAATTACGACCTCTTGATAATGCTGTCAGCTTACTAACATAGCCCACTGATTCATGAATTTTGTTTAAACGCGTCCATGGATTTTCACCTAAATAACGCATTATTGAATCTGGAACTGCCCCACCCCATACTTCCATGGCATAAAAGTTGGCATTTTTATAGTCTGGTAAAACTCGATCTATCTGATCTTGAGTCATTCTTGTGGCAAATAGTGACTGCTGCCCATCACGAAGTGTTAAATCCCTAATTAATAATTTTTTTGACATAATAATTTGAATTGAATTAGCTTGATAAAGCTTAAATATCAAACCACAATTATTTACACTATTTCTTCCTATTTTTTGAGATCAAAACGCTTTAAATCTATGAAGAGAAGAACTAATGTTAAGTGAATTATGGTCTTACTAAATATGCTTTACAATTATTGTTGTTTAATAGTATGCTAAGTACTAATGCATCTATTGCTTTATAGCATTAGTACAAATGATTAATTTTTATTGAAGCAGAAAACTGTGATATCATCTCGCTGTTTTTCTAAAAAATTATCTTCTGCAAAATTATTCAGTGTTTTAAGCCAGTCTTTTCCATATTTCCTGTAGAAATCCTCACATAATTTTCCAAAAGCTACTTTTCCCACTTTGCCTCCATCTTTTAATTGCTGATCTGGATAACCATCTGTATACATCACCATAACATCATCAGGTGATAATGTGATAGAATGATTTTCAAATGCACGGTTACTTCTTAAATACCCCCCGACTGATCTATTTGTAGATGGTAATATCTTCACACCTTTTTCATTTACTTTCAATAACTTACCTTTTGCAGAAGAATATTGAATATGTTTATCGGTCATGTAAATAACAGTAAGCTCTGCTCCATCATTTTGTGAATATCGTGTATCAAAAGATTGATTTAATCTATGCAAAAGAATTTCATGTAAATCGCTCAATAACTCTGAAGGTAATTCTGGCAGGAAAGGTAAACCTTCAAAATAACTCATGATGACTATTGACAACAGTGAAGCTGAGATACCATGCCCAGTACAATCACCTAATACCACCAATGAGGTTTTTCCATAATCATTTACAAAATAAAAATCCCCACTCACTAAATCTTTTGGTCTGTAAAAAACAGCATGTTCATCAAAGAAATCATCCAACCTTGATTTATCAGGAAGCATTGTTTGCTGAATTTTAGAAGCATATTTTAAAGCATCCTGAATTTCCAATAATTCAGTTTTAGCGAGTAGTTTTTCTTTTTCAAGCTTCTGCTGGTTCACCTCTGCCTTAACCAATTGATTCTCATGTTCTTTTGTAGTAATTAATTCCTCTTGTTGTTGTCTTAGTTCTTCTTCCTGAGAAATGATTTCCTCATGCTGGATTTTAATCTCTTTTAGAAACGTTGTTTGTGCTTCCTCATATCTATTAATGGTCCAGATAATTTCAAATGACACCCCAATAAATACCATAAATTGAATTAGCTTTTCAGGAATCTCAGAATCAAACTCCATATATTTTATCAAGGAAGAATCAGTTAAGTTTAAAATCAACAACCCTGTAATAATCATAAAACAAAGTGTTGCATAGATGTTCGCTGATTTTAAACCGAAAAAGAGGTACGCGCTTAAAAGAGGCGATAAGAAGAAAAATATTGTGGGTGCCGTAGCTCCTCCTTGAAAAATACAAAAAGTAGTGATGACCGAAACCAAGAAAACTACTTGAAGATGCCTTCTTACTTCTTCCCTTATTGGTGAAATCATGATTATTAATTGCAGAAATGCAAAAAGCACAAGCAACTTTGCTTCAAGATATAATTCCAAAAATATGTTTACTGGAATGTAGAAAATTAGTAAGCCGAATAGTGCATTTGATTTTTTTTTCGCAAATGCGTCTTTATCAATTCCCATAGCTGAAGGTGAATTATCTATATAAAAAAAATAACTAAGTCGTCATCAGAGAAAATATGTAGTAAAATTTAAATAGTAGTTGAAACAAAAAATCTATAAAAATTTAAACAATATGATCCTTATTCTATCCTCTTAGTGAATAGATCAAAATCAATTCTTTATAATTATTTTTTGTTCGAAAATCGTTACATATTTTCTTTAAATAAAATTTGAAAGATGTAATAAACTCTCACTTAGAATGAGTATTCTAAAAAAAGAGGATTGTGTTATCAGAAAAAGATTAAATCATCTGATTAATTATATTATTCAGTACACATAATGAAGAGGTTTTAATTATTAAAAATAGTTCATATCAGTATCTTCATATCAAAATGAATATCTCATATCCACATCAATGGTTTATAGTTTCTTGGTTTATTTATCTATATTAAATATCCATATATATCACTGAATATCATAATATTAAACAACTTTTATAAATCAAAAAACCACCTCATTAAATTACATTAACATTGCATTCAAATTTATAAAAATATCATCTCTAATAATTGCTGGCCTATGCCTTTTTTAAAACGTAGACCAGCTTTATTAATTCTATTCTTTTACAAATTTTCTTATCACAACTTTACCCGAACCATCCGTAACTCTTAAGATTCCAGCTTTATTAAATTCTTTTTGAAATTCCCACCATTTTAGCTTTTCACCTTCATGTACGGTGAGAGATCCAGAATCGATTAATTGACCTGTGAAATCATATAGTTTCCACTCTAAGTTGCCGTGAAGGTTGTTTATATTAATTTCTGGTTTTTCTAAAGAGTTGGTAAAGGCATTTTTAGTACGTGCACCACTTCCTGCTCCACAAGATTTACCATAATCATAAATTGTCCATCCAAAATTATTAATAATAGAAGCTCTCGCGTCACTACCCTCACAATACGATGATGAAACATCGAATCGAAGGCCGTAATGTAAATCTAAATTACTCCAAGAGTTCAATAATTTATCGTAATTTTCAGACGAAATACCACTATTTGTCAACATAGCAGTCACGTTAATAGCTGTAGAAATATCCCAATTGCTAAGGTCTCTATTAAAAGAAGTTGCTCCATTAAACATATGTTCCATCCATGTTGCAGAAGTTACCTCCCAACCACTAATATTACCATTAAATGAAGGTGCTTCATAAAACATATAACACATATTTCGAACATTTGACACATCCCAGTGGCTAATATCTCCATTAAAAGAAGATGCTTGACAAAACATTCCTTGCATGCCGTATCCTTCATTAAACAAGGATAAATCTGGAGTATCTTGTGCCGAAAAAGCCTCCAATTTTTTACAATCAAAAAACGAAAAATTAAAATCTTCAAATTTAGAATTACCCCATTGTGCTACATCTATTATACTTTTGGGAGCTTCGAAGTAGTCTACCTGTCCTCTTATTCTTATTGTATCAGGTACTTTGTTTTCATAATTATATGTAATATCCTGATAATCATCATTTGAGATAGATAACCAACTTCCATTGTTTTCCCAATCAATATCAAATGCCCCTTTAATGCCTAAAATTGTAATTTCACTTTCACTTCCATCAACCACCAAAACAAGATCTTCTTTCTTCGAGACATCCTGGCAAACTCCCTTATCCGTAATTGTCCAATTATAGTGATCTATCAAAAATTGTCTTTCTGAAGATGACTCACAATAGTTTACTGAAGCATCTAGTTTAACTCCTCTTTTTAATCCAGGCAATGCACTCCAACTTTTCAATAGTTTATCATAGTTTTCTGTACTTAACCCACTATTCACAAACATATCTTCCATGTTTACCACAGAACTGACATCCCATTTACTTATATCTGAGTCATGAATCAAGGCGTTAGTGAACATAAACCTCATATTTTTTACTTGAGAGACATCCCAATTACTAAGGTCTTGATTGAAACTCTCTGCTCTAACAAAAGCAGATCGCATACTCTCTACATGAGAAACATCCCAGAGGCTAACATCTCCATTAAACTGCCTAGAACCACTAAACGTATATGACATATCAGTTACAGCTGATAAATTTGGAGTATCATTTGCTGAAAATGATTTTAAAAAATAACATTGCTGAAATGTTTGCTTTAAACTTGTGAAATTGACATCTCCCCATTGCACTACATCTATGATACTTTTAGGAGCTATAAAGTGATTTAATTCTCCTCTGATACGAATAGTATCGGGAGGGCTTGACAATGTTCTTGTTATTTGCTCCAATCCATTAGTGGATATTTCCTCCCATTCATCATTATTCTCCCAGTCTACTTCAAAAGAGTTTGCTGTATTACCAGAGAATGATACTTGATTTGTTGATTGATTCACCACAAATATAAAGTCAGTACTTTGTCCAACACACGGTACACAAAAGCTTATCGCTAATAAAATTGTAAAAAAATTTTTCATTGTTTCATTTGAGGTAGCCTATATCTAATAAAAGATAAGTACAAAGTCAAAAATAAATTATAGTTAATTCTAATTTATTTTTTGTGAGTACAACGCTAAAAAACGTATTAATAGTGGTTCTATTGAAAGTTTTTTGAAGGAAGTAATCGCAAAACAATAAATAGAATTAGTATTAGATAATTTTGAATTTGTACTTATAGGCTACTTGATTAAGTTTATTGTTTAATAAATTTTTTAACTGCTACTTTACCCGAATTATCCGTAATTCTTAAGATTCCAGCTTTCTTATATTCTTTTTGTAAATCCCACCATTTTAGCTGTTCGCCCTCTTGTAAGGTGAGTGTTCCTGAATCGATTAATTGACCTGTAAAATCATAAAGTTTCCACTCTAAATTTCCATGGAGTTCCTCTATATTTAATACTGGTTCTTCTAACAAATGATTATTTGAGTTGCTTGTTCGTGCACTACTTCCTCTAGTACAAGATTCTCCACCGTCGCTTATGTCCCATCCAAAATCATCTGTTAGAGTGGCTCTAGCATCACTGCCAGCACAATATGTAATAGAAGATGCTCCCAACATTACACCAGTTTCTAAGTTAGGTAATTTACTCCAGCCTATTAATATGTTATCGTAATTTTCAGAGGAAAGACTGGTTATTCCTTCAAACATATCCTCCAAAGTTGTAGCTGATGATACATCCCAATCACCCAAGTCTTGATTGAAAGTGTAAGCATAAGAAAACATCCCTTTCATTGTTGTTACAGAAGAAACATCCCAGTTACTTATATCACAATTAAAGTTAGTAGATGCATAAAACATATAAGACATGTTAGTTACTGATGACACATCCCAGTTATTAAGGTTTTGATTGAAATTATGTGTTCTTTCAAACATATAAGACATGTCAGTTACTGATGAGACATCCCAACTACTCATTTCTTGATTGTATGCTTCGGCACTGTGGAACATGGCATGCATAGTTGTCACTGACAAGACATCCCATTCATTCAGACTTTGATTGAATAACTTTGCATTCTGAAACATCCCCAACATTGTTGTAACTGAAGAAACATCCCAGCTACCTATGTCTCCATTAAAGTTAAAAGCTCCGTAAAACATCCCCCGCATTGTTGTAACTGAAGAAACGTCCCAGCTACCTATGTCTCCATTAAAGATAGAAGATCCAAAAAACATCTCCTGCATATTTGTTACGGATGAGACATCCCAATCCAAACTTTGATTGAAAGAAGTTGCACCTCTAAACATCCCCTGCATTGTTGTAACAGATGACACATCCCAACTACCTATATCTCCATTAAATGATGTACCATAAAACATCCAAGACGTATTTTTTACTGATGAAACATCCCAATTACCTATATCTCCATTAAAGCTAGAAGCTTCACTAAACATCTCCTGCATAGTTGTCACTGACGAAACATCCCATGAGCTCAAGTTTTGATTGAATGAAGAAGCTCCATGAAACATTCTACTCATATCTGTAACTAATGATACAGCCCATGAGCTCAAGTCTTGGTTGAAAGAAGATGCACCTCTAAACATTTCAGACATATTTGTCACTGATGAAACGTCCCAATTACTCAAATCTTCATTGAAATTCACCGCATTCCTAAACATTCCATTCATATTTTCTACCGATGAGACATTCCAAGTACTTAAATTTACATTGAATGCAAGTGCTTCATAAAACATCACATACATATTAGTAACAGATGAAACGTCCCACTCACTCAAATCTCCATTGAAGCTAGAGGCTTTATAAAACATCCAAGACATATTAGTAACAGACGAAACATCCCACTCACTCAAATCTCCATTGAAGCTAGAGGCATGATTAAACATCCCTGCCATATTGGTTACTGATGAAACATCCCAAGTGCTCAAATCACCATTAAAGTTGGATGCTCCATTAAAAGTATCTACAAGTGAAGTTACCTCAGAAAGATTTATAGAATCTGTTGCTGTGAATTTCTCTAGCTTCTTACAATCCTTAAAAGTTGACAATAAAGAGGTAAAATTTGTTTCTCCCCATTGAGCTACATCAATAATACTTTTAGGTGCATTAAAGTGATTTAGCTCTCCTCTGATACGTATAGTGTCTGGAGCATTTGTGATGGAGTGTGAAATTGTCTGATTTTCACCTGTTGAAATTTTTTCCCAGTTTTCATTATTCTCCCAGTCAATATAAAAAGATGATGAAGTAGTTACAGGAAAACTTATATTAGTTTCACTTCCATCAACGACAAGAATTAGATCTTCAGCCAATACCTCTTCACATGGTCCTCTGTCATTTATTGTCCAATTGTAGTCATTAATAAGTGACTGTCTTTCTGAAAAGGACTCACAATACTCCAATGAAACATCTAAGCGAACTCCCTCTTGTAAATCATTTGATTCAGGTAATGCACTCCACCCTTTCAGTAATTTATCATAATTTTCTGTTGAAAGGCCACTATTGATAAACATTTCATACATGCCTGTGACTGAAGAGATATTCCAATGGCTAATATCTCCATTGAAAGAGGAAGCACCGTAAAACATCCAAGACATATTTGTAACTGATGAAACATCCCACTCACTCACATCTCCATTGAAGTTAGATGCCATTTGAAACATCACAGACATATCAGTAACAGATGAAACATCCCACTCACTCACATCTCCATTGAAGTTAGATGCTCTTTGAAACATCCAAGACATATCAGTAACAGATGAAACGTCCCACTCACTCACATCTCCATTGAAGTTAGTGGCATTACTAAACATCCCTGCCATATTTGAAACAGATGAAACTTTCCATGAACTCAAATCACCATTAAAACTAGACGCTCCATCAAACAACCCTACCATATTTGTAACTGATGAAACATTCCATGAACTCAAATTACCATTAAAACTAGACGCTCCATGAAACATCCTATACATATTTGTAACTGATGAAACATCCCAAGTACTCAGATCTCCATTGAAATTTTCAGTACCATAAAATGTTTCTGCCAATGATGTCACCTCAGAAAGATTTATAGTATCATTTGCTGTGAATTTCTCTAACTTCTCACAAGATTTAAATGTACTATCAAGAGAGGTAAAATTTGTTTCTCCCCATTGAGCTACATCAATAATGCTTTTTGGGGCATTAAAGTGATTTAGCTCTCCCCTGATACGTATAGTATTTGGAGCATTTGTGATGGAGTGTGAAATTGTCTGATTTTCACCTGTTGTAATTTTTTCCCAATCTCCATTATTCTCCCAGTCAATATAAAAAGATGTTGAGGTAGTTACAGGGAAACTTATATTAGTTTCACTTCCATCAACGACAAGAATAAGGTCTTTTGCTAATAATTCATCACACTGTCCATTGTCATTTATTGACCAATTGTAATCAGTAATAAGTGACTGTCTTGCTTCAAATGACTCACAATACTCCACTGGAACATCTAATTGAACTCCCTCTTGCAATTCAGGTAATGCACTCCACCCATTCAATAATTTATCATAATTTTCTGTTGAAAGACCGCTATTGGTAAACATATCAGACATATCTGTTACTGATGAAACATCCCATGAACTCAAGTCTCCATCAAAAGCTACAGCACCTTTAAACATTTCGTACATTGAAGTAACATTAGAAACATCCCATCTACTTAAATCATGATTAAAAGACGTAGCTTCAAAAAACATATAATTCATGTTAGTAACTGAAGAGACATCCCATTCGCTTAAATCACGGTTAAAGGAGGATACCCTAGAAAACATAGCTCTCATATCTTTTACTGAAGACACATCCCATGAACTTATATCTCCATTAAAGAAAGTGGCTCTAGAAAACATATTGTACATTGATTCGACATTGGAAACATCCCATCCGGTCAAATCACCATTAAAGTTCGTTGCCCCAAAAAACATATAACTCATGTCTTTGACTAAAGATAAATCCGGGGTGTCTTCTGCAGTAAAACCCTTAAGTTTTTTACAATCGGCAAACGTTATACTAAAACTTTCAAATTTTGAATTTCCCCATTGTGCTACATCAATAATGCTATCTGGTGCTTCAAAGTAAGCTAACTGACCTCTTATTCTGATTGTACCAGGTTGGTTCGCTGTATAGTTATGTGAAATCGTTTCATAACTTTGATTTGAAAAATGTGACCAAGTCCCATTGTTTTCCCAATCTATGTCAAATATTCCTTTTTCATAATAAATGGAAATCTCTGTTTCACTTCCATCAAACACTAATAATAGATCCTGTTTCTTCAAATCATCACATGCACCTTCATCTACGATTGTCCAACCGTGATTATTGATCAATGATTGTCTTTCATCAAATGATGAACAGTACTGAGCTGAAACACCCAATTGGACATTGTCTTTTACCTCTTGTTCGCTCCATGAACTCAATAAGTTATCATAATTTTCTGTTGAAAGACCACTATTACTAAACATTTTATACATTGATGTAACTGAAGAGACATCCCATGAGCTCAAATCGCCATTAAATGAAGTCGCTCCAGAGAACATAGATGTCATATCTGTAACGGAAGAAACTTCCCATTCGCTCAAATCGCCATTAAATGAAGTCGCTCCAGAGAACATAGATGTCATATCTGTAACGGAAGAAACTTCCCATGAGCTCAAATCACCATTAAAAGACGTTGCTTCAGAGAACATAGCTGTCATATCTGTAACGGAAGAAACTTCCCATTCGCTCAAATCGCCATTAAATGAAGTCGCTCCAGAGAACATAGATGCCATGTATGTAACTGAAGTTAAATCAGGGGTGTCATGTGCAGTAAAACTGTTTAGTTTTTCACAATTAGCAAATGTTTCATAAAAACTTTCAAATTTTGAACTTCCCCATTGAGCTACATCTTTAATATTTTGAGGGGCTTTAAAGTAAGTTAGTTGACCTCTTATTCTGATTGTATCGGGCTTGTTTGGTAGGAAGTCATATTCAATTACTTTTACATCTCCACTTTTATCTGAATAATGTGACCAAGTACCATTGTTTTCCCAATCTACATCAAATGTCCCATTTACATAATTAATCTCAACCTTAGTACTTTCACTTTCATCAATCACTAGTACAAGATCCTGTTTCATCAAATCATCGCATGCCCCTCCATCTGTGATTATCCAACCATGATTATTTATCAATGATTGTCTTTCATAAAATGATGAACAATACTTAGTGGAAACATCTAATTTAACGTTATCTTTTACCTCTTGTTGACTCCATGATTTCAATAGGTTATCATAATAGACTTCACTAATTCCACTGCTCACAAACATACTTTGCATGTTCAATACTGAACTGATATCCCACAAACTCAGGTCTTGATTAAAATTCAAGGCCTTGTTGAACATATATCTCATGTTAGTCACTTGAGAGACATCCCATGAACTGAGATCTTGGTTAAAACTAACAGCATTATAAAAGGCTGATCGCATGCTCACTATGTTAGAAACATCCCATTTACTTAAACTTCCATTAAACATTGAAGAACCACTAAATATATACGACATATCTATCACTACTGACAAATCAGGTGCCTCTGATGCAGAGAAAGATTGAAGCTTAGAACATTTTCTAAAGGTACTATTGAATGAAGTGAACTTAGAGTTTCCCCATTGTACTACATCTATTATACTAGAAGGTGCTTTGAAGTGATTTATATTTCCTCTGATACGTATGGTATCAGGACTGTTTGTGTAAGTATGTAAGACATCTCCGTCAATACCCGAACTACTAACCGTTTCCCATTTTTCATTATTCTCCCAGTCTATCTCTATAGATGAACTAGCGTTTAGATAAATTGATGTATTTTTTGTGCTTCCATCAACCACCAAAACTAGATCCTCTGCCTTGACCTCATCACAGGCACCGTTGTCTATGATTTCCCAACCATGGTTGTTGAACAGTGACTGTCTTTCTGCAAATGAGGAACAATAGTTTGAAGATACATGTAGTCTGATGTTGTCATTTACCTCTTGCTCGCTCCATGATACCAATAGATTATCATAATTCTGTGCACTGATTCCACTGTTGAAAAACATGTTTCGCATATCTTTCACTGAAGTGATATCCCATGAACTGAGATCCTGATTAAAACTACTCGTATTGTAAAAAGCAGATCGCATCTTTTGGATATTAGAAACATCCCATGTACTTAGATCGCCATTAAAATTGGAAGCTCCATTAAATAGAAATGATATGGTTGTCACTTCTGATAGATTTGGGGCTCCTGAAGCAGAAAATGATTCTAGTAATGTACATTTCTGAAATGTACTTTCTAAGCTTGTAAAATAGACATCTCCCCATTCTACTACATCTACAATACTCCTTGGTGCATGAAAATGATTTAATTCACCTTTTATTCGAATTGTATTTAAGCTTCCTGTGAATTCATATGAAATGGTTTCCATCCCATTGGTGGTATATTCTATCCAGTTTCCATCATTTTTCCAATCTACCCAAAAAGATGAGTTTGTGTTTGCTCCAAATGTGATCGGTGATTTTGTTTGATTCACTACTATCACAAACTCTTCATCACACCTTTGTAATCGATCTTCCGGTAACTTCCAACCATGAGTGTCTTCTAATAAAGACAAGGCTTCTCCTGCTGAACAAAAATTACTGTTGAAACCAAAAACTACTCCTGGTTGCAAACCATCAAGCTCTGACCAGTTTTTTACCATACGATCAAAGTTAGGTTGCGTCAAGGCTGTATTAATGAAAATATTATTCATGCTAGTGACACTTGAAATATCCCAATCTTCTAGAGATTGATTGAAATTTTCGGCCAAATCAAACATATTGTACATATGCACTACAGAAGAAACGTCCCAATTATTTATATCTTGATTGAAACTTTTTGAAGCATGAAACATGTGAGCCATATTAGTCACATTTGATACGTCCCAATTACTGATATCTCCATTAAACTTTTCCATATGGGCAAAAGCTAAATTCATGTCTGTCACTTTAGACAAGTCTGGGGTATCTTGTGCAGAGAAAGACGCCAGTTGATTACAGTCCTTGAATGTTTCCGCTAGAGAAGTGAAACCCACTTTTCCCCATTGCACTACATCTGTTATCGTCTTTGGTGCATGGAAATGATTCAATTCACCTTTGATACGAATAGTACCTGGAGCACTTGATAAGGTTCTTGTGATTTTCTCTAATCCTGTTGTAGAAATTTTCTCCCATTGACCATTATTTTCCCAGTCTACTTCAAAACTACTTTCCGTTTTTCCATAGAATGAAATCTCATTTGTGGTTTGCTCTACCACAAATATAAAATCAGTGCCTTGACTCATACATGTAATATACATGCAGAGGGATACTAAAATTGTTAGTATTGTTTTTTTCATGTTCGTATAGTTATAATCTTTAGGTAGTAGCCCACACCTATTGCTAGGTACAGGCTACATGAATATGTTTATTGTTTAATGAATTTTTTGACTGCAACTTTACCTGAATCATCCGTAATCCTTAAAATTCCAGCTTTATTAAATTCTTTTTGTAAATCCCACCATTTTAGTGGTTCGCCCTCTTGTATAGTAAGTGAACCAGAATCGATTAATTGACCTGTGAAATCATAGAGTTTCCACTCTAAGTTTCCATGAAGAGATTCTATGTCCAAATCTGATTCTTCTAATAGATGATTATTTGAATTGCTTGTTCTTGCACTACTTTCATTAGGACAAGATTTTTTATCGCCAGTTATATTCCATCCAAAAGTCGTTATTAATCTATCTCGAGCATCTGCACCTTCACAATACTTAGTCGAGACATGTAAATCAACGTCTCGCTGTAATGAACCTAATTTACTCCAACCTATTAATAGCTTATCGTAATTATCGGAAGAAAGACCAGTATAAAGAAACATATGGTGCATATCAACTACGTTGGAAACATTCCAAGTACTGAGATCGCCATTAAACGCTTGGGCATCATCAAACATAAATCTCATATTAGTAACAGAAGATACATCCCAATTACTCAAATCACCATTAAACGCAAATGCAGATACAAACATACTTTCCATATTAGTAACGGAAGATACATCCCAATTACTCAAATCACCATTAAACGCTGATGCTACGGCGAACATTCCTTCCATATTAGTAACGGAAGATACATCCCAATCACTCAAATCACCATTAAACGCAAATGCTGCGACGAACATTCCTTCCATTGACTCTACGTTAGATAAGTTTAAGCTATCTTTTGCTGTAAATTTTTCTAATTTAGTACACCATTCAAAGCTTTCTTTCATAGAAGTAAAATTAGTCGATCCCCACTGCACTACATCAATAATATTTAGAGGAGCTTTAAAGTGATTTAACTCGCCTTTTATGCGGATGGTATCGGGAGCAGCACCATTAAAATTATGAGAAATATATTTAGTAATTGTATCTCCTTCTATATCTGTGGAAATGGTTTCCCAATTACCATTATTTTCCCAATCAATATCAAAGGATGACGCTGTGCTCACTGATCGGAACTCAATAACATTTGTGCTTCCATCAACTACAATGATAAAATCTTCATTCTTCAATATATCTTCACAAGCTCCCACATCATTGATTCTCCAACCATAATTATCTATCAGTGATTGCCTTTCTGCTGATGCCTCACAATACTCCGCTGATATATCCAATTGTACTCCATCTTCTAATTCTGGTAATGCACTCCAACCCTTTAATAAAGAATCATAATTACCATTATCTATGCCACAAGACGATAGCATATTTTGCATATTTACTACTGAACTGATATCCCAATTACTAAGATCCTGATTGAAGTCAGATGCCTCGCTAAACATATAACTCATGTTTATGACATTCGATACATCCCATTTACTAAGGTCCTGATTAAAGTTCGTTCTGTAAAAGGTAGATCGCATACTTTCTACATTGGATACATCCCATAAGCTAATATCCCCATTAAATGACATAGCACCACCAAACATAAATGACATATCAGTTACATCTGATAAATTGGGCACATCAGTCGCTGAAAAAGATTCAAGAATAGAACACTGTTGAAATGTCTTCTGTAAACTTGTAAAGTAAACATCTCCCCATTGGACTACATCTTTTATTCTTTTGGGTGCATGAAAGTGATTTAGTTCTCCTTTGATACGAATCGTATCTAAACTTCCAGTAAATTCATATGAAATAGTTTCCATTCCATTTGTAGAATACTCTGCCCAATTTCCATCATTTTCCCAATCAACAAAAAATGACGAATTAGTATTGGCTCCAAAAGTAATTGGAGATATTCTATGATCAACGACTATCACAAACTCTTCATCACAACTTTGTACTCGATCTTCCGGTAACACCCAACCATTAGTGTTTTCTAATAGAGACAAGGCCTCACCTGCTGAACAATAATGAGCATTAAATCCGAAGGTTACTCCCTCTTCTAAATCCTCAAGCTTAGACCATTTTTTTACTGTTCGATCAAAATTGGAGGGTGTCAAGGCTGTATTTATAAAGATATTATACATATTGATGACACTTGATACATCCCAATCTTCTAGAGATTGATTGAAACTTTCGGCCATATCAAACATACTGTACATATGCACTACAGAAGAAACGTTCCAATTATTTAAATCTTGATTGAAACTTTCTGCAGCATGAAACATATGCGCCATATTAGTCACATTTGATACGTCCCAATTACTGATATCTCCATTAAACTTTTCTGTGTGGGCAAAAGCTAAGTTCATGTCTTCTACACCTGACAAATCAGGAGTATCTTCTGCAGAGAAAGACACGAGTTGATGACAGTCTTTAAATGTCTGTGAGAGAGACGTAAAGGCTACATTTCCCCACTGAACTACGTCTGTAATCGTCTTTGGGGCACGGAAATGATTCAATTCTCCTTTGATACGAATAGTATCTGGAGCACTTGATAAGGTCCTTGTGATTTGCTCTAATCCATTAGTAGAGATCTCCTCCCATTGACCATTATTTTCCCAGTCTACTTCAAAACTACTTTCCGTTTTTCCATAGAATGAAATCTCATTTGTGGTTTGCTCAACCACAAAAATAAAATCAGTACTTTGACCAATACATGGTATAAAAATGCAGAGGGAGATTAAATATGTTAGTAACGTTCTTTTCATTTTTATAAGTTGTAGCCCGTACCTATTACTAGGTACAGGCTATTTAAATATGCTTATTGTTTAATGAATTTTTTGACTGCAACTTTACCCGAATCATCCGTAATCCTTAAAATTCCAGCTTTCTTATATTCTTTTTGTAGTTCCCACCATTTTAGCTGTTCTCCCACCTGTAGAGTAAGTGAACCTGAATCGATTAATTGACCTGTGAAATCATATAGTTTCCAATCTAAATTCCCATGGAGTTCATCTATATTTAAAACTGATTCTTCTAATGAATTGGTAAGGTTTGTAGTACGTGCATTACTTACTTCACTACATTTTTTAGCTCCATCGTAGATGTCCCAACCATAATCATTCCTCAATTTTTCTCTCCCTTCCTCACCAAGACAATAATCCGCATCAATATTAATCTTAACATTTCTCTGTACATCAAGTTCACTCCATTTCATTAAAATATTATCGTAATATTCTTGTTTATATTCAAGATCAATGAAGCCATCCATATCGGTTACTTTAATTATATTCCAATCACTAATATCTTCCTCAAAATCAGCACAATAAGAAAACATCACCGTCATTTTTGTAACTGAAGAAACGTCCCAATTACCTATACCTCCTCCTATAAATTTCCATGATCCGAAGAACATACCTACCATCGTCTCTACAGATGACACATCCCAATCTCTCAAATCACCATTAAAGTCAGTCGTATAAAACATATAATTCATGTTCTTAACTGAAGATACATCCCATTCACTAACATCTCCATTAAAATAATATGCATTATAAAAAGCCCTTTCAAAAGTTGTCACATTCGTTAAATTTGGAGGAATTTGAGCTGAAAATGATACTAGTGCTGTACACTCTTCAAAAGTTCTATAAAATGAATTAAAGTTTGGATCACCCCATTGTACTACATCAATAATGGTTTTTGGGGCTCTAAAATGATTTAACTCTCCTCTAATGATAATTGTATCTGGAGCATTAGAATAATTATGTGAAATTTCGATACTATCTACTGCAGAAATTGTTTCCCAGTTACCATCATTCTCCCAGTCAATATCAAATGATGATGCTGTAGTGACTGGAAAACTTATGTTTTTCTCAGATCCATCCACTACAAAAATGAATTCACACGATCCTTTATCATTAATTGTCCACCCATGGTCATCAATTAGTTTTTGCCTTTCTGCAAATGACTGACAATAATAGGTTGATACATCTAATTGAACATTTCTCTTTAATTCAGGTAGTGCACTCCAACTTTTTAATAACTTATCATAATTAGCTGAAGTGATACCGCTTTCAGTAAACATATTTTCCATCATCGTAACTGAAGATATATTCCATGAGCTGATATCACCCTCAAAAGAAATAGCACCATTGAACATATTATCCATTCTCGTTACTGAAGAAACGTTCCAAGTACTAAGGTTTCCATTAAAAGATGTAGCTTCTTTAAACATATAATCCATTCTCGTTACTGAAGAAACATCCCAAGAACTAAGATCTCCATTAAAAGATGTAGCTCCTTCAAACATATAACTCATGTTTTTAACTTTAGACACATCCCATTTACTCAAATCGCCATTAAAAGAAATTGCTCCATCAAACATCTCATTTAATCCAAAATATTCATTAGTCAGTAATGATAAATCAGGAAAATCTTTTGCTGAAAAGCCCTCAAGTTTTTCACAACTTTGAAACGTTTTTTGAAAATCTTCAAACTTTGATTTACCCCATTGTGCTACATCTACTATACTTTTAGGAGCTCTAAAGTAACTTACCTGCCCTCTTATTCTTATTGTATCTGCTTCATTACCATCATAATCATGTGTAATGTTCTTATAAGTAGTATTTGAAACATGTTCCCAATTTCCATTGTTTTCCCAATCTATATCAACTTCACCTTTAAACTGTGTAATTGTAACTTCTCTATCGGTTCCGTCAACCACTAATACTAGTTCCAAATGTCTTAATAATTCATCACAAGCTCCATCATCAGTAATCACCCATCCATAATTCTCCTCTAAATATGTTTTCTCTTCTAATGCTGTACAATGTTTGGCTGAAACATCCAACTGAACATCACTTTGTAGATTAGGCAATGTACTCCAAGCTTTCAATAATAGATCATAATTAGCAGAAGTGATACCACTTTCAGTAAACATATTATCCATCTTTTCTACATTAGAGACATTCCATGAACTCACATTACCCTCAAAAGATGTAGCTCCATTAAACATATTATCCATCCTTGTTACTGAAGAGACATCCCATGAACCAAGATCTCCATTAAAAGAAATAGCATCGTTAAACATATATCTTACGTTTATTACATTCGATACATCCCATGTACTAAGATCTTGATTAAAAAGTTCGGCTCTGTGAAAGGTAGATCGCATACTTTCTACATTGGATACATCCCATAAGCTAACATCCCCATTAAATGACCTAGCACCACTAAACATATACGCTATACTACTTACTTCCGACAAATTAGGTACATCAGTCGCTGAAAAAGATTTCAGGTAATAACACTGCTGAAATGTATTTTCTAAACTTGTAAAATAAACATCTCCCCACTTCACCACATCTGTAATTCTTTTTGGAGCATGAAAATGATTTAGTTCTCCTTTGATACGAATTGTATCTAAGCTTCCAGTAAATTCATGTGAAATGGTTTCCATGCCATTTGTAGTGTACTCTACCCAACTTCCATCATTTTCCCAATCTACTAGAAATGACGATTGTGTATTTGCATTGAAAGTAATTGGTGATGTTCTTTGATCAACAACTATCACAAATTCTTCCTCACAACTTTGTACTCGATCTTCCGGTAATACCCAACCATGAGTGTCTTCTAATTTTGACAAGGCTTCACCTGCTGAACAAAAGTGACTATTGAAACCAAAACTTACTCCTGGTTGCAAACCATCAAGTTCTGACCAATTTTTTACCATACGATCAAAATTAGGTTGTGTCAAAGCTGTATTAATAAAGATATTATACATGCTCTTGACACTTGACACATCCCAATCTGCTAAAGATTGATTGAAACTTTCTGCACGGTCAAACATATTGTACATATACTGTACTGAAGATACGTCCCAATTATTTAAATCTTGATTGAAACTTTTTGCATCATGAAACATGTGAGCCATATTGGTTACGTTGGAAACGTCCCAATTACTGATATCTCCATTAAACTTTTCTGTGTGGGCAAAAGCTAAATTCATGTCTTCTACACCTGACAAATCAGGAGCATCTTGTGCAGAGAAAGACACGAGTTGATGACAGTCTTTAAATGTCTCTGAGAGAGACGTAAAGCCTACACTTCCCCACTGAACTACGTCTGTAATCGTCTTTGGAGCTTTGAAGTGATTTAATTCACCCTTGATACGAATGGTATCTGGAGCACTGGTTAAGGTTCTTGTGATTTTCTCTAATCCTGTAGTAGAAATTTCCTCCCATTGACCGTTATTTTCCCAGTCTACTTCAAAGCTACTTTCTGTTTTAGCATAAAATGAAACCTTATTTGTGGATTGCTCTACCACAAATATTAAATCAGTGCCTTGACCCATACATGTTACGTACATGCAGAAGATGGCCAAGAGTGTTAGAAAAGTTTTTTTCATGTTCGTATAGTTATAATTTTTAGGAAGTAGCCCACACCTATTGCTAGGCATGAACTACGCAAACAAACTAACTTTTATTTATCTCAAGCTATCACTGATACCTTATAAATAAATGAACCTGTTTAATCCCTAACCTGTTTATATTATTAATTGTGTTGTTTTTCTAGATTTTGGAATAAATCAAAATCAACTAAGTATTGAAGAAATTAATTGGCAGAAGTAATATTCATATTTTAAGAAAATAGATTTTTAATTTATACTAGAAACCTTCTAAGGTGGTTCAAAGAGCCCAAGAAAAGTAATAAAATTACTTTATCTTGAGCCTTGACTAGTATAAACAATGTGATAAAGAAGTGATCATAAAATACAATCACCTCTAAATGTTATATCCATGATTTAATGTGAATACTAAATTGATCATGTTTCATATTCTACTTCTCTATTCATAGCTAGTTACACATCACTTTTCTTTTTATCTTAGAAAAGCATCTATAACTTGTCAGGCCTTCACCAGTTGGACAAGCTATAGTAAATGACGTAAAACCTTCACCTCCTAATCCAATACCCGCATATGAAGGGGCATTTTGGACGAAAATTGTAGTTTGCATTTTATCCGCCATTAATTTTAAATTATCAATATTTTTAGAATGCATCACAGATGTATGGTGGTTGCCATGTTCACATCTATGAGCCATTTCAATTGCTTCTTCTAAAGTCTCCGTTCTTACCAAAGGAAGGATTGGCATCAATAATTCTTTCTGAACAGCAACATTGTTTTCTATCGTTTCAAAAACGATTAATTCTACAGAATCATCTGCTTCTATACCTATTTTATTTAAAAATACAGAAGCATCTTGACCAATTAGGCTTGGATCAATTTTGTCATCTTTAATTACTAAGTTTAACAGTTCATCAATTTTATTCTGATCTGTTAAAATATAAGCTCCTGCCTTTTTCAATTCCTCAAGGAGTTCATCAGCTACTGATGCAAGGCAAATCAATTCTTTTTCTGCGATACATGGAATGTTGTTATCAAGTGACGCACCAGCAATAATTGACGCTGCAGCATGTTTTAAATCTGCAGTTTCATCAACCACTACAGGAGGGTTACCACCACCTGAACCAATAGCTTTTTTACCTGATTTCATGATTTTCTGCACAATTGAACTTCCACCTGTTGCCACAAGTAAATCAACATCTTCACTGTAAATCACTTCATCAGTGTTTTCTCTGTTTATCTCGGTGTACCCTACAACTAGGTTTTCAGGTGCACCGCTTTCAACCAAAGCCTCGTTAATTAATCCAATGGTATAATGACATACATTTTTTGATTTTCCATGAGGACAAAATACAACTGAGTTACCAGCTGAAATCATCCCTATGGTATTACAAATGATTGTTTCTGAAGGGTTAGTCACTGGTGTAATAGCTCCAATCACACCATAAGGTGTTGACTCTACCAAAGTGACGCCTTCATCTCCTACATAAGATTCTGGAGTATCAAAATCTAAACTTGGCGTTTTAGTGATTGCTAAATGGTTTTTGCCAATTTTATGGCTCACCTTACCCATACCCGTTTCCTCTACAGCCATCTCAGACATTTTTAGTAAAACATCCTCAGCAAGCAATTTTTTTCTGATGTTTGCTATGTACCTTTTCTTTTCCTCATTTCCTTTTGACGAGAGAATCAATTGTGCGGTTTTAGCAGCTTGAATAGCTTCTTTCGGTGAATTAAAAATTCCTCTGTTCATAATTTTTCGCTTTAAATAACACCTAGTAAAATCAAAATATACACATTAGATAAATATGTCAGTAAGCTTATAAAATTGAAGAGACTTACTTTACATACTTCAGATTGAAATGATAATTTTCGTCTTCAATCAAATTTTGATATACTAAGGTCTAATGAATAATTAACTGGTTAATATATATGTAATACGTTTGTTTTATACTTGTAATGTTTTTTCTTTCTTTAATAATTTACCATTAGACATCTCAAACAATTTATCACAGCAATGGTAGTATTTATCATCATGAGTGATGGCTACAATTGTAAAACCTTTGCTGTTTAGAAGAGGTACTATATCATGATAAAATTTTTGCCTAAAGTAGGGATCTTGATCTGCCGCCCACTCATCTAGTACAATAATTGGTTTTTTAACTAAAATCGCATAAATGAGAGCTAATCTTTTTCGTTGTCCTGTTGAAAGGTCTGTTGAACTAAAGCCATTTGAAGAAATGGATACTTTATCAGACATTTCAAATAAATGCAGGTAATAGTAAGCTTCCTCTAATACTATTTTGTCAATGTTATAGAATTGGTCAAACAAAAAATAATCATTAAAAACAACTGAAAACAAGGATCTATATTCTTCTATGTTTGACTCATTTACAAGGTTTTGATCTCGAATCAATTCTCCTTTTTGCAATTTACTCAAGGCAATGATCGTATTCATTAATGTCGTTTTTCCACTTCCATTTTCACCATAAATAAAAACAGTATCTCCTTTTTGTAGCTCAAGATTAATAGGTCCTATCTTAAAATTACTTTCAGGATACTCATAACTGACTTTCTTAAGTTCTATGGTATTAAAGTTATTCTGACAAAATCTATTTTTCACCTTTTCTATACCATTACTCTTTTCATCACCAAATGTTACTCCCAGTGTTTTTATCTTGTCCCATGAGATAAATGCTTTACTTATTACTGGGATTGAGTTAGTAGCGTTTCCAACTGGCTCCATGATGTAAAGCAGGGTAAAAGTAAATTTTATCACAGATGAAGAGGTTGCTCCTAGGTAAGTTTGACCGAATAATAAAATCAGCATAATCATTACAAAAGAGAAGATCTGACCGGCAACTTGACTATTTAAAAAAGCGTTATATGCATCTTTACTACTGTGCTCACATTTTTTGGAAACCCCTGTTATATATGGACTTAGAATCTTTCTTCCAATCTTTCTATCCATATTTATTTCCTTGCTACCATGAAGGGTTTCATTAAGCAACTTTAAAAAGTTCTCCTCCAATTTTCTTGATACAATAAAAGCTGCAGTTCCTTTTTTGGAAACAAAATGATAAATACTATATGCAATCAAAAAATTAAATAAAGTAATAAAAAAGATTGTTGAGGATAGGAAAAATAAATAAGCCATACATGCCAAAGCTGTGAGAGTGGCTGTAAAAATATTGACCAAGACAAAAGATAACTGCGTTATGTTTTCCACATCATGAGTAAGTGTAGAATATATTTCTGCTTTCTTCTTTGATATCACACTATAAGATGCTGTGATTACCTTTTTGACGATATTTAATCTTATCTTCCAATAAGTAGATTGAGAAAGATGGATGATTCCCCTTGATATTGCTATTCTAGTTGTAAAGAAAACTACAATTACTACTAAAAATTTGATAAGGAAATCTGAAACAACAGGTACTTGATCTGATACTATTATTGAAATCAAATCATTTACTAATTGTATAAATAAGAAGTTGACACTACTGTTGATGATTGAAAAAACAACAAGTACAGCTATTAACTTCTTTTCCTTCCTATTAAAAAGTGTAATCATGGCATTAGAAGTTTGTTATTGAGAGCGATAAAAACTTTTACCACCCCCAATAACAAATAGAACATAAAAATTAAAGTACGGTATCAAGTTTTTTTCTTTCTACCCTGGCGAGTGATATTCTCATTGATGTTGAGAATGTTTTTATTTTATCACTATTTAAAATATTAAAGTGATCGCCATCCACTTTATATCTAAACAATGCTCCTTTTGAGAATTCTTCCCAATCTGATATTTTCAAAGAATGCCCTCTGTTTTCTTTTGCCTCAAAAAGAATTACTGGAATGTCTTCCTTGACCTGAATTTGAGGTTTATAAAAATAAAAGGATAAAAAGTTCTGATAAGAGACATTTACATATCTAGAGAAATCTTCTACATCTTCAAAAAGATCTATACCATACCTTAAAATGGTATCAAAGGCTAAGTTCAATTTTCCTTCAGTAGCTTCAATATCATCTAAAGCATTCAAATCCTCTTGCTTTATAAAAATAGAGAAGTGTCTTCCTACCTCAAATAAATATTTTGTGATATAAGAGGTATATGTATAAGGTAAATGTTTGGTATCTTCTAAAGGAGGCATTCCTATTATTGGCTGATCGTTATCTACAATAAGTACTTTATCTACTGTGTCACCATTAGCCAATAGCTGGAGCACCATCTCATATAACACATTGGCACCAAAAGAATAACCCATCAGTGAGTAAGGTCCTACTGGATCAACTCTTTTCATGTCTTTAATAAATACTTCAGCCATTTTCTCTATTCTTGAAATAGGCTCCGTTTCATTATCTAGACCATAACATTTATAACTGTAAACATTTACTTCTCCTTCTAATTCTGCCGCCAAATAAGTAAATGAATGGATGTCACCCAACAAGCCCGGAATACAATAAATATTGTCTTTCCCTTCAGCTCTATTTAAAGATACCAAACCTGATTTAACAACTGTCTCTTTCTCTTGTTCTATCACTTTTGCATATGCTCCAAGTGTGGAGTTCCTAAACAAATCAGCAATGGTAATTGATTTTTTGAGCTCACGATTTACTAAATGTGTGAGTTGCATGCTAAGGATAGAAGAACCACCTAAGTTAAAGAAGTCATCCTTAAGTCCCACTTTTTCAACTTTTAAGACCTGTTCCCATATAGCTGCGAGCGTTTTTTCTGCTTCTGTTGAAGGTGATATATATTCTACTTCATTGTTCAAGCTAAAGTTTGGAGCAGGTAACTTTTTTCGATCAATTTTACCATTAATCGAAATTGGAATCTCATCAATTATCAGATAGAACCTTGGGACCATGTATTCTGGTAAAACGGAAGATAATGAATCTTCCACATCATTTTGATCAAGTTCTATATTTTCTTTTGCTACTAGATATGCTACTAATTGGTGTTTATCATTATTGTCCTTTTGAGCAATTACAACAGCTTTCTTTACCATTGGGTGCTGCTCTAAATGAAATTCAATTTCACCTAATTCAATACGATAACCACTGATTTTTAATTGTGAATCTTTCCTTCCTTCTATAAGTAATTCTCCCCCTTTAGTCCATCGAGCTATATCTCCAGTATCATAGATTTTTTCGTAGGCATTAAAAGGAGATTTGATAAACTTAGAATTAGTCAAAACTTCATTACCAAAATAACCTTTTGCTAGTTGATTTCCTGATACATACAAATTACCAGAAATACCTTTTGGAATAAGATTCAAATTGTTGTCCAAAACATAACAATTTGTATTATCAAATGGCTTGCCTACGTTGACTAACTCATCCATAGACAACTTTTTCATTGCACACCATATCGTTGCTTCTGTTGGCCCATACACATTCCAAACCTTAGAAGACATTGATGTCAATAAGTTTTTCTGAGTTTCTGTTATGGCCTCTCCTCCTACTAAAAGCGTATTCTTATCATTATTATCCCAACCTGCATCCAACATCATTTGATATCTTGATGGTGTTGTCTGTATATGAGTTGGTTCATAGTCAGTAATCACTTTTTGCAACAAATCAAGGTCTAAAATTTCATGATCTGATAGCAACTTTAATTCCCCTCCATTACACAGTGGAACAAAAAACTCTAATATTGAGATATCAAAAACATAAGTTGTTAACCCTAACATTTTTACTCCTTCATCAATATTTAACTTCCTGCTAATACTGAAAATAAAATTAGAGAGGGCCTTATGCTCAATCATTACACCCTTGGGATTTCCAGTGGTTCCAGAAGTATAGATAACATAAGCTAATTGCTCATTTGACACTTCAGGGAGAGTAATATGTTCCGTTTCATTCTCCCATTTACTTGTCGTATTGATGTCAATAAAGTTATTAGACCCAAAGTAATTTTTAAACTTATGATCTCCTAATATAAACTTTGCCTTGATATCATTGATGATAAAATCAATCCTCTGTTGTGGAAATTTAGGGTCTACTGGAGCATAGGCCGCTCCCGCTTTCATTACTCCTAAAATTGCAACCATCATGTTGATAGATCTATCAAAACAGATGGGTAGAACATCATTTGCAACTACACCTTTGGAGATTAAATATTTAGCAAGTGCATCTGATTTTTGTTTTAATTCATGGTAGCTGACCTGTTGCTCTAAATAATTGATTGCAGTAACACTAGGCTGTTCTTTCGTATATTGATTAAATAAATCAACAACAGTATTATTCAGCTCAAAATGTTGTTCTGTAGCATTAAAATCTCTGAGTAACTCTACTTTCTCTTCTACCGATAACATATTGAGATTGCATATCTTTTCATCAATATTCAAACCGATAGAATCAATCAATAGTACAAAATGATTGAACATTGCTTTTACTCTCTCTTCATTGAAAAGAGCAACCCAATATTCTAGATCGATATCTATTCTATCCTCAAATACGCTACATGTAAATGTCAAGTCAAATTTGGATGTTTCATTTTTAACTTGAATTTCTTTCACATCTAACCCTTCTAAGTCATAAGAAAGTCCCTTCCCCATAATGTGACAAATAAACATCACATCAAACAAAGGTGTTCTGCTGTTGTCTCTTTCAAAGTCAATATTTTCTAATATCTCTTCGAAAGGCACATCCTGATGTTCTTCTATATCAAACATCAATTCCACAACCTTAGATAGGTACTCTTTAAAAGTCAATGTTGAATCCACATTACTTCTAAAAGGCACTGTGTTGGCCAAATAGCCTATTAAATTCTGGACTTCTTCTCTACTTCTATTAGCGATCGGTGTGCCAATACAAATATCTTCCTGCTGTGAATACTTGTGGAGCAAGATATTAAAAACACTCATTAATACATTAAATGTAGAAGTATTAGTATTGACACTGATCTTATCTATAATGTTCTTTGACCTTTCAGGTAGAGTAAACTTTGAAGTGGCACCAAAACTACTTCTATAAGCCGGTCTAATATAATCTGTCGGGAGGTCCAAGACTACCACATCCTGGAGCTGATCCTTCCAAAAATCAATTCCTCCCTTCAGATTGCCACCCTTTACATTTTTCCTTTGCCAATAACTATAATCAGTATACTGAATCTGTAATTCAGGTAGAGTTATAGTAGTATTGTTTTTTGTTTTATGTTTATATAATTGTGTCAACTCATTTACAACAATTGGAAAAGACCATCCATCTGCCGCAATATGATGTAATACAAATAATAAATAATGTTTCTCATCTGATTCAGAACATAAAACAGATCTTAACATATAATCATTTGAAAGGTCAAATGCATGCCAAGCCATCTGTTCAAGACCTTTGACAATATTTAGATCTTGGAATTGCTCTTTCTCTACAATATTAAGCTTATAGTTCTCCGCTCCTACAACCTTCTGCTGCATCATACCCTGATGCGTAAAGAATTGAGTTCTAAGTGCGTGATGTCTTGAAACTATTTCAACTAAACTTTCTTCGAGTGTTATCACATCCAAATCCCCCTTCAATTCAAGAAGAATGGGAATGTGATAATTTTTACTCCCTTCATACTGATCAATAAACCAAACTCTTTCCTGAGAATATGATAATGGAATTTCTGTTACTGAATCATCTATCTTAACAATTGCAGGCAGGCTATTATTCTGCTGTTTGTTCTCTTTCAACCAGCCAATTATTTGCTCTTTATATTCTTTAAACTCCGTGATTAATTCAGTTGTTAATTGTGCACCATTACGAAGTTTAAATTTTATTTTATCATTCTCTTCATAAGGGAACACTCCTTCACTTTGAGCTTTTGAGATTACCTCAATAAATTTCATTTCCATATTTTATATTTCAATAGTTGATACAACCTCCTCACTTGATGAAGTCATGGCACTTTGTTGTTGAATAACTAATGCCAATTCAAAAACACTTGGGTTCTTAAAAATATTTTTTAGACTAATATCTACTCCAAAGCTTCCTTTTACTCTATTGACTAGTTTTACTGCCAAAATAGAATGTCCACCAAGCTCAAAGAAACTATTATGTATACCCACTTTATCAACTTCAACTAACTCTTGAATAATAGCAGCCAATTTGATTTCCGTTTCGGAAGTCGGCTGTACATAAGGTTTTTCAGTTGTTACAGGGTTGTATTTACCTAAAGTTTTTCTATCTACCTTTTGATTTGCAGTGAGTGGGAATTTATCCATAGTAATAAACTCCTGTGGAATCATATAATGAGGCAATGTTTCTTTCAATCTACTTTCAAATTCATCATGAGAAAGCTTACCCCCCTCTTCAAAAAGAATGAAGGCTAGTAGTACGTCGCCGTTCTTCGCTAATACAACTGCTTGCTTCACTTCATCAATTGAAGCTATATGTTCTTCTATCTCTGAAAGTTCAATCCTATAACCTCTTACCTTTACCTGATTATCATTTCTACCAATAATCATTAGTTCACCCTCTGAAGTCCACTTTGCTAAATCTCCAGAAGCATATATTTTATCATCTGGATTTATACTGAATGGAGATGAGATAAACTTTTCTTTCGTCATCTCTTCCAAGTTGTGGTAACCTTCTGATAGTTGGGCACCTCCAATGTAGAGCTGGCCAATTGTACCGTTAGGTACAAGGTGTTTATGATCATTTAGAATGAAAAACTTATTATTCGCAAGTGGTTTTCCTGCATTTACCTTCTCATTTTTAGAAAGTTTTTTTGTAGAACACCAAATTGTTGCTTCCGTTGGTCCATATACATTCCAAACATTATCTGAAACTTCCAAAAGCTGGTTTTTCAACTGTTCCGGCAAGGCTTCTCCACCCACAAGAATATCACAATTGCTTGGGTTCTCCCATTCACTGTACACAAACATCTGCATTCTAGAAGGTGTACCCTGAACCAAGTTGGTTTTATATTCTAATATTCTATCATTAATGATGAAAATATCTTCTAACTCTTCATCAGAAATCAGATGAACTTCTCCCCCTAATGACAATGGTAAGAAAACCTCCAAAAGTGAGATATCAAACCCGAAAGTGGTCATTGCCAGCATTTTGAGAGATTGGTCTGCTGATAACTCTTCAGAAATACTCAAAAGCATATTATTCAATGCTGTATGAGCTATTTTAACTCCTTTAGGATTACCTGTTGTACCAGATGTATAAATCAGATACGCCAGACTATCTGGGTCAATCTTTACATTTGGTGCCTGTGTGCTTGTTGCTTCAGGTATTTCATCTAAAGCAATTCTCTTCACGTTTTCAAGACCCTCAATCTGTAAATTTGAAACAATAACTTTAGCATTAGACTCTTTAAAAATGTACTGTTTCCTTTGATCTGGGTATGTAGGATCTACTGGGATGAAAGACGCACCCATTTTCATGATCCCCAGCATTCCTACAATTATTTCCCAAGATCTATGATAACAAATTGGTACCATATCAGAACTTGAGACCCCATTATTGATCAAGTAATTAGCTAGTTGATTGGCTAGAACATCAAGCTTTTCATAGGTGAATTTCTCACCTTCGAAAATCATTGCTGTTCTTAGTTTATTTACGCTAAGCTGTTTTTGGATTAAATCGAGAACTGTTCCTTTATTAAAGATTCTATTATTGCTATTATTCTTCAGTATAATTTTAGCTCTTTCAGTTTTATTTAAAAACTCCAGCTCATTGATTGATGTATTTCTATTATGCAATACACTATCAATAATTTGAAGATAGTGGTTCGCAATTTGCAAAACAGTATCTTTTTTAAATAGCTCAGTACAATATTCAAACTCTATATCTAATTCGAGGTCATTCTCTTCACAAACTACATTTAGGTCATATTTTGAAATACCATTATTCAATCTTTTAAATTTGGCAGTAGCGTCATTTAATGACAACGCAGGCATTTCATCATGATTTTGAAGTGTAAATAGTGTTTGGAAGACAGGACTTCTACTTGTATCTCTATTTTTCACCACCTCATTTACGATCATTTCAAAAGGTATATCCTGATGGTTAAATGCTTCTGTTACAGTAGCAGATACACTTTCCAATAATTCTTGGAAATTATTATCAGGGTTGATTTGTGATCTAATAGCTATCGTATTGACAAAGAAGCCAATGAGTTCAGTAATTTCATCATGTTCACGATTGGCTATAGGTGTACCAATACAAAGGTCCGTTTCATTTGTATATTTATATAGCAATACATGATATGCAGATAACAAAACGTTATAGAGAGTATTTCCAGTTTCAGAAGCATACTGCTTCAACTGATCAAGCTTCAACTTTGGTAATGAAACACTGAAAAAATCTCCTTTTATACTCTGTTTATTTGGTCTAGGATAATCTGTCTGAAAAGAAAGAGGAGTGACATCATCAAGATTTGATTTCCAATAAGATAGGCCTTTGGTAAATTTTTCCTTTTTGACTTCGTTTCTTTGCCATATACTAAAATCAGAATATTGAATATTAGACTTCTGATGTTTGACAACTCCTCCTTTTGTTAGTTGATTATATATCTTATTTATTTCTCGTATTAAAATTGGGAAAGACCATCCATCTGACGCAATATGATGCATTTCTGCCATGATATAATGTTTCTGAGCATGTACAGTTTGTACATAAACACGAATCATATAATCCTTAGATAGATCAAATGCCGTATTTGATAATGCTCTGAAACGATTATAAATCATTTCACGATCCTCATTTACTAATTCATGTGTAATCGTAAAATTATCTGATGCTATAACTTTCTGGTAAATTTCTTCACCGTCATTGTAAAAAATGGTCCTTAAAGGTTCATGTTTATCTATGATCACTTTCAAAGATTCTTCTAAAACCTTAATATCAAAAGAACTATTTAATTCTACAACACCTGGAATATGGTAGTGAACACTTGTATCATAATTATCTAAGAACCACAACCTCTCTTGATTAAACGATAAAGGTATTTTATCAGTAACGTTATTTGCCTTACCAATCCCTTCAATTTCATTATTCTCTATGGCATCAATATAAGTTGCTAGTTTTCTGATAGAAGGATTTTTAAATACAGTACTTATATTCATCTGTATTTTCAAAACTTTTCTAATCTTGGTGACTAATTTCACTGCTGTGATAGAGTTACCGCCAATCTTAAAAAAGCTATCATTAACACCTATCTCTTGTGGACCAATTACATCCTTCCATAGCTTGATAAGCGTTTCTTCAGTAGTAGAAACAGCTTCATCAGTATCACTTTTTATCTCAAAATCAGGTAAAGGTAATAGCCCCACTTCTATTTGACCATTACTGTTGACCGGAAGTTGATCCAAGAATATATAATCTTGCGGCAGCATGGATAATTGTAGCCCTTTACTCAGAAGAAAATCTTTTATATCAGTATTACTTAACTTTTCACCTGACTCAGAAACTATATATGCTACAAATACTTTATTGTCTAAAGCATCATATTGTGGTAAAATACACGAAAACTCAATACCACCTAACTTCTCTATATACTCGTTTATTACTGCTACAGATACTTTATCATCGTTTATTTCAATAAAAGCTTTTTCTTCTACCATAAGGATAATCTCCTCCTTATCATTCCATTTAGCTTGCTTATTGGTCGCAAAAATAGTTTCATTCTCATTGAATGAGGATGTACCGAATAAATCATTTGTGGCAATGTCATTATTATAGTACCCTTTAGAAAGTTGATTCCCTCCTATGTAAAGCTGACCTACAGCGCCTTTAGGTAATAACTCTTTTTTATCATTTAAAATAAAAAAGTTATTGTTAGAAAGTGGTGCTCCTAATGATATGCTTTCTTCCTTACTTAATTGTTTTAAAGTACAAATACCTGAATTTTCCTTTACATTATAACCATACCAAACATTTGTTGCCTTGTTAATCAAGTCATCTTTAAGCTTTTCTGTAAGGAACTCGTCATTAATGAGTAAGCCAGCATCATTTACATTATCCCAATTTTCATCCAGTAGCAATTTCAACCTTAAGCTATCAGACTGAATAAAATTAGTTCTATATTCCTCAATTCTCTTGATTGTCAATCCAATATCAAAGAGCTCATTATTAGAAAGAAGATGAATTTCACCAGCAGTGATAAGCGGTAAAAATACTTCTAAAATAAATGACTGATCAGAAGTTGAGGTCACCCCCAGCATTTTAAAAGATTTATCTTGCCCTACTCTTTTACAAACACTATTAAGGAGATTAAATAATGAACCATGAGTTATTTGCACTCCCTTAGGGTGACCTATTGTACCATTAGAATAAAATACATAAAGTAAATCTTCCATTGTCACATCAACGGGGAAACTACAAACAGGAGACTCAAATCCTGCTTGAGAGATGTCAATGGTCGGTACGTCCAAGAAAACTTCCTTTTTAAGATCAGTTAGAATATATTTTGCATTACAATCAGAAATTATATACTTTATTTTCCTTTCTGTCAAATTAGAATTAATGATAGTAAAAGCGGCTCCTGACTTTACAACACCTATCATACTCAACACCAAATCCACTGACCTTGAATATGATAAAGGGATTACATCTCCTTTTTCAACACCTTTTTTAATCAGAAAATTTGCAACTTGGTTGGATTTATTCTCAATATATTGATAAGAAAAGTATTCTCCTTCACAAATTAATGCGGTACTTCCTTTTCCTAATTTCGTTTTAGAATTTAATAAATCAATTAAATTATTCACACCATGAATTGAAAAATCTGACTTCTCATGGTCTAAAGTGTTTATTAGATTATTTTTTTCATTTTCATTTACTATTGAAACATCCCCTATTTCATGAATATCTTCAAAAGTATACATTATTTCCAGGACTCTATCTATCAAGTTCTTGACTTCTATTTTAGAAAAATAAGAAGGATTATAGACAATTCTGAGATCCAAGGCATCATTCGATTTAAAATCACACCATATGATATGCAGCGGAGCTAACATCTGCTCATCTGGAATTAACCTGACGCATTTTAAATTATTCCCATCATAATTAATTTCAGGTGGCCTTTCATACTCTACAATTACATCAAAGATATCCTCTTTGTTTTCTGACACCACACCTAAATCTTGATAAATTTCTCTAAGAGGATAATGCTGGTGCGGCAATGCATTATAAAGAACGGATTTAATATGTTTCAAAGCTTCCTGAATTGAATCCGATTCATTGAAGTCAAACTTTAAGGGTAAAATACCACTAAATACCCCTACAGTATCTGAATCACTCATTGACCTACCATGAACCGGTAATCCAAAACAGAAACTTTTTTGCTTACATATCTTTCCAAAGTAAGCTAAAAAGGAAAGAATCGTCAGATTCTGAATGGTAGTATTTAACTCCTTAGATAACGTACGTAATCTTAACTCTTCTTCATTAGAAAACCTCTTTGTTATGTTCTTACTGACTTTAGAGGCCACTTTTGGAGCTTTAAAAACTTGCTCTGGTAATTCTTTCAAATGAGATTTCCAGAAATTCTTTGCTAGATCATATTTTTCTGAATTTCTGAATTTGTTATTAATGTCTATTGCTTTAAGAAATGAGCCGAACTTTAGTTCTACATTTTTCCCTTTTACATATTGCTTATATTGCCTTACAGCCTGATTTGCTGCCATAAAACCACCATATCCATCAAACAACATATGATGACCGTATAAGCCCATCCAGTATTTTTCTTCTGAGATTTTAATTAAAAAGCCATGTGCTAATCTGTCCGAATGTATTAAAAATGGTTTATTCAGAAGCTCAAGGCAATAATTCATAGCATCAAACTGAGGCTTTTCATTTACAGAGTAATCTAAATAATCTATTTTGCAATTAGGTTCATTTTCTCTAATTACTAAATCAGGACCTTTGTCGGTCATCTTGAACCTAAATTTAAATACATCGTTGTTATCAACAACATAGTGCATTGCTTTTAAAAATAATGCACAATCGATTGGAAAGTTAACTTCAAAGTAGGCTGCAATAGTATACTTCGAGGAATTTTCATCAAAAAGCTGATCGTAGTAAATCCCATTTTGAGACAGGTGTAAATTCATAATACTGGTTGTGAAAATTAAGTAATACAGTTCACAGTTAGAAATAATCCAATTATTACTAACTATAATAAATATACTCTTATAAAAAACTAATTGATTTCATTATCATTTCATGATAGTGCACAAAAAAACATTCTCATATTATTACAATAGAAAAAAGATAAACGACTACAAATCTAAGTTGTAGAAAATGGGTGAACACTAAAATAAATTGATAAGTCAACAGAGGGGGACTTAAATAGAAACAACTGCATTTAAGGTTCTGTTTGAAAAAATATCATCCTTACAACAACATAGGATAACATTAGAGGAATAATCCGTTTTAGTTCTAGAACAAAGATAAATTAGTTTATTAACTTCAACAATGTTATTTACTCTTATTAACTTAATTTTTTTAAGATTTTTATTGAATTTAATTTGCTGGCAATTCTTTACAAATTGATAGCTTATACTTCTCTAAAAAATCATGTGTTTTAAAAGAATACATTCGATTATTGTAGCTGATAATCTTATCTAAACTACTAATCTTTAGAAGTTCATCATTTAACCCCACTCCCAATGCTTTTACAAATGATTCTTTACGTGTCCACATAAAGTAGAAGGAGTCTTGAGTATTGTCGGATGATTTAATAAAATGCTTTTCTGCTCCATCAAAAAAATCTAAATAGAGTGTAACATCTATATTTTTTTTAAGTTCTATATCCACCCCTATTTCATTTTCTGATAAAACAAAAACAATAATACTCCCAGAATGACTAATATTAAAATTAGGAGCTCCAAGGTAAAAAGGTTTCCCAAATTCATTTTTCATTAGATGGTCCCAATCAAAATTAATGTGCCTGCTTAGATTCTTTTTAATCGTCAATAGGCCATATAGTTTGAGCATTCTATCCTTTAACTTTTTATATCTATTTACCTCAAATTGTAGATTTAAAGGCAATTCCAAAAAATCAACCAGAAATTGGTCTTCTGTGATTTTTTGGATGTCGAAAAAATCAAACTCCATCATCTAAAATTTAATTACTCTATCCCCGATAAAACTAAAATGATCAAAAATAAAAAAATGGTTTCCTTTCATTATATAGGTATTAATTTTCCCCCTTGAAATAGTATTCCAATTATTCACCTTACTAGAAAATTCTTCATCACTACCCATCAAAGCTTCGATATCTGTTTTTATCTTGACTTTAGGATGAGTATCCTGCTCAAAGAGTTTAAAATCTGATCTGACAATTGGTTCTATAAAATTAAAAAAATCAAAATTATCTAGATCACTTTTATCAATACCTCCATACTCTTCCAGTTTTTTTTTCAATTCGAAATTATCCAACATGTGAATGTTTTCTTCACTACGAATATTAGGTCCTGCACTACCTGAAACAATAAGTTTCTTTGGAGGATCATCTACACACTCTAATTCCTTCGTTACGTATAATCCTAATAAAGCACCCAAGCTATGCCCATAAATAACATAAGGCATTTTATTTCTTAGTTGTTGAATCTGACCAATATAATCTGAAACTGCATCTTTTAAGTGATCTAAAAATGCTTCCTTAATTCTTCGGCCTCTTCCAGGTAATTCTAAAAAATGTAAATCGTATTTTCTTGAAAGATGTATTCTAATATTTTGAAGGGAAAATACACTTCCCCCTGCATGAGGAATTACAAATACTTGCTTTC
Organism: Flammeovirga aprica JL-4; assembly: GCF_012844305.1. GTDB lineage: Bacteria > Bacteroidota > Bacteroidia > Cytophagales > Flammeovirgaceae > Flammeovirga > Flammeovirga aprica. The sequence goes on from NZ_JABANE010000048.1 coordinate 66,201, forward strand.
TCTCCTCTTCTTTTAATGAATGATGTAAGTAAGACATAAAATTCAAATTTTAAACAACATGTCAATACTAATATGACACTAACCTACCTCTAAAGGTTTAATTTCAAGTATTTTTATCAATTGATTGATCAGGAAATCAATATCTTTTTCATTTAAGTGGAGCGTTAAACTCACTCTTAAACCACCATGATTTAATGGTCTTGACGGGTAAACTGCCACAGAGCAATAAATACCTAATGCTATCAACTTTCTTGCAACCTGATATACTTTATCACTTCTACCTATTTCAATAAATTGAATAGGTGTAACAGAATGAGTTTTAAGTGGAATTTCACTCTCAAAACACCTTTCTCTAAAGTAATTAATAAGACCTTTTAACTCTTCTTGTAAAATTTCTAGTTCTGTTGATCGATGTATCTTTGCAGATGCTATCGCTGCACCAAGCACAGGGTTTGTCAAAGGACCTGAGAAAATCTGTGTTTGCCCGATTAAATTAATTCTATCTCTTAATGACTTATTAGGGAAAACTAGTATTCCGCCTGATGATCCAAAAGATTTACTCATGGAAACTGCTACAATCATTTTAGGATGGATTTCACCAATTTCTCCTAATACATACCCTCTACCATTTTTACCTGTCCAGCTAAACCCATGTGCATCATCGATATAAGTATATAACCTCTCCTTCTCATCTAATAATTTTATCAAACTTTTTATATCAATAAAATCACCCTGCATACTGTAAACCCCATCTCCAACAAACCAAATTCTTTTGTAGTGATCGTTATCTGATTGATTGATCATTTCCTTCAGTTTATTGATGTTATTATGATATTTTAGATACTTAATCGTTGTTCCTTGTTGTGCACATAATTTACACGCCATTTGTAAACTGTTATGTGCATGTATATCTACAATTATCAAATCATCCTTATCTGTTAATAATGGCAATGCACTGCAATGTCCTAAAGTGGTAGTTGCTGTAACCACAACTTCCTTATTAAAGATCTTTTTTAATTCACCTTCTAACTCTGAATATAATGGTGAAGAAAAGAAAGCTCTTGAGTTTGACTGAATAATCCCATAATCTTGAGAAGCAATATTGGATGATTCTATTAATCTAGGGTCATTCTCCAAACCCAAATAGGAGCAGTTGGCAAAATGAAGCAGCTTCTTGTCTCCTACTGTAATTGTTCTCCCTCTAAAAATTGAGGGATCTAAATTAAAATTAATTACATCTAGTTCTTTTGCCTCATTTAAAAGATGAAAAGCCTGCTCTTTCTTTTTTGATAGATTGTTCATAATCATTGATTGGTTTTGCTTGTTGCTATTAATACTTTACCATCCATTCATCATTTAGAACTTTACCAAGCCTAAATAATTATTTTAGATTTTCAATAGTTTGCTTTAAGTACTAAGTAAAAAATATATCATTGTTAATTCTAATTTCTTTTTTGTGAGTACAACACTAAAAAACATATGAATAGTGGTTCTATTAAAAGTTTTTTGAAGGAAGTAATCGCAAGACAATAAAATAGAATTAGTATTAGATAATTTTGAATTTGTATTTTAAGTATTTTAATACTCACTTAATATGTTAGTAATAATTTACTTACACTTCATCTTCCTCCAAAAGTAACGTAAGTACTTTCTTCGCTGAATATGGAACTCTAGTACCAGGACCGAAGATCGCTGCTACTTTGTTGTCATAAAGGAATTGGTAATCTTGCTCTGGAATTACACCACCTGCAAATACCATGATATCCTCACGACCTAAACGTGCTAACTCTTCAATTAATTGAGGAATTAACGTTTTGTGACCTGCCGCTAATGATGAAGCACCTACACAGTCTACATCATTTTCAGCGGCTTGACGAGCCACTTCTTCTGGAGTCTGGAACAATGGTCCCATATCCACATCGAATCCGATGTCTGCGAATGAAGTTGCAATTACTTTTGCACCTCTATCGTGACCATCTTGACCCATCTTAGCGATCATTACTCTTGGACGTCTACCTTCCAATTTCTCGAATTCATTCGCTAATTCTTTTGCTTCTGCAAACGCTTTGTCACCTGCTACCTCATGAGAGTAAACTCCTGAGATATTACGGATTGTAGCTTTGTATCTACCAAAATC
>NZ_JABANE010000049.1 GCF_012844305.1 Flammeovirga aprica JL-4
GGCACAATGGCGTGTGAATTTTTGGCACAATATGAGTGAAATGGGTGGCACAACGGCGAACGGTGTATCCACCACCTGTCTTTTTTTGATTGTAGAGGAATTACAATGCCTCACCTGTACTTTGTGATGTTTTGATTTTCTTCTTTTCAAAAACTTTATTCAATTCTCCATTGACCCAATACCCAACAACCACCGTATCAGCAGTAGTCAGTATACCCTTTCCATTTCGAAGGTCTTTTTTGAAGGAGCCATTAAATACATCACCATTGACATAGTGTATGGTACCTAATCCTCTTTTCTTACCTTTTTTGAATTCTCCAGTGTAGATATCTCCATTCTTATAGGTATAAACACCGTTTCCTTCTGCTTTACCATCGTTAAACTCACCTTGATAGTGGTCACCGTTGGTATAGTCAAATTGTCCTTTACCTAGAATAGCATCTTGATGAAAATGACCTTCATAGCGGTTGCCATTAGCCCATAACATCACACCTTCACCATGTAAAGCATTGGATTGGAAGTCGCCAAAATAAATTGTTCCGTCAGCCCAAGTTAGTTTTCCTTTTCCGTCAAAATTGCCTTGTAGAAACTCACCGTTATATACATTTTTGGCAAAAGTAAAAGTTCCTTTACCGTTAGGATAGCCATTGGTCCAATGACCTTCGTAAGTATCTTGATTTTTGTAAATCATTTTTCCATCTCCATTTTCACAGTCACCTGTGATACATTGGGCATTTAGATTTAACGAGATGGAAAGCAGTGCATTTATAACGAATAATGTTCGTAAGTATATCATCATAACCTATTTATAATGCACAATTATAACCATATTTTACAATATCTCTATATAATAATTGTAATTAATGAATATAATGTAATGATTTTCAAAGAATTACTGAAAAAGGAGGATATATTGAGAAATTCCAGCACAACCACCCAAAAGGGCACCAACAACAATCAGAATCCATTCATCTTCCTGAAAGGCAGGGCGTAAAAGTCCTTCAAAATCATCATAAGGAAGTTCTTCAATTTTTTTCTGAATATTGTTTTTAAGGTCAAAAACACGGTCTGCATAGGGGAATGCATCTCTCAGGCAAATATGAAATTCTGCCATAAAAGTAAAATGAGCGATGTTTTTAATGATGTTAAGGTGTTTGTCAGTGATCTCTTTATCAGCAAATTTGGAAACAAACTCATGCACTTCTTCATAAGCTTCATCTACCACTTGTCCGATTCTGTTTTTGAAAATGTCAGAAAGAATTTTCTTACCTGTATTTTGAAGTGCATACCTGAACAGTCTTTCGGTGGTTAAGATTTCAGAAGTGATCAATGTAGCATATTCTTCAGCCACAGTGACTTGTCTTTTTAGGAAAAGTCCTTGGAATCGCATGCCTAGAAAATAAATAGGCTCTTTGGGTTCAAAAATTAATTTAAGTGCAAGCCAGTTTGTAGCATAACCAACTAGAAGTCCAAAACAAGGGAGTAGCCACCAAGGGTTATAAAAGTAAGCCACAACCATCTGTACCAAACCAAATAGAAATCCGAAGTAAAGGCCTGATCTTTCAATAAACTTGAATTCATCTTTACCACACTTCATAAAAATGGTATTCAACAAAGCAGGGCGAGAAGCAACCGTGTCCAATGTTAGTTTTTTGAGATCAAGCATCTCTCTGATGTTGGCTCCCATATCAATAAGCACATTTTCAGTAGCTTTAGGAATTCTTTGTTCAATATTTTCATAGATTTTTCCTTTGATCACATCAGGTACTTTTTCCCATATATAAGGAATCTCTGACTGCATCACCAAATCAACCGTTTTCTTTGAAACCGCATTAATTGAATCTTTCATTTCAATGTTTACCACATCAGGATCCAGCATTGCAAACTGTTCCTCAATTTTAATCAATTTTGCGGTCAATAGATCCACTGATTTAGAAGCAATTTTGGTGGATTTGGCAGGGATAATACCTTGCCACCCAAAAGGTTTGACTCCCATAAACTTAATGGGGTAGAACATCATTTTGATTGCCGCCCAGTTTGTAAACCAACCTACAAAGCCACTAATAAAAGGGATGGAGATATATAGAAAAAAGTCGTTTAGTGTTAGATCCATATCACAAAAATAAAAAAAACTTTGAAAGATAGATTTTTATAAAGTCGGATTTCTATAAGTGAACAAAATTAAATATATTCAATAATTCAAATGAAGAATTATTCAGTCATTAATGATTAAAATCCAATTCTGACTGTAAAATTGAATAAACAAAGTAGAAAACAAACAGTTTATCAGATAGTTACTTTGAATTATTCTAAGAGACCAAACACATAAAAGTACCAATAAAACACTATGGAAAATAAAATATATGATTATATAGTAATAGGTTCCGGCTTCGGGGGAAGTGTCTCAGCCATGCGTTTGGCAGAGAAGGGATATAGTGTATTAGTGATTGAAAAAGGGAAGAGGCTTGAAGTAAAGAAGTTACCCAAAACTGATTGGAATATCAGACGTTTTTTGTGGGCACCAATTCTAAAGTGTTTTGGACCTCAAAGCCTTACTTTCTTTAAAGAAGTTTTTATTCTTGGAGGAGTTGGTGTTGGTGGAGGAAGCAATGTTTATGGTAACACCCATATGTATCCTCAAGATCACTTTTTTCAAAATAAAGCGTGGAGTCATTTGGATAAGGATTGGAAAGCAACATTGAAACCCTTTTATGATAAAGCAAAATTTATGTTGGGGACTATTCCTTTTAAGGACCTGCATGAAGAAGATTTTATTTTGAAAGAAATCGCCCAAGATATGGGGCAAGAAGCTTCATTTGGAGGAGTGAATGTTGGGGTATATTATGAAGGAGAAAATGGAGTAGATCCATATTTTAAAGGGTTGGGGCCAAAGCGTGATGCTTGTCAGAAATGTGCCGGTTGTATGCTGGGCTGTCAATTCAATTCTAAAAACACATTAGAGAAAAATTATTTATTCTTTGCAGAGAAATTTGGAGCTGAAATACTTCCAGAAACAAAAGTAACGGGTATTGAGAAAATCAATGAAGAGTATTTCGTAAGCGTTGAAAATAGTACGTCCATTTTTACAAAAAACAAAAGGACGCTCAAAGCAAAAGGAGTTGTGGTAAGTGCGGGGGTGATTGGTACTATGAAATTACTTTTGAAAGAAAAATACGAAACCGGCAAACTCAAAAAGATCTCTAATCGATTAGGTTTTAATATAAGAACAAACTCAGAGATGCTTTGTGGTATTTCCAATGCGGATAGAAAACTGAATAACAGTATCGCCATTAGTTCTTACTTTAATCCTGATGAGAACACACATATCGAAGTAGTGAAATACAATACGGATTCAGGTGCAATGGGCCGTATGTCCGCTTTAGCAACAGGCCCTGCCAGAACAGGTGTAAGGTTTGCGAAGTTGATCGGTAATATTGCCACAAAACCCATTCAGTTTTTGAAAAGTACTTTTAAGATCAGAAAATGGGGACGAAGCTCTTTGATTTTACTTGTGATGCAGTCTTTGGAAGAAAGTATGACCTTGAAATGGTCGAAAGGGCTGTTTGGAGGAAAACTAAAATTTGACCCCAAAAACAGTTTTGCCGTTCCTGCCTATATTGATGTTGGACAAAAAGTGATGCATCGTTATGCGGAAAAGGTAAGCGGTATACCATTAAATGCAGGTTCTGAAATTCTATTAAACACCCCCATGACTGCTCATATATTAGGTGGTTGTAATATGGGAAAAGATGCGGAAGAAGGAGTAGTCAATGAAAAATTTGAGGTACACAATTACCCCAATCTCTATGTTCTTGATGGCTCTATTATTCCTTGTAATTTGGGAGTGAACCCAAGTTTGACGATTACTTCTTTAAGCGAGTATGCAATGTCACATATTCCGGAGAAAGAAGGGAATAGAAATGTTTCTTTGGAGGAGCAGATGAGAGCTATTGTGAGTGCTAAAACACAGGATAGTACACAGATATTAAAATAAGCACCTCATTTTTGTTGAAATTATTATTACTCGTTAGCTATTAAATAACTTATATTTACATCAGCAAGGTAGTGTGTTTTTTAGTATCACTACCATTCGTAAACTATTGTTATTTGTAGACTTTATGCGTAATTTTTTACTTTTCACTGTTGTCATTTTTTTAGGCAATATAATTTCATCATTTGCTCAAGTTGAAGTTGGTTACGGTGTAGATGATCAAGGCTTTCCGCTTGACGGGTACTCTAACCCATTTAAACCTATCCATTCTAATACATTGAATTTGCCCAAACCAAAGAAATATCTTAAGGGTATACCAAGTGAATATATAAGAGGAAGTATTACTTCATTAGAAGGGAAACGTTACGAAGGCCATTTAATGATTGGAAAGAAAGAAGTACATTACAGAGATAAACCTAGTGTAGAGTTTTCAATTTTTTCCAGTAAAGAGATAAAACATATCAATGTTGCTCTAGATTCATTTATTGTGGTGGATAAAAAGATTGTGAATCATATCATAAAATACGATTCATTGGAGTTTGCAGAGTATCATCAAGTAGCTCAAAATGGGCATGTTATTCAAAAAATTTATGTGAAGACACCAACAAAAGATTGGGAAGAAATAGACTTGGAGAATGTAAACAGCAGAGAAAAAATATTAAATGCTTCTAGCTTCAGTGAGAATGAATTTAAAGATGTTATAAAAAGTAAAACCTGTAACGATTTCAGAATAGGAAAAGTAGTTTACCTTGATAATACAAAAGAAAACATCTATTACAAATACAATGAAGTATTGATGTATTCAAATAATTTGAAGAAATATCCATCACAACTAAAACCGAATAAGGTAAAGTATTTTGTGAGTGATACTGATTCTGTTATAAGTATTCATGGATATATCGAGGACCAAAAGAAGCTTTCTAAAAAGGTACTTGCCAAAATAAAATTCATCAATTCCGATGGAACAATAATAGCAGAGACAGTCTCTAAAAAAAATCCAGATTTGCTAGTTCTGCAGAAAGGTGAAAAGGATTGGAAGAAAATTTCAGAAAAGACATTTGAAAGAGAATATCTAAAAAATGATACAAAGAAATACTTCAGAACAGATAATGATAATTTAAATGTTTTGAGTGAAGTTTCAACCATTGATGAATTCTTCAATTATTTAGAATTAAGAAAAATCACAGATTCTAAGTTATCTGGTGAAAAACTTTATTTCAATAAATCATGGCTAAGGGTAGATCATGAAACAGCTTATATCGGAAAGGTGACAGATCTTACGAGTACAACTTATTCCATATCTTATTATGATCATGGAGATAAAGTTGCAGACGTGACTTATGAAAGAAATGCAACTCTTTTCGGTGTAAAAACAGGTCAATTAAAGTTGTATCAAAAAGGTCATCTTTTTTATGAGTCAACTTTTTCAAAGGAAAACAAACTGATAGATGTGAAGGTTTATTATCCAAATTCTCATCAAGAATTTTATTCATACACTATCACAAAAGAGGAAAATAAAGATGATGAGGAAGGTGATAAAAAAGTATATTTTCAGACTTTTTATAGAGAAGATGGAACGGAAGAGAAGTTGGTCAATAATACTATCAGTTTCAAAGACCCTCAGTCCGATGCGAATTATACTTTTTCGTTTATGGGGAAAACCTTTAAACAAGTAATAAGAAGCTCAAGTAATGAAGATGTTACCTATCTGTTTTCATCTAAGTTTAATGAATTGGAAAGCAATACTGCTAAAGAAAAATTAAAGAAAGCTTTAAAGAAAAAATTTTCTTTCGAAGGGCTAGAAGAATCATTACTTAAGCAGATTTCAGGATCACTTTATTTAACCTTTTCAGTCTCAGAAAAAGGAAAATTGGAAGACGTTAAATATAAAGGGAATGTCAATGAGGATTTTGATGAGGTATTTGAAAATAATTTGTCTTTATTATTGAAAATGAAATTGCCAGCCATATCAGAAGATGGTATAAAGAGACTGAAGACCGAATATCATTTTACATTAATATTTGAAGCTTGTCAATTGAACAGAAGTAAGACTTATCGACAGGTGCATATGGATAAAGGTCATGACGATTACTTATTATTCAATCATCAAATGATGAATAAAGAACGGACACGCCTGAAGAATCAAAGTATGATGAATCAAATGTATATGATGAATTCAACTTTCTAATATTGAAGTTCAAAATAAAAAAAAGAGGTAAAAGCCATTCAACTTTTACCTCTTTTTAGTTTTATAAAAAACGCTTCTTATAAACCATCAATTGCAGTTTCTAAAGCGATCTCCATCATATCTGTGAATGTATTTTGGCGATCTTCAGAACTTAATTCTTCACCTGTCACTAAGCTATCACTTACAGTAAGGATAGTTAAAGCATGAGCGTTGAATTGAGCGGCGATAGTGTAAAGTGCAGTTGTTTCCATTTCAACAGCTAAAACACCGTATTTAGCCCATTTTTTCCACTCATCAGCATCATCACCATAGAAAGTGTCTGATGATAAAACGTTTCCGTTGAATGGAGTGATGCCTTTTTCTTTTGCGATTTGATTGGCTTTTGCAATCATATCAAAGTCAGCGGCAGGAGAGTAGTCTTTACCACCGAAACGGTTTTGGTTGAAAGAAGAATCAGTAGAGGCAGACATCGCAAATACTAAATCTCTTGGCTTGATGTGCGGTTGCATTGAACCACAGCTACCTACACGGATTAATTTTCTAACACCAAATTCAGTCACTAATTCGTGAGCGTAGATACCGATAGAAGGGATACCCATACCTGAACCTTGAACTGAAATCTTATGACCTTTGTAAGTACCTGTGTAACCCAACATTCCACGAACGTTGTTGTATTGAACAGGGTTTTCTAAGTAGTTTTCAGCGATGAATTTTGCACGAAGCGGATCGCCAGGCATTAAAACTACTTCTGCTATATCTCCGGGTTTTGCACCAATATGAATACTCATTTTTTTCTAATTTTTTCGATTATAAAATCATTGAAGCGAAACTACCGTTTGCTGTAGTTTCTCCTAGTAAAACATCCTCAATTGTAGTTCCGATATCTGCGAAAGTAGAGCGGAAACCAATATTGACAGGTTTTACTTTTTTACCATAGATAAGAATTGGAATATGTTCTCTCGTATGATCTGTTCCTTTGAAAATAGGATCGTTACCATGATCTGCAGTGATGATCAATAAGTCGTTATCATTCATTGCTGCAGTGATTTCAGGTAATCGCTGATCAAAGTATTCCAAGGCGTCTCTATAGCCAATCAGATCTCTTCTGTGCCCGAAAAGCATATCAAAATCCACAAGGTTAGTGAAGATTAAACCTTCATTGTCTTGCTTAAGGAACTCGATTGTTTTATCAATTCCTTCTGCATTACTTTTTGTGTAAGTGTGTTCTGTAAAACCTTTACCTGCATAGATATCAAAGATTTTACCTACACCAATACTGTCTTTTCCGGCCGCTTTAATTCTTGTAAGCATGTTATCAGCAGGCTCCAAAGAATAATCATGACGGTTTGAAGTACGTTGGTAATCTCCATTGCTTCCTACAAAAGGTCTAGCAATAACACGTCCTACGCCCAATTGCTCACGAGCAATCTCACAGTATTTATAAAGGTCTTCCAAAGGAACAACCTCTTCATGTGCGGCAATTTGGAATACAGAATCTGCTGATGTATAAATAATCAGTTTTCCTGTAGCTACATGCTCATCACCCAATTCATTGATGATGGCAGTTCCTGAAGCCACTTTATTTCCGATAGTCCCTTTACCCGTTGCTTTTTCAAATGCTTCCATGATATCAGCAGGGAAACCATTGGGATAAGTAGGGAAAGGCTCTGTTAAAATCTGTCCTGCAATTTCCCAGTGACCTGTAGTGGTATCTTTTCCATGAGAAACTTCCTTGGCTTTTCCATAAGCAGCAGAAGTTGTTCCCATTGGAGGAAGACCATACAAAGGAGCAATGTTACCAAGTCCCATTTCATGCATATTTGGAATATCCAAACCAGCACTGTCAGCAATGTGACCTAACGTGTTTGCTCCTCTATCACCGTATTCGTCGGCATCGGCACTGAAACCAATACCTACACTATCTAAAACGATTAAGGCAACTCTTTTTACCATAGTAATAGTAGTTATTTTCTAGTAGCTGCCTTCGTCGGCAGTACCACCTGAGATAATTTTAATTCCGCTAGATGTACCCAAACGAGTTACACCCATGTCGATATATTTTTGAGCAGTTTCATAATCACGAACACCACCAGAAGCTTTCAATTGAGCTTTACCAGCTACAGCGTCTTTCATGATTTGAATGTCTTCGTAAGTTGCTCCACCTGTTCCAAAACCAGTAGAAGTTTTCACGAAGTCAGCGTTAGCATTGATAGAAAGTTTAGAAGCTTCAGCAATTTGCTCTTTTGATAAGTAACAAGTCTCAATGATTACTTTAAGAACTCTATCACCAACTACTTTCTTTAATTCGCTAATTTCATTTTGAACATACTCATGATCACCGTCCAACATTCTACCAACGTTGATGACCATATCTATTTCGTCAGCACCGTTTTCGATGGCTGTTTTTGTTTCAAAAATTTTAGATGCAGTATCCATTTGACCTAATGGAAAACCGACAACAGAACATACCGCCACATCAGAACCCTCAGTTTCTTTTTTAGCTAACGGTACATAACCAGAATTAACACAAACAGAGAAAAAGTTATGTTCCTTTGCTTCTTTACAAAGTTGAACAATTTGGGCATTAGTAGCGTTTGCCGCTAGCAATGTATGATCAATATATTTTGCAATACTCATAGGATTTTTTTTAGTGTTTATATGCAATTCAAGTACTAGGACAGTAGTAAACAGTAAATTCTATAAAATCATTTTTGTTCTAGTACCCAAACTTCGCAAGTTAATAATATGGTTCTATTATTTATGGTAGTTGAATTTATAATTCTGATTGTTTTATACTTATTAAGAATCTTAATTAATATAATCCAATAAGATGTATTCAAAAGTCAAAATTAAGTAGTTATACAATTAAAATCGAAAATTTTAATTGTATAACTACTTATTGAATATCAAGAATGATATTAGGCTTTTGAATTGATTCTGAAGAGAACTTATAAGCGCTTTCCAGCAACTCATTAGCCTCAGATAGTTTTTGATTCTCTTCTCTATAATAAAGTGTAGCTAGAGTATCTCCTTCGAAGACTTGATCACCAATTTTCTTATTTAAAACAATGCCTACAGCATGATCAATTTTGTCTTCTTTGGTTTCCCTTCCTGCTCCTAACATCATAGCGGCAATACCTACTTTCTCAGCCATAAGTTCAGAAATACATCCTGTCTCTTTCGCTTTTAATTCCAATTGATGAGGAGCTGAAAGGAATTTTTCTGGATTTTCAATATAAGAAGCATCGCCACCGCAGTCAGCCACAAAATCTCTTAATACATTGACTGCCTCGCCTGTTTTCAATTTAGCTTCAGCAAGTGCAATTCCTTCTTCTACTGTCTTTACATCACCTTTTTGAACTAATGCAATACCTGTAATAGTAGTGATTAATACTTCAAAATCTTTTGGCCCTTCACCTTTTAGAGATTGAACGGCTTCATAGATTTCAAGGCCATTTCCAACAGCATTTCCCAGAGGTTGTTCCATGCCACTAAGTACCACTTTCACAGTTCTGCCAAACATTTCGCCAATATTTTTCATAATATTAGCTAATTTTTGAGCGTCCTCAAGCGTTTTCATAAAAGCACCGTCACCGACTTTCACATCAAGGATAATACCGTCACTTCTCACTGCTAATTTTTTACTCATAATACTAGAAGCGATCAAAGGAAAACTGCTCACAGTACCAGTTACATCACGCAATGCATACAGTTTTTTATCCAAAGGCACAATGTTATCAGTTTGTCCCATAATACCGACACCTGTGTGTTCAATCGTCTTTACCATCGCTTCTTCGGAGTCAGGAAAGGTAAAACCAGGGATAGAATCAAATTTATCCAACGTACCTCCTGTGTGTCCCAAACCTTTACCAGACATTTTTGCAGTACCAATGCCGAAAGTAGCTAAAAGAGGAGCTAATGCAATAGAAGTTTTATCTCCAACACCACCTGTACTGTGTTTGTCGATAAGGAATTTTGTAACACCCTCTAAATCTATAAGTTGACCAGAGTCTCTCATAGTTTTGGTTAGGGTTTTAAGTTCTCCCTCAGAAAGGCCATTCAAATACACCGCCATCAAGAATGCGGACATTTGGTAATCAGTTACTTTCCCTTCCAAATAGTTAGATAGAAAATCCTGTAGTTCTTGATCAGATAAGAGAATTCCATCTCTTTTTTTAATGATGATATCTACTGCTCTCATGTAAATCTTATTTTGATATCAAACTTTATTTTGGTTAATTTTATAGTAATAAATTGATTCAACGTATATGACAAAGCCAATATTACTTTTTCACTTAATTGTATTTAATCTTACAATTTTAAGTTGTACACAAAATGAGAACCTTCAGGAAGAAAAAATAATTCACTTTGATAATAAGTTTGAAGATAAGCAAATTAGGGCAATTTATGATTTGAGAGATCAAAGAAATGCCGGTGAATTGATAAAATTACTTCCTCAAGCAGATAATTCATATAAAATAGAAATTCTAACAGCATTAGGCTCTGTTCAGGATACTTTAGCACTGGAGTCTTGCAAAGAGATTATTTTAGGTGAATATCCTTTGGAAGTGAAATTAGCGGCTGATTTTGCAATTGGACAAATCGGAGATCCAAGGTTAAATGATTTGCTGATTGATTTGATTATCAACTATCAAGATAAGAGTAGAGGACTGGAAATTCTCTTTGAAACACTGGGGGAATGTGCCGATGAAAGAGCGGTGATAGTGATGTCCCACTTCAATACCAACGATGATCAGGTAAAGAGGGGAATCGTGAAGGGCTTGTATAGAGCCTTGACAAGAAAAGGAATTCAGTCTTATGATGCGGCAGAGCAGGTGATGCGAATTTTTACTTCTACAAAAGATGTTGAAACCAGAGAGTGGTGCAGTGCATTTTTTACAAGAATGGACTCTAAACAAATGGTGGAGACTTTCAATTCTAATATTTTCAATCAGGCAAGAAGAGATTCTTCCGCTTTGGTAAGGGCTAATTTTACGCAAGCTATTGGTGTATTCTCTAAAGGAAACGGAAGTGCGACCGCTTTAAAGAAAATTTTACAACATGAAAAAGATCCAACTGTTTTAGTCAATGCAATTCTTGCCACTAAAAAAGTGAAATATAATGGAGTAGTGGAAGAAACAATTCCTTTTTTAAAACATGAAAATGCACGAGTATCATCATGTGCAGCAAAGGTGTTGTATGGGAAATTAGGATGGAAAAATTCTGCTGAGGTATATAAAATGATACCTAATATTGAAAATAAAAACACAAGGGCTTTGACACTTAAAGCGGTGTTGAATGAGAGAAATAAGCAGAAAAATATTTTTGAGTATACCAAAGGACTTTTCGAAAATAGTAATTCAGTATATGAAAGGTGCCTATTGTTAGATGCCATGAGCGAATCTTCTTTAGGAGAGAAACTGGTATATGAGACTTGGGTGAATGCTAAAGAAAAACCTTTGCAGACGAAGGCTATCGAATTACTTATGGGTAATTATGAAGGGAAAAAGCATCTCAAAAAAGCAGAGTCAGCTCAACTGAAGGAAGTTCTGACGGATGCTTTAAGAACAAAAGATGTCGGACAGCTGTATGCTATAAGTTTATTTATGCAACAAAATGTAGATAAGCTCAGTGCTTCTTTTCCTCCTGTAGCTCTCATCGATAGTGTGAAAAAGAGTTTACAGCTTCCATTACAAGTGGAAGGATATATTGAGCTAGAAAAAACGATTGCCAAAATTCAGGGTTATGAATACAAAGCATCAAGTATTCCAAAAAATAATGTTGGTGTTAACTGGAATGCTATTCAAAATATCAGACAAGATCAGGAAGCAGTTATTACAACCTCTAAAGGTGAAATTACTATTCAATTGAAAGTGGAAGAAGCACCGGCCACAGTAGCCATGTTTGTAGATTTGATTGAAAAGAAATTTTATGATAGTCTTTATTTCCATCGTGTTGTTCCAAATTTTGTTGTTCAAGGCGGTGATCCAAGAGGAGACGGTTTTGGTGGGTTGGAAACTACCATTCCATCAGAATTTACATTTTTAAAGTACAAAGTAGGTTCGTTGGGTATTGCATCAGCAGGTAAAGACACCGAATCATGTCAGTTTTTTATGACAGAAATGGCTACGCATCATTTGGATGGCAGATATACAATTTTTGCTGAAATTAAAAATGGCATAAATGTGATGAAAGCCTTAGAGTATGGAGATCAGATTGTTAAGGTAGAGTTGAAAAAAGATAATCTCGCAGAGGTACAATAAATTCCGTGAAAAATGATAAATTTACATAACGTGTATATATTCTATTAGATAATTTACAAGCAGATGATATTTAGGTTTACAAATTTTTTAATTCTACTAGCATGCAGTTTTATTTTTTTCAGCTGTAGTGTAGAGCAATTTGATGAGGAAAAACCCTTCTCTATCAAAATCTCTTCCTTCAGAGAATATGACGACGCTGAAAGAGCCTTTGAGAGAATTGAAGATCTTGGCATTAAACCGTATATGATCTCACATGTTAGTGGAGAGAACGGAAAGTGGTACCATATTATGGCAGGAGCAGAAAGATCGTTAGAAGATGTTCTGTCCTTGAAAATGACGATAGAAGATGACTTAAGGTTAACAGGCCTTGAAATTCAGAATTATAATAAAATCTCTAAACAGCTGTACCCTGTTGATGATGATGATGATTTGGAAAATTATCCTGTTACATGGCCTAGCTTGGATTTGATCTCGCAGTTGCCTTTTTCATCAAATCATATTCTTACAGATGTAAAATCTTTACATTACTATAAAGATATTAGCCACAGACAAAACAAAATAAGCAAGAATATTTCCTTTGATTTTCCTCGTGGCCTTTCGGTAAGAATGTTCAGTAAAAATGTGGAGGAAATTGCAGAAGCACGTTATTTTGATCCTGTATACAAAGAAGAAGTGGTCGTACACATTATCAAGCTTCATGAGAAAAATAACTTGGGTGAGGATGTCTCTAAAATGATTGCGGAGAAAATCATGAATTCCAAAAAATACAACGTAAAGAAAATGGATTTTCATGAAAGCAATAATAACTGGGGAATGAAAGGGTATGCCGTTACGATTGACCCTAAAGGCCTTAAATCTTACTTAGTGCAGGAAAGTGCATCAGGTCTATTGATCGCTTTATTTCAATCCACCAATAATGATATCAACCTTTTAAAAAGCTTAGCTTCCAGAATCGGTGATGATAAATCGATTGAAGATTATCATTCAATTGGAAGGATTTTAGGAGCATTACCTGATAATGTAGGTTCAACAGAACGTTTGGTAGCTTTTAATTTTGAAACCAAGAAAAGCTTGAGAGGTAAAACGGCTCTTTTAGAGGTAAAAGAAACGAATGCTGATTTCCTCTTTAATGATTCTGCAAAAGGAACAATTGTTTATCAATTTGAAAACTTTAATGATCAAGCGGTAACCGATCGAATTTTCAAAAAGAGATATTCCACTTATATCAATGATAGTAAGGTGGAAAAACTCTTAGTAGGAAGTCGTGATGCTTTTATTTATAAAATCAGAAGACGTAATCCTGAAACTAGACGTATTGCCTACATGGCAGAATCTATCATTTTCCAAAATGACCGTTTAATCGGCAAAGTTTCAAACTACCGAGATGGATTGTATTCTGATGCGGAATTAATCCATAAGCTTTCATCATTACGTTTGGGTGATGATTTTCAATTGAGTGAACCTAATAATGTTCTTTAAGAATGTTGAGATTTGAATATACCAAAAGGGAATTAAGATTTAATTTTCCTGCAAAAACATCAAGAGGATCTATTGCTACAAAGGATTGTTTCTTGGTGAAAGTCTTTCATAAAGAACAGCCTGAAGTAATCGGGTGGGGAGAGTGTAATATCCTGAAAGGATTAAGTATTGATGCTTTTGACGATTATGAAGAGCGTTTGCAATCGGTCTTAAACTTATGTAATACTTCATTGGTAACGCTTGAAAACCTCAGCGAATTTGTAGACCTAGAAAAATACCCAAGTATTTATTTTGGATTAGAGACTGCTTTGCTAGATCTTCAGAATGGAGGAAATAAAGTGATTTATCAAAATAGTTTTATTGAAGGTACTCCAATTCCTATCAACGGTTTAGTTTGGATGGGAGACAAGGCTTTTATGAAAGAGCAAATTGATAAAAAACTTCAGTTGGGTTTTGATTGTATCAAGATTAAAGTCGGAGCACTAAATTTCCAAGATGAATTGGACCTCCTAACCTACATAAGAAAGGAGTTTTCAGCTGATAAAATTACCTTGAGAGTTGATGCAAATGGAGCCTTCAAAGTAGAGGAGGCTTTAGAGAAATTAAAGCGTTTATCTGAGTTTGATTTACATTCCATTGAACAGCCAATTTGGGCAGGGCAAGTGGAAGAGATGAAAGCACTTTGTGAGAAGACACCAATCCCAATAGCCTTGGATGAAGAATTGATTGGTGTTAAAAAAGAGGCTCAGTTTGAGTTATTAAAAACCATACAGCCTCAGTATATTATTTTAAAACCAGCATTGGTTGGTGGATTAGAAGCGTCTAAGCAATGGATCAGCTACGCTGAACAGTTGGGTATTCCTTGGTGGATGACATCAGCTTTAGAAGCGAATATTGGACTGAATGCCATCGCACAGTTTACAGCAAATTATATCATAGATAAACCTCACGGCCTTGGAACAGGTCAGCTTTACCATAATAATTACCCATCACCGCTTACAGTGAGTGACGGAACTCTCTTTTATGATCATGAAAAAGAGTGGGAATTAGATTAAAAGAGTGACAGTCAGTTAAAAATCAATATATAGAATGACATTTTATTACATCAATAAGTAGTTCAACCGGTTTCTTCCTCCGGTTCTTTACCTTGCATTTATAAAAAATTATTTGCTTGCTCACTGCTATTCATAAATCTCTTTTACTCAGACTAGCAGTTACTTAACCATGTATTGAAATGTTTTATTCGAAATTGTTCCTGATGGTCTTATTGATTTTAGGAACGAAACCACTCATTGCACAAAGCTTTTCATCAGCAAAAGAACTTAAAAGGTATTATAAAGAAAACTGTAATCAGTTTCATAATCCAGAAGAGGGCTGGAATGACGCTTGGATTATATTGCCTGATGAAAGAGAATTTGTTACTGATCTGGAAGGCGAAGTAGTTGAGGCTAAGGTCTTTGTTGATCATGGTGAAATAAAGCATGTTTTTTATCAAGGAAACAGTTATCATGAGGGTGTTTATTCTACAGGTCCCATAAAAAAAGGGAAAGGAGCCTTTCAAAAAGTAATCCTCGATATTAATGATGATCTTACAGAAGTATTTACAGCCTACACACATGACGTTATTTTTAAAGTTGATAATTCCTCTACAGCATCTCCTCTAAAAATTGTCGATACAATAGGTGAAGCCACTTTTTTCTCTTCAGAAAATAAAATTGAAAAACATGGCTTTTATGTTTTTGTTGAAAATCATGAGACACAACATTATGATTTTATAGGATACCTCAACGATAGGTGTGATAACGCCAGCGCTTGTACTTCTGATAACAGCTTGAACTTTTTAATGAAAGAAGGTAATTATGAAATAATAGCAGTGAAAGACAAAATACAGGTAAACCGTCAGATGCCTATTCAGAAAATTTCTATAACTATTGATAGGGAATATTCTAAAATTGTGGAGTTATCTACCATAAAAAATAATTAGAGGGTGTAGAGCCTGTTAAGAGAAGGATGTTATTTGTATTGTGATTGTCATAATTCGAATAACATCCTTTCTTTTTTTGAAAAAGTCAAAATTTCAACAACTTCTTACAAGCGTAATATACCTACGAAACTTGATTCTTTGATTTATCTTGAAATAGTGACATTTGTAGAAACCTAATTTTACTCAAAATGTATTACTCAAGAATTTCACTACTCATAGCCCTTATCATAGGGGCCGTGCAATTAAATGCTCAAGATTTCACTTCAAAAAAAGAACTGAAAAAATACTACAAAGAAAATAGTGCAAACTTGCCAAGCCCAGAACAGGGATGGCATGAGGCGTGGGTCATTATGCCTTCAGAATCTGAGTTTGAAACAGATTTAGAAGGTGAGGTGGTCAATGCAAGTATCTTTATGAAAGATGGAGAAATTTTGAAAGTCTTTTATAAAGATTACCACTATGCACAAACCGTATATGCCAATGGTTCAGTGAAAAATGGCAAAGCTGTTTATCAGAAAGTTATTTTGGATATTAATAATAATGTGACAGAGGTATTTACGGCTTATAATCACACTGTAATTTTCAAGAAAAATAACAACAAAAAGACACCTTTAGTAGACAACGAAGAAGTGGGAAAAGTCTCATTTTACAGTTCGGCTAAGAAAGTTGAAAAGCAAGGCTTTTTCGTTTTTGTGAGAAATGAGAAAACAAGAACGTATGATTTTATGGGCTACTTAAATAAAAAATGTAGTGAGGTCAAAGAATGTAATGAAGAAAATGGATTACATTTCTACATCAAGTCTGGAAATTATGAGATGCTAGCCGTTCAGAATAAAATACAATTTAATCGTCATATGCCAATCAATACTTATAATGTGATGATAGAGGATGAAGGACAGAAAATGCAGGAGATTGTAGCGAAGAAATAATAAAATCAGAAGATAAAAAAAAGGAGCTATTTTTTATTTTGGAAATAGCTCCTTTTCTATTTTAGATGGAATGATTATTTGATTCCATGCATCATTTTTTCGATTTGCTTATGTAAAACAAACAGTAATGCACTTGTAGCACCTGTAATGATTACAAACAACATAAAGAAAGAATATAAAGTATCGATCTCATAGATACCCAAGAATGTTTTTGTTACACCTGGTTCAGGGATATATCTTGTGAAGAAGCCTGCCGCGTAGTTACCACCTACTGATGAAAGGAAGAATACCGCCATCATGATAGAAGCAAACTTAGCAGGAGCCAATTTGTTTACTACTGATAAACCTACTGGAGATAATGCTAACTCACCACAAGTATGTAAGAAATACATACCGATCAACCAGAACATAGAAACTTTTTCGTCTGCTGCTACACCATCAACACCCATAGCGATCACTAAGTAGCCAATTGCAACTAAACCTAGACCAAATACCATTTTCAAAGGAGAAGATGGTTCCATTTTCTTACTGCTTAAGAATTCCCAGATTTTAGCGAAAACCGGAGCGAAAATTACAATGAAGATAGGGTTGACAGATTGGAAATAAGAAGCTGGCATTAAGTAGCCAAAAATTTCTCTGTTAGTGTTTTTATCTGCAAAGATAGTTAAAGAAGCACCTGCTTGTTCGAAAGCAGCCCAGAATGCAATTACGAATGTTGTAATGATAAAGATAACTGCGATTCTATCTTTTTCAACTTTTGTTAAAGGCTCATCTTGACTTTTGATATCATTAGAAGAAGATGAATGACCTTTTACAGGCATACCAATTGGATTGCCTTCAGGGTCCACAATGTACTTGTCTTTTAAGAAATAAAAGATGATAGTACCGACTACCATACCAATACCTGCCGCTAAGAAACCGTATTTGAAATCAGCAGCAATACCCGTGTCACCTAAATAACCACAAACCAATGGAGCGATCAATGCACCAAGGTTGATACCCATATAGAAAATGGTAAAAGCGGAGTCAATTCTTTGGTCACCTTTTGGATAAAGTGAACCTACCATTGAGGAAATATTCGGTTTGAAGAAACCGTTACCAAAAATTAATAGCGCAAGTGCTGAGTACATGATTGGAATGGCAGTAGCTGTATTTTCATAGCTTGCAGCACTGAAGTACATCAAAAATTGAGCGATTGCCATCATAGTACCACCTACAATGATAGATCTTCTGTTACCCCAGAATCTATCAGCAATATAACCACCTAAAAGTGGAGTAGCATATACCAATGAAGTGTAAATACCATAAATGTTACCAGCATTCTCAGCTGATAATAGTAACGCTTTCGTCATGTAGAGGACGAAAATAGCTCTCATTCCATAGTAACTAAACCTTTCCCACATCTCAACTGTGAAAAGTAGATAAAGTCCTTTAGGGTGGCCTGTCGAAGTTGCCTTATTCACTATTATAAATTTTGGTTAGTAATAAAATTAAATTAGACGTAAAAAAATCTTCAATGGAAGTCGAAGTTTTAAAAACATATTAATCATTAAGTCTATTTTTTACGTTTAAATGTTTAATCCACAAATATGCAAAATATTCTAGAAAGAAAAAGTTGATATTTAGCATTAAAACACTCATTTTTTTGTGTTATCTTTCCAATAAGTATTAATTTTTTCATTTATAATAACATTATATAAATTAATGAGCTTAACTATTATCGTCGGATTTTTGGTTTTAGGGATTGCAGGATTTTTTACATTAATGTATTTTGTACCTGTAAACCTTTGGATCACAGCCATTTTCTCTGGAGTTAGAATTAGCTTAATCAGCTTGGTGACTATGAGAATTAGAAAAGTGCCTCCAAAGGTGATTGTAAATTCCCTAATTACTGCAACTAAAGCTGGTTTAGAATTAAGTACTGCAGATTTAGAAACACACTATTTAGCAGGTGGACACGTTCCTTCAGTGATCAAAGCATTAATTTCAGCCGACAAAGCCAATATCCCTTTATCATTCAAACAAGCTGCCGCTGTAGATTTAGCGGGTAGAGATGTATTTGAAGCGGTTCAGATTTCAGTGAACCCACAAGTGATCAATACACCAAATGTATCAGCCGTAGCACAAGACGGTATTCAATTGGTGGCTAAAGCCAGAGTTACTGTTCGTGCCAATATTTCTCAGTTGGTAGGTGGTGCAGGTGAAGAAACTATCTTAGCCAGAGTTGGTGAGGGTATTGTAACTTCAATCGGTTCATCATTATCACACAAAGAGGTATTAGAAAACCCTGACAAAATTTCAAGATTAGTATTGGAAAAAGGTCTGGATTCAGGTACTGCATTTGAAATTCTTTCCATTGATATTGCTGATGTTGACGTTGGAGATAACATCGGTGCGAAACTACAAATTGACCAAGCGGATGCTGACTTAAAAGTAGCAGAAGCGAAGGCGGAAGAAAGAAGAGCAATGGCCGTTGCGATTGAGCAAGAAATGAAAGCGAAAACACAACAGTCAAGAGCGAAGGTGATTGAAGCAGAAGCAGAGGTGCCATTGGCAATTGCTGAAGCATTTAGAAGTGGTAACCTTGGTATCATGGATTACTACAAGCTGAAAAATCTTCAAGCTGATACGACAATGAGAGACTCTATTGCTGAAGCAAGTAGAGACGATCAGATGCCTGAGAAAAAATCAGATGATGATGAGGAGGATGAATATTAATCTTTAATCCATCATTAATAAAATAATTAGGGCACAGAACTGAAATGGTTTTGTGCCTTTTTTGTATGCTTAAGTACAAATTCAAAATTATCTCATACTAATTCTATTTATTTTTGACTTTGTACTTAATTCCTCGAATTGTGGGGAGATTTATCATCAAGAAAAAATATTTAACACAGTTCCAACCGAACTACCTTAAGTAAGAACTACTTTCAAAACAACGTTTCCTTCATTCTTAAATCTACATCCATCATCCAAAAAAATATTGCTGTAAAAGAAAACCCCACAGCACTATATGTACTGTGAGGTTTCCTGTAAAAACTTATCAAACAACCTATATTTATTTCAATGGAATAAGGATAGGGTTTGAATAACAACCTGAAGGGTAATTCATATTTAAGAACGAACAGATTGTTGGTGCAATTTCAGTGATTGTATGAGGTGCGTGTGTCTCACCTGCTTTGATATCCCATCCGTAAAATAAAATAGGGACGTGCGTATCATATTTGTAAGGAGAGAAGTGTGTTGTACCTGTCGGGCCATAATCCACATAGTGTGATCTTAATACGCCAAATACATCTGGAGAAAATCTTGGGTTGAAGGCATTGTAGATTAAACCTTTGTACCCTTGAGAATATTCATTACGTTCCAAATCTTTACCTAGTAAAGCGTGAGCATACTGAGGCATTTCCATGAATGCTTCTGCAGTTGCTTTTTGTACTTCCTCTAAGTCAAGCCCTTTCTCTTTGATTAATTCTCTATTTAAGTAAAGCTGACCTGAGTAATTTGAAGCCACATACTTACCTTCTCCAAAACGAGCATTTAATGCTGCTTCAATGTGTTCTGTATCTTCTTTACTTTTGATATTTTTAGCCTCGAAATTCATTCTGTCACGCATAAATGCCGCATTTTGAGCACCAGCGTGATCAGCAGTAAGGAAAATTACATATTGACCTTTACCCACTTTTTCATCTAAATGCTTAATCAGATTTGCAATTTCTTGATCTAATTTGATATACATATCTTCTACTTCAATAGACTGAGGACCATAAGCATGACCAGCATAATCTGTAGAAGAATAACTTACTGCTAATAAATCAGTGAACTTATCCTGACCAATATTTTCATTGTCAATGATATTGATAGCCATCTCCGTCACGATGGTATTACCATAAGGTGTGCCTTTGATAATGTCGAATTTCTTACCCGATTTTGCTCTTACTCTGTCCGCTACAACTGCTTTTTTGATGCTGTATGGGAATGTAGGAGTACTTTTTCCAGGGAATAATGATTCATAAGGAGTGTCATCTTCTGTAGAAGCAGTATATTTTTCGATTGGTAATGAAAGCGTCCAATCTGATTTCATGTATTCATCAATAGGTCTCTTCTTTGCTTCATTCACAGCAGTAACCCATTCTGGCAATTGCTCTCTGTAAAAAGAAGAAGTGATCCAGTTACCGTTCTTTTCATCCAACCAGTAAGCAGCATCAGCTTTATGACCAGCAGGAAGAACCGCAGATCTATCTTTAATAGAAACAGCTACAACTTTAGATCTAAAATTACTTGCCCATTTCAATTCATCAGAAAGGTTAGTAACCGCTAATCGATAAGGAGATTTCTGACCATTCTTACTATCTGAACCTACAGTTTGGTATCTTTTATCGTCAACACAATACACTGTTTTACCCATTTCTCTATCCCAGAAATGATTGTTGACAATAGAGTGATAAGCAGGAGAAGTACCTGCATATACAGAAGCGTGTCCTGGGCCAGTAACAGTTGGAGCATAGTTGTATTGTCCATTTCTGACCGTATAACCATCATTGACTAATTTTTTGAAACCGTCTTCACCGAAATTATCCCAGTACCTTGAGATATAATCGTATTTCATCTGGTCTACAATAATTCCAATGACAGCTTTGGGTTTGTCCTCTGTAAATTGTGCGAATGTACTCAACGCACTCCCAACAGAAAGGACAGTAGTGACAAGTAATTTTTTAATGTTCATTTAATAGAATTCTTTAGAAATTATATTGGATTGTAGTCAACATGTCAGGTAGTATCAACATGTCATGTTAAATTCGTCTCAAAAAAGAGTACTATTTAAGGAATATAAAAATCTCAATTGTGAATTATCTTTAATTTATCCTTTGTTCAATTTCATTTATCAAATCCTTAACATTAATCTCTTTGATAGACTTAGAAATTTCTAATATTTTTTTAAGAAACTTCTGATGTGGTGTACTGTGAGAATTAAAAGGTTTATGATTCAAACCGCGGATCACTTTTTCCAGCTTTTGTCGAGTACTGTTGGTTTTTTCATCAATCAATGCATCATCAAAATAAGACCAAATGTAATCTTGAGCAAGGGTGGAGGGGTGAACAAGGTCATTGGTATAGAAACGATAATCTCTTAATTCGTCTAACATTATTTCATAGGCAGGGAAATAGAAACAGTTTTTGTATTGGGATGTAACCAAATGTGTGAAATACCTTAAGATGGATTTACTAAGACTATTATCCACTAACCCATTTCTGAAATGTCTTATCGGGGAGACTGTAAAAATGACTTTGCAGTTTTCTGGAAGTAAAGAATGAAGTGATTGGAAACTTTCCATCATTTGATTTACTTCCAGTAATTCTTGAGTAAATTGTGTGGAAGGAATTTTATGACAATTGGCTACTAATTGCTGACTTTCATTATACCTAAACACAAAAGAGGTCCCCAAAGTGATGATCAAAAAATCAACTTTCTTTAAAGTCTGAAAAGTGGATTGCTGAATACTTTGGATCTGATCCATAAGTTCTGCTTTGCTTGAAGCAGAAATATCTGAGTGAAAATTAAAATGTTTAAAGATTTCTTCATTTTCAATAATCAGGCTTTCATCAACACGGTTACCTTCAAAAGCATGGGTCAAATTCTCAAAAATACTGATAGGGTTGTAAAGTACTCCGTAAGGATTTATAGTAATATTGAACCTGTTTTCGAGCAGTCGCTTCCCAATATTTTGGGCGAAGCAAGAGCCGATACTTAAAATAGTACTATCAAAATTGATCTTTTCCTCAAAAATTAGAGGATTAATAGGGGTTCTGAACGTCTCATTATGCAACATTTTCACAATATACGCTTTTGTATCCGAAATAATTTTGTCTGATTAAAGACAAACCTTAGCTTTGTACTCGAATTTATTTGAAAGAATCATAAATCGCTTCAAACATTAAAATGAAGAAGTATACATACACAGAGAAAAAAGATACGCGCTCAGGATTTGGTGCGGGCTTACATGAGCTAGGAAAAACGAATGAGGATGTAGTAGCATTATGTGCTGACTTAACAGGTTCTCTAAAAATGGATGCATTCAAAAATGATTTCCCTGAGAGATTCTTTCAAATGGGTATCGCTGAGGCAAACATGATCAACGTAGCAGCAGGTATGACAATTGGTGGTAAAATTCCTTTCACAGGTACTTTCGCCAACTTCTCAACAAGCCGTGTTTACGATCAGATCCGTCAATCAATTGCTTACTCTGGAAAGAACGTAAAAATTGCCGCTTCTCACTCAGGTCTTACTTTAGGAGAAGATGGAGCAACTCACCAAGTTTTAGAAGACATTGGTATGATGAAAATGTTGCCTAACATGACTGTGATCAACACTTGTGATTACAATCAAACAAAAGCGGCAACAATCGCAGCAGCTAAACATGATGGTCCGGTTTACTTACGTTTCGGTCGTCCGTCTATCCCTGTTTTCATGCCGGAAGGTGAATTTGAAATCGGTAAAGCTGTTATGCTAAATGAAGGTACTGACGTTACAATCGTAGCAACAGGTCACTTAGTATGGGAAGCGATTCAAGCAGGTGAAAAATTAGCGGAAGAAGGTATTTCTGCTGAAATCATCAATATCCACACAATTAAGCCATTGGATGAAGAGGCAATCTTGAAGTCAGTAGGTAAAACAGGTTGTGTAGTAACTGCTGAAGAGCACCAAATTGCTGGTGGTTTAGGAGAAAGCGTTTCAGCTTGTCTTACTAGAAACCTATTAGCTCCACAAGAGTTTGTAGCAGTAAATGATACATTTGGTGAATCAGGTACTCCTGCACAGTTAATGGAAAAATATGGATTGACTGCTAATGATGTAGTTGCTGCCGCTAAGAAAGCAATTGCTAGAAAAGGTTAATCTTTTAAAAGAATAAAGGCAGATAGTTGGAGTTTCGCTCTATTCTATCTCTTCAAAGCCCAATATTAGTACTAATATTGGGCTTTTGTTTTGGAGTACTGTTATTTTATTTATTTTTAAGTACTCAATCAAAATCATTAGAATTTGATTGAGTAAATGATAAAGGTTGAACTACTTTTGTAGCACCTTGTCACTTTTATATATTTTAATTTTTTGATACTATCACTCTACATTCGAAAGTGTTGTGTCTTTAGGCTATACTAAATGAAAACTTTCTTTACTGTATTTTTATTTTTTACTTCAATATTATCGTTTTCATATCCCCAGACAGTGGACAAGATTCCTAAATTCGACAGTTTGCTAACTGTATTTGAAAGTAAGGAAACTTCGGACTCTGTGAGAATTGGGACTGCATTACAGTTGGCGTGGTTGTATCGTAATGTCTCGCCCGACAATGCTTATTTGTATGCGAAAATAGCAGAAGATCTTAGCAAACAGAATCAATTTGAAAAATTTGAAATCAGAGCAATCAGTTATGGAGGTATTGCTTTGAGAAATAGAGGCGAATATCAAAACGCGATGAACCTCTTTATGCAGGCACTTGAAAAATCCACTACAATTCAGTCGCTGGAAGATGAAGGGTACGCTCATATTAATATCGCGAGTGTCAATATCTATCAGAATAATTATAACGAAGCAATCATACACCTTGAATTAGCGGAAGTAATCAGTAAGCAGCTTAAGGATAAAAGAATGCTTGGGTATGTGCTGACTAATTATGGTAGGGTTTATTTCTCTACTGAGTTATTCAAAAAAGCAGTTGATAGTTTTAATGAGGCATTAGATTTAAGAAAAAGAGAAAATGACCTTTATGGTCAAATTGTGACTTACTCAGATATGGGTACTGTTTATGCCGAAACAGGACAGTACGAAGAAGCATTAAGGTATTTACAGCTTTCATTGGAACTCAATGAGAAAAATAATGAGGACGCTGATACAATGGTAGGGACTTTGATTGACATGGCCCGCATTTACAGAAATCAGGGCAATTATAATAAAGCAAAAGAACTGGCAGAAAAAGCGGCGAATATCTCTGTGAGAATAAGAGCGAAGCATATGGCTTTGAATGCTTTTTTAGAATTGAAAACTGTTGAAAGAGCCAAGGGTAGATATAAAAAAGCTTTGGAATACGATGATCTGATTGAAGCGTATAAAGATTCCATTTTTAATGAAGAGATACGTCTGAAATTGGCTGAGATCAATGTAAGATATTTGGTCGCACAAAGGGAGAAGGAAAACGAAATTTTAAAGAAAGACCAGAAAATCAATGAGATTATTATCGAGAGGCATACCATCATATTGTTTGGCTCTTTTGTATTGATTTTTGTGCTGTGTCTTTTTGTGTATTACTTATATAGAGAAAATAAGAACAAAAGAGTCATTAATCATACTTTGCATATTCAGAAATCTGAGTTGGAACTGCAATCTAAAGAGATCCACCGTATCAATGATTTACTTCAGGCAAAATCACAGGATATTATGGACAGTATTAATTATGCGAAGGGTATTCAGAAAGCTATTTTACCAAGCTGGGCTCATGTAAAAACATTCTTGCCGAACTCGTTTGTGTATTTCGAACCAAGGGATATTGTGTCTGGCGATTTCTATTGGTTTAAAAATATAGATAACTCAAAAGGAATTCTGATTGCAGCAGACTGTACTGGTCATGGCGTACCTGGAGGTTTTATGAGTATGGTAGGTGAGACTGCATTGGAATATATTGTAGATTCACAAAAAATATACTATCCCTCTCAGATCCTTGAAGAATTGCATGCACGCTTGTCTAGTATTTTAAGACAGAAAAAATCGGGGAATATGGATGGTATGGATGTGTCTGTTTGTTTGATAGACAACACAAACAATACTGTTCAGTACGCAGGTGCAGGGATGTCTATGACGATTGTAGATAATAATAAGCATCAAATTATAAAAGGAGCCTCAAGAGGTGTTGGCGGAGTATCTACATTCTCTACGTGCGAGACACATACGTTTGATTATACTCCTCAAAAAATGTTCTTTATTTACTCTGATGGATATGCTGATCAATTTGGAGGTCCAAAGGGTAAAAAACTGAAAAGCCCGAACTTCAGAAAAATATTAGAAGCTTGTTCAAGACTTCCAATAAAAGATCAGAAACAGTTTATGAAGACACAGTTCGAAAGCTGGAAACAGGATGAAGAACAAGTGGATGATGTGATGATCATTGGCTTTACAAAATAGATGAAGTCTATTGATTTGTAAACGATAGGCAATGTATGTCAATAATGATTAATACTGTAAAATGTTAAGAACAAAGGGTAGCGGATTACGTTTTTTTATTATGTAATATCACTTTACGAAAAGATAAATTAGACTCCTGCTACCATGAACATTCTTATCAAAAAAACAGTCCTATCAAAATTAAAAGATACATGTAGAATCTCTTTTGAATTTTTCATGCTGAAAGATGAAAAAGCATGGCTTCAACCATTATATAAAACAGAGAATTATGTTTGTTTAGATCAGGAGTCTGAAAGGCATTTAGAAAAAAGTGCTCAGTTATTCTCCAACTTTCTGAGTAAAGTATCTGATCAGGTAAGGTCAATGACTGAAGAAGAATTTTATGTACTCTTCGAAAGTATGTCTTCAATTTCTTCTGAAAAAGAGTTTATGGAAACATTGCAGGATGTTAGAACAAGCAATCGCGTAGCATAAGTACTAGGACAGGATAAAATATCCATTTTCTTTTTCCTAGTACTTGATAAATGCTTTCAAATCAAGATATAGAAAGGCGACCTCATAAAAAAAGGTCGCCTTGATTTTTATCAGGCAACCTTTAGGTTTAGAAAACATGCAATTTGAAAATTTATTGATATAGTTTAGAGGGGTTAATATCTATCTTTTGTTCTAGAAAACGATAGCGTACATTCATCAATGTACTTTTCATTTTTCTAAGAAAATCTGTCCAAGCGCTATCTACTTCTGTAAGATATTCCTGAGGATTATCTTGAGCGGTATGTTGGAAAGAGTAACCGGCTTCAATTAAGAGCTGGTCTGCACTGAATTTTTTATTAAAATTCTTCTGAATAAAATTATCTTTATCCTTGAATAGCTGACTTAAAGCTAGAAGTGCAAATTTGTTTGTTGGAAAACTCATGTAGTTTACCAATTCACTTAATGTAAACGGCATTTTTGTTGTTTCAGGAACTACCGTAACTTTACCAAGTTGGATTTCCTTCTTTAGAATTAAATGCTTCATGGTCTTAGGTTTAAAAGTGAAATACGTTTTAGTATTAAACGTTGTTTATTGTATATAGGATTCATAAAATACGTATTATTTTACGTTTTTTAATGAAAAACACCCTTATTTTAGCCAAAAATTGAATTACGTCATATGGAATTAAAAAAAATCAATGTATTTCCAATTAAATCATTGGACGCAGTGGTGCTTGATGAAGTGGAAATTTCTGAAGGAGCAACATTAAAATGGGATAGAAGATGGGGCATCCATAGAAAAAGTGATGATAGAACGGTAAATGGGAAGAAATATCCTTCCATTCATCAATTAAGAGCAAATTATGATTTAGATACTTTAAAAGTGGAGCTTTCAAGTGATAAAGTGGGCACAACTTCTTTTGTGTTGGAAGGGGATTACTCTCAGCTGAACCAATACTTGTCAGATTATTTTGAAGAAGAAGTTTATGTATTAGAAAATGCTTCTACAGGTTTTCCAGATCATAGTGGAGGAAATGTAGGAGCATCATTGGTGTCATTACAAACACTACAAAAAGTTGGGGAGTGGTTCGACCTTCCTGTTGAGGAGGTAGAGCGAAGAATGCGTATGAACTTTATTGTAGATAACGAAACCGCTTTTGGAGAAGATGATCTTATGGGACCAACTAAAAGCGAACCTAGATCTTTCTATATCAATGAGGTGGAACTAAGAGGTTATAAGCCTTGTGAGAGATGTCCTGTGCCGACCAGAGATTCTTACACAGGAGAAGCGAATAAAGGATTCCAGAAAGCATTTTTGAATAAAAGGAAAGAACTACAGCCACAACTTTTGGAGAATAAAATCTATGCTCATGCTTATATGTGTGGTATTGTATTGAATATCCCTGAGACTTCTATTGGGAAGGTGGTGAAAAGTGAGATGCCAATTACTTTTTAATCGAAAATTTCACGTTTATTCACAAAAAAATAGATGCGATAAAGGGCCTTTTGGACACTATTGTAAATAGTTGAATACTAAACGAATCCTTTTTAATTAAGATTGTAAATTGCTGATAACAAAGTTTTAAAGTGTCATTTCAACGAAAAGGAGATGTCAAAAGTCCTATTTTGTTATTCAATAAAAATGTAAATTGTATCAATTACTTCACCGTGGTACTTTATTTGTTTCCTTTGGTAAAGTAATAACTATTACATATAAAAAATCATTAAAAAGAAATAAATATGAAAGTTGCTATCTTCGGAACAAAATCATACGATAAAGAATTTTTTAAATTAGAAGGAGTAAATACTACACATGAGTTAGTGTTTTTTGAATCACGATTAAGAGTGAAGACAGCACCACTAGCAAGAGGTTTTGATGCAGTTTGTGTGTTTGTGAATGACGTAGTAGATACAGAAACAGTTAAAATGTTAGGGGAATTCGGCATTAAAGTTATTGCCTTACGTTGTGCTGGTTTTAATAACGTAGATTTGATTGAAGCAGAGAAGCAGGGTATTGAAGTATTAAGAGTGCCAGCTTATTCTCCTTATGCTGTTGCAGAACATACTTTAGCATTGATTCTTACATTAAATAGAAAAACACACAAAGCCTACAACCGTGTTCGTGAAGGTAATTTCTCATTAGATAGATTAACTGGTTTTGATATTTACGGAAAAACTGTAGGTGTGATTGGTACTGGTAAAATCGGTCAGATTTTCGCTAGAATCATGAAAGGAATGGGTTGTAAGGTTGTTGGTTTTGATTTATATCCTAACAAAGAATTTGAAAAAGAGGGCGTATTAAAATATGTGACTTTGAATGAGCTGTTAGAAAGTTCTGACATTATTTCATTGCACTGTCCATTGACACCTCAAACGCACCATATCATTAATGATCATTCAATCTGGAGAATGAAGAAAGGTGCAATGTTGATTAATACATCAAGAGGTCGTTTGATTGATACAGAATCTGCTATCCGTGCTTTATCAAAAGGTCACTTAGGTTACCTTGGTATTGATGTTTATGAGCAAGAAGAAAAATTATTCTTCAGAGACTTATCAGAGACATTAATCAGAGATGAAAAAATGTTGAATTTAATGTCATTCCCTAACGTATTAGTAACAGGTCACCAAGCCTTTTTCACTGATACAGCATTAACACAAATTGCTAGAGTAACATTAGGTAACTTAACGGCATTTGAAAAGGGTGAAGAGTTAGTAAATAGAGTTGGTTCTGAAGCAATAAAAGGTTAAATTGTAGTAAGAACTAAAATTGAAGGTATCAATAGTTTAATATTGATACCTTTATTTTTATAAGTACAAATTCAAAATTTGATTTAGTACTTAAAGCAGATTAATTTTTCGAAAAGTGAAATAAAAGTTAATCTTTAAACTAATTATTACTGAAAACGTAATATTATTTGTTAGAAAACTATAATAATATTGTAAACCATGAAAAGAAGACAAGCAACAACACTTGTAACTGCTATTGCCGCTGGTGCTGCGATTACTACAGGGATCGTAATTAAGACAAGAAAATACATGCAAAAGAAAAGACTAGATGAGGGAGATTACTTGTACCCATATCTGTCTTTTATTAAGAAAAAAATTGAGTCTGGTAAGAAGTCGATTATTATCACTCCAGAAGATTCTCCATTTAAATTCATCACTCTTTCAGTAAAAAATGCAGGAAAGAAAAAGTTGGTTTTAGCCGATTATGAAGGAACTGCTTTAGGAAGAGGACGTAAAGACCTTTTAAAATATAAAAATGGTAAGCTTACTTTCATTAAGCCTATCATTGAATATGCAATGTAAAAATTTGATTGTATCACAAAGAAGTCATTCTCTAAAGAAAGGGAATGACTTTTTTTATGTAAAATTCAAAAAAATGAAATAATTGTTTAAACAAATTTTACTTGAATTCAGTTACTACTCTGAACATTTTAAAATTTGGCTTATGCAGACTATAGACAAGAATAGTGTAAAGTATTTATCAGAACAGCTTCAGATTGTAAAGGAAAAATATGAGTCGCAAAAGCAGATGACGGAAATGACGATTAGTTATCTTCAGGATACAAATGCAAAATTAACTGAAGCTAAAAATGAGATAGATAGCGTAAACAAAAGAGTACAGCAAAGCATCAATTATGCTCAAAGGATTCAAAGAAAAATTCTTCCTTCTGACCACAAAGTTGAACGCTTGTTCCCATCGTCTTTTTTGATTTATAAACCAAAAGATGTAGTCAGCGGTGATTTTTATTTTGTGGATGAAGATGACACATACAAGTACCTAGCTGTGAT
Organism: Flammeovirga aprica JL-4; assembly: GCF_012844305.1. GTDB lineage: Bacteria > Bacteroidota > Bacteroidia > Cytophagales > Flammeovirgaceae > Flammeovirga > Flammeovirga aprica. Next base: position 30,282 of record NZ_JABANE010000049.1, read on the forward strand.
AGACTGTACAGGTCATGGAGTACCTGGTGCATTTTTGACATTAATCGTCAACTCACTTTTAGAATCTATTTTAAAGGAAAATAAAGGCAACAGAGCCGATATAATATTAAAAAAACTAGATGAAAAGTTGTATCACTACCTGAACAAAAATGAAGGGACTAAGCGTATTCAGGACGGTCTAGATATTACTTTTTGTATGATAGAAAAAGCATCCAACACTATTATTTTTTCTTCAACCCATCAACGTTTTTATCATTTATCAAATAAAGAGGTTGAAGAGTATAAAGGTGCCCCTTATTCAATTGGAGAGTTTTCAAAACGACAGGAGAAACTGACCAACGTACAATTACAGTATCAAAAAGGTGATCTTCTCTATTTGTCCACAGATGGAATTCTGGATCAATTTGGTGGGGTAAATAATGAAAAATTCAAGAGAAAGAATTTTAAAAATCTATTAACTAAAATAGCAGATTATCCGCTTGAAAAACAAAAGAAAATCATAGAACTAACCTTCGAGAAATGGAAGTCAGATAAGGTACAAACGGATGATATTTTGGTAATGGGTATTATGCTTTAAAGCTTGTTTTAAAAAACTTTTTTAAGTGGAAATTTATCTAAAACATGCTCTTAAACTTTTAATTTAATAATTATGGTAACTTCATCGAATGAATTAAACACTACAAAAAACAATCTCTTTGACTGTCTGTACAAAGATGACTACACAAAAGTCTATTTCATCCAAGAGAAAAACATATTGGTATGTGAGGCTTTACAAGATTACATTCCGATTGAGGATTTTAAGAAGGTCTTCAATTTTATCACCCTCAATTTTTCACTTTTTGATAAAGTAGAAAAGTTTCTCTTTGATAAACAAAGCCTGAGGGTATTTCACCAACCGTCGATGGAGTGGTATTTTGTTTTCTGGAAAAAGGAAATGTACCAAAAGTACAATTTAGTAAATCATGTGAAGATCCTTCCTCAAAACATACCATGGTTTGAAGCATCTGTAAAAGCGGGCAGGGCACAAATTGAAGAAAAATACAAAGACCTTGTGGTCGATAAGTTGAATATTGAATATGTGAACTCCATTGATGAGCTCCTTTCATAGCCACTTTTTTCAAATAAAAAGAAGATCCTTTTTCATATAAAGCATTAATCCTTACCTTTCATGAGGTACTATTTGCTATTTATGAAAAAGGATTTTTTTAATTATTGTAATGCTATCAGCAATGAGATTGAAGCTGAAGCATTAGATAAGTTGTTCAATTGTTTTCATCGCCGTTCATTAATGAAAGACGATTACTTTTCAAAAAAAGGAGAATATGCTCAAAAAGTAGGTTTTTTATTGAATGGAGTAATTCGAGCTTTCTATCTCAATGAGCAAGGGAAGGAATACAATAAACAGTTTTTTGTAGGACCTTCTTTAATTGGTGCTTATACGTCTTTGCTTACCAAAACACCTAATCTTATCCCACAGCAAGCACTGACCGATTGTGAAATTCTAGAGGCCGATTATCAACAAATCGAAAAATTATATTCTCAGCATCACTCTTTGGAGCGTTTAGGACGTAAAATATCGGAACATTATTTTTTAGAGAAAGAAAAAAAAGAACTAGAAATGGGTTTACTAGAAGGTGAGGAGCGTTATACTATTTTTCAGAAAGATTTCCCGAACCTTGAACAGCAAATACCACAGTTCCATATCGCTTCTTATTTAGGGATTTCTGCCACTCAATTAAGTCGTATTCGTAAAGGGATATTGAAAAGTGGAGTAGATTAAAATTACATATGTAAATTTATTGATTTTATTTCTCGGCCACTTTTGTAGTACACTAAAATGAAAGTACTATGAAAACAACAATATTAATATCTCTTTTCGTATTGGGTTTAGCATTCTCAAACTGTTCTATACAACCCAACAAATGGACACCTGTAGCTTCGGAAATAGAAGTTGATGGTTTAGACACAAGCAATTATCTTACACATTCAAAACAAGTTTCTCTTTTAGGATTTTCAGGAGCCGAAGATTTTGCCATGGACAAAGAAGGTAATTTGTACTGTGGGACTCATAATAGTCATGAAGATTTTACTGGAGGAGCCATTTTAAAAATTGATACCTCGCTAAATGTTGAGGCCTTTATCAAAACGGAGAAATGGGTGACGGGTATGCATTTCAATGCTGATAATGAATTGATTATTTTGATGAATGGTGTAGGTTTGTTGAAAGTGAATGAGGATAAGTCTTTCGATACGTTATTGACCCAAACTCCAGATGGAAAAGCACTATTGATGGGATCAGGTCTTGATATCAGTTCAGAGGGTAAGATTTATTTTAATAACCTTTCTTCAGAAATGACGACTTCCACCAAAACAATCAATCGTTTAATTCTGGAAATGAAACCCGATGGAGGTGTTTATTGCTTTGATCCGAAAACCCATAAGACTGAAATTATTTCCCCAGGAAATTACTTTGGAAATGGATTGGTATTAAGTGAAGATGAAAATTCAATATTAGTTTCAGAGACTTCTAAATACCGTATTCTTAGGTATTGGGTGAGCGGAAAAAAGAAAGGTCAGTATGAAGTGTTTATGGATAATCTTCCAGGTTTCCCTAATAATTTAAAAAGAAGCTCGAATGGTAATTATTGGTTGGGTTTTACTACAAAACGCAGTCAGCAGTTGGATGATATTCACCCTAAGCCTTGGATGAAAAAGATGGTTTTTGCAATGCCAGATTTTATGAAACCGAAAGCAGATAAATATGCCATGGTGATGGAGATCTCAGAAAGTGGCGAGATCTTAAGGGTATTTACAGACCAAAATGGTGAGGTAGTAAAAGAGGCAGGGGCGGTCTTAGAAAGTAATGGAAAACTTTATCTAGGAGGTGATATTGTAAGTGAAGTGGCGGTTTTTGATTTGTAGTTTAACAAATGTTTATTTTGATAAGTAAATAATAATTTTGAAATTCGAATATGCTTAAATCCGTTAAGAACATATTATTATCTATGATATTGATTTTAGGCACTATTGGAATTGTGGGTAATGCTCACATTTGCAATGGTGTTTTAAAAGCAATCAATATGCAACCTTCCCACGAATGCTGTGCGAAGGGTATGGATAGTAAAATGAAATCGGATTGTTGTGAGAACAATATGCATCATGTGAAAGTAGAAAGTCATTTTGATCAAGTTATTGATATCGTAGAAGTACCGTCTTTTACTTATCAGGAAATGATGAAAAACCTTTGGGAATCTGCTTTTACATTTATCCTTCCTACAAACACAGAGGCGGAATTAGTAAAACAATCGCCTAATTTTTGTGTATTAAAATCTCCTCCTAATCACAGGACCGTTCCTATCAATATTTCTAATCAAATCATTTTAGTTTAAAGAACATTTTTCAGTTTTAATTAATTGCAAAAATGTATTACATTAATAGTGAGGCCATTTTATGACCTTTCTTTAAACGATATAAAAAATGATCAATAAATTAGTTCGTTTCTTTCTCTATAATAGAGTAGTGACGATAGTAGCTTTATTGTTGGTGGTTTTATGGGGATTAATGCACAGTCCTTTTAAAACTACCCTCAATAAGTATATACCTTATGAACCTGTAGCTGTAGATGCTATTCCAGATATAGGAGATAATCAACAAATAGTTTTTACAAATTGGCTTGGCCGATCACCTCAAGATATCGAAGATCAGGTAACTTACCCCTTAACCACAAGTTTATTAGGAATACCGGGCGTGAAAAGCATCCGTAGTAATTCCATGTTCGGCTTTTCTACCATCAACATTATCTTTAAAGATGATGTGGAGTTTTATTTCGGTAGAACTAGAATCCTGGAGAAAATAAACAGTTTGCCTCCCAATACACTTCCAGAAGGAGTTCAACCCACATTAGGGCCTGATGCCACAGCTGTTGGGCAAGTATATTGGTATACTCTAGAAGGAAGAGATGAAAGTGGAAATCCAACAGGGGGATGGAATTTAGAGGAATTGAGATCTACTCAAGACTTTTTGGTAAAATATGCACTTATGTCTGCTGATGGTGTGTCAGAAGTGGCGTCAGTAGGAGGCTTTGTGAAAGAATACCAAATTGATGTTGACCCGAATGCTTTGAAGGCTTACAATGTGACCTTACAGCAAGTGATGAATGCAGTAAGGAACTCAAATTTGGATGTTGGTGCGAGAACGATTGAGGTCAATAATGCAGAGTATTTTGTGAGAGGAATTGGCTATATCAAAAGTATTGCTGATTTGGAGGAATCAGTAGTGAAAGTGAATAAGAACATCCCGATCCGAATCAAAGATGTTGCAAAAGTGGTAGAAGGGCCTGCAGTAAGAAGAGGTATTCTTGATAAAGAAGGAGCCGAAGTAGTAGGTGGTGTAGTGACTGCTCGTTTTGGAGCGAACCCTATGCTTGTTGTTGATAATGTAAAAGATAAAATCAGTGATATTCAAGCAGGTTTACCTCAGAAAATTTTAGAAGATGGCACACTGAGTAAAGTAACTATTGTTCCTTTCTACGATCGCTCTGTTTTGATCAAGGAAACGTTGGGTACACTCAATGAAGCATTGACACAAGAGATTTTAATTACAGTCATTGTCGTTTTGATAATGGTTTGGAATCTTAGAGCTTCCATGTTGATTTCTAGTTTGCTTCCAATTGCCGTTTTGATGGTTTTTGTGGTGATGAAATATATGGGTATTGTGGCCAATATTGTTTCACTGAGCGGAATTGCCATTGCAATAGGAACCATGGTTGACATTGGTATTGTAATGTCTGAAAACCTGATCAAACATTTAGAGCATAGAAAAGGTAGAGTCCTTATTAATGTCATTTATGACGCTACTGAAGAAGTATCAGGAGCTATTGTGACAGCGGTAGCCACTACAGTAGTCAGCTTCATTCCAGTATTTACATTACAAGCTTCAGAAGGGAAATTATTCTCCCCATTGGCTTATACCAAAACCTTTGCTTTGTGTGCATCAGTTGTGGTAGCTCTCGTTTTTTTACCTTCCTTCGCTTATTATTTCTTTAAATCAGAGCAAAAGAAAAAGGCCTCCATCATCTTTAAAATCCTTTCGGTGATTGTTGGTGTTGCCCTTTTATTTTTCAAAACAAGCTTAGGTTTAGGTGTACTCATTATTACACTTTATTCCATTTTTGAAAAACAACTGAAACAATATCTTTCTGATAAATTATATGACCGATTAAGAAGTGGAATTGTAGCCACTGTTATTGCTTATCTTTTGGCTATGGATTGGTTGCCTCTTGGTGCACAAGAAAGCGATTTCAAGAACTTTATTTTTGTAGCAGGTTTAATCGTTTTGGTTTTAGGAGGTTTCCAGTTATTTATTTTGATGTACCCTAAGATTCTTGAAAAATGCTTAGACCATAAAATCACTTTTCTTTCCATCGTATTCTTCGTTGTCTTTGCAGGAGTTTCAGCATGGGTAGGCTTTGCTAATTTATTTTCACCTGTTCAATCCCTGATGACTAAAGTTGGGGTTGATATGACGGATTCACGAGCATACAAAAATATGAATCGTGCCTTTCCTGGTATTGGGTCCGAGTTTATGCCTTCCTTATCAGAAGGAAGTTTCTTGTTGATGCCCACCACTATGCCTAATGCAGGAATTTCTGAAGTGAAGAAGAATCTTCAGTTGATGGATATGGCCGTAAAAAGCATTCCTGAAATTGAATCTGTTGTGGGAAAAGCGGGTAGAACCGAATCTCCATTAGATCCTGCACCCTTATCCATGTATGAAAATATCATCAATTACAAGAGTGAATATAAAGTAGATGAAAATGGGAATCGATTACGCTTTAAAGTTAATGCAGATGATGATTACGTAAAAGGTGAAAATGGTGATTTAATTGAAGATCCAAATGGACAGTATTTTAGACAGTGGAGAGACAATATCCATTCTCCTGATGATATTTGGCAAGAAATTGTAAAAGCCACTCAATTACCTGGTTTGACTTCAGCTCCTAAGTTGCAACCAATTGAGACTCGTCTGATTATGACACAAACAGGTATGAGAGCTCCAATGGGTATCAAAGTTTTCGGACCTGATTTAGCCACCATTGAAAGTTTTGGAGTTCAATTAGAGCAAATACTAAAGGAAGTTCCTTCGGTAAAAAAAGAAGCCGTTTTTGCAGATCGTATAGTAGGTAAACCGTATTTGGAAATAGAAATTGACCGTCAGAAAATAGCACGATATGGATTGAATGTAAAAGATATGCAGATGCTATTGGAAATGGTGATTGGAGGTATGCCATTGACCTATACAGTAGAAGGTCGTGAGCGTTTTCCAGTTCGATTAAGATACGCTCGTGAATACAGAGACAATCCTGATGTCCTGAAAAAGTTTCTAGTGAATGTGCCTTTGGGAATTCAAGTTCCTTTGGAAGAGTTGGCAGATATTAAATATACGGCAGGGCCTCAAAGCATTAAAAGTGAAGACACATTTTTAACCGGATATGTGCTATTAGACAAACTTCCAGAGTACTCTGAAGTTCAAGTTGTAGAAGAAGCTACGGATTATATTGAGTCAAACATTAAAAATGGTAGTTTGATTGTCCCTAAAGGTGTGAGCTATAAGTTTTCGGGAAATTATGAAAACCAAATCAGAGCCTCACAGCGACTTTCTATCGTAATGCCCGTTTGTTTGTTGTTGATTTTCTTTATTCTCTATCTTCAATTCAAATCGGTTAAAACTACTTTCATGGTGTTTTCAGGTATTGCAGTAGCATTCAGTGGCGGGTTTTTAATGCTTTGGATGTACAGCAAACCTACATTCCTCGACTTCTCTATTTTAGGAACTAACATGAGAACGCTTTTCGATATAGGAACAGTGAATTTAAGTGTAGCGGTTTGGGTAGGTTTTATTGCCTTATTTGGAATTGCAACCGATGATGGTGTTTTAATAGCCACTTATCTCGATCAATCTTTCTCAAAACACTCTCCCAAAACAGTGGAAGAAATCAGAAAAGCGGTATTAGAAGGAGGGATGAGAAGAATCAGACCAAGTTTAATGACCACGGCTACAACGCTTCTAGCATTTATACCGATCCTCACTTCTACAGGTAGAGGAGCAGATATAATGAAACCAATGGCGATTCCTGGTTTTGGTGGTATGACAGTAGCATTACTCACCCTATTTGTAGTACCTACTTTATACTGTGCTGTAAAAGAAGGAGCACTTACGTCTATCAAAAAAGAAGCTTAATGTTATGGAACTTTTAGAGAAAAGAATAATGAGAAATATAATCACACTCCTTTTGCTTTTGTTCTCTGTCGCAGTAAAGGCACAGAACCCTTTTCTAGATTCCTATATTGAAACTGCATTGGAAAATAATTTTGGAGTTCAATCAAAAGCCCAAAATATACAAGCAGTTGCTTCTGAAAAAGAAATGATAAAAGGGGAAGCCACTTCAAACTTAGATCTAATGTATGGTTATGGCGTAGCACCCATTGAGACAAGAAATGGTCCTATCGACCATAAGTTGTCTGCAGGAGTGATGTTGCCTTGGTTTGGTACTAGATCAAAAAAATATGATGTGGTTAATTTTAAGGTAGAAAAAGCACAACAGCAGAAACAACAAACTGAAAATACAGTAAAATACACCGTTAGAGCTTTATATTTTCAGATGCTTCAAAATAAAAAAGATTTGTTTTCAGCAAGACGTAATTTTGAGATTTTGAAAACCTTTGAATCCATCGCTTTGACCCAATATGAAAATGCGAAAGGTTCTCTAGTGGATGTGCTGAGAGTACAAATGCAGATTGAAGAAGCGGAAAATAAGATTAATGATTTGACAGCAGATAGTACTTTATTCCATCAGCAGTTTGCATTGGTCTTAAATCATCAAGTTGATGCCATTGAACTTTCAGAACAGTTTAATTTTCAATCTGACTCTACCGCTTTCTTAGAGCAAAACCCTAAGCTTTTAGAATTGGATGCAACACAGAAAGTAGTGAATGCTGAGATTCAATCAGTCACAAAAGAAGCATCACCAAAAATTAAAGTTGCTTTGGAATACAGTATGATTGGCAATACACAAATGCAATCTGATAATTCTGGTAATAATGCGGTTATGCCTATGATAGGTCTTTCAATTCCTGTGTTCAATTCAAAAAAATACAATGGAAAGAAAGAACAATTGGCATTAAATAATCAAACGCTTCAATTACAAAAGCAGGAATTACAAAATGTACTTCAGACGGAGTTTTTGAAAGCCGAAAATCAAAAAAGTGATGCTGAAAGAGCCATTCGCTTAATGGATCAACAGATTTCAAAAGTAGATCAGGCCATTAAAATACAGAGGGAAGTATATACTGTAGGGAATAATAGTCAGGGTTCTGCTTTTATAGAATTACTCCGCTTGCAGATGCAACGATTAGATTTTCAGTTTGAAATCCATAAAGCAGAACAAAGTAAGCATACTGCTTTAGCAAAAATAGATTTCCTAAGAGGAGTCTAATTTCTAAGTCAAAACCTTATTAAGGTACTAAAGAATAAATAAAATGAATCAATATATAAAATCATATAGTTCACTTGTTCTTGTATTCATTATAGGATTAATGAGTGGATGGCTCTTTTTTAGTGGAGGTGAAGAACACAGTGATCACTCAGGGCATAATCATCAAACAAAAGAAGAAGTTTGGACTTGCTCTATGCACCCACAAATCAGACAAAATGAGCCTGGGGATTGCCCAATCTGTGGCATGGATTTAATTCCAGCTTCTACCTCTGATGCAGGTCAAGATTTATCTCATATCTCATTATCAAAATCAGCCGTTGCGTTAGCGAATATTCAGACAACAGAAGTCATACAATCTTCACCAGAAAAAGAGTTGACATTGCAAGGGAAATTGGCTGTAGATGAAAGAAGAACGTATTCTCAAGCTTCCCATATTTCAGGTCGAATTGAAAAAAGCTATGTCAATTATATAGGAGAGAAAGTACGCAAAGGACAAAAATTAGCGACTATTTATTCTCCTCAATTAGTCACTGCTCAACGTGAATATTTTGAAGCTAAAAAAGTAAAGGAAAGCAATCCTCAGTTACTTCGTGCCGCCAAAGAAAAATTGAGGTTATGGAAATTGACAGACAAGCAGATCAGTGATATTGATCAGTCTGGAAAAGTAATGACAGAGTTTGTGATCCGAGCGGATATTTCAGGAGTCATTACAAAACTCAATGTTGTAGAAGGAGATCATGTGATGGAAGGACAGATCATGTATGACTTGGCTGATTTATCTCGTCTTTGGGTGAAATTTGATGCATATGAAAGTGATTTGTCTTGGGTAAAAGAAGGTGATAAAGTAACGTTTTCAGTTTCTTCTTATCCAGGAGATAAATTTTCTACTACTATTAATTTTATTGACCCCTTCATTAATCCACAAACCAGAGTCGCGTCTATCAGAGGTAACGTTATTAATTCAAAAGGAAAACTGAAACCAGAAATGTTTGTGTCTGGAAGTTTAAATGCCACCTTACCTATAAAAGAAGACGTAATTGTAGTGCCAAAATCGGCAGTTTTATGGACAGGACCAAGATCTATTGTTTATGTGAAAGTAGCAGGACAGGAAGAGCCAACTTTTGAGATGCGTGAAGTTACGCTTGGAACAAACTTAGCCAATGCCTATGTAGTTACAGAAGGTATAAAAGTGGGAGAGGAAGTCGTCACTCAAGGTGCGTATACGGTAGATGCTGCCGCACAGCTTAAAGGCAAGCCAAGCATGATTGCACCAAAGAAAGGAATGCAGGATCAACATGCGATGAAAATGCCTGAAGATGATCATTCAAAATTTGATAAAGGGGTATCATCAAAATTCAGATCAGAATTACATCAAGCTTTTCAAAGCTATATTCTAATGAAAGATGCTTTAGTAGCTAGTGATGATCAAAAAGCGAAAGAATTATTGAATGATTTTTCTGAAAAACTTAATGCGGTCAATATGAAAGGCCTTAAAGGTGATGCTCATATGTATTGGATGATGAAATCTAAAGCATTAAAAAGTGACGTTTCAGAAATGATTAAAGCAGATAACATTGATACTAGAAGAAGATATTTAGTAACAGTCTCAAAATATTTGGCAGAAATGATAACACGCTTAGGATTACCTGCTGATAAAAAAGTGTATTTGCTTTATTGTCCTATGGCAAACCATGATCAAGGTGCTTCATGGTTATCTACCACAAAAGAGGTGTTAAATCCTTATTATGGTGATATGATGCTGAGGTGTGGAGAGATGAAAAAAGAAATACAATAATTATTTTCTTGATAGGCAGATAATTAATGTCGTCTTAAACGGTATTAATTATTTGCTGTTTTTTTCGCATGATTATTCTATTTAGTTTTGTAAGTAATGTGTATTACAACATTATTTAAACTATATTCATGCAGACTTTAAATCAACAACCGACTTCTACTACTCAACAGACTGCTTACTATGAATCTGACAATCTACCGAAAGAAGCATTTCTGTATCAGAGACAAGGTCCATGGCCACAACCCTCTCCAAGAAATCCTAAAGGTGAGGCACCTGCCGTTTTAAGGTTGCCTAGGAAAGAAAAAGAGGCTTGGAAAAAGAAAATTGGTCGTAGGTATTTCAAAAACATGTGGACTTATTGGCCAAAAGCGTTGTCCTATGCTTATAAACACAGAGGTCTCCACAAAATTAAAGATGAAGAATTTAATCATTACCTTGGTTCGGGGGTGTTCAGTAAGTTTTTGATAAAAGGGTTAAGTGATCAAAAGAAAGAGATCTTCAAAGAATTTCTTCCTGATGATTTTGATAGTAAAGAATACTATGTCATCGATTTTTCTTTGATGTCATATACCAAACCTTTTGAAGGAATTTATGCAACGGGTACTATTGTGGTATTCGAAAAAGTCAACGGTGAATTAATAGCTAAACTTATTTATGTTGATCAGTATAAGGATAAGAAAATAGTGCGGCCTATTGATGGAGAATTATGGGAGCTTGCCAAAGTTTATGCAATGCAAGGTGCAGCGTATAAATTGATTCTTTCAGAACATGCGCTATTACATTTTCCTTTCGATTGTATAAATGCTATTAGTAAGTCCACTCTACCCATTAATACTATAGTATTGCAACTACTTTTGCCCCATTTTGAACACACATTGGTGCTCAATAAAGTAGTGTTGAATTCTACTGCTTCACCAGTTGAAAACGATCAGAAATTTCCTTATTCTGGCTTTTTAGGAGATGGTGACGGACAAAGGTCATTGGTGGCTTGTGCTTATAGTGGTATTGAAGGAAATGACAGTTACAATGGCTATCATTATTCAAAGGAGATCGAGAAGTTTGATTCTCCCTATTATTCTTTCCTGCTGGAATACTATAATGTCATCAAGAAATTTGTAACCGAAGTAGTCAATGTGATTAGTGAGGAAGAACTTAATTTAATTAAGGATTGGGCCAAACATATCAATCAGTGGCTTCCAACTTTTACACCTTCGGATGAAATTTTATTGAAAGATAATTTAATTGAGGAACTGACAATGATCATTTGGGATGTGTCTGTGGCACATTCAGCGGATCATTATAGTTTTGCCCAAGTTCCAAGTTATTTGGTGCCGCTAAGAGTAAGGGTTAACCCTGAAGATGCCGAGAAAGGTAATATTGATTGGGAGAATGGCATGAACATTAAAGATATGTTCAGGTATAGAATGGAGCGAGAGATGTTCTTTAAACCTACGAATGTCTCTAATTTATTCAATACAGAATATAATTTTGATCTCGTCAATTATTCTGATGGCACAAAGAAATATTTGAAAGACCTCAATGCAATTTTCTTAAGGGAATTAGAAGAGGTGGAAGAGCGATTGAAACAAAAGAATATACCAATCTTTATTCCTCTCAAGGAAATGGCTCGATCGATTCAATACTAATAAATTATTTAAAGTCAGTAGCTCTAAAGAGGTACTGACTTTTTTAAGAAAAATCTTATACACTCTTCCCAAAATTCTATACAAACTTAAACCATAAGGACCCCTATATTTGTAGTATACTAATCAACAAAAAGATGAAAGAGCTAACATTAGATACTACTTTAGGTTGTAAAGCTTGTGAAGCCAAAGTCCAACCTCTTTTAGATAAAGACCCCAGAGTTATTGACTGGGAAGTAATAGATGGTAATATTTTGAGAGTAGTCACCGAAGGAGCCTGTCAGAAATGCGTGAATAAAATAATTGGTGAGGCAGGGTATGAGGTGAAAGAACAAATCAATGCCAAGGAGGTAGACCCTAAGGATTTCGCCCATAAAATTACACATGAAATTCCTGTAATAGAATATGACGTGCCAGAGTTTTCATCAGAGGATGCTGGTAAATATTATTGCCCCATGATGTGTGAGGGAGAGGATAAACTTTACGAAAGTGCAGGCGATTGTCCTGTTTGTGGTATGCCATTGGAGAAAATTCCAGAACCAAAACCTGCAGTTCAGTATGCTTGCCCAAATCACCCTGATGAGCTATACGATGAACCTGGAGATTGTCCAATTTGTGGCACAGCTCTCGAACCTGTGATTCCTGAAGAGGAAGAAGAAAAAAATGAGGCTTATGAGGATATGAAAAAAAGATTTCAACTCAGCCTTTTATTTACAATTCCTGTAGTTTGTATTGCTATGCTGGGGCATATTTTCCCACCTATTCATCATGCAATGTTAAACCTGATGTCTCAAACAGCATGGAACTGGGTGCAATTTCTACTCACCATTCCAATGGTCTTTTACACAGGGTCGATTATTTTGAAACGTGCTTGGTCGTCATTGGTAACACGGAACCTAAACATGTGGACGCTTATAGGTATAGGAACGGTCGTTGCTTTTTCATTTAGTGTTTTCGCCTTACTCTTTCCTGATATTTTCCCAGATCAATTTAAAGAAAATGGAGCGGTTCATGTTTACTTTGAAGCAACAAGCAGTATTCTACTTCTCGTAATGATTGGTCAGCTGATGGAACTGCGAGCGCATGCACAAACTAATTCAGCACTAAAAGCACTTTTGAAATGGGCACCTTCAACCGCCACAGTCATTAGAAATGGTAAAGATCTGAAAGTGGCCATTGAACATATTGTCAAGGGAGATATAATAAGAATCAAACCTGGAGAGAAAATACCTGTAGACGGCGTGATTACAGAAGGAAGCGGAACAGTAGATCAATCCATGATTACAGGAGAACCTATACCTGTTGATGTGGCAATAAACGATAAAGTGACAAGTGGATCTATTAATACCAACGGTTCTTTTCTACTAAAAGCTGAAAAAGTCGGAGGGGAGACGTTATTGTCTAAGGTGATTGGTATGGTGAATGATGCAAGCCGTTCAAGAGCTCCTATTCAAAAAATTGCAGACCAAATTTCTACTTATTTTGTGCCGATAGTGGTAAGTGTAGCTATTCTTACATTCATCGTTTGGATGTTCTTTTACAATGGAGAAAACGCTTCTACCTATGCTTTAGTGAATGCCGTTGCAGTACTTTTAATTGCCTGCCCATGTGCTCTTGGTCTTGCCACGCCAATGTCGATTATGGTTGGAACCGGAAAAGGAGCACAATACGGAATTCTTATTAAAGATGCAGAAGCGTTGCAAGGTTTTAGCAAGGTAGATATCCTGATGATTGACAAAACCGGTACACTTACAGAAGGTAAGCCAACCGTGAAAGAGGTGATCAGTTTTGATGATTCTTCGACCTCAGAAATTATCTCTTATGCAGCAAGTCTAGATCAAAATAGTGACCATCCTCTAGCAAAAGCAATTGTTAAAAAAGTAAAAGAGGAAAAGCTTGCAATACATGCTATCAACGATTATCAATATCTGATTGGTAAAGGTGGTACAGCGGTTATTAATGAAAACAAAATTGCTGTTGGAAATCATAAACTAGTTGCTTTGGAACCTTCTCATCAAGAAAAAATCAACTCTTTTCAAAAAGATGGGGCAACTATAGTATATGTTAGCAAAAATGAAAAGCTAATTGGCGGAATTGTTATTACAGATCCAATTAAAACAGAGGCTGTTCAACAAGTAAAAGCTTTGCAGGAAGAGGGAATCAAAGTGATGATGTTGACGGGTGATAATGAAGCTACTGCTAATTATGTGGCTGAAAAAGTTGGCGTTGACTCTTTTAAAGCGGATTGTCTCCCAGAGGATAAGTTGAAGTATGTCAAAGAGTACCAAGAAAGAGGATTTCATGTAGCAATGGCAGGGGATGGAATTAATGATGCTCCAGCTTTAACCCAAGCAAATATTGGAATTGCCATGGGTGACGGAACAGATATTGCTATCCAAAGTGCTGAAATTACTCTATTGAAAGGAAATCTCAACAATTTGGTAAAGGCTAGAAAGTTGAGTGAAAAGGTAATGGTTAATATAAAACAGAATCTAATATTCGCTTTCTTCTATAATGTCTTAGGAGTACCAGTAGCGGCAGGGGTATTATTCCCTTTCTTTGGTATATTATTGAGTCCAATGTTGGCAACATTAGCAATGAGCTTTAGTTCAGTCTCGGTGATCACAAATGCACTGAGATTAAAAAGGCTAAAACTGTAAAGATTTTAAACCCTTTTGTGACGCCTATTCTTCAATTGGGAGGATAGGCGTTTTTTTATGTCTTATCCCAAAGTAAATAAAACTCAATAAACATAAAGTGAAATAGTAATATTTAAAGTTGTTTACCGTGTTGTTTTATTGCTCTAATCTTGTCCTTTTTGTTATATAACAAGGTGTACAGTTTGATTGGTATTTTTTCTTTATTTTTTTATTGATGTTTTTTTTATATGTATAAATAGCTATAACAATATGTATAAGTGTATTTTTAAGTATTTTTTATTGTTTTTATTGTTGTTGTTGTTTTGTTTTTATTGTGGGTGAAAAATCACTTTTTTTGATGAAAAATGGAAGAAAATGAATCTAATTTTAAACGAAGCTAGTATACTTGAAATGTGACAACAGAATGAAAGGTTGAATCAATTCTGATTTCTGTTGATGTATTAATGAGAGAAAGATTATATACTAAAAACAAAACCAGATAGAGTTATCAAGCTTAGCTAAAACTAAAACTTAATCCATTATCATTTTAATTTATCTACTACTAACATAGAAACTATCATTTTATCTATTTCTAAGATCTCGAAGGGTAGGTAACTATTCTTCGAGAATTAGAAACAGTGATGTAGAAGTATTAATGATTGAGAGAAAGATAGACTATAAACATTATATTTTTGCACTGCACTGAAACACGAATACTTATAGAAAGGGAGAGTAAAATCTCCTTTTCAACACGGTATAGAGCAAGGAACCTTTAACAACTTGGCAAGAAACAAAACCAATGATAAGCTGATCACTAAAACTGTACTAACACCTATATATTTTCTCATGTATCTGATCAGAGTGTGATACTTTGATTAGATACATGCTACTTTCCTGATTAAACTTAATCATTAGCCTAAATACCCTAGAAGAGTCATCTTCTAGGGTATTTTATATTTGTTAGAATTTATTAAATAATAAGTGATTGTTTTACAGATCTTTCAATTATATCTTACATTTATCATAATTACTACCGCGAAGACTAATAAATATTAATAAATACTACACGATGTTTAGATTACTACTTATAACAATTACATTCTTTCATTTATCAATATTGACAGCTTTTTCCCAGCAAATATCAGGAGAAGTTATAGATGAAGAATCAAAAGAGTCATTACCATTTGTGAACGTGTCCTGTAAACAGGCTGATGCGACTATTGCAATAGTAAGCACCGATTTTGATGGGAAATTTATACTTGAAGTAAAAGAAAAGGGAGACTATGAGCTACAGTTTCATTACACAGGTTATAAAGTAAACAGTAGGGTGATTACTGTTAATGATGATTTGGATATATCATTAGGTCAAATATTATTGAAGTCAACTGTTACAGAATTGGAAGGTGTGACTGTTACAGCCGAAAAAGAATCGGTAAACATGACAGCCGATGGAATGAGTTTTAACGTCGAAGAAGGGAGTGGTGCTAATATGGAAGATATTGTTTCCGGAATGCCTTCCATTTCAATGGACGAAAATGGTGAAGTCACCTCAAATGGTGAACAAGTTGTGATTCTTGTCAATGGAGAAGAGTCAAGTTTGGATAATCCTTTAGAGGATATTCCTATGCAACTAATTGAAAGAGTAGAACTATTGAACAACCCACCTGCAGAGTACACTTCTGCGACAACAGCCATCAATATTGTTTTAAAGGAAAATGTGAAGTTGGGTAATAATGCAAGACTTTATTTGGAAGGAGGAATGCCAACTCAAATGAAAGGAGGTTTCAATATTTCTAGATCAGGAGATAAGTGGTCTTCAACCCTCAATATGCGTTATATTCAAAATGAACTTCCTTATGAAGCCTCTTCTACACGTTTGAATTATGGATCAAATAAACGTGAGAATGAAAGTGAGTATACTCAAGGATTGAAATTATTTACTGCCAATTGGTCTTCATCTTACGCATTTTCTCCTAATGATAAGTTAAGATTTAATTTAAGTTACTCTAAAAGAGAGAATACAACTGATAGTGAAGAGCAAGAGTTGGTAGAAAATGTCGATACGGATAATATTAATCCTAGAATTAACTATCGTACTGCTTCCAACTCAAGGATCACTAATAAGATTCAAGCTCAATTGAATTATGATAAACACTTTATGACGGAAGGGCGTAAGTTATTGACTACAATTCGTTTTTCTATGGATGATTATGATCAATTGAATGCCAATCAAACGAATACTTATTATATCGATTCGGATCAAACGAGTTATAATGATGAAAGATTGACTGAAAGAGATCGACCAAGTAAGAATTTATTTGCCAACTTAAAATACGTTCATCCATTTAATCCAAGTAGTGTACTAACAACTGGATTTAGAAATACAACAAAAGTACAGACGAACACGGAGCGTTTTTATAATAGAGATGAGGATGGAGAAGAAACAAATAGAGGTTTAGGTTATCAAACCACGGATTATTTAAACCAAAAGTTTACAGCCTATTTCCAATATAAATATAAGTTTATCAATGATTTGACATTGAACGTTGGAGGTATTGCTGAAAATTCAATCATTACCTCCGATATCGTAAATTTAGAAGATAGCTTTACCACTCAAAATAACTTCTGGGTATTTAACCCGAATGCGAGTTTGAATAAGAAATTCAATGAAAATTGGATGGGTAGAATTGCTTATTCTTTCAGGATGAACACACCTCCAGAATGGATGCTCAACCCAACCATCAATGATAGTAATCCTCTATTTATTAGTTCAGGTAACCCGAACTTGACACTTCAGAAAAAACAAAAGTTAGTATTGGATGTTACTAATCATCAGGATAACTTCTCTACACGTGGGGGTATATTTTTCAGAAGTACTACAGACGGTGTAGAAAGAATTTTTGAAAATAAAGGTGATACGATTTATTCAACTTTTGATAACATTATGGATAAGTATACAGTTGGAACAAATGTATATCTTCAATATCAGTTATCGAAAAAGCATCGTATCATTGTTTCAGGAGACCTTTACCGTGATATGTATAATGTTAGAACAGGTGATTATCCATTGGCTCAAACTATGTTTAATGGTAAAATGACTTATAAAGCTAATATCTTGAATGGTTTTAGATTAAGATTGACAGGTTATTATTTATCACAAACTATCCGCTATAATGGTACAATGACACCCGCTTCTGGTGTCGATGCATCCATATCTAAGACTGTTTCAGAAGGAAAAGGACGGATTTGGGTGACCGCAGTTGATCTTTTCTCCACAAGAAAAATACATAGAACCAATATTTCACGTACATTTGAATCCACAAGTGTTGTAGATTTACCTGCAACCGTTAAGTTAGGATTCTCATGGTCGTTTTTCTCCGTATGATAAATAAGTTATTAGTTCCATTTACTTTATTCATTACATTTTTTATCCTGCCTGAAACAAAAGGCTATAGTCAGAATCATAAAGGTGAAATACATCTTTATGATTCTGCGTATAGTAAGGTTTTGGATTTAAGGCAAATCCCTTATTGGGTTGATCTTACTCAAGAAATATCCTATGAAGAACTATTGGATCTGAATCCTGAATTCGCCACTTCTCCTACACACAGTAAAGACAAATTTAATGTAGAGGGTAATTACTGGTTGCAACTAAATGTGACGATCGATTCTTTTAGTTCTTACGAATGGCTGATCGAGTTTTATGATCAGACGATCGACGACATGATTGTGTACCTTCCTACGGTAGAAGGTGATGTGGAAAAAATATTTATGGGTGATAGTTATGATTTTGATAAAAGAGATATCAAACATACAAACTATGTCATTCCTTTAGCAGATAACATAGATTATAATAAGCCACTTTATATCAGAGTTCAATCTGCTCATAAAGTAGATCTCTTATTAAACTTCACCAACGGAGATGAGTTTATAAAAGAATCTACCCTCAAATATTTATTTTTTGGTTTGTACTATGGCGCCTTCGCCTTGATGGCAGTCTATAGTCTAATGCTTTTCGCCAACATAAAGGAGAAGAAATACATTTTTTATGTGATTCACTTACTCTTTATCATGCTTTATTCCTCATCAAGAGATGGAATGGGCTTTCAGTTTATTTGGCCTGATGCACCTTGGGTGAATTCATTTTCAACCCTTCTTTTCATCTTTGGGATGACGATGTCATTAGTGTTTTTTATCAAAGAGATTCTTTCGGATGAAAAAGAGAACTCATTGTATTC
This sequence comes from Flammeovirga aprica JL-4, assembly GCF_012844305.1. Taxonomy (GTDB): domain Bacteria; phylum Bacteroidota; class Bacteroidia; order Cytophagales; family Flammeovirgaceae; genus Flammeovirga; species Flammeovirga aprica. The sequence goes on from NZ_JABANE010000049.1 coordinate 49,091, forward strand.
AAAACCAATGAATATTCTGATGTTTTCATTGACAGGGATTTTCTTTATAATTCTATTATTTTTCAGTACTCAGGAAGGTGGTTTGCTACTACTTACTACTATCCTTACCTTGCTGTACTTCGTAATAAAAGCCTATAGAGAATACAAGAAAATATCGCCTTATTTTATCTTGGGCTTATTTGTATTTTTCTCAGGGTTCTTTATTTGGTTATTAAAATGGTATGCTATTGTTCCTTTTAATACATACACTATGTATAGCCTTAGAATATCTATTTTACTTGAAATGCTACTGTTTTCATATGGACTTTATGATAGTTTGAGGTTGTTGAAAGAGAGGGAGAGAATTGCACAGAAAGAAGTAATACAGCATCAGGAAGAGAAGGAGGAAATGCAAAATAAGGTCATTGAAGAGCAGAAGAAAACAATGATTTTAAGTGAAAAAGTCAATAATGAATTAGAAGAAAAAGTACAGGAAAGAACAGCTTCCCTTCAAAAAAGAGAATCAGAACTGCGTTCGCTAAACAAGGAGTTACAAGATAAATCTGAAAAACTTGATAAATTAAATCGTATCCTTGACGTCAATAATTATAATTTGAAAGGTGAAATTAAGCAGGAAAGGGAAAGAAGGTTTACCAATAAAAGGTTGAGTCATAAGGAATTTGAAGAATTATTTCCTGACCAATTGTCTTGTTTGAGGTATCTTGAAAAGCAAAAATGGGAGAGTGGTTTTACTTGTAAGCAATGTGGTAATCATACCTATTCTGAAGGTACAAAGCAGTTTGCAAAACGTTGTACTAAGTGTGGTTATAATGAATCGGTAACCAGTAATACGATCTTCCACAGCTTGAAATTTGAATTGACAAAAGCATTTTACCTTTCGTATATCATTTCCAATTTTGATAATGAATTTAGTATTCAACAATTGTCAGATGAAATAGGTATGTCAAGAAATACGGTATCAAAGTTTAGAGCAAAAACCTTGAAAGCGAAAAACAAAGAATCGAAATTATTGTTGCCAACGTTTACTCCTAATGATTAAAACCTTTTTTATTCGTTCAGAACAAAGTCAAATCTTATAGTTTGGGTTTCATCCCACAACTCAGTTTGTGTTAAGTTTGATGCACCATAATTAGGAGTGAGTTCTAATACGCCATTCACTAAAAAGTTGAAGGAATAGTGTTTGCCTTTTTCGAAATCAGATTTTTTAAATGCAACTCTATAATGTTTGTCTTCGACTTCTTCCATCAAAATTCTATGACCATTTTCCTTTTTAAGGAAAGAAGCATACAAATACATATTTCTAGTTTTATACTGCATGGATTCAGATCTTTGATAATAAGTGAGTAAATCGTGATCATCTAATTTCCATTCAAAAATAACCTTATCATTCTGAACAGAATAGCCCATGATATTATTTTTGAAGTTGGTCTTGTATGTAAAATTATAGTGGCGCATTCCCTTAAAATGCCCCAATTTATTTCTTGCTTCAAAAGGAGGGTTCACCCAGTTATAATCATTAATGATAAATTTAAACTCCCCCCAATTATTGATGTTTTCGTCAATTGGCATCGAATAATAATAATGTTCTCCCTTTTTTTCCATTTGGAAATATTCTGTCCAAGCATTAAAACTCCCAGCAACTTGCACCTTCCCAATTAAATCAGGATCATAAGATTCTTGTACACCATAATTATTATTACTTAAAGAATATTCCTCAGGAGAAAAAATAAAGGTGATGCTATCATCAGTGATGGTATACCCCATTTGTTCTTTGGTTTCTATTATATATACTAGCCATGAGATATACATTCGCCTTAAATCCTTATCTACAAAAACAGGGACATGGGCGTTGAGAGAATTATAGAAGTTAGGTGTAGCAAGATATTTTTTATTTGCTATAAAACTAAAGTCACCACTGGTGGGTAGAATTTTCTTTTTGGGGAGTTTGAGTTGCCATGAATCGGATTGAGGTTGATATTCCATTCTGTATTCTTGTCCAATTTTATAGTCATTGAAAGTACCAATTAAATGAAGGTCTTCAATGGTCACATTGGATTTTTTGACAAGGTAATTTTCCCAATTGTTGAATGCTGGAGTATAAGGAGAAGTGAAAAAATCAGTATCAGAAATGTCTAAAAAATTAATGATATCCGAAGACTTAATATTAAAAACAATACTGTCGTTCACTTCATAATAACCTATTAGTTCTTTTTCAGTTCTATCGATTAAAAAACTAATAGGCGTATGCGTACAACTTAAAAGTGTTATGATCAGTGTTATATGGATGAGGATGTTTTTCATTTAGAATTTTTGAGGATGAATTTACCCTGAGTCAAGGTCTCGAAAATATCGTTTTTATTCGTTCTACTGATACTAATCAATGTATCCGCAATCACTACACTATTTCCTTCAATGGCCTCTACAAAATGAATATTGATAATAAATGACTTTTGAACCTTTAGGAAATAGGATGGAAGGTTTTCTTGTACTTCTTTTAAAGTAAGTAGCGTCAAGAAATTCCCTTTTGTAGTAACAATGTTGATATAGTTATTTTGCGATTCTATGTATTTGATGTCTTTGCACCATATTTTCTTTATTTGAAGATCGACTTTCACGAAAATAACATCATCCAACTTTTCCTTCTGAGTAGTATTGAAAGCCTCTTTCGCTTTTAAACAACTTTTATAAAAACGATCAAATGAGATGGGTTTCAAAAGATAATCCAGCGTATTAACTTCATAACTTTGAATAGCGAATTCAGAATAGGCCGTTGTGAAAATCACCATAGGCGGATTTTTCATTGACCTCACCCAATCAATACCAGAGAGATAAGGCATGTTGATATCACAAAAACATAGATCAATAGGTTGTTCATCTAATATTTGTTGTGCTTCCATCGCACTTTCACAGACTGCTATTGTTTCTAAAAAGGGCACTTGAGAAACATAATGGGCCATTCCGTCACGAGCCAACTCCTCATCATCTACAATAAGGCAACGGATTTTAGAATTCGATTTTTGCATAATATACACTGTTAATTAAAGAGGTAGAGAACTTGTATTTTTCCCCGTAAATAAGAGTAAGTCGTTTTTTGATATTTGAAAGACCAATACCACTATATTTTTTGTCTTCTTCTAATTCAATATGACTATTGTCTGTAGAATTGACAATTTCAAAACTAACAAGGTTGCTTCTCTGTTTCAAAAAAATGGAAATATAGTTCTCTTGATCGTCTTTTTGAGAAACATATTTCATTGCATTCTCCACCAACGGTAAAAATAAAAGAGGAGGAATTGGGTAAACAGTGTCTTCACAATCGAATTCTGTAGAGATTTTCACTTTCTTTCCCTTTCTGTATCCTTGTACTTTACAAAGATGCGTTAGATAATCTATTTCCTTTTGAATGGGTACAAAATCATGATCACATTCATACAACTGATACCGTAGCATCTCACTCAGTTTAAGTAATAAATCCTGAGCACCTTTCGGGTCTTTTAGAATCAGCCAGAAAATTGTATTAATAGTATTGAAAAGGAAATGAGGACTAATTTGAGCTTTTAGAAAACTTAATTCAGCCTTCGTTTTTTCAAGTTTAAGATTTTGCTGTTCATTATATTGTTTTAAATATTCAAATACAATTTCAATACAAATACCTACAAAGTAGGGGATCAATACAGCTTGCAAGTTGTATATATTTAAAAAAGGTCCTCTATATTCCTCAATAAAATAGCTCCATCTATAGACCCAAGAGATTTTGCTATACGCGTACATCATTAATATGAAACCTAAAAAGGGGATGAAAGCAAGAATGCTACTTTTTTTTATCAATACATACTTTGAAGCTTTTGCAAAAAATAGAGCACCAAAACATTTGAGTGAGGTAGTACCCAAACCCAGTATGATTAAATAGTTTAATCCTAACCACTGATGATCTGATTCTGTATTGTAGTCAGAAAAGAACTCAATGATGAAAAAAACTAAATAATAAAAAGCTATAGTAAAAAAATAGGAACTTCTTAAAGGCATTTGTATATAATTAAGAAAGAGTGTTCTAAAACCGATTAAGATTTTAGAACACTCTTTTGATCAAGAAAAAATCTTATTTTCAATTTAGAAATTACAATTACTATATTCAATAGTTTTCAAGTAATAATCTTTATTCATGTCAATATCCGACAAGTAAAAAGAAACGGATCCCATCAGTTGATTAGTCTCGAAATCTTTGAATACAACTGAATAATTTCCACTTGCCTTTTTATCATAGGTAAAATCAATAATGCCATTTTTAGCAACAACAACTTGATTGTGAGCATTCCCTTGGGAGTCTATTATCTCCACATTTGCCATGATTTCCTTGTCACAAATAGGACCATTGGGAACAAGAGAAACATTGATAAAATGTTGAGAAACTATAGGGTCTATTTGAGGCAATTGATTTACTTCAAATGTTTCAGGGAATAATTCATCATTTGTTGTGCTGCATGAAAATAATGAAGATAAGAAAAGAGATACTAAAATTAATTTGACACTTAAGTTCATAATAGTTGAGGTTTTGATTAATGATATACCAAAGGTCTACCTATTTGAACTGATTGAGAATTTTATTTGGTGAAATGCAAGGATGAAAGGGTGAAATGCATTTAACAACAACCGGTTTAGATAATCTATTGGGTTGTTTTAGATAATGACAAGATGAAATGTCATATAATTGATATTGAAACAGGGAATCAAAAAAGCCTCTCGAATTAAATTACTATCGAGAGGCTTTTTTGATTGCTGAGATCAGAGATTAATAACTCCAATCACCATTTTCAACTTCCAAAATTGCTTGAACTACTAAGTCGATCATTGCAACTACGTCCGTAGGGTGAGCCATTTCAGTAGTTTGGTGCAAATAGCGCATTGGAATACTTAAAGCACCTGCAATAGAACCGTTCTTCGGCATTCTTTGGATATTTGCCGTATCCGTTCCTCCAAAAGGAAGTACTTCTGGTTGAGCTGGAATTTCTTTCTCTTTTGCTACATTTTCAAGGTGTTCTACCATTCTTCTATCGCAAATAGTTCCGCCGTCAAAATGTTTAATGCCAGCACCTTTGCCCATAGAAGTAACATAGTCTTGAGGAGCAAGGCCAGGAATATCGTTAGCAACCGTTACGTCTAATGCAATACCAAAGTCAGGAGAAACGCCATGACCTGCTACTTGAGCACCTCTTAGACCAACTTCCTCTTGAACAGTAAATACACCATAAACATCAACTGGAGTATCCTGGTCTTTTAACGCTTTCATGATTTCAACAAGTGCATAAACACATACTCTGTCATCTAATGACTTGCCGTTGATGAGGTCGCCCACCATATCCAATTCCTGCCATCTTGTGATAGAATCACCTACTTTCACATGTTTTTCTACTTCTTCTTTCGAAAGACCGCAATCAATAAAGTATTCTTCGTTTGTAACTACTTTCGCTCTTTCGGCAGCACTCATAGAGTGAATTGGCTTACAGCCCATAACACCCAAAAGATCCTTTTTGCCGTGTACTTTAACTCTTAAAGAAGTCAGTGTTTTCGGGTCAAAACCACCTAAAGTTTGAAAACGGATATAGCCATTATCATCAATGTGTTTTACCATAAAACCGATTTCATCCATATGAGCTGCCAACATAAATTTCTTAGCATTCTCGGCTTTCGATTTCTTGATTGTGATAAGGTTACCCATATTGTCAACGTAAAACTCATCAACAATATCTTTTAATGTATCAATAAGAAGGTGTCTCACTTGTTTTTCAAAACCTGGAGCACCGGCAGTTTCGCTTATTTTTTTTAATAAGGGAAGGTCAATTCTTTCTAAACTCATAATTGTACTAATATATTTTCAGAGACCAAGGCAGAAATGATTTTCTGTTCTCTGCCATTGATTATGATTTCTATAGATTTGTCAAACTCAATTTTTTCAATCACCTCAAGTTCAGTTCCAATACCAATACCTACCTTATCAAGGTACTGCAATAAACTGCTGTTTCCATCTTTAACGGACACTACAGTAACTTTATTTTTGATAGGAATTTTGGATAGTTTAGTGGCTTTCAGATTGCTGAACTCACCATTTTTATCTGGAATCGGGTCGCCATGAGGGTCGTGCTTAGGGTAGCCCAAAAATTGATCTAAACGTTCAATCATTCTTAGGGATTGTATATGCTCTAATTGTTCAGCAACTTCATGCACTTCATCCCAATTGAAATTTAATTTTTCCAATAAAAAGACTTCCCACAATCGGTGCTTTCGTATCACAAGCAACGCCGCTTTGTTTCCTTCTTCAGTAAGGGTAGTACCTTTGTATTTCTGATAATGGATAACGCCCTTGCTATTAAGCTTTTTGATCATATCAGTCACCGATGCTGCTTTTGTATGAAGTTTATCAGCAATGGCATTGGTACTGACAGGGGTATCTTTCTCGGATAAATGATAGATGGTTTTTAAATAGTTCTCTTCTGAATGACTAAACATGTATAGGTGTTATATATGCTACTATAATTGTGAATTGCAAATAAATAGTTAGACCACTAAATTCATAATTTTGAAACCACTATTTATTGTTTTTATCAAAGAAAAAATAGCATTATCTAAACTTAAGATAAAGCTATCTCGTTTAATAATATTATGTATCGTCTAGTTAAAAAAGAAAACTATTGTATACTAGATTTTTGTAGACTATTGATAATTAAAACAACAGAAAAATGGGATTTGAAACGAGTGCAATTAAAAGCTTAGAAAACAACAGAAGAGAAATCAGACAAGTGACTACAGGACGATTTCTATCAAAAGACATGGGAATGACTCTACAAAAGAAGCCACTTCAGTTTAAAGAAGCATCTGCAGAAGAGAAAAAGAAATTCAAAAGGAAATTGTGGTTTTACAAATTTCAAGAGAAAGCTTTAGGTATAGGATTTTGGGTGATAGGCATAAGTGCTGTATTAGCCTTATCTTATTGGTTATTCTTTCTGCTGTAAATGTTCAACAGTTTTTGCTCTTCGGTTTTCCAAAGAGCATTTTTATTGATCCCATTTTTGTAAGCTTCAAAAACCTTTATTCTGTCTATTAATTCTTGAATGTTACAGGAATTGAAATCCATAAAAACCCCAGCTTGATAGGGGGTAGTTATTCTTTCCCAAAACGGATTATTTTGAATAAGCATTGGAATTCCCATTGCCATGCATTCATACATTTTTGTGGGAATGCAATGCTGTGTAGAAGGATTTGAAGGATAAGGCAATGCCACAAAGTCAGCTTCTTGCATTGCTTTGATGATAGTAAGGTGCGGAACGAATGCTGTTATGCCTACTGTTTCAATGGAATACTTTTCAGCATATTTTTCAATTCGTTTTATGACATCTTCTTCATATGCTTTTCCAATTATTTTGAATTTAATGTTTAGTTGGGACTTGCAACTGCCTATATTGGCAACAAAATTTAAAAATTCCATTACTCCAAAAGCCTTTGACAGTGTTCCGCAAAAAATAATATGTACTGTTTCACTTTTAACCTTTTCAATTTTCGGTAAAATAGGAACATATTTATTTTCAAGAACTATGGTTTTATCCTTTGGAAGTGATTTTTCCTCTAAATAAGTCTTTTCAGCAGAAAAAATATAGTCGATAAATGGGAATGAGAGTTTTTCGATGGCATTGGCCCCAAATGCTAGTAGATATTTAAAAGTATTGGAATAATAAGATTGAGCAGTGAAGTTGAGGGGATAATTTTCTAAAATATCGTAATAAATACCCGCGTTTTTGTTGGTGATTTTATACCAAACTAAAAAAGGAAGAAGCTCAATAGTATGAATTATAACACTTTCAGGTTGTTCTTTCTTTAATAGAGCATGAAAAAGTCTACCCACATTGCTGCGGGTAGACTTTTCATTGATATCATAAGGTTCAAAACGAACGTTTTTTTCTAATTTATAAAGGGAAGCATCATTGCTTTGAGTACCAAAAATGATGACTTCTGTGTCCTCTAATTTAGCTAAAGATTTTCCAAACTTCTCATAAACTCTAGTGTCATCCACTGGCTTTAAAACGGAAGCTAAGACAATCTTGCGCATCAATTACTTTACGATAGGTGAAAGAAATTTCATTGTGTCTACATTATCTGCATAAGTAGCAACGCCAGGGAATTGTGCTTGACCGAAATCTTCAGAATCGGCTAACCACTTTCCATCTGTAACAATACATTGGATTTTATCTTCAGCAGCACTCAGTTTTCCTTTCAATTCTAAACCGTTTTCATAGGTCTCATAGTAAAGAACAGAAATAGGAGAGACCATCTCTTCAGATTCCACTACAATCAGTCCGCCATTGTCTAAGTGTTCTACTTTATTGACCAAGTAGATTGACTTATTGTAATCGTAATTGTTAGCGTACTTGTGGTTGATGATCGTTTCTTTTGCTCTTGGCTCTAACGCTTTTAATAATTTCGTTAGATCATAATCTTTAGGAGCGTATACCTTGCTGATGTTTCTACAGCCTAAACCATAGTACAAGAAAATATCATCAGCGAGTTTTTCTAAAGTCTCATCGTCCTCATCACCTCTGATTACAGCTACTGAAGAGCGGTTGTGACGGATAATATTTGGATATTTATCGAAATATTTCACAAAGTATCTTGTGCTATTGTCTGATCCAGTAGCAATTACCTTGTCGATTTCTTTGATTGGAGCTTCTAAAATTTGAATAAAGTCACTGAACTTAGGCTCAATTTCCTTTAACCAATTGAAAAGCGTTGTCATTAGAAAAGTATCCTGAGAGCTTAATTTTGCCATCAAGATATGACCAGAGATAAGAATACTTAAAGCATCATGGAAACCTACTGCAGGGATGTTGCCTGCCATTACTACCAATACTTTATTAGGTTTTTCAGTATCAGAAGTTGAGTATTCGCTCACCCAGTTCTCCAATACCTCTTTTGTTAGCATTTTTTCAACACCTGTCAATGCATTTGTAACGGATAATTCATCAAACCATCCATTGTCATCATTCGCACGTTGAGTCAGTGCGGCTTTAGTGTCTGTGTCTAAAGTTCTTAGTTTATCTCCTAATGCTACAAAGGCATTAATTCTTTCTTGCAACGTCATAATTCCACTTATTTTCTAAAAACAGTGCAAATCAAATAGGAATAATGTGAGTAAACAAGAAAAAAGATTTAAATCCTGAGTTTGATGAAAATATTTTGTTCAACTCAGGATTTAAATCTTTAAAAAAACTTATTCACTTCACTTAATTTTAGTGATATATTAAAAGTCTGTCAAAGCAAATGAAATAATATTGGCACCCATTTGAAGAGCCTTCAATCTTACTTCCTCCGGATCATTATGGATTGACTCATCTTCCCATCCATTTCCTAAATCAGATTCATAACTGTAAAAGCAAACCAATCGTCCTTCATATAAAATACCAAAACCTTGAGCAGGCTTACCGTCATGTTCATGAATTTTTGGGAGGCCATCAGGGAAACTAAATGTTTGATGGTAGATAGGGTGGTCAAATGGAATCTCTATGAAATCCAATTCTGGAAAAACCTTCTTCATCTCTAAACGAATAAATTTATCCAGACCATAATTGTCATCTATATGTAAAAAACCACCGCTGGTAAGGTAGCTTCTTAAATTTTCGACATCAGAATCAGAGAAAACAACATTCCCATGACCTGTAAGATAAATATAGCTGTAGTCAAAAAGCTCAGGACTGCCAATCTCTACTATCTCATCGTCTACATCAATGCTTGTGCCTAGATTGTCATTACAAAACTCAGCAAGGTTGGGTAATGCTGTTTTATTAGCATACCAATCGCCACCGCCAGTGTATTTCACTTTTGCAATTTTCAATGAAAACTTTTTGTGACTTTGCGTAAAAGCTATAAAAGGTAAAATCAGGAGAAGTAAAAATGTGACAGTTTTTTTCATCTGTATTGGTCCGTTAACGTAAAAAGTTATGATCTTTTGTTTTATGAATCTATAGAGATATGCTGATTATAGTTCATTATATATAAATATAATAAATCTTTTAAGTACTAAGCCAAAAATAAATGATAATTAATTATTAGTTATTTTTTGTGAGTACAACGCTCAAAAACGTATAAATAGTGGTTCTATTTAAAGTTTTTGAAAGGCAGTAATCGGAAAAAATAATATGAATTAGTGTTATATAATTTTGTCTTAGTACTTATTTCAAATCGACCATATTTAAAATTTGAGCGGTAACAATTCCAGCTGTTTCCGTTCTTAATCTTTCTTTTCCTAAACTAACCCATTCAAAACTGTTCTCTTTGGCCAATTCAGCTTCTTCTTCACTAAATCCACCTTCAGGTCCGACTAACACTAGAATATTTTGATCTTTTTCAATTTTCTGGAAAAGGTTCTCAGTAGCGTCAGTAGGGACGTAGGCGATAAACTTCTGATCAGCTTCTATTGCTAATGTTTCCTTAAAACTAGAAGCTATTGTTAACTCGGGTGTCCAAAACTTGCGTGATTGTTTCATAGCCGAAACAGCAATTCTTTCTAACCGGTCTAATTTTAATTGTTTTCTTTCAGAATGCTTGGAATAGAAAAATGTAATCTTTCCTACACCAATTTCAATTGCTTTTTCCAAAAAGAATTCAATTCTGTCCATATTTTTGGTCGGAGCTATACCTATATGTATATGAGAAGCCGTAGGAGGTAAAGTTTCAACTCCATCGACCTTAACTTTGCATTTTTTCTGATGTGCATCAATAATTGTACACGTATATCTGTTACCTCTTCCATCCATCAGATGTAACTGTTCTGAGTTTTGCATGCGTAAAACCCTTACAATGTGTTTGCTGTCTTCTGAAGTCAGCGTAACTTCATTTTGATCAGGATTGATGTCCTTATGATAAAAAAGTCTCATAAATCGTTATGGATAGGTTGTTTTTTCATTATTTCGCTACAAAAATACAGGAGATTTACCTTTATTTTTTATTTTTATTGATTATTTCTCTAAAATACTTTCTTAGTATAATTTGATTTTGTAATTTTGCAAGCCAAATCACAGTGAAGGTGAAGAAGAAAAATGCATATACAATAGGAATTGGAGGTTTAAAAAATGGTAAACACCAATTCGAGATCGAGTTAACATCACAACTTTTAGAAATATTTGAATCTGAATTGATGGAAAATATAACTGGAAGAGTGATATTGCAACTTGTTAAGAGTGAAACACAGATCGACGTAGATCTGACTCTTAATGCAAAAGTGGTGTTATTAAGTGATAGGAGCTTAAGAGAGTATGATTATCAGCTTGAGGAAACTCAAAAGATATATTTTAAATTCTCAGATAAGTTTGAAATGCTGGAAGATGATTTATTTAAAATCCCTTTCAATGAGTCAGATTTAGATTTTGCTCAGATAATCTATGATTTAATAGCAGTGTCCTTACCTTCGAAGCGTTTACATCCAGAGGAGGATGAAGATGATGAATTATTTTATTCATCATATGGAGAAGAGGAGTATGACGAAGAAAGTGAGGAGGAAGTCAATGAGGAAGAAGAAGGGAAACCAACTGACCCTCGTTGGGATATTTTGAAAAAACTCAAATGATATATATTTAAGAATTAAAAATGGCACATCCTAAGTCGAGAATTTCGAAAGCTTCGAGAGGTAAGCGTAGAACGCACCTTAAGATGGATAAACCTACAATCTCTTTTTGCCAATCTACTGGCGAAGCACACGTAAGACACCGTGCTTTCTGGTCAGATGGTAAAATGTATTATCGTGGCCAAGTGGTTATCGATAACTCTGTAGATGTAGACGAAACTGCTGAGTAGTTTTAAACTGCACAGAATCAAGCCAATCCTTAAAAAAGGATTGGCTTTTTTTTATACTTTATATGGATTTTAAAAGAGTTGATTATCTTTGCCTTTTGAAATTTGATTTTAACGAAAAGTTAAAGCCAAAAAAAGAAAAGAAATACCAATATTACTATGGCATTAAAAGCAGCAATTAAAGGAGTTGGAGGATACGTTCCTGACTATGTTCTTACCAATCAAGAACTAGAAACAATGGTTGATACAAATGATCAGTGGATTCTAGAGAGGACGGGCATATCAGAGAGGCGTATACTTAAGGGCGAGAATATGGGTACTTCCTATTTAGGGATTCAGGCAGTGAAACAGCTATTAGAGAAAACAAATACAAATCCAGAGGATGTTGATTTGATTATCTGTGCTACTGTTACTCCTGATATGTTCTTTCCGGCAACTGCTAACATTATTGCTAAAGGAGTGGGAGCTTCTAACTCTTTTAGTTTCGATATCGGTGCGGCTTGTTCTGGTTTTTTATATGCTCTTAGCACAGGATCTCAATTTATCGAGACTGGTAAGTATAAAAAAGTAGTCGTAGTTGGTGCTGATAAAATGTCAAGTATTGTAGACTACACAGATCGTACAACTTGTGTTCTTTTCGGTGATGGTGCAGGTGCAGTGTTGCTTGAGCCAACTGAGGAGGAAGTAGGTGTAATGGACTTTGTTTTAAAAAGTGATGGTGTTGGCGAAGAATACTTGAATATGAAAGCAGGTGGTTCTAGAATGCCGTCTTCTCATGAGACCATTGACCAAGGTTTGCATTACATTTATCAAGCAGGTATGCACGTGTTCAAGTACGCTGTAGTTTCTATGGCGGACGCGGCGGCTGAAATCATGGAGAGAAATAAATTAAGTGGTGATGATGTCGCTTATTTAGTACCTCACCAAGCCAATAAAAGAATTATCGATGCCACTGCACAGCGTATGAATGTAGGGGAAGATAAAGTGATGATGAATATCCATAAATATGGAAATACTACCGCTGCAACGATTCCTTTATGTCTTATGGATTATGAAAATAAGTTAAAAAAAGGAGATAATCTTGTGTTAGCGGCCTTTGGAGGCGGTTTTACGTGGGGTTCTGCTTACATTAAGTGGGCATACTAATAAATTTTTTTATTTTTGTGGTTGGAAAATTTACCCGCCAGTTTAAGTTATTAGAAATAGAATAAAAAGTATATATAATGGCATCTACAGCTGATTTTAAAAACGGTTTATGTATTGAGTTCAATAATGATATTTTTCAAATCATCGAATTCCAACACGTAAAGCCAGGAAAAGGTCCTGCATTTGTTCGTACTAAACTAAAAAGTATTCGTACAGGTAAAGTAATTGACAACACTTTTACAGCAGGTCACAAAGTAACAACAGCCCGTATTGAGAGAAGACAGCATCAGTATTCTTATGCAGATGATATGGGATTCCATTTTATGGATACAACTACTTGGGAAGAGGTAGCTTTACCTGCAGAACAAGTTCCAAACAACGATTTATTACAAGATGGAATGAATGTTGATATTCTTTTCCATGCAGAAGTAGAAGAAGTCGTTGGTTGTGAATTAGCTCAATTTGTTGAGTTAGAGGTTACTTATACAGAGCCAGGTATCAAAGGTGATACAGCAACAAACACATTAAAACCTGCAACTGTGGAGACAGGTGCAAACATTATGGTACCTTTGTTTGTTAACCAGGGCGACGTTATCAAAGTAAATACAACGGATCGTTCTTACTCAGAACGCGTTAAAAAATAATTTTTTTAGTATTTAATCGAATAGGTTTGAGAGAGGGTTATATTTCTTATACCTTCTCTCAAACACACACACTATCACATTATGAAAGCACCAGAGGTAAAAGATCTGATCAGCTTTATTGCAGGTTCAGGCTTGCAAGAAGTCAATGTAGAAACAGCAGAAATCAAACTTCACGTTAAACGCAATGTTGATGCGTCAGCAGCAGCAGTTGCTCCTGCAGCACCAGTATTAGCGACAGCGCCAGTTACTCCTTTAGCAGCGGCTCCAGCTCCAGCAGCAGAATTGCCAACAGCACCAGTAGCTGAGGCGGCTCCAGTAGCAGAAGCTCCAGCGGCTCCAGCAGCAGATACTTCTAACTACATTGAAATCAAGTCTCCAATGATCGGTACATTCTACACTGCTCCGAACCCTGAGTCGGATATGTTCGTGAATGTAGGTGATTCTGTAAAGAAAGGCGACGTTGTTTGTATCATCGAAGCAATGAAACTTTTCAATGAGATTGAATCTGAAGTATCAGGTAAAATCGTTAAGATTTTAGCTGACAACATGTCTCCAGTAGAATACGATCAGCCATTATTCTTAGTAGATCCATCTTAATTATTAGTTAGATCAACTAATTTTTATTATTAACTAAACTAAGAAGGTATCGTGTTTAAAAAAATACTAATTGCTAACAGAGGTGAAATTGCACTCCGTGTGATCCGTACTTGTGCAGAGATGGGGATCAAAACGGTAGCAGTTTACTCTACAGCTGACAAAGACAGTCTGCACGTTCGTTTTGCAGATGAAGCTGTTTGTATTGGTCCTGCACCAAGTACAGATTCTTACTTAAGTATTCCTAACATCATGGCGGCGGCAGAAATCACTAATTGTGATGCTATCCACCCTGGTTATGGATTCTTATCTGAAAATGCACAATTCTCAGCAATCTGTGCAGAAAACAACATCAAATTCATTGGTGCATCAGCCGACATGATCAACAAAATGGGTGATAAGGCGACTGCAAAAGCAACAATGAAAGATGCAGGCGTTCCTACAATTCCTGGTTCTGAGGGTCTTTTAGATTCAGTAGAGCAAGGTTTGGAAATCGCTGAAAAAATCAAATACCCAGTGATCCTTAAGGCAACTGCAGGTGGTGGCGGACGTGGTATGCGTATCGTTAACGGTCCTGATGAATTCCAAAAAGCATGGGATTCAGCTCGTCAAGAGTCAGCAGCCGCATTTGGTAACGACGGTATGTACCTTGAGAAATTCGTTGTTGAACCTCGTCACGTTGAGATTCAAATTATTGGCGATAGTTATGGTAAAGCATGTCACTTGTCAGAAAGAGACTGTTCTATCCAAAGACGTCACCAAAAATTAACAGAGGAAGTTCCTTCACCTGCCTTATCTTCTGAATTAAGAGAGAAAATGGGTAGAGCAGCAATTGCTGGGGCTGAGAAAATTAGCTATGAAGGTGCAGGTACTGTTGAATTCTTAGTAGACAAATACGGTGATTTCTATTTCATGGAAATGAACACTCGTATTCAGGTTGAACACCCTGTAACGGAGCAAGTAACTGGTTTTGACTTGATCAGAGAGCAAATTAAAGTAGCTGCTGGCGAGAAAATTTCAGGTAAAAACTATACACCACAAGCTCACTCAATCGAGTGTAGAATCAATGCTGAAGATCCAGCGGCTGATTTCAGACCATCTCCAGGTAAGATTACAAATCTTCACGTACCAGGCGGTCCAGGTGTAAGAGTTGATACTCACGTTTACTCTGGGTACTCGATTCCTCCAAACTACGATTCAATGATTGCTAAATTGATTGTTACAGCTGAAACAAGAGAAGAGGCAATTAAGAGAATGAAGAGAGCTCTTCAAGAGTTTATCATTGAGGGAATCAAAACTACAATTCCTTTCCATTTAAGATTAATGGATAATGAAGTTTACCAATCAGGTGATTTCAATACAGGATTTATGGATGAATTTACTTACGAGACACTTTAATAGGAGATCGTAAATAATATATATCATGATTAGGGAGTCAGAAAGTGACTCCCTTTTTTTGTTGTCAAATTTTGATGTATTGCTGTTCACTACCTGATTTATTTGAAATAATGTAAATATTCATTAGCTTAAAATAGAGTAAACTGAAATTTTATGAGGGGTAAGAGCATCTTTGAAACATGTTCTAAGGTAATGTGATTCTTATTATGAATCAAACACTTCCAAAACACATTTTATAAACCATAATACAATACATTTTCTTCATTCTAAATGCCGAACTCAAAATATTCTCTTTTCAGTTTAGCAAGCTATAATCATTAAACTAAACCGCTTATTTTATGGACAAAGAACAATTTTTAAAATTAGTACAGCAGGTAGTATTAAAAGAACTAAGTTCTACTCCCAATGATGATAAAAATCTATTTGATATCTTTTCAAAATATGGTATCAGTATGCCCATCGAACTGTATCCATCCTTTATTAATCATCAATTGATAGCACCGGGTTATGCTGAAATGAGCTTCACCACTGTTGATCATTTTAAGGTGACAAGTTTAGGTGTCAGCTTTGCAGAAAGTATTGCAGTAAAAACTGTTGACTTGGATGAGGAAAACAAAGTGCTAATGCCGTCAATTAAAACACATGATGATATGAGTGTCCCAATGTCAATGCATGAGTCATTATTGAACGGAGGAGAGGCAATGGAAAAAATTCCTTATATCACTTATGGGTATGATACACCTGAAGCTTTTGTTGCAATACAGAAAGGTGATGATACATTGAGTTTAGAAGAACTGAGAGAAAGAAGTATAAAAAATCTTTCAAATATTGAAGTTGATATAAAGCAGTTTGATTTATCTGGTATACCTATGATTGTTTGTGCAGGCAATTACTATGCTTCAGAAAAAATCCTTGACCATCAATTTATGCTACAAATGCAAGAAAAACTTAATGCTGAATTATTGGCTGTAAGTATGCCGAGGAAAGGGTTTATGTTTATCATTGATGGAGCACCAACTCCTGAAGTTTTCAAGAAATTTATAATGATCACTTCTATGAAATACATTGAGGATGAAAATACAAAGCCACTCAGTACAAAAGTGTTTGTAGTGCAAGATGGAGAACTAAGTGGTTTGATTCAATTAGGAGAGAAGGAAATGGGTTAATACTCAGGGAATAAGTGCTGATTTGTTCTTTTTCATAGAAGATAAATAAGGGTTTTATACTAATTAGAGTGTAAAATCCTTTTTTGTTTGATGTTAATCTAATAGTTCAAATTTTAGCTCTGATTTTCTGAACTATTTTAAAGCATTGCTACATGTCCTTTTACTCCATTTATCAAAATAGCTTTTATAATCATAAATTTCGCATTAATATATATTGAAGTAAACATCTTTATGTATGTATTATATTCAATAAATATTTATTTAATCGGTTTGATAAATAATTATTATATTTGAATAACTGATAATAGTAATATTATAATTATTAAAATTAATTCAATTGAATAATAAATTAATCCAGAAAAACACTGCATTAGCCATTGATTCGGAAGGAATGACGATTGATTTTCTCCTTCAACGCTACCGTAGCTATCTGACAGAAGGAGGGAATTCAGATAAAAAGTCCTTAAATACTGTTTCTAAGGCTGTTACGCAAATGAATCATTTTCTGAACTTTATACTAGAATTTAGAAATGGTTTATTATCAAAGGTGAGTTTCAATTACTATACAGATTACCTGCAAAAATTAGTGGAAGAAGATAAACTTTCTACTGCTCAGAAAGCCATGCGAAGAATGTACGGTAGAAGAATAAATCTTGAACTGGAAAAGGAAGGGTACTTGGTGTGGCTTTATCAGAATAATTATAATAAAGTGGTGGCTACCAAGAGTGAAACGTTGTTGCAGGATGATTGGTCTAAAGGTTTCGAAGATTGGTTAGCATTAAAATCAAAACTTACCCGAAAAACAAATTATGGAAAAACCTTATCCAATGTGGTAAGTCTTTATTTAGAATGGCTTAATGCCTCTTCTTATCAAAGTATATCAGCATTGTCGGTGAATCAATTTTTAAGGGAACAGGCACATTTGAAAATTTCAACACTGAATTTATACCTAAAAGCCATCAAACGGTTTGCGTCGTACTACGAGCATACTTCAAATGATGAAAAACGACATGATATAGCATTGGAAATTAATAGCTTGAAGAAATTTGAAGACTCATTGCAAATAGTAAATCGGATTGGTCTTAATGAACAACAAGTAAATAAGCTCTTTTCAGAGGCCAATTCAAAACAGCGATTGATCCTTCACTTAGGAGTGAATATGGGATTAAGAGGTAGTTCAATGCTTAATTTAAAAGTAGAAGATATCAATTTTTCTACTAAGAAAATGGAGGTGTGGTTAAAAGGTAAAAACAATACCATGACGCTTCCAATCCCGCCAGCAGTTTATCACTTCTTAAAGGGTTTTATTGATGAGCATAACCTGGAGAAAAGTGATTTTGTGTTAGCTTATAAAAGCAATAACATCAGTAGCCTTTCTAAATATTTCTCAGATTTTCTATATAAATGTGATTTGAAAGAAATAGAAAAAGAAGGAGTGAGGTACCCAATAAGCCTTCATAATTTAAGACATACTTTTGCTTATCATGCATTGGATAAGTTTGGGCTTATAACAACGTCTAGGTTACTAGGGCATGCTACATCACAAATTACGGAGCAACATTATTTGCAAGATAAATCAAGAGATTTACTGAACTCTATTTATGATTCTTCTGATTATTAAAAAGCGGTTAGTTTTCTTTCGATTTTGTGATTAGGCGTACTATATAGTTATAAGAAAAGAAAACCGGTACATAAAAATAAATATGTACCGGTTCTTTATATCTTTATCTTATCTCACTTACATGAGGTAGTCTAAATCTTGGATTTTTTATCTCAAAATTATCAACTAACTCTCTTGGAAGCCATTCCCAAGGATTACCAAAATGTCTGATATGTAAATCCGTTTTATTTTGAGCTAATGAAACGGGCAATGTTGTCGATTGATTGTGTTCAATATTCAAATAATGTAACTTAGGTAATAAGTCTAGTTTTTCAGGTAGTTTAGTTAATCTATTCTGACGTAAATCGAGTGACTTAATTTCTTTCCACGCGGATATGTCTTCTGGTAATTCAGTAATCTGAGTCTCGCTAATTCGTGTACCTGAAGCATAATTTGAGTAACCAGATAATTCTATGATTTTTTCTAAGGCTTCTTTTTCAGTTTTGTCCAGCTCATTACTCTTATTGCATGAAAATAGAGAGAGTAATATGAGAAATAAAGTGATTTGCTTTAATAAAAATGGTGTTTTCATGTCCTTTTTGGGATCACCTTCAAAAAGTGGGCACAGGTTAACCAAATACCTTTGAAATTCTGAACAGGAAAAACTTTAAA
>NZ_JABANE010000005.1 GCF_012844305.1 Flammeovirga aprica JL-4
TTTCAAGAACAAATCAGTTTCTCTATCGAAATTCGGAAAAGAATATAAGTGCTTCTTTTATTATCGAAACTCTTGATGAACTTTCTATCAAGATTAGAAAGCCAACAGTGGTCGTCTTAGATAATGCTAGTGTTCATACTGCACGTAAAGTCAAAGAACTCTTGAAAGTGTGGCAAACAAGAGGCTTGTATATCTTTTACTTGCCTCCTTATTCGCCACACTTAAATATTATTGAAAGGCTTTGGAAAGAAATGAAACAATCTTGGATAAAGCCTGAAGACTATATTTCTGTTGATAATTTATTCTATGCAGTTGATAGAGTCTGCTCAGTCATTGGTAAACAGTTGTTTCTTCAATTTTCAAAAGCTCATTTTTAGTTATACTTTAAAATGTCTCAATACTTAAGACAAAAGTATTTAATACTAATTCCAATTATTGTTTTGCGATTACTGCCTTAAAAAAACTATGAATAGAACCACTATTAATACGCTTTTTTGCGTTGTACTCACAAAAAATAATTATGAATTAGTTATCAATTATTTTTGCCTTAGCACTTTAATCTATTTTTTTAATAATAAATGTTGTAATGGGCGATGTGTTTTATTCTTTAAAATTATTGTCCTTAAATTGTTGAGAGACAAATTATTTTACTTATGAAAATACAATCCATTATCAACAAAACAGGGAAGCCTGAAATCTACGAAAAAGGGTCTTCATTTATGTGGACCGATCCATATATTGCACAGCAATTATTACAAGTTCATTTAAATCCTGATATAGATCTTGCGAGCCGTAAATCAACAACCATTGAGAAAACTGTTCAATGGATTTTGAAGAACGAAAATGGAACTTCAAAACTTGATATTCTAGACTTAGGATGTGGTCCCGGCTTGTATACAGAAAGGTTTGCCAAAGAAGGTCATAATGTACGAGGTATTGATATCTCAGAAAATTCCATCAATTATGCCTCTCAATCTGCGAAAGACAAAAACTTAACGATTGAGTATCAAAATAAAAGTTACCTAGAGATAGATCTAGGCGAAGAAAAATATGACCTGATTGTTTTAATTTATACTGATCTAGGAGCTTTAATTCCTAAAGAGAGAGAGGTGTTGCTACGTAAAATCTTCAAAGCTTTAAGGCAGGGTGGTACTTTTATTTTTGATGTATTGAATGATAAAGAATATACTGATAAAGTATCTCCAAAGGAATGGGAATCTGCTGAGGCTGGTTTTTGGAAGGGAACTCCCTATGTCGCGTTGACAGAATCATTTTTGTATGAACAAGAAAAAGTAATTTTATCTCAACATACAATCTATGATGATGATACAATCGAAATCTACCGTTTTTGGACGCATTTCTTTTCCCAAAGTGACATTCTAGAAATATTACAGCCTATAGGTTTTCAATCTATCACCTTTAGAAATGATATCCTTCCAGAAAGCGATATGTGGAATGGCGATAATGTGAATTTTACACGCTGTAAGAAATTATAAGCACAAAAAAAGCCTCCAAAAAATGGAGGCTCTCAAAATAACTTTTTGGTGTGGATTACTCAGCACCTAATTCTACTAACTTGAATCCTTGGCCGTGAACGTTTACGATACGTAGGTTGTCATCCGGCTTTAAGAATTTTCTAAGTTTAGTAATATATACGTCCATACTTCTTGAGTTGAAGTAGTTGTCATCTAACCAAATTTTCTTTAATGCTAGAGATCTGTCCATAATTTCGTTTTTATGGATAGCTAAAAGACGTAATAACGCAGACTCCTTAGAAGTAAGGCGTTGCTCATGACCGTCTTCGTTGTATTTCAACATTTGAGCATTAAAGTCAAAAGTAAACTTACCAATCTCGAAAATAGTTTGTTTTTCTTTTGAGTCAGTTTTACTCTTTGTTCTTCTTAAGATAGATGTGATACGAGCTAAAAGCTCTTCCATACTGAATGGCTTTGTGATATAATCATCAGCACCCACTTCAAATCCTCTCAACGTATCTTCTTTCATAGATTTCGCTGTTAGGAAAAATATTGGAATATCCACATCTGATTTACGGATACGTTCTGCAAGAGTATAACCATCCATTTTAGGCATCATCACATCGAAGATACATAAATCATGATCACCGTCTTGATACGCTCTTAATGCTTCCTCACCATCTTGAGTACGTGTTACATCAAAGTTTTTAACTTCTAAATACTCAGTAAGTAACATTCCTAAGTTTGGATCATCCTCCGCAAGTAAAATTTTAATCTTGTCCATTTTCAGATATTGGTAGTTGTATAATAAATTCACTTCCTTTGCCAAGCTCACTCTTACAACGTATGTTGCCTTTGTGTGCTTCGACAATATTTTTGACATAGCTAAGGCCTAAACCGAAACCTTTTACATTGTGAACGTTGCCTGTAGGCACTCTGTAAAATTTATCAAAAATTTTACTAATATGCTCTCTTGGTATCCCTTGACCTTCATCTTTTATATGAATTTCCAGCATTTCTTTCTTTCGTATGGCTGAAAGGTCAATTTTTGGTGCCTCCGGAGAGTATTTATTAGCATTGTCTAACAAGTTAAAAATAATATTAGATAAATGTAACTCATCCCCCTTAACATTTACCTCACCGGCTGCCCAATTGAAGGATAATTGTCCTCCGCGGTCCTCAATCTTGATCAAGGTGTTCTCATATGCAACCTGCATTATTTTATTCATGTCCACATCCACGTTTCGGAGTTTTAAATCGCCACGTTCAATTCTGGCAATCTGCAGTACTCTTTCCACCTGTCTGCTCAAACGCTGATTTTCATCTTTTATAACACTGAGATAGCGTCCTGTTATACTTGGCATTTTCTGTACGTCTGGGTCCATCAATGCTTCAGTCGCTAACGCCACGGTTGATATAGGGGTTTTCAACTCGTGCGTCATATTACTAATGAAATCGTTTGTTATTTCTGAAATACGTTTCTGGTCAATTATAGTTTTAGCTGCAAATATGAAAGTAAGAAGTGTTAACAAAATAAACCCTAAAGAGGAGAAGAGTACAAATCGCATTTTACTGATCAAAAACTTGTTTTCCTGGGGAAATTCTAAATATAAAGTGTTAGAATTATCAAAAAGATCCTTTGGAAATAAAGTGACATGATAAGCACTCTTAATTATTTTGGCGTTTCTTTCCACATTACTGCTCATAATGACCGTTTCTCTATCGCCTTCTCTCTGTAAAACGGCAAAATCATAAACCGTTTTAAGACCTTTGTTCTCAATTTCCTGACTCAGCAATGAATCAAGCATTTCAAAGTTCACACGGTCTTGTAGCATAGTATTCTCAGCCAGAATCATCTCACTTACCACCTGATTGACCAAGTCTGTCTTCTTCATGATCAAATCCATGGCAATGTCCAGCCTTTTGCGGGCTGTGGAATCCGATGTGATATTGCTGACTACTTGAGGCTGATTGGTAGAATCGTTCATGCCATATTTTGAACCTTCAATATTTGAAAGCATCGTCTTAGTGGCCTTGCCCGATTTCTTGATTTCCGCCTTTTCTTGTACTTTATAAGCTATGCCTTGTTTGGCTAGTTTATCAGAACTGATCGTTTGAGATATCTTAATGTTCTGTTTACTAGTCCAGTAAGCTTCCTGTTTTACAGAATCGTATCTTACATTGATATCACTGTTGGTAACAGAAATATCATCTAAATATCTTTTTGTTACTTGTAGAACTTCTTGCTGTTCAAGTCTTTTGACAACATTGGTAAGTAGCTCACCAACTTCCTGTTCGAAGTGGCTTTTGCGTTCTTGAATAGCTTCCTTGATCCAATAATACTGGAGTGCCGCTAATCCGAACATTGCAATACACATCAAAGTGATTATAGTAATGAGCCTTCTTTTTGCCATATTATATTCTTTCGATAAGAAGTAAATACTACTGTTGATAATCTACTTATAGTACAACTTAAAAGTATATTATTCTTTTTCTTAGTAGTTTGAAAACACTAATTTTTTATTTGTAAAATCAATATGTTAAAAGTAACATTGATCACTGCAAATAAAAGTAATGTTTTACATTTTATTTAGTATTTAACAAATCTTATTTTAATTCTACAATAAATACTTATTTTTTGTTTGTTTCGGTATAAAGGGATTTTGCAATATTATTATTCATAATCATCATTATGCAATACAATATTATTATTTCTGAGAGATAAACTTATAATCTTTGTTTACACTTTACATTTATATTCTAAAATAAATGAGGGCCTGACTCAGGAATAGGTTGTTTTGTATTTCTATACGTTATTATTGAGGTAGTGAGCAATGATATCTAAAGTGTATGTCGTTATTAAGTGATGTTTGATGATGTGCTTTATGTAGGACAGGGCTATTGCAAGTTGAAAATAAGTACATCCTTCTTTAGTATTATCTGTTCATATCTCTATTATTCATCAGAGTTGCATTTTTCCTTGAAGTAGAATAAAATGAAAGAGGCATTTTTTTTAAGATTATTTCAGTCTCTTTTTACTATTAAAAGTGAGTAAGTGTTCATTTAAATCGCCTTTTATGTCTTTTTCTATCGGTTGAAATCGCTCTATATTTAGCTGTAAAAGAGGTTGATTAGAATCTATTAAGAATAAGTGGTAAATATTAAGTATTTTTTACAAGTATTACCTAACGGAGTAAAATGCTGAAAAATAGGGGTTTGAATTTATTATTGGTATCTATTTAATTTTGTTAGCAAATCAAGTAAGGAAAAGACTTTAATTAAGTAATTCAAGTTTGTATTATTGTATTAACCAATTAAGGCTAAGACCTCAAAGATACTTCAGAAAATCAACGATTTTAGCTCAGTGGTCAGAGCAAAACTTAATTTATTAAGTTGAGGCGATGGGTTCGATTCCCATATTTCGTTCTCATAGTAGAAAGTAGCAATGAGAAATAGCGAAAAAGAAGGCTTGTTTTACGAGCCTTTTTTTTATGTCTAAATATGAAATAAAACAGCCATAATACAAGATTATGGCTTTGGTTTATAATTTTCTGACATCTTGATAACTTCCGTTAGGTGTATTTAAAAGAGAAGGAATAAGCTTTGCAATCATCTTTCCAGCTTCTTTACCGTTTGGCATGGCCTGTGTTCCTCTAGCATCTTGCAGACGCTGCATACTTGGAAACTCCTCGTGGTTTACTTTTTCACATAAATAATCCTGCATGCCTGTATCAATCAAACCAGGGGCTAGAGCAGTGAAGTGTGTTTCTTGATGCTCAGCGGCGTATAGTTTGATCATCATATTAAAAGCGGCTTTTGAAATAGAATAACCTGACCATCCTTTGTTGCCATTGATAGAAGCACCCGATGAAATGCCCACAACTTGCTTTACTTTAATTCCTTTTTTAAATAAAGTATCTAAAACCACTTTATTGCTCCAAAGGTTCACATCCATCACATTTTTCATGTTGGAAATATCAGCATCCACCATTGACTTTATCTCACCGAGCACACCTGCATTAAGAATCACCAGGTCCAGTTCAGTAATCCCTTCAAGAGCTTTTTCCACAACCTGCTCAATAGCGTCGAAATCTTCTAGATCAATGTTGTTTTGTTTGAAATTAGGATGGGCTGTTAATTCAGTATCCTCAGTTCTGCTGAAACCTAAAACTTGATTTCCTTCTTGTAAAAAATACGTTGCAAAACCTTTTCCTAAACCTTTGCTTGTACCTGTAATAAAAACTGTACTCATCTATTTTAATCTCTCTATTAGTGTATCGTAAATAATGTCTGCATGAACCCTTGAGTTTTCAATAAACCATGTATTTGTCCTCATTCCACCACAAACTACTCCAGCAAGAAATAAATTTTCAATGTTTGATTCATGTGTCTCTGCATTATAAGCAGGAGTTTTAAGTTCATCTTCTGCAAGGCTAATTCCCATTTTAGAAAGGAAATCAAAGTTGGGCTGATACCCTGTCATTGCCAGCACAAAATCATTTGGAATTTCTACTTCATTTCCTTTTGATTGAATCACAATAGACTTCTCTTTGATCTGTTTAACCTCGCTTTCAAAATAGCACTGAATGCTTCCTTCTTTGATTCTATTTTCTATATCAGGTTTCACCCAGTATTTTACTCTATCATTGATTTCTTCCTCACGAATAATCAAAGTGACTCTAGCTCCTTTTCTGTACGTTTCTAAAGCGGCGTCAATAGCAGAGTTAGCCCCGCCGATGACTGCTACATCTGTAAATGCATACAAATGCGGGTCATCATAATAATGCTTTACTTTCGGGAGTGATTCACCTTCTACATTCATTAAGTTAGGAATATCATAAAAACCGGTGGCAATTGTAATACTGTAGGCTTTATAGGTCGTTTTGCTTGTAGAAACTTCATAGACCAACTTTCCATTTTCTTCTGTCGCTTTGATCCCCAAAACTTCCTCAAACAAGTGCACGTTCAAATTCCAAAGCGTTTGTACTCTTCTGTAATATTCCAGTGCTTCTCTTCTTACCGGTCTGTGATTGTGAGAAACAAAAGGTGTGTCACCAATTTCCAGTTTCTCAGAAGTGGAAAAGAAAGTCATGTTCACCGGATAGTTGTAGAGTGAATTCACCAAACATCCCTTTTCTATAATGATATGGGAGAGGTTACGCTTTTTAGCGGCAATTCCGCAAGCCATTCCAATAGGACCTCCACCCACAATCAGTGAATCGTATATTTGCTGTTCCATTATTTTTTCATTCTTATAAAGTTGACCTTGTCCTGTACCTTTTTCAAGTATTCTTTGTCTTCTAGTAATGAAAACCCAAAATCATTAATAGAGAGGGCGAGGTCTATATGTTCAGTTTCTGTTAAGTCTTCAAAAGTGGCAGTAAGGTGTGCTTTCTTACCATTCTGGAAAGTGGCATACATTGAAATCACTACCGTATTTACAGTCGAATAAACAAGTCTTCCACAATGCTTGTAACGTTCCTGCATAATGGGGGAAGCCATGAGTGGTGCTTCTACTGTTTTGTGCCATTCTTTTTCCATTCCTCCCTTAAATAAAGTTCTCTCATTAATTTTCTGCATCAGAAGGTTAAAATCAGAAACCAAGCCTAATGGCATTTTATCGGAAAGCAAAGAGGCATATTCTTTATGTTTGCCTGGAATAAACTCAAACGTATCAATTTTTTCCCCTAAAGAATCTTGAGCAAGTGTATCAAATAAGGCAAAAGCATCTTTTCTAAAATCGTTTGCATTCTGGTTTTTAATTTTATCAACAAACTCTTGATGTGGAATTTGGTAAGGGTTGTGGATGTAGATATTGGCTGAAGAAATAGGGAAAAGGCCGGTAGTATTGTACATCTGAAAAGTTTGTACGGCTGATTTTACGGAATCTGCACCAAGTCTTGAGATCATATAATCACCGTTAGCGTCGTTACCGAAATTGATGATACCGCTGACAATCTCTCTCATTCTCACCTTTTTATTCAGCAGTTTTCTCGTTTTGGTCAAATAGTCATTCCAGACTTTCATCTTATTGCTTGAAGCATCAAAACGAGCCACATCCACCAAAGGAACTCTTTCAGTAGGGGAGAAGTTTTTATTTTCAATTTGCCTTACGTACTCCAAAGTAAAAAGCCAGTACACAAGACCATTGACATTTGATAATTGTTCATCGTTCCATTTAATCAGTTTTCCCTCTGTATCATGATAGGTCAAATGGAACTTTTTAGGGTTTTTCTCCATAAACTCTAAAAAGTAAGGCGGCGCCTTGATGTCCTGACCTTGTAGAAAAGGAGAGCTGAAAATGATAAGTACGATTAATAAAAAATAGATTTTCATATATGTTTGATAGTAGATCAACCAAAAATAAAAGTCTTCTAATAGTTTAACTGTTGCTATTAGAAGACTTAAAGATAGTTACGGTTTTATTTAATCACTAAAATGATGTGTACTATTCTATGATCATCAATTTAGCAAAAGTAAGAATCAAGGTTTTTTTGCCTACTTCCTCAAATTGGATTGTAGCTCTTCGGTCCAGACCTTCTTCCGTTACTTTTTCTACTACACCATCACCAAATTTCATATGTCTTACTGTAAGACCATCTTTTATTTCATCTGATTTTGAAGGAACAAAAGGACGGTCATCTTTAGGTTTTACAACTTTTTTCGTGAAGTTGGATGGAGCTTGACGCAAAGATCTGTAATTAGAGAATCCTGGAACATTGCCTGGGCCAAGGTCATCATTGATACTGCTTCTCTTCATGCTTATATATTGAGGTGCAATTTCATCAATAAATCTACTTGGATCGCACATAATTGATTTACCGAAACGGTAACGCTGCAAGGCATAAGTCATGAACAGCTTAATTTTGGCCCTTGTGATGGCTACATAGAAAAGTCGGCGTTCTTCTTCAAGGTCCGCTCTTGTTTCCAGCATCATCTGTGAAGGGAAAAGGTTCTCTTCCATTCCTACCAAAAATACATAATCAAACTCCAGACCTTTAGACATGTGGATGGTCATTAAAGTAATGGCATCAGACATATCTTCTTTTTCAGCTGAAGTGATTAACGAAATTTCTTCCAAGTAGTTCGTCAAACTTTTATCTTCCTTCTCAGGATCATCCGTGAAGCCTTGAATACCGTTGAGAAGTTCTTGAAGGTTATCATATCTGTTTTTACCCTCAACTGTTTTATCATCATAAAGTTCCTTTAAAATACCCGATCCTTTGGCAATAAATGAAGCCAATTCGAAGGCATTTTTAGACTCCATTTGCATTTGGAATACTTTGATCATATTTGCAAAGTTTTCCACTTGCGTAGCCACTCTACCACCAAAGAAGCGTCTTACATTGGCCACGACATCCCAAATGCCCAGCTTATTTTCAGCTGCTTTTACAAATAGATTGTTGACCGTTGTAGGACCAATTCCTCTTTTAGGGTAATTGATAACTCTTTTAAAAGCTTCTTCATCTTTAGGGTTGGTTACAAATTTCAAATAAGCCACCATATCCTTGATTTCCTTTCTCTGATAGAAAGAAAGACCTCCAAAAATTTGAGCTTTGATACTCAGTTTTACCAAGGCTTCCTCTAGTGCTCTTGATTGAGAGTTGGTTCTATATAAAATTGCGATGTCCTGAGCTGGAATATGATCTCTCATCATCGCTGTTTGAATACTTTGAGCCACAGCTTTTGCTTCATCCAAATCCGTAGCAGAACGGATCACCTCAATACGTTCACCAATAGCGTTTTGTGTAAAAGTATTCTTTTCAAGCTGATTTGTATTATGCTTGATCACAGAGTTGGCTGCCTCTACAATGGTTTGTGTAGAACGGTAATTCTGCTCTAGTTTGATGACTTTCAGTTCAGGGTAATCCTTTTCAAAATTCAAGATGTTTTGAATGTTGGCCCCTCTAAATGCATAAATAGATTGTGCATCGTCACCCACCACACAAATATTTCTATTCTTAGCGGCTAGTTTTCTTGTAATATAATACTGAGAGATGTTGGTGTCTTGAAACTCATCAATCAATACATATTTAAACTTATGCTGATATTTGTTGAGTACATCTAAGTGCTGATGGAAAAGTACATTGGTATTAAAAAGAAGATCGTCAAAGTCCATCGCATTTGCTCTGAAACAACGGATCGCATATTCTTTATAAATCTCAAAAATCTTCGGTCTTCCTGTCGCCTCATCCTCTAGTCTTCTGTCATTGTTCCCTTCGTAGGCTCTCCATGAGATCAGGTCATTTTTAGCCGCAGAAATTCTACTCAATACCACACTTGGCTTATATAGCTTATCATCCAGACGGAAGTCTTTTACCACACTTTTGATTACTGATTTGGCATCTTCCGAATCGTAAATCGTAAAGTTGGACTGATACCCAAGTTTATCCGCTTCAAAACGTAAAATTTTGGCAAAAACTGAGTGGAATGTACCCATCCATAGGTTTTTCGCTTCATCACCAACAGCTTCTACAATACGCTCACGCATTTCTCTTGATGCTTTGTTGGTAAAAGTAAGAGATAAGATTTGGAAAGGTTCAACACCATTGGCAATCAGGTGTGCAATTTTGTAGGTCAAAACTCTCGTCTTACCAGATCCGGCACCAGCAATAATCATCATTGGGCCTTCCATATTTACAACAGCTTCTCGCTGTGGCGGGTTTAATCCTTCTAAATAATCCATACTTTTTTATTTCTGCGATTCGAATTGCGAATTTACAACCACTTTGTTACATTTTTATACATTACACCTTCATTTTCGTTAAAAAGATGCACAAATAAATGTCAACTCTAAACTGTTGAGCATTTTAGGTGATGTATTAAACAAAAAAAGACAATAAAAAGTTATTAATGTACAGTGAAAAAGAATCGATCTTAAAATTTCTTAAAAATATTTTCAGAGAAATGAACCTTTTCAGAATTTTAGAAACAGCATTTTTAGTGATTTTCCTTGAATTACGTGGTATTATTCCAATTTAATGTAAATACATTTTGCTTTTCTAGATGATATTTTGAAATTAAGGAACGAATCGTTTCACACCGAAACAAGAAAACTTTCTAAAGAAATATAGATGACTTTGAATTAGCCCCCTTTTGACTATGGATTTTACTATCAATTTTGGACAACGTCCTATCGAAAATGGAGATTTACTGCTTTCAGAACCTTTCATGAAGGATCGCAACTTCGAGCGCTCTGTGATTTTAATATGTGAACATGATGAACAAAAAGGGTCGTTCGGCCTGATTCTCAACAAGCCCTCTATGGTGACTATTGAAGAAATAGAGTCACGTTTGGCTATAGATAGTCCAATTTATGTCGGTGGGCCAGTTGAACAAGATACTTTGCATTATATCCATAAGTTTAAAGACATCACCAACGCGGTTCCATTGAAAGATGGCATTTACTGGGGTGGTGACTATGAGGAAATTCAAGAACTCAATACACAAGGAGTACTGAATGAAAGCAACTGCAGGTTCTTTATGGGATACGCAGGCTGGGAAAATCAGCAGCTTAGAGGGGAATTGAAAGAAGATTCGTGGGTGGTTTCTAATGCTAGGTTGAATCATATATTAGATGAACCTGTAGACGATATTTGGAAAAATACTCTTGAAGAAATGGGAGGAAAGTATAAAGTATTTGCCAACGCCGCGAAGAATATTAGAATGAATTAGTAGATTTTTAAAATAGATCCTACGATATTGTATAGCCTTTAGTGATTTTTGACGCTAAAGGCTATCTTTTTGAACAAATAAAATACTTACATGAGCAATCCACTATTAGAGAATTTTGCAGGCCCATTTGGAACGGCACCGTTTTCAGCAATCAAAGAAGAACATTTTATTCCCGCTTTTGACGCCGCTATTGCAGAAGCGAAAGAAAATATAAAAGCATTAGAAAGTAATACAGACGCACCTACTTTTGAGAATAGTGTGGTCGCATTAGAGCATTGTTCTGATACTTTAGGTAAAATCAGCAGTATATTTTTTAACCTGAATTCAGCGGAGACTAATGACGAAATTCAGAAAATAGCACAAGAAGTCTCTCCAAAACTAAGCTCATTACATAATGATATACTTTTAAATGAGAAGTTATTTGAGAGAGTAAAGGCAGTTTATGAGCAAAAAGATACACTAGGTTTAGATGTAGAAGATACTCGTCTGTTAGAAAAAACATATAAAGATTTTTCGTTGAATGGAGCGGAATTAAACGCAGAAGACAAAGAAAAATTAAGAGAGGTTGATTTAAAATTATCGAAACTTTCATTGACATTTGGAGAGCACGTTTTGGCGGCTACAAATGCCTATGAATTAGTGATTGAAAAGGAGGAAGATTTAGCTGGTTTGCCAGAAGCTGTGGTAGAAGGTGCGGCAATGACAGCAAAAGAAGCGGGTAAAGAAGGCAAGTGGCAATTCACTCTACAATACCCTAGCTATGTTCCTTTTATGACTTATGCTGAAAATAGAGCATTAAGAAAAGAGTTGTTTACTGCTTTTGGAACAAGATGTTTTGATGGTGGAGAAAATGATAATCAAGAAATCGTAAAAGAAATTGTTCAATACAGAAATGAAAAAGCTAAATTGTTAGGTTTTGAAAATTATGCAGATTATGTATTGGAGAAGAGAATGGCTCCTTCGCCGAATGCTGTAGTTGACTTTTTGACAGATTTAGAACAAAAAGCACACCCTGCAGCAAACAAAGAGGTGGAGGATGTAGTTAACTATGCAAAGGAAAACGGTGCAGAAGAAGTGCAGCGTTGGGATTGGGGCTTCTGGTCTGAAAAATTGAAGAAGGAGAGATATGCTATTGATGATGAAGCATTGAAGCCTTATTTCAAGTTGGAAAATGTATTGAATGGCGTTTTTGAGGTATCTTCAAAACTTTATGACTTACATTTCGAGGCTAGAACCGACATCGATAAGTATCATGAAGACGTCATGACTTATGAAGTGAAAGATGGTAAAGGAAGACATATTGCGGTTTTCTATGCTGATTTCTTCCCAAGAGCAGGAAAAAGAGGCGGTGCATGGATGACTTCTTTCAGAGGACAGTCAATTTACAATGGAGAGGAAAAAAGACCTCATGTTTCTATTGTTTGTAATTTCACAAAGCCAACTGAAACAAAACCATCATTGTTGACTTTCAATGAAGTGACAACGCTATTCCATGAATTTGGGCACGCATTGCATGGTATGTTGGCGGAAGGAAAGTATGAAAGCTTGACAGGAACGTCTGTGTATTGGGACTTTGTAGAGTTGCCGTCTCAAGTGTTAGAAAACTGGTGCTATGAAAAAGAGGCATTAGATCTTTTTGCCAGCCATTACGAAACAGGAGAGAAAATTCCTCAAGAAATGATTGATAAGATCAAAGCGTCATCTACTTTCTTGGAAGGTTATCAGACACTGAGACAAGTAAGTTTTGGCTTATTAGATATGTCTTACCATCAGTTGCATGATGGAAAAGTGGCAAATGTAAGTCAGTTTGAGGAGAAAGCCATGGAGCCAACAGCAATTGAAACACTGCCGAAAGTAGATGGTGTGAATATGAGTGTTGCCTTTTCACATATTTTCCAAGGAGGATATGCGGCAGGTTATTATTCTTACAAATGGGCGGAGGTGCTGGATGCTGATGCTTTTGAATTATTCAAAGAAAAAGGAATTTTTGACAAGAATACGGCAAGCAGCTTTAAAGAAAATATTTTATCAAGAGGCGGTATTGAAGATCCAATGGAACTTTATAAGCGTTTTAGAGGTGAAGAACCAAAGGTGGACGCCCTTCTGAGAAGAGCCGGGTTGTTGAACTAATAAAAAAGTAGTACCTTTGTTTATATCACAAAAATTGTTTGAACAAATAAAAGGTTATCCTTTCTTAATTATATAGTTATGATAGATGTAACAGATGCAGCAGCAAAGCGCATTATTGAACTAAGAGAACAAGAAGGTCGAGGAGATGATCAAAATGTTCGTGTTTCTGTAAAAGGAGGAGGATGTTCTGGTTTGATGTACGACTTAACGTTCGATGCGGAAGTAAAAGACACAGATGACATCTTTGAAGAAAAAGGTGTGAAAATCTACGTAGATAAGAAGAGCTTGCTGTACTTAGCAGGCACTACATTAGATTTTTCTGATGGTTTAAATGGTAGAGGCTTTCAATTTGTAAATCCAAATGCAAGTAGAACTTGTGGTTGCGGAGAGAGTTTTTCCATTTAAGAAAAATCACTTAAAACAAAAAATAGTCATAGAATACGTTCTATGGCTATTTTTTTTGTTTAAAAGGTACTGTATCATTTAAATAAACTGAAATTATTTATACATTTACCTAATTAGAATATTTTCTTTTTACCAAGAAGATTTTGATCAAATTACTATATCAACTAGCAGCGTTTCGATTTACATTATTTATGAATTATTATTTACTATTATTATTTACTTTTTTTCTTACAACTCACACTTTTGGGCAACAGTTAACCCCAGTTGAAATACCATTTTTTGAAGATGAGGTATTTATACCCTCTTCTAAGATTCTATTGCTGGAAGACCCTGATAATAATACTGAGATATCAGATATTTTAATTGGCCCAGATGACAAGTTCCAAACTCCTCAGGAAGACATGCTTTTGTTTTCAAAAGATGTCAAAAGCTATTGGGTGAAATTGCAGATTAAAGGTAAACCTCTGGGAATGGATCAATGGTTTTTTGAATTGCCGGACAGTCACGTCGGTAGCGTCAAAGCCTATGTTCAGGTGGGGAAAAAGCCTGTGATTTATGCGGAAACAGGTGGCTATGACCATGACTTTGGGAAAAGGAAGTTCAAGCATAAGAATATCATTTTTCCAATTACAGGGGTAGAATCCGGGGAAGATGAAGTAGTTACTATTTTCTTGAAATACAATAGTGAGTTTAATAATGTACTCTTCTATAAGTTGAGTAGATCTAACAGACTTTTTGTTTATTCCATCACTGAGTACATCTTATTAGGTATTAATTATGGTATACTGATTTGTCTTCTTATCGCCACTATTCTTCTGTTGCTGACACTAAAGGACAAGGATATTTTGTTTATTACGGCCTTCTTGCTAGCCAGTTTCCTTATAGATCTTTCTGAAGATAACCTGGCGTCACAATATCTTTTTGACAATCATCCTCATTGGAACTATATTCTGATGCGTTACTCCTCCACTTTGAGTATGCTTTCGATTGTAGCTTTAAGTATGAATGTCTTGAAGATTAGAAAGAAATCATTCAAGACTTATTTGACCATTTGGGGGATCACCTTGCTAAATACATTTTACTTTGTAGTCTTCAAGTCATTTAATGATAGCCTATGGCAAATGCCAACTTTTATGATTCCTTTTGTCATCATCTTCTTCTACATGTTGTTGGATATCAAGAGGTCAGAAATGAAAGTGACTTACTTCTTCTTAGGTTATTTAGTCATTATTGCTGGTCTTTCATTACAGGTGCTTAGAGCTTATGAAATTTTTATTTCACATGCCATCATAGTAGTCTATTCTTATAATGTCGGCTTATTGTTGACGGGGTTATTTATGACATTAGGTCAATTCCAACGCTTCAAAATTCTGAAAGAGGAGAAGGAACAGGCACAAGGGCAATTGATTAAAAACCTTCAGGTCAGAGAGAAAATCATTGAGGATAAAGTACAGGAGAGGACGGAAGAAATCGCAAAGCAAAAAGAAATTATTGCCCTTAAAAATGATGAATTGCAATGGGTCAATGATCAGCTGAATGAACATAGAAAACAGATTCAAGAGATGAATGCTCAACTTAAAGTGGAGAATGAACAGCTCCATGAAGATGTTGAACAATTAGAATCTGCCAGAGTTTTGATGCAAGAAGTGACGTTTGATGAATTTGAGAAAATGTTCCCTTCTGATGAAAGCTGTTATGCTTACTTGGAAGAAATCAAATGGAAAAATGGTTTCAAATGTAAGAAGTGCGAAAATGATACTTATGCTAAAGGAGCAGGAGTGAACAGTAGAAGATGTAAAAAATGTAATTACAACGAGTCAGTTACAGCAGGAACACTTTTCCATAGGCTTCACTTCCCTATCCAAAAAGCCTTTTATATGGTATTTATTGTATTTGCTAAGGATGGAGATATTTCATCAACAAAGCTTTCAGAAATTTTGGAAATGAGACAGAACACTTGCTGGAAGTTTGCGAAGAAAATCAAAGAAACCATGCAAGTGAAGACGGAGGAGTTAGGTTCTAAAGAGAAGCTGAAGCACAAAGGCTGGGAGGAATTGATTTTGAAAGACTGATAAAGAATGAAGAATGTAGAATTAAGAATGAAAGTTCTTACTTCTACATTCTTCATTCAAAAAAGCCTTTATTCTTCCATCATTTTCTTATTGTAAAGTAGAATTCCCAAATTAAATAATACCATAAAATTGTGATCTTCTACGTTGTAGTGATTTACTGAAAGACTGAAAGGGCCAATAGGGCTTTCATACACGATTGAACCGGCTAGAGCGTAATCCATATTACTGAAATCCCAGAAGCTTTTCTCTACGACTACAGGAAAAATAGGAGTATCTCCTCGTTCATATTTAACAGTGGAATGGAAAGCATGTCCTTCAAGCTGAATATTGAAACTTTCAGACCATAAATGACGGATTATTTTTAAACCTCCTGCCAGGAATCTAGGAGATCTGAAGGCATCAATAAAGTAAGATTTTGAATCTAAGAGAGGGTAATATGCCATTGCATTGGCCAATGATGTAGGTATGGTGATGGATTCTGTATAATTAGAATAAGCAGCATGTCCTTTTATGCCCAAAGTGAAAAGTTTCATAGGGAAGTATTGTTCATACTGAGCTTGCAACGTATACCAGTCTCTATTCCAGTCTTGATTAATCGCTGAAGTCAGCGTCATATTAAACTTGTTGTGTCCTAGAATTTGTTTGGCTGAAAGTTTAAAATACCTTCCTTTTGTTGGAAAAGTTTTAGAATTCAGCGTATTGGATTCCCATTTCAAACCAAACAACCACCCATTAAGTTTTTCATTTCCAATTAAATCCACCGGAATTCCTTGATCTGATGTTGAGTCTGTGATAATTAATATTTGTTCGTATTTATCTTCATTAAAAGTGTAGCCACCAAATGCAGTGAGCTTACTTTTTCGTCCCGTAGCAAAACAAGCGTTCAAGCCGGCGTAATTATCCCTTCTAAGGAGATTAAGTTTATCTTTTTGCTCAAAAATCAGTTCCTGTGCATTTGCATAATTCCACCTGTTAAGAATAAATTCACCACTCACTGAGAAAGGGAGTTGTTTTGCAAACATTGATTCTAATTCTGCGCTGAAAGAGTTATAAAAAGCACCTGCAAATGCATTCATTTTGAAAGTGTTGAGCGATTGTGTGAAAATACTGAACTGACCACTGATGTAAGCCTGTCCGATATTTCGGGAGGCAATATTACCTCCAACTCCAACACGTAATTTTTTATTAGGGGTGACGTCAATATGTAATCTCGGGTCAAGGTCTAAGGAGTCATAATAGAAATAGGCATCAATATCACTGAAGTAGTTGTTGGAAATCAGCATATTGTATCCGCCTAACAATTCATTAATAGATGTTTTTTTTCTTCTATTAGGTTTGACGATATTTCTCACAAATAACCTTTGATTAAAAGAAAGATCCTCACTCAGTTCTACAAAGCTAATTTCTTTTGTTTTTGGATTGA
This sequence comes from Flammeovirga aprica JL-4, assembly GCF_012844305.1. Taxonomy (GTDB): domain Bacteria; phylum Bacteroidota; class Bacteroidia; order Cytophagales; family Flammeovirgaceae; genus Flammeovirga; species Flammeovirga aprica. The sequence continues at coordinate 17,181 of NZ_JABANE010000005.1, forward strand.
ACAGTTCATTGAAGTTACTTCCTTTTGGTTTTACTCTAGGCTGATCCTCCCCGTAAATCTTATTGATTTCATCAATTTTTGTAGAAGTGAAATCATAACCAATAGTAAGAAGTGAATCAACAGGGGTGAAATCAGCAGCAGAATATTCATCTACAGGTACACCGAGGTAAACATCTTTCGAAAGGTCTATGTCCTCTTCGGGGTAGGTGTTGTTCATGACAATGTACCTTAAGACATTCCCTTTTACCATCTCATCGTCTTTATCATAAGGATATTCTTCCAGCATGTCATTAGCGCCAAGATTGACTACAATGACCATATCTGGGTTGAAATCCCTTTTCATCACATCTACAGGAAGGTTGTTGTATACCCCTCCGTCGTATAGATATTTATCATTGACTTTAACCGGTTTGAAAACCAAAGGAACGGCCATGGAAGCACGGATAGCCCTTTCCAGTTGACCTTCTTTTATAGTGACAGCTTTACGTTCGAAAATATCACTTCCTATACAGCGGAAAGGGATGCTGAGGCTGTCAAAATTAAAATTGGCGTCATATGAGGCTTTGTATAAACGAGCTGAAAATGCAAAGTTCAAAGAAGCATCTTTAATGATTGTTGGGTCCCAGGAAACGGAGTAATTAGAGTCCAGTTCAATGTTGAAGTTGATCCATTCTGCCCCTCTCTCTTGTCTTCCGAAGTAAAATTCATCATCTGGATCAATTTGTCCTGATACCCAGGCTTGGAAATCAGGATCTCGAATAAAGCCTTCGATTTCTCCACTTGTATAACCTGCGGCGTAAAAGCCACCAACAATTGCTCCCATGGAAGTACCTGTAATGTAATCTATGGGGATTCCGTTTTCTTCCAAAACCTTGATGACACCAACGTGTGCAATACCCTTTGCTCCACCGCCGCTCAGTACGAGGCCTACCGATTTTCTTTTTTTATTGTTTTCAGGAAATGCACTTTCGTCAGTTACTGATTGACAATAGCTGTTAGAGGTGAAAAGAGTAAATAAGAAAATACAGAAAAAAAGATGCTTTATGAGTTTCATATAATAAAAAAAAGTCCTTGTTAGTGAAACTACCAACAAGGACTCAGAAAAAAAACTTTTTCTATAAAAATACTTGAAATCTTAATTATAGATTAAAAGCAGACTTGATTTGATCTACGTAATCTAATTTCTCCCAAGTGAAGAATTCAACTTCTTTTTGCTCTGTAATTACAGTGCTGATTGTTTTATCACCGTCTTCAACAATTTCAGTACGGTTGATTTCTACAGTATCAGTGTAAGGAGCCTGACCCATGTGACCGTAAGCGGCAGTAGGAGTGAAGATAGGGTTAGTTAATCCTAAACGCTCTACAATTGCACTTGGACGCATGTCGAAAATACCTTCTACTACTTTAGAAATCTCAGCATCTGTAAGGTCTACGTTTGAAGTTCCGTAAGTTGTTACGTTTAATGAAACTGGAGTAGAAACACCAATCGCGTAAGCAACTTGAACTAATACTTCGTCAGCAACACCTGCTGCTACTAAGTTTTTAGCAATGTGTCTTGAAGCATAAGCAGCAGAACGGTCTACTTTTGATGGATCTTTACCAGAGAAAGCACCACCACCGTGAGCACCTTTACCACCGTAAGTGTCAACGATAATTTTACGTCCAGTCAAGCCAGCATCACCGTGAGGACCACCGATAACGAATTTACCTGTTGGGTTGATGTGGAAGATTGTCTCATCATCAATCAACTCTGAAGGGATAACAGCACTGATTACATGCTCTTTTACATCTCTTGCGATTTGAGCTAAAGCCTCATCATCAGAAATACCAGGGAACTCATCATGCTGTGTAGAAACAACGATCGTATGAACTCTTTTAGGAGTATTGTCTTCGTTATATTCAATTGTTACTTGTGCCTTAGCATCAGGACGTAAGTAACCGATAAGGTCAGTGTGGTTTTTACGGATTTCAGCCAAACGCTTCACTAAAGCATGTGAGAATGCTAATGCCATTGGCATGTACTCTTTAGTTTCTTTAGTAGCGTAACCGAACATCATACCTTGGTCACCTGCACCTTGTTCCTTATCAACACCCTCTCCAACGTTTACACCTTGAGCAATATCAGGAGACTGACTGTGAAGCGCTACTTGCACACCACATGAATGAGCTGCAAAAGAATAATCTTCTTTGTCATAACCAATCTTCTCAATTGTTTCTCTTACAACGTCAGGAATTTCAACATATGCTTTTGTTGTTACCTCACCTGCAATAACTGCTAAACCTGTAGTAACCATAGTCTCACATGCAACACGTGATCTAGGGTCTTGCTTAAGCATAGCATCAAGGATTGAATCAGAGATCTGATCTGCAATTTTATCTGGATGTCCTTCAGAAACGGACTCGGATGTGAATAAATATGTCATTATTATCGTTATTTTTCTTTTTTAAATTTGATATTCCATTGTGTGATGTACTTATAATGTTCATCATCAGGAATAGTACCTTTAAATAGGACCCCTGTAGAGCCTATTTGATTTATATCATAAGACTTTAACGTCTTAATTTCTCTGTTCAACTGCCAATTATAGACATAATGAGCAGTGTCAATAGCGTCAATCATGGCATTTTGAGCATCAGTTGAAGTAGGGAGATTTTGAGTGATGATCTTCCTCCAGTCAATATTCTGTGTCCATTCCGCCTTTTTTCTTTTCATGACCAAATACTCCACATCTTCTTTGCCGTCAATTTTGGAGAGGGCTGTATTGAGAGCATTAATGTCTACAAAAGTGAACTGAATACCCATTTTCCATAGCGTAGAATCTACAATCTCTTTACAATTATAGATACCCGGAATGGTATTCAAGTCATTACTGATTAAGGATAAAGGTTCTTTGAATTTATTTGCTTGAAATATAGTTTCTCCTTCAGGAGTAGTATAGGCAGATATAATATCAAATAATTCTTTACTGCTGGAAAAGTCGAAAACAAAGGAGTAATCACCCTTTCCGTCTTTCATGACTTGTAATTGTTCGTGCAATTCGAAACAGCTTGTCAAGAATAATAAAGAACTAAGTATTAATATTCTGATTTTCAATCTAAAACAAAAAATATTCTTTTATCATTAATTTAGTTTTCACCTACCGAAAAAGAAAGCTTTTCGCTTTATACCATCATGTCATTTTTGGAGATAAACTCATCTATTCTCGAACACCTTCGAGCTGGGAGTTAGCACCTTGCTATGGGGAGCGCAGGTTGCTAAGACATCATAGGGCCCACTCCCTCTATCTTTCTTGATAAGTACAGTGATGCAAATATAGAAATTTGACAGAAAATTCAAGGAATTATTATCAAACTTTTTCATTTCATGCGGGTTGTCTATTCATAAAAGCACATTAAGAGCAGTTCTTTTTTTGAAAAAATAGTGTCGATTCAGATTTCTACAGATTTCAAACAGATTTGCTCAATATGTTTGTAGCGAACTTATAAATCTATCAATTCATGTTTAAAAAAGCATACATACTATTAACACTTCTATCGATCGCATTTCATGTTTTCGCAAATGACCCGATTAAACCTGGCGTGATTTCAGGTAAAGTGACGGATGGAGATTCCAACGTTGCTGTAGAATACGCCACTGTTTCTATTTTTGAGCAAACCACTCATACTTTAGTGGGAGGTACTGTTACTACAGCTGACGGTATTTTCACTATCAAAAATATTGAAGAAGGAACCTATACTATTGAAGTCACTTTTATAGGATTCCAAAAAACCGTTATTGATAACGTAGCCCTAAAAAGACCCAATCTCAAAAAGAATTTAGGTGTGATTACTCTGAGCACTGATGCCGAAGTGTTGGACGCCGTGGAAGTAGTGGGTACGCAAAACTCTGTATCGTATGACATCGACAAAAAGATTGTCAATGTAGGTACTCAGTTTGCTTCTTTATCAGGTACTGCCGTTGATATCTTACAAAACATCCCATCTGTGACGGTTGATGGCGATGGTAATGTAAGTTTGAGAGGTAGTTCTGGTTTTACAGTACTTATTGATGGCAGACCTTCGGTATTAGATGCTTCTGAAGCTTTACAACAAATCCCAGCATCAACCATCGAAAACATAGAATTGATTACTAACCCATCAGCCAAATACGACCCAGACGGCACTGCCGGAATTATCAACATCATCACTAAGAAAAACGTTTTAGAAGGTGTTAGTGGTGTTTTTAACGCCTCAGCGGGTATGTATGACCGCTTGGGTGGCGATTTCCTGTTAAACTTTAAAAGAAAAAAATGGGGCTTCTATTTTGGAGCCAATTACAACAAACGCCCAGGACCCGGAACTTACAGCTCAGACAGAATCACAACTAATGGTGATACTACTTCTTACATTACTTCGGAAGGTGATAGAGAAAGAACTTTTGAAGTGAGTGGAGTGCAAGGTGGTATGGAATTTTTCTTTTCTGGTAAAGATTACTTGAAAGTGTCAGGTAAGGTGGGAGAATTCAAAATGTATGGAGGTATGGATGCCGACTTCTATGAATACCAGCGTGTAGGTGATTCTGATGCTCCAATCAATGAAAACCGTTATATCTCAAGTGAGAAATGGCAAAGAGGCGGTTTGTATTACAATATCAATGTCGCTTATCAACATAAATTTGCTAAAAAAGGGCATACTATTGATGCTCAAGTAGATTATGGTGGACGTGATATGGAAGAATGGTCTATCAATGAATTATATCCAAAATTTAGTGATGGCAGTGTTGCGGAATTTCCTTCAAGTGGACAAAGGTCTTCGGAAGTGGGTCCTGGAGGAAGATTAAGAGCTAAGATTGATTATGTATTGCCAGTAGGCGCTAAAGATAAGATCGAAGCTGGATGGCAAACACGTTGGAATCAAGCGGAAGATATTAATGAAGTGTATCAGTATAATGTGCTGACAAATGAATATGAATTCCAGCCTGATTATAGCTACACTACAAATTACACACAGACGATCCACTCTTTATATGGTATTTACTCTGGTAAAATGGGGAAATTTGGATACCAAGGTGGTGTGAGAGCAGAATACACGGGCCGTAATATTAATGTAGTAGGTTCTGATGATGAGTTTCCTGTAGATCAATGGAATTTATTCCCGACAGTCCATCTTTCTTACAATCTTCCGAAAGATGATCAATTGATGTTGAGTTATTCAAGAAGAATTGAACGCCCTAGAGGTTGGTATTTAGAGCCTTTTGTAACTTGGCAAGATGCTTTTAATGTGCGAAGAGGTAATCCAGGTCTATTGCCAGAAAATATTGATTCATTTGATTTCAGTTACCTGAAAAATCTCGGTGAGAACTTATCATTGTCATTGGATGCTTACTACAGAATGACGCACAACAAGATTGAAAGAGTACAAACGGTGTGGCCTGAAGATGTGAATGTGATTCTTCATACTTATGCCAATGTGGGAACAGATTACGCTTTAGGTACTGAAATTTCACTAAACTATCAGCCTTTTAAATGGTGGACCATCGATTTGATGGGTAACTTATATGATTACAGAGTAGAAGGGGAGTTGGAAGGTCAGAATTTCGACCGTCAGAATTTGACTTGGAGTAGCCGTTTTAATAACACTTTTAGAATTTCTAAAGGAACTCAGATCCAAATCAACAATATGTATACTGGTGAAACGGTGACGGCTCAAGGTAGAAATGAAGGTTTCTTTATGATGACCGCTGCTGTGAAGCAAAACTTGATGAAAAAGAAACTGACTTTGACAGCTTCAATGAATGATGTTTTAGGAACAGCTCGTCGTGTAAGTCATTCGTCAGGTGTAGGGTTCTATAACCTTACAGAAGACTTTAGATATCCTCATGTTTTCACTGCAACCTTAACGTATAGATTAAATAACTTTAAGCCTTCAAGAAGAGGCCGAGGAGACGGCGGAGGAATGGATGATTTCTAGCAGTCTGATAGTTACTTTTGTCCTAGTACTTACTATCTTTCCAACGGAAACAAGGATGATAATGCATGAAGCTATTATTAATAGAAGATAATAAAGAGTTAGCTAATGATGTGTCGGCTGCTTTAATTGATCAAAAAGTCAATATTGAGCATGTAGATACGCTAACTCAAGCCAGAGAGAAAATTGGAGTTTACGAATATGATATTCTAGTCGTAGACCTCGGTTTGCCTGATGGCAACGGATTAGAAATTGTTAAACTGATCAAACAAGTTGACCCAAACACAGGAGTACTTATCGTCACAGCTAGAGATAGTGTGGACGATAAAGTACTCGGTTTGGAACTAGGGGCAGATGACTACATCACGAAGCCGTTTCATATGGCTGAACTGATTGCCCGTGTTCGTTCTCTTTTTAGAAGAAAGAAATTTAAAGGGAGCAATACCATCGAAATTGGAGAATTGAAAGTTGACATTCTCTCCAAAAGCGTTTTTATCAATGAAGAGTCAATTGAATTAACGAAAAAAGAATACGACCTTTTGGTTTATTTTCTTTATAACAAAGACAAGATGCTCACCAAAGAAAACATTGCAGAACACCTTTGGGGAGATCATATAGATCAGGCAGACAGCTTCGATTTTATTTACTCGCATATCAAAAACCTAAGAAAAAAACTTCAGAAAAACGGAGGGACAGACAGAATAAAATCGGTTTATGGTATGGGATATAAATTTACTACTACTGTTTAATCACAACTGTGCAATATGGCCAAAAAACGGACCTTTAATTTATTATCAAGAATTACATTTTTCTACCTTCTTTTTACATTGGGTGTGTTTTTGGCGTATGCCCAATTTTTGACATCTGAAGCCGATGAATTTATTGATTCAGATTTGAACAGAAGGTTTTCATGGATAGAAAGAAAGGTGAAATACCACTTGGATGAGGGAACGCACCCTGACTCGCTTGTAGGCCGTTCTGTCTCTTCCATTGACATTGTATCTAAAAGATGTAAGAAAACGGAATATCCAGTTTTTGAAGATGTGACAGTATATCATGATGAATTGGACAGGAATTTACTGCACCGTAAAAAAATAGTGCTTATCACTTCTAATGAGAAGCTTTACCGTGTAGAAATGAACAGGGAAGTACAGAATTATTATTATTTCCGTGATGATATTTATGAGTTGATCATCCCTTCTTTCATTGTCCTGACGATACTAATTGTACTTTCCAACGCTATGCTTTCCGGTTATTTCCTTCAGCCTTTTAAAAGGATTTTGGAGCAAATGCAACTCTATAAAGTTGGAGGAGAAAAACAGCTGGAAAAGGTAGAAACCAATACTACAGAGTTTGTGGAAATGCAAGACCTTTTTAGTAAAATGGTAGAAAGAATTGATGCGGATTACAATCACTTGAAAGAGTATACTGAAGATATTGCCCATGAAATGCAGACGCCTTTAGCCATCATTAGAAATAAGTCGGAAGCTCTGATGATTTCTGAAAAATTGGAAGAGGAGGATGCTCGAACCATTAAAACAATCTATGATGAAGCCAATCATATTTCCAAAATTGGCAGTACACTGAATTTGATTACAAAAATTGAAAACGGTGAATTTACAGACATCAAAGAGATTGATACCAAAACAGAAATTGAGAAGCAGGTGGAGGCGATTGAAGAATTGGCGGAATTGAAAAACTTGAAAATCGAAAAAGATTTAATAGATAACCATAAATTTCAAATTGACCCTTACCTTTTTGATATCGTTTTAAAAAATCTCCTTAAAAATGCCATCCGATATGGATCCTCAGAGGGGCCTATCAAATTGAAATCAACGGCTGACGAATTTAAAATCAGTAATTACGGAGCTCCATTGATTATCTCAGAAGATCAAATTTTTAAACGCTTTGTAAAAGGATCAACTTCAAGTCAGTCCTTAGGATTAGGGTTAGCTTTGGTAAGTAAAATATGTAAAGTTTCAAATTTAGAAATACAATATTCATATCATCAGAAACAGCATATATTTTCAATAAAAACAAGAAAAATGAATGCTTAGTTTGGAGTAGTTGAGAAGTCTTAATAACTTAATTAATAACTAGTACTAATTTAATTTTGCTTGGAGTATTTACAGGCAAAAAAGATCTTATCTTCTCAAACTCCCTCTTTGCTATGAAGCGTTTTGTAGGAATTTTATCTGGCACTATAACTATTGCCTCTCTTTATATCTTTGGAAATCTTTTTTTCTTTGATTCCCGTCAGTCAAAAATTTCAAGACTAGATTCGGATTATGTAAGTGATTCCGCCAAGTATCACCTCTCCGAAGCAATACAAATTAAAACGGTCTCTTATGATGACCCAGACTTGATTGACTCTTCAGAGTTTGTCAAGTTTAATAATTTCCTTCAGCTAACTTACCCTACTGTTTTTCAAAATACAGAGTACCACCTTTTTGGAACATTTTCTTATTTAATTAAATGGAAAGGGAGTGATTCCTCTTTGAAACCTATTGTTTTAATGTCTCATTTTGATGTTGTTCCTGCTTTGGAAGAAAACCGTTCAGAGTGGAAATACCCGCCGTTTAGTGGAGCGATCAAAGATGGCGTAATCTGGGGCAGGGGAGCCATTGATGATAAGGTTGGAGTAATTGGGATTCTAGAAGCCGTTCAGACATTGATGAAGTCAGGTTTTCAACCCAAAAGAACGGTCTATATGGCATTTGGTCATGATGAAGAAATCAATGGACTTCATGGTGCAAACGCAATGGCACACTATTTAAAACAGCAAGGAGTGGAAGCTGAATTTGTACTAGATGAAGGTGGTTATATCACACAAGGTCTAGTACCCGGAATGGAGAAAGATGTGGCACTAGTAGGTACAACTGAGAAAGGTTTCTTGACGGTCGAATTATCTACAGATATTGAAGGAGGCCATGCTTCTATGCCTAAAAAAGAAAGCGCTATCAGCGTATTAACAAAAGCTGTAAATGATGTAGTCGACAATCCTTTTCCTTCTTATATATCACCTCCTCTAAAAGATTTTATTGATTTTGTGGGCCCTGAAATGCCATTTGGTTTAAGAACAGTATTTGCCAATTCTACCCTTTTAGAGCCAGTTTTAATGTCTGTTTATGAAAAATCACCCTCTTCCAATGCTCTAGTAAGAACGACAATTGCTCCCACTATTATTAATGCAGGAATGAAAAGTAATGTACTTCCCAAGAAGGCACATGCGGTTTTAAATATCAGAATATTGCCTGGTGAAACGGTAGACTATGTTTTTGAATCCATTAAAAAGAAGGTGAATAATGAAGAAGTGAAATTAAGAATATTAAATAAATCAGAAGCAGCACCCATTTCAGACGCCTATTCTGATTCTTTTAAACTGTTAGATCAATCTATAAAAGAGACATTCGGAGATATTGTCGTATCACCTTATATCATGATTGCCGCTTCAGATTCTAGACATTACTCTGAAATTTCACAAAATATTTTACGTTTCTGCCCTTTCCATTTAAATAAAGAAAACCTTGATACAATTCATGGAGAGAATGAGAGAATCGGAGTGGTAGAGTTTGAAAATTCAATTCGTTTCTATCAGCAGTTAATCAAAAATACCACAAACTAAAATTCATAATTTTATTCTCGATAAGCTTATTCAATTACTTAAAAATGTAGTTGAATAAGCTTTTTTTATTCACTCTAAAGTGTAATCAACTTATTGGTTGATGTGTTTTTATCACATCATTATGTTTTTGTAAACGATGTAGTGTAGTGCTTTTTAGTTTTTAATGTAATGATAATCAGTGTTGAATGTGTTGTTGAATCAAGTGATAAGGTGTTGTAGTACTTGATTATTTTTTAATGAAATCATTCTCTTTGATATTGCTTAAGTACTAGGACAAAAGAAATGGAACAATGATTACGTGCACCATGACTGAAGTCATGGGCTGGTGATATTGACTCCAACAACACTAAAGTGTTGTTTCCGTTGCCAACCTTCAAAACTTTAGTCTTGATTAGGTTGCCCTATCACCTGCCCATAGTTTTAACTATGGTGCAAGAAACACTCGTTTACTTTTGTCCTAGCACTTAAAATTAAAACCAATATAGAATGAGAAATTATTTTTACTTAATAATTACTGTATTACATTTTTCTTGTAGTGTAAAGCAACCTTTTTCAGAGGAAAGAAAACCGAATATCGTCTTGATTGTTGCAGATGATATGGGAATGGGAGATACAGGATATCTAGGCGCCAAAGACATCCGAACACCTAATATTGATCATTTGGCTTCATCAGGTGTGCAATTTAGCCAAGCGTATGTCACAGCATCTGTTTGTGGGCCCTCTCGATCAGGTTTAATGACGGGAGTTTACCAACAGCGTTTTGGGTATGGAGAAAATATTCCGGAGGAACGTTGGGTGACGGGGGAGTTGGAAAACCTTGGAATACCAGTAGAACAACCAATGATGGCTGAGATTTTAAAAAAACAAGGTTATACAACTCAACTTGTTGGAAAGTGGCACTTGGGATTGGATGAACATCTTAGACCTAATGCAAGAGGATTTGATGAGTTTTACGATTTTTTAAATGGCTCTCATGATTACTATAAAGCGAGTAAAGAATTTACGAAGAACAGGGATTTCTGGCCAATCTTTAGAAATAAAGAAATGGTGGACTATGAAGGATATACCACTGAGGTATTTACAGAGGAAGTAGTGAATTTTATAGATAAAAATAGTGCGAATCCGTTTTTTACTTTGGTCTCTTATAATGCCGTACATTACCCTTGGCAAGTACCTCAGAAGTACCTAGATCGACTAGAGCATATTGAAGAAGAAGAACGTAAACTTTTTTCAGGTATGACGCTGGCAATGGATGATGGAATTGGTAAAATAGTCGAAGCATTAAAGGAAAAAGGAGTGTATGATAATACTATTATTGTATTTATTTCAGATAATGGTTCTCCAAGAAGTGAAGAGGGCAGAATGTCAAGAACGGGAGGACTAAGAGGATGGAAAGGTGATACATACGAAGGAGGTATTAGAGTTCCTTACATTATAAGTTGGCCTTCAAAATTGGCTAAAGGAACTTCATATAATTACCCTGTGAGTACTTTTGATATTTTACCTACAATCAGTCACTTATTAGGTGTTAAGAGTAATAATGCAAAACATGATTTTGATGGTGTGAATTTAATACCTTATATCACTGGAGAAAGTGAAGGCAGACCTCATAAGCACTTGTTTTTTAGAAGAGATAAAGATTTTGCATTACGTAAAGATGATTATAAAATCACATTTAATACAAGGGAGAAGGAGTTAGGTGTCCAATTATTTAATTTATCTTCTGATCCAAATGAAACGAAAGATTTGAAGGAAATTGAAAAGAAAATTTATGATGAGTTACTGGAAGAATTCCATTCCTGGGATAGTAAATTACCTGATAATAGATGGTTAGGAAAACCAGAGAATAGAAAGTCGATATAATTGAATGTGAATCAAATTCCTTTAGGCATTAAAAAATGTGTCTGAAGGAATTTTTTTTTGAGTTGTAATTCAAGATATTTTTCTTCCTCATAAGAAAGAACATTAAAAATAAATTAACTTGTATTATTGTTCGAATCAAAAAATAATAATTTGTTTTTTTTGTTAAATACTATCACCCGAGAAACGATACTGTCTAAATCCTATTTTTTCGCTTTTCTCTTAGGGTATTTCATTCTAAATCAAGCTATAGCTCAAGATCAATCTGAATTGAAAGGAAAAGTAATTGATGCAAACACATTACTGCCAGTTGGGTATGTGCACCTTTCTTTAAGTCAGACTTCTCAAGGGACAACTTCCACAACCGATGGTGGATTTACCTTATCACATGTCATTTCAACTGATACTATTCATGTTTCATGTTTAGGTTATACGACGCAGTCTATTGCAGTAGATTCATTGTCATTTACAGAGGTCAATATCATTAAATTACACAAAGACGTAAAGAAACTTCAAGAAGTAGTTGTAGGAAGAAAAGGGTACGAAAATCCAGCATGGGAAATTATTAGGCTCGCCATGAAAAATGCTTCTTTGCACAATTATCACGGCAATGAGGATTTTGATTATCAATCTTCTATCAGAACCAATGTTTACATCACAGATACGAATGAGAAATTTTTAAATAGAAAGTTTGTCAAAGAGGCGATCAATAGAATGGAGGAGATTGATACTTTGACAATCAATGATGAAGGAATGCCCAATATTCCAGTTTATACTTCCACTTCAAGACAAAAAATAAATTATAATTCTTCACAAAGAGCTGAAAATAGAGAACAATCTTACTATAAAGAAGCTTTCTTGGGACCTGAGTTTGAAAATCAATTCAAGCAAGGTTTAGATAACGAAAAAACAACCATCAACTTTTATCAGCAGTGGTTAAGGTTTCTGGCTTATGACTTTTCATCTCCTTTAAATCCAACTTTCAAAAACTATTATGATTTTGAGTTAGTGACCTACGAAAAGGTGGATGGCGATTGGTGCTACAGAATTGATTTTATCCCCAGAAGGCAAAATGATATGACTTTTGGCGGAACACTCTGGATAACGGATGATGAAAAAAGTTTTGCTATCAAGAAAGTGAAAGCAGCAATTGGACGAGATTCACCGCTTAACTTTATTGATAGCATTACAGTAGAACAAAAGCTAGCTGTAATCGACACTTCTCAAATTTGGTTTCCTTATCAGCAAAATCTTAAAATGTGGGTGGGAGGAAAATTAAATGAAGACTGGACAAAATTTTTAGTTGATATTAATACCAAAAATACTTTCCCTTCTGAAGACACACTTCTGCATCATCAATCATCTGACACTACAATTTATGCTCAGTTAGATACTGTAAAACAAATGCCTTCCGTTAAGGCCACAGCGAAATTTATTGATATAGGAGTTACAGGCTATTATAGAGCAGGAGGATTTGATTTTGGTCCATTGACCGTTTTGTATGCTCAGAATAATGTAGAAGGAAACCGTTTTCAATTTGGAGGGTTGACCAATACACAATGGAATCCTAATCTAATCGGAGGAGGATATGTATCTTATGGTACTAATGATCAAAAGTGGAAATGGGGAGTGATGGGGAAATACATTCTCAATCACGAAAATTGGACATTCCTTTACGCCCGTGCTCAGCATTCCCTCCAACGTTTAGGTGCAGGAATCACTTACCCCGGACAAGACCCTTATTTATGGATTTCTCAAGCATGGGGCACATTTACCAATCCTTATTATTTGGATGAAGTAAATATGTTAGCTAATTCTTACATAGCAGAAGGTATTCAATTGAGGGGAGGTTTTACCTACCGAAATGAAAATTATTTTGCTTCAGAAGCAACAGATACGTTAGCCTTTTCACAGATCACAACTTCTGAACTCACTGGTTCTATCATTTTTGATTTCGGCAAAAGATACGTCTCCAGTCGTCACCTTAATAGATATATCGCTGCCAACGGAAAATTCCCCACCATTTCTCTCACCTACAAGAGAGGACTTCCTACATTATTCGATGCCACAGATAGCTATCACAAACTAGAGTTAGCTGTCAGCCATCGTTTCAAAATAGGAGCCTTAGGGCGTACAGATTATGTCGTTTCATCCGGCTGGACCCCTTCCACAGTTCCTTTCCCATTACTCTTTGTACACCGAGGAAACAATCTTAGGTTTATCTATAACAGAACAACTTACAACCTCATGGATTTCGGAGAATTTATGAGCGATAGGTATGCAAGTATAAGAATGTTCCATCACTTTGAAGGCTTATTCATCAATAGATTACCCGTTTTAAAGAAAATGAATATCAAAACATTCGGCATCGCCAATTTATTATGGGGAGGTGTATCGGATGAAAATCTTGCTGCTAATGTGAATCCATGGGATCGTGATGAGGCAAGTTTCAGAAGTTTAGATCCTTCTCTTCCTTATGTAGAAGTAGGAGGAGGTGTAGAAAATATCTTTAGAATGCTGAAGGTAATGTTTTTGTACAGAGCAACGTATCAGGAAGGGGCATCGAGGAAATATGGGGTGCTGTTTGCTATTACGCCGGAGTTCTAAGCTGGGATTTTGAGCCGGGATTTTTTAGGATTATAGGATTTGCAGGATTTTGTTCGTTCGGGATTTCATTATTCTCTTTCAATTTGGGTTTTATTTTTACCTCAAATAAGAGGCTGTAAATCATTTATTTCCAGATTAGTTTGAAAAGTCAAAAGAAATCCTGCAAATCCTACAATCCCTCAAAATCTTGGTACAGGGATTGGTGTAGTAAGTAGAAAATAACGTTTAACGATTCTAACTATGAGCAACTTTAGCAACAACGACCTGACAGGTAGAATAATAGGATGTGCAATGAAAGTACATCGCGTATTAGGCAATGGATTTCAAGAAGTCATTTATCAGCGTTCCTTGGCGGTAGAATTAGAAAGGCAAGGAATACCTTTTCAAAGAGAAATGGAAATGCATATTTATTATGGAGGAGTACATGTAGGCAAGAGGAGAGTAGATTTTAATATTGGAAATGTGATGGTAGAATTAAAAGCAGTAAAAATGTTGGAAGATGTACATTTAGCACAAGCCAAAAACTATTGCGAAGCTTATAATGTGCCGACTGGGTTGTTGATCAATTTTGGAGGGAGGAGTTTAGAGTTTAAGAGGATTTATAATAGAGTTAAAAGTTGAAATTGATGATAAAAAAAGCCATCCCAATAAAAAATCAGGATAGCCGAATATGTGAATCATAGATAGTTTTTAAATCAAGTTTTTTGTTTCTTTTTCTTAGCCGCAGGGAATAAAATGTTATTCAAAATCAATCTGTAGCCAGGAGAATTAGGGTGGAGATTAAGATCAGTAGGTTCCTCACCTACGAAATGTCTGTAATCTTCAGGGTCGTGACCACCGTAAAATGTCCAAGTGCCTTTTCCGAAAGTGCCGTGGATGTAACGAGCTTCTTTCGCTGATTCTGCTTCACCAAGAATGATAACATCATTTTTAATTAATTTCTTTTTGAATGCTGTCGTTTGACCCATGAAGCCTTTGATTAGACGTTCGTGATTTTGTGTCAGCATTGTAGGTACTGGGTCCCATTTAGCGGAGAAAGCAAATAACTCAAAGAAATCATTTTCTTCTCTTAATCCTCTTTCATAAGACTGATTGTCAATCTCAGAATATTCATATTGATAAGGATCGAGTTTTAATTTAAAATCTTTGAAAGCAAAGGTATTGCTGTAGTTCAACTTCTCGTGGACATTTGCATCTACACCATCACCATCATACATATAATCACAGATGTCTACACCATCAGCGGCTAATGCAATGTCATAAGTGTCTGTAGCTGAACACATGGCAAATAAAAAGCCACCTCCTGCACAAAAATCTCTTATTTTTTTCACTACACCTGCTTTCAACTGGGATACCTTCTCAAACCCATGTCTTTTGGCTGATGCCTCAAATTGCCTTTGTGCTTCCATATACCACTCTTCTCTACCATAAGTGGCATAAAACTTACCATATTGGCCTGTAAAATCTTCGTGATGTAAGTGAAGCCAGTCATACTTAGGAAGTAGGTCTGCCATCACTTCATCATCGAAAATCACATCATAAGGAATTTCTGCATAAGTAAGAACCAAGGTAACTGCGTCGTCCCATGGCTGTTTTGAAGGTGGCGAATAGACTGCAATTCTAGGAACTGCATCTAACCGCATAATGTCCATATTTGATTCCGGGTGGGAAATTTGTTCTTTAATCTGTACAGCTTGAGCTCCAGAAATAACTTCATAACTTACGCCTCTGATTACTAATTCTTGCTCAAATGAAGTTGAATTTCTAAACATAAAGCTTCCACCTCTGTAGTTAAGTAACCACTCTGCTTCTACGTCCTGACCGAGCACCCAAAACGTCATCCCATAGGCTTTGAGATGATTGCTTTGGGTTTGGTCCATGGGGATTAAGATGTAATTCCCCAAGCAGGTTATATGGGTTAATAATACTAGGTAGATGGTGGTCAATAATCTCATATATAGTTATTAAGGTTTAATAGTAGAGTGGTTCTAAAGCAACTAATAGGTTAGGCCTATTGTTTTTGGAGATTCGGGTTAATAAGATCAACAATTGTTTAACAGGAAAAATATCCGTAATGCCGAACTTTTAATTTATATTTAATTTACAATTCTTTTTAGAGTATATTTACTCAAAAAAGTTACTTTATGGTGAAAATATTACATTGTAAAGTTTTTTATTTTTTTGAACAAAATTGAACAAGAAAAGATTGGATTTTTCTTAGTTTTATCATTTGACACATGTATATACTAACCTATTTAGTAGAAGCCATCACTTCTGTAAAGGCAAATAAACTTAGAACTTTTCTTACATCAGCGATGATTGCAATAGGAATTATGTCCTTAGTGGGCATTATGACGGCAATTGATGCGGTGCAGGATTCCATTAATGATGGGATGTCAGATTTGGGTGTAAATAATTTCACAATCAATGACTTAACGAGAAGAAGAGGTGCTTTTGGGAAGAAGTTTACAAAAAAAAGTACTATTACATTCGAAGAAATTCGAAAATTCAAGAAATTATTACCTGTTGAGGGGAAAGTAAGTGTTAATACAACAATCTCTGGAAGTGTAGAAATCAAGAGATTATCCAAAAAAACAACACCCAACTATGGTGTAGTAGGTATTGATGAAATGTACTTGAAAAATAATGGGTACAGCATTCAAAAGGGCCGTACTTTCTCTTCTGTAGAATTGGCGCAAGGACAAAACGTAGCCATCATTGCTGAAGATGTTTTCAATGCTTTGTTTAATAAAAATGAAGAGCCATTGGATCAGACGATCGGTTTTTATGGAAAGAAATACCGCATTATTGGCTTATTGGAAAAAAAAGGAGGAATTGGCGAAGGAGATGCTGACCGTAAAGTTTTTATTCCTTTGATTAATGCAAATAAGTTTGCCACCACAAGAACATTAAATTATGTAGCCACTGTGAATTCAACAGACCCTAGAGGAGTGGATTATGCTATGGGTGAGGCAAGAGGTATTTTAAGGACAATTAGAAAGGATCAATTGGGTAAGCCGGATTCATTTGAAATCAAAAGATCTGATTCTTTAAACAGTGAATTTGATCAAATGACTTTGACTTTAAGGATAGGAGGTGTTGCTATCGCGATTGTTACTTTATTAGGTGCCTCTATTGGCTTGATGAATATCATGATGGTGTCAGTGACAGAAAGAACAAGAGAGATTGGGATTCGAAAAGCACTTGGGGCTACACCAACTGCCATACGTCAACAGTTCCTTTTAGAAGCTATTTTTATTTGTATTTTAGGAGGAGTGGTAGGTTCTTTTATAGGTGCAGGAATTGGTAATGCAATTGCCGTATTTTTAGATTCAACTTCATTTGTCCTGCCTTGGGTTTGGATGATTGTGTCTTTAGTGGTTTGTGTAATAGTAGGTGTGATGTCTGGGTATTACCCTGCAAGGAAAGCATCATTATTAGATCCGATTGAATCATTAAGATTTGAATAGATCCGTAGGGGTCGACCTACGTGTCTACCCGCTGTATACAATTCAAAAAATAATAAAAAGAGGTTGTCCCAAATTTTGAGACAACCTCTTTTTATCGTTAAGATATAAGTACAGAAACATTGATCTATTCTGACATATTTTTTAATTACACAATTTCTCGTACTCTCAGTGAAGATCCATTTTGCTCTACAACTTCAACAGGTACATTCTTGCCAATAAAGTCGCCCTCAGAAGTAGCATCATAAACCTTATCATCAATCTTTACTTTTCCCGAAGGTCGTAAAACAGAGTGCGTCACACCTGTAGAACCAATAAAAGATGAAACAAGGAAATCAGCAGTGTATCCTTTTTCAGCAGTCATATCATTATCCAAAACAACACCTTTCATCATTGGACTTCCTAATAACCTATGCCCAAAGAAGAACATACCGGAACCTCCGATAAGAATAGCTGAAGTAACACTGATTAATGCTGTTGCAATCTTAGCCCCAGGCACGAATGTGAAGTCAAGAAAGTCATTTTCCAGCATAACGAGCGTCAATCCTAAAATGGTTAATGTGATTCCTGAAATACCCGTCACTCCAAAGCCAGGGACGACAAAAACTTCTAATAGAATGAGCAGGAAGCCTAAACCAATGATCAGTAATTCCCAGTTGGCTGCCATTCCAGTTAAATAGTAAGGAACTAAGTACAAGACGCCTGCAGTAACTGCTGCCGCAAGTGGGAATCCTATACCAGGAGATTGCAGTTCAAAGTAGATTCCTCCTAAAATAATAAGAATCAAGATACTGCTGATGGCAGGGTTTAAAAAGATATTAATGATGCTTTCGGTGGTAGACACCTCGTGTTTTATGATTTCATAATCAGTGATATTATTTCTCTCCAATATTTCACGGATCGAACTTACTTCTGCTTCACAAAAACCATTTTTAATAGCTTCATCCGTAGTAAATGTAATTACATCGCCTTCTTTTGAAACACCTTCTACAACCAAATCCTGATCCACCATAGCTTCAGCAATTTTAGGATTCCTGTTGTTGGCTTCAGCCGTAGAACGCATCATAGAACGCATATAGGATTGGTATTTATCAGGTGCTTTTTCACCAGTACCACCCATTACTACTGTTGCAGCACCAATATTGGCCCCTTTTTCCATGTAAATAGAATCACAGGCAATAGAAATCAAAGCCCCTGCACTTGCCGCATTTTTATTGATGTAAACAAACACAGGCTGAGGATAATCTAAAATAAGTTGTCGGATATGATCAGCGTCATTCACGGCACCACCGTAAGTATCAAGATCAATAATCACATAGTCTGCTTTTTCACTTGTCGCTTCATTCAATGCATTCTCAACATGTCTTGATGTTCTTGGATCAATTTCAGCTTTTAAGTCAAATACATACACAATGGGCTCTTTCTCACTGCCAAAAATGGAAAAAGACACGAATAACAATAACAGTGTATTAATAAAAGATTTCATTTCTTATAAATTGAAATAGGTGGAAGTAATAGGCCCTTTCCTGTTTGTCTATTACTTACTTTCTTAAACAAGGCAATTAACCTAATAGTTTTACAGTAACGCTAGAGGTTAATTAATATAAGCAATTTACAAAATTTATAGTGAACATAACAGAAGCGTTTTTATTGACTTCTTGACCTGCAGATAAGGATGAGAAGTGGTTTTTTATAGGAAATTCTAAATTGTAATTGTTTGTGCTTGTAAATGAGTGTTTTGTGTTTGTTTTTGGAATTACAATAAAAAAAGCTAAATTGATTTTACTCAGTTTATATCAAGACTAACTTCTACTATTTCTTACCTTATTTCTCTCACTTTCTATTCCATAAAATGCTAAACGATTCATGCATTTCTCATAAAAAAATAGAAGAACTGACAGGATGAAATAACATGAAAACTGAAGTTATTTTGATTTACTGCTCAATGAAAAGCTAACTTTTGATCACTAACTATGCTTGACGAAAAAATTAACTTCAATCCTATGACAAAGGATTACAATACTTATTCTATTACAAGAAAAGTAGTATTCTCTCCACAACTTATGAACAAGGATGATGTAATGGAAAGCTTTGAATTTTCTTATGAAATGGCCTTCGGGAAAGGATTCCACCGCAACTATAGATCTGGAGGAGCAGTTGTCAGGAAGTCAGGAGAAATCTTTGCCAATACATTTCAGGGAAAACTTGCCGAATTTGCATTTTATCGATTACTGATTTCAAGGGGTAAACAATGTCCAAAGCCAGATTTAACGGTCATGGGGCAGGAGTTTTGGGATGATGCTGATTTTGAAATCATGAACAGGTCAATAAGTATTAAATCAGCCTGTTTTTTCAGTCAACTTTTACTTTTAGAAATAAAAGATTGGTCTGCTGAAGGCGTATATCTACCTAATAATAAAAAGTATGATTATCACTTTTTTATTCGAATCAAAGAAGACATCAAGAAGCTGTTGAAAACAAAAAAATGGCTGTATAAAAGTTATTTAAATAAAAGCGATTTATATAGCCTGATATGTTCAAAACAGTGGTTTTCAGATATCCCTGGGTTTGTCACTCATCAAGACTTGGTAGAATGCATAAGGAGAAAAAATATCATTTATAAAGGTTCTTTTTTAAACACATCAAATACAAAAATGGATGCTTCGAATTACTATATACAGGCGGGAGATTTGAGAACGTTAGATAGTGTAAGTGTACGTTGAGAAAATAGAGTTTGGAGAAAGCTGAATTAGGATGACAAAATTGGAAAATGCCATCCTAGTTTTTAGGCTAAAACTTTTTTACTGTCAACTACCTTCATAATATTCTTTGCTATTGATTGGATCACCGGCACACTCACCGAATTACCTGCTTGCTTGTATAGATGTGAGTTAGCAATTGGTGGCAATTTAAAATCATCAGGAAATCCTTGGAAAAGGAAACATTCTCTTGGCGTTAATTTTCTAAAACCTTCAGTAGTGATGACGAGAGGTACATTATGTCCTCCAGTGCCCATATTTGCAGTGAGAGTTGGACAGACACTTGACTTGTTTTCCCTAACATATTTTCTTCTGAATTGATAGACAGTGTTTTTATTGATCATTGCTTCTTTAAGCATATTGTACATATACTTATCCTCTCTGTAGTAAAATTTCTCATCTACTTTTTTGTCTTCTACAATGTCTCTCACTGTTTTGGTCAATGGCTCTTTGTCTGGGAAACTGAAGCATTCATATTCACCATCAGCGTAAAAGTTTTTATCAAAGCATATTATAAAAATACGTTCCCTATTATGAGGGACATTTCCATAATCCTTTGTGTTTAAAACCATAGAATGAAAAGAATAATCCCGTTTTTCGATTTCTTCTTTTATGACTTTAAAGGTATTGCCATCATCATGACCTACTAAGTTTTTGACATTTTCGAAAAATAGGATTTTTGGTCGCATTTCATCCACAAATTCTAGCATTCTGAAGAAATGATTTCCCCTATTGTCACTAAATCCTTTTCTATAGCCGGCAACAGAAAAAGGTTGACAAGGAAAACCTCCCGCAAGCAAGTCAATTTTCTCTAAATTTTGAATATCAATTTCCATGATATCCCCTTCAATTAGAGTATGGTCAAAATTGTTTCTGTAAGTAATGCAAGCATTCTTATCAAATTCATTTGCCCAAGAAATCTCAAAACCCGCATTTTTCAATCCCATACAGATTCCACCTACACCTGCGTATAAACTTCCAACTTTTAATGCCATAAGTAATTGTTTAAAAAATGATCTTCAAAGTTAGTTGAATTTTAGTTTTTATCTTAAAATATTCTAGCAGAAAGTGGGGTTGTCAAATGCTTTTTTCTCATTTTAATTTTTTGAGATTAATCTAAACTTAAGCAGTTGTACAATTTAAAATCGGAAGTTTTGAATTTTCTTTTTTAGCCTACTCTGCGTTAGAATATCATCACGTAGCTTTGGCTATGCTCTTCTATTCTGCCTTGATTAGGCTAAAAAATAATAATCCAACTTATCCCCATTTTAAATATGCAACTGCTTATTGCTATTTTGGGAAAGAAACTTCCTCCAACATTATTGAAAATGATGGATAATACAGATCTTTGTCCTTATTTTTTATCAAAAGAGACATCAAAACACTTTGGAGAATAAATATACATTTGAAGCACACGGTATTATTTGGAGAGTAATGTACGATCATACGATTGGTGTGATATTACTTGAGATGAGAGATGGAGAGCAAAAAGAAGTGAGTTTTGCCGCTTTGGAACTGAAAACCGGAGAGGTGCTTTGGGAAGGACTTCAATTGGATGAAAATTGGTGGGTTTCCATGGCAGGTGTAAAAAATGGCTTTTTATATTTTTCTGAATTTGATCAGAATGACGCTATACCAAAAGTCAAGAAACTTCAGAAACTGAATATTAGAGAAGCTGTTTTGGTAGAAGATCATGAAGATGATCCGGCGCAGCTGAGGAGCGCAGAGGCATTTGAGTTACCTGTAGTTTACCCTGTAGAGTCTGAGCATTATGCTACATTGAGAACTTTTTTAAAGCAAATGGATCATGATGTGGCAGAAAGCGATATTCATTATTATGAAACTGAAGATCAGATAATTTTTGTATTCATTGAAAGGAAAAATAGTGTTCTTCAAAGAAAACTGCTAATTTGTAGCAGGAAGGGAGAGGTCCTGTTTCAAGAGGTGATTGATACTGATATCCGTGGTCAAATTATGGATAGTTTTTTTATGGTCGATAATATGCTTTTGTATATTAAAGAGAAAGAAATATGGTGTGGACTATCTCTTACCGCCCTCAACAATTAAAATACTCTTAATAAACTATTGACTTATGAGACTTCTAATCATAATTCTTTGCTTTTTGAGCTTCTCTTTACAACGCAGTTTTGCACAAACTTCACTCAATCATACTGTAGAAGATCAAGAAACATTATTTTCAATTTCCAGGAAATACAATGTAAGTGTTGGTGATATTGTACAAGCCAATGCCATTCAGAATAATATGATTAAGATTGGACAGGTTTTGGTGATTCCTCAGAAAGGGGCAGAACAGCCTGCACAAAATCAATGGGATCAGCCTGCCAATGAGGTAGTGAAACAGCCAGCTTCAAAAACTTATAATGAAGCGGCATATTACACAGCAAAAGAAGGAGAAACATTAAGAGGGGTGGCTTATATTTACCAGGTTCCTGTTGATAGTTTGGCCGTTTGGAATGCTTATTTGCCAGATCAATTATTGTCAGCTGGACAGCAGATTGTGATAAGCGTGACGGGTGAAGTCAAGCAAATGGATCAGAAAACAAAAGAGGTGCAATCCAAATCTTTTGCTGATCTGACACAAGAGGAAGCAAAGGATTATGATATCCCGATGCAAAAAGTGGAAAGAGGAAACGGACAGGTAGTGGAATTGCCCAACAATACAAGTAAATTAATGGCACTTCACCGTCAGGAAACGGTGGGTTCTTATATAAAAGTGATCAACCCTAACAACGATTTAGAAGCAGTAGTGAGAGTAGTGGCGGCATTGCCTGATCAATCTATTGAAAACGGGGTGATCATTAAAATTTCTGAAGAGGTAGCCAAGAAAATTGGTGCTGTCAATCAAGAATTCAGAATCAGAGTAGAATACAATCAATAGTACATATGAGGATAGCATTTTTATCCACTTTTTATCCCTACAGAGGAGGAATAGCGCAATTTGGTGGAGCTTTGTATAAAGCATTGGAACAGCAGGGACATGAGGTAAAAGCATTCACATTCAGCAGGCAGTATCCTGATTTTTTATTTCCAGGAAAGTCGCAGTATGTGGATGAAAATGATAATTCTGATGCTATTCCTTCTGAAGAAGTACTCGACTCCATCAACCCTTTTTCTTATTTGAAAACTGCAAAAGAGATCAAAGCTTATCAACCGGATGTATTGGTGACGCAGTTTTGGATGTCTTTTTTCGGCCCTTCGTGTGGCACAGTGGCTCATATTGTAGGAAAAGAATGTAAAGTGGTAAGTATTCTTCATAATGTCATTCCTCATGAAGGGAGATTTTTTGATAAGCCCTTTACAAAGTATTTCTTGAAACCGCATGATGCTTTTATTACCATGAGTGAAGCGGTGGAAAGTGATCTTCGGAAATATGAAAATTTGAAGCCTTCAGCACTTCGCCCTCATCCGCTGTATGATCACTTTGGAGAAATTGCAGATAAAAAAGCTTCAAGGAAAGTACTGAAAATCGATGAAGAGCTGAAAACGATTCTTTTCTTTGGTTTTATAAGAGACTATAAAGGTTTGGATTTATTGATCGAAGCTTTTGGTTTAATGGATGAATCCTATCAATTAGTAATAGCAGGGGAGGTTTACGGTAGTTTCGAAAACTATGAAAAACTGATCCTTGAAAATAAGAATAAAGAAAGAATCCATTGCTTTAATCAATACATTTCTGATCAAGAAGTATCCACTTACTTTTCAGCATCAGATGTATGTGTGTTGCCTTACCGTTCTGCTACTCAAAGTGGTGTAACGGCAGTTTCCCTTCACTTTGAAGTTCCTTTAATCGCTACTGATGTTGGTGGTCTCAAAGAATTGATCAAAACAGGTGAAACCGGTGAGATTGTGGCAGAAGCAGAAGTGAATTTATTGTATGAAACAATGGAAAACTTTTTTGCCAATGATCCTTCAGTTTACCAAAAACATATACAAGAGTTAAAGGTGGAAATGTCTTGGGATAAATTTGCGGAAAACTTGGTGCAATTTGTTGAAAAACTGCCTTAATCAATTACTTGGAGGTGCAAGAAACTGTTCATAAACATCATCACTTATCAGGTTGACCCACAATTTATAAAGTTCACCAGAAGGATGTAAACCATCTGAAGCAATTAATTCAGGCCTGCTTCTTACAAGTCTCGTCAGGGAAGTGATATCATGAAAAACGACTCCTTTTCTTCTTGTAATCTCTTCTTTTATATTGTTGTATCGATTGATTTCTTCAGTAATTTGTGGAGAAGGTTGACTGTAGGTGTATCCATAATCTGGAATACTCAAAACAATTACTTTTTTAGGATCATCCCTTGCGTAAAGAATTGCACTGTCTAATAATTCTTCATATTCCCTTCTAAAAACATTTATATCGATACGCTGATACTGATTGTTCACACCAATCAATAAACTAACCATATCGTATTTTGTTCTTAAAGCAGCACTTCGCATGGCCGTTTTTAAGTTATTGGTAGTCCAGCCAGTTCGTGCAACATATTTTATCTCATTCATCTGATAGCCGCGTTGCTCAAGTTGTATTTTCAGCTGCTCATTCCATCGGTCTTCCATTTTCACGCTTGCCCCAATAGTATAAGAATCACCCAAAGCAAGCATGTACAATGGCCGTTCAGGGACTTGAAGTGATGATGAATCTACAGGGATGTTGGAAACAGGAACAGGTACAAATGCATCATTTTCATTCTCCCCGCATGAGAAAAGTATAAGACTGAAAAGCAGGAACAGTAGGTTTTTCATAGCAATCTTTTTTTAGTAGAGAACACTTAGCTTTAACTTTTGTTTGTCATAATGGGTTATAAATATGTCTTATGTTTGTAAGAGCATGTTTTGAAAGGGTAGATTTTTACTAAAAGAGATGTTTTAAACATGCTCTGACACAGGATAAACGTGCTGAATATGCCCTTTCCAAAGTATAATTTTTTTGATCAAAAACACTTCTTAATAGCCTCATCAAATGAAAAATATTTTACTGCTGATAAGTTTTATTTTTATTCATCTCAACATTTTCGCTCAGTCAGAGAAAATTGTAATTCTTCCTAAAGTTCCAAAAGGAGGCACAATTTGCAATGCCTATAAAGTATACAACAATAAGTTGATGATTGAAGGAATGGAGGAAGTTTATCAACGTAAAAAATACTCAATTGTGAATTCAAGAAGACTGGTGCAGGATTTTGGAAACAATGGAGGATGTTTTAAAGGAAATGAATGGGTAAAGGAGCAATTGATCAAGCAAAATAAGCTGAATTTATTTACCGTTAGTAAGGTTACGAAGAAGAATGGTTACAAAGGAAGTTATGTAGAACTAGAAATTGAAGTCTATGATGCTTCTAATGAGAAGTTGTTAGTGAGACAGAAATCAAGATCCAATGAAAAGTTCACCAAGGATTTAAAAGCACAAGTCAAAGAAGCTTTCGTAATTGTTTTTGATCGGTTAATGAGGACTGCAATCGCCAACTATAGAGCAAAAAAATACATTGAAGATCCTTATCCTTTTGTAATTCCTGGTGTAGTTGAGAAAAAAGTGGAAGTGAAAGAAGATGCTACAGTGGAGGAGGTAGTCGTTGAAGAAGAAGTGATGGAAAGTGATGTGGATATTAATATTCCTGTATCACCGAAAGTAAATGAAGATGCAATTGCAGTTGTTATCGGTAATCAGAATTATAGAAAAGAGGGAGTGCCTGAAGTAAAATATGCTTTGCATGATGCAAATATCATAAGAGAATATTTGATCAAGAAAATGGGTTTCAGAGAGGGAAATATTATTTATGTTGAAGACGCTACTCAAGCAGATTTTAATGCACTGTTTGGTGTGAAAAATAATCCTAAAGGTAAACTCTTTAATTATGTGAAGCCTGAAAAATCAGATGTATTTATCTATTATTCAGGTCACGGAGTACCCGATCCTGAATCGCAAAAGGGTTATTTCGTGCCGGTAGATACAGATCCTTCATTGATACAGTTTAATGGGTATTCATTAAGTACTTTTTATGAAAATATCGGTTTAGTGCCTTACCGTTCCTTGCAGGTTGTATTAGATGTTTCATTTAGTGGGGCGACAGATGACGGGATGCTTTTGAAAAATATTTCTCCTGTATTTATTAAAACAGAAAATAAAGTACTCAATGATGAGCAAGCCATTATTCTAACGGCAGCAACATCCGAACAAGCGGCATCACGTTTTCCTGAACAATATCATGGGCTGTTCACTTATTACTATTTAAAGGGGATTCAGGGTGCAGCAGACGTCAATAACGATAAAAACACCACGCTAGAGGAAATATCTCAATACTTGAAAGAAAAAATTTCTTACCAAGCAAGAACACTTCACGACAGAACGCAAACTCCTGAAATTCACGGACAACTCAAGTTTATTATAGAAAAATAAGGGTAGTTTTCACTATTCTTAGATCGCTCTCGCTTTTTAAACTCAAAAAAACGTGGTCTAAACTGTGATTTATTCCAAATGATTTCTATTTTTGCCACTGAGAACAAATTTCTATGCAAAGAAACACTACCATATCATTTAAATTATTCCCATTCTTAATGGCGATACTAATGCTTGTAGCACTAGGTGCAGAAGCTGTATATGCTGTTACGTCGGAGAAAAATGAGGTAAGTGTGAGTGTAGAGAAAGACGTTGATCAAGAAGAAGGACAACAGAAGCCTACTTACAATGTCTTAAAAGATCAGTCTACTGCAATCCCGCAGAGTACTGAAACAGTAAATTGGTGTAATGTATTTGTAAAGACATTGCCTCAATTAGAAAACTTCAGGTTAATTCTAAAGCCTGTTGCTAAAATTAAACCTACAAAAGAAGTTGTTGATACATTCCTTTCAACAGCTGTAGCCTGCATTTATACCTATTATGCAGCGCCCAATGCCCCCTAGTTATTTCTTATCCCCCTATTACGTATTGACACCGTTTTAACGCTTTTATGGCGTGTATAGCCCTATACACAAAATATCAAAGCCGTGTGTATATATATTAAATTAATCATTTCAGCTATCATATAGTACTATAATTACAACTATGAGAAACAGAGGTTTTATCCTGTTTATAGCGGTTATTGTAACCCTATTCAGTTTATTTGACTTGTCATTCTCTTTCGTATCTCGCTCTATTCAAAGCGATGCGGATGATTATGCAATGGATTCAGATGGTCACGTTGACTATTTCAAAAAACAAGCTTATATCGATTCACTTTGGAAAACTCCAGTGTACGATTTAGGTTTCACTTCATACACTTATGAAGAAGTAAAAAACAAAGAATTAGCATTAGGTCTTGACTTACAAGGTGGTATGCACGTTACGCTTGAAGTATCTCCAGTAGAGGTAATCAAAGCGATGGCAGGTGCTAACGTTGATGCTGCATTTGAAACTGCTTTAGCACAAGCGGCAAAAGCACAAAAAGAAAACAGAGAGTCTTTCACTTCTAACTTCTTTGATGCATTAGAAGAAGCTGCTCCAAACGTTCCTTTCGCTACATATTTCGCTTCTTCAGCAAACCGTAGCCGTATTTCTTTCAACTCTCCAAACAAGCAAGTTGTTGATTTAGTTGAAGGCGAAGTAGACGGTGCTGTAGATAGAGCATTCGAAATTATCCGTACTCGTATTGACAAGTTTGGTGTTACTCAACCAAACATCCAACGTTTACAAGGTACTAACCGTATTTCAATCGAATTACCAGGTGTAGATAACCCTGAGCGTGTACGTAACTTATTACAAGGTGTTGCAAAGTTAGAGTTCTTAGAAGTTTGGACTAACCAAGAAGCTCAGCCATTCATTTTCCAAATGAACCAAGAGTGGGTGAAACAAGAAGAAGCTCGTAAGAAATTAGCAGGTGACGTTCCTGCACAAAAAGAAGAAAAAGCTGTTGCTTCAGACAACTCTTTATTCGAAGGTGACTCAACAAGTACAGCTGCTGATTCAACTCAAGTTGATGAAACTGTAATCTCTCCACTTTTATCAAAAATGCAAGGTGGTTTAGTGTACTCTGAAAACGATACTTCTGACGTAAACAAAATGTTACGTGATGAGAACGTTACTTCAGTAGTTCCTTCAGATATGAAATTCTTATGGGGTCACAAGCCAGTGGCAACGCAAGAAGGTGTTAGCTACTTCGAGTTATTCGTAGTAAAGAAAGACCGTGAGGCTAAAATCTCAGGTGACGTAATTACAGACGCTATCCAGTCTTTCGACCAAAGAGCACAGCCTGCAGTTTCTATGTCAATGAACGTAGAAGGTGCTAAGAAATGGAAGAAAATGACAGGCCAAAACTTAGGTCGTCGTATCGCTATCTCTTTAGATAACGAAGTATATACTGCTCCAACTGTAAACTCAGAAATCGATGGTGGTCGTTCTGAAATCACTGGTTCTTTTGACATCAACGAAGCAAAAGATTTAGCAAACGTATTAAAAGCAGGTAAATTACCAGCTCCTACTCGTATCATCGAGGAAGTTGTTGTTGGTCCTTCATTAGGTAAAGTTGCTCAATCAGAAGGTATGACTTCTATCCTTATCGGTTTAGGTTTAGTAATCGTATTTATGATTGCTTACTACGCTAAAGGTGGTGTGATTGCTAACGTTGCATTGGGTGCAAACATCTTCTTTATCTTCGGTATCTTAGCAGAGCTTGGTGCTGCATTAACATTACCAGGTATTGCAGGTATCGTATTGACAATCGGTATGTCGATTGACGCCAACGTACTAATCTTCGAACGTATCCGTGAAGAGCAAAGAGCAGGTAGAGGTATTTTAGAAGCAATCAACAACGGTTTCGACCGTGCATTCTGGACTATCTTTGATGCCAACTTAACAACATTATTGACTGGTGCTTTCCTTTACACATTTGGTATGGGACCAATCAAAGGTTTCGCGGTAACATTAATGATCGGTATCGTTTGCTCATTCTTCTCAGCAGTATTCATTTCTCGTTTGATCGTTTCTTACTTCACTAAGAAGCACGGTGAGAGCGTAAGCTTAAACTTCGAAACTGGTTTATCGAAGAAATTAGCGGGTCAGTCGAACTACGATTTCATGGGTAAACGTAAAATCGCTTACATTTTCTCAGCAATCATTATCACATTAGGTATCGGTTCTATCGCTGTAAATGGTCTTAACTTAGGTGTAGACTTCACAGGTGGTCGTACATATATTGTAAACTTCGAAGAAGCTGTTGTTCCTTCAAAATTACAAGGTTCATTAGTAAAAGAAGTAGAAGGTAAGTCAGTTGAAGTAAAAACTTACGGAAACGACAATACTTTAAAAATCACAACTGCTTACTTGGTAAGTGATGAGTCTTCTGAAGCTGATACAAAAGTACAAGCTGCTATCGTAAAAGGTATTGAGTCATTCACTGGCTTGAAATACTCTGATAAGCAAAAAGTAGACGCAGGAACATTCATTATTCCTTCAACTTCAAAAGTAGGTGCTACGATTGCAGATGATATCACAGAAGGTGCAGAAGAGGCAGTATTATTCTCTTTAGCAGGTATCTTCTTATACATCTTATTACGTTTCGGTAAGTGGAACTTCGGTGCAGGTGCAGTTGTTGCCTTATTCCACGATACATTAGTTGTATTTGGTGCGTTCGGTATCGCTAACCTTTTAGGTGCAGGTTTCGAATTAGACCAAGTATTTATTGCGGCGGTATTAACAGTAATTGGTTACTCAATTAACGATACCGTGGTAGTATTTGACCGTGTCCGTGAAGAAACTTCTAATGCAACATCAGGTTCTAAAACAATTGATGTAATGAACTCTGCGATCAACGGTACATTAAACCGTACGATTATCACTTCATTCACTACATTATTAGTAATCTTAGTATTATTAATCTTCGGTGGTGAGGCATTAAGAGGATTCTCATTCTCATTATTCATTGGTATCATGGTCGGTACATACTCTTCAGTATTTATCGCTGCTCCAGTAGTATTTGATACTTCGAAAAAAGAAATCAAAAAAGATACTGAAGCTGTAAAAGCATAGTTCTTTTAAGATATAAATTTTGGAAGCCTCCTGAGAAATCAGGGGGCTTTTTTCGTTAAAAGCCGTGAGCATTATTTAAATAAGGTTATAGTCTCTAAATGAATCTTTCTGAGGATTATCAGCAGACAGTTATTGAACGTTTGTAAAAAATGAACAAACGTTGCCGATAACTATGAATAATCTAAAGAAAATATCAAACCTGATCATAACAACATTCTTCGCTTTTCTTTCTTTCAGCGGGATAGCTTCAGAAAGAGGAGATGACGGAGAAATTTATATCAACAAAAGAGCCTACGGTACAGTAGCTTTTTCATTTCAGCCTGATGGTAAAGTACAATATGTGCTTGATTATTCTGATGGCAGTTATTACGAATATGAAGGCACTTATACCACTTCTGAAGACAACATTAATGTAGTGCTGGAAGAAGGACACGGTGAAAACTCTGCAGGTATAAAGATGGATCATTTAAGTCCAAAACGTCCTGATATTAAACTAGTAAAGGATGGTGATTTATTGATCGATACAGCTTATGGCAGTAAGGTGGTTTTCCATTACATTGAGCCAAAAACGGGAAGATAAACCCATGCAGTTGAGTACGCTGCGGGTTAAATTACCTTTTATTTAACGTCCTTTAAATACCTATAAATCAATAATAAGATATTTTTCTAATGGAATTGCTTATTTTTGAAAAATAGAGATGTATATATACACCTCTTATTTCGAGGAATTTAATATCACAAATTATTACCGGAATGAAATTAATTAGAATCGCATTTATATTATTATTAAGCTCATTATCAATTTCAGCTTTTGCACAAACATACCCATTTGATAATCAAGTGGTTTTTAGTCAATTGCATAATGGAAAAGCGTTAGAATATCCTAAAGTATCATTGTTAATTGGAACTGAAGGTTATTTGGGTGCAAGAGTAGTCATGGAAGAAGACGGAGGCACACAGTACATGCTATGTGATTTTGCTACGAACAAATATCTGATTTTAATGCGTCAGTTTGGTCAGAAAATCGCTATTGAATCACCTGTAGATCCTTCACAAGTAGATGTTTATGGTATCAATTCTGTAAAAGCTACTGAAAACAATAAAATCAGAAAACAGATTTTAGGGAAGAGGTGCCGTGTGTACGAAGGGGAGAAAGACGGACAGAGGGTTTACATCTACATCGGTAAATTGGAAGTGCCTGCTAAAGGTCTAGAAAACTTAACGAAAGTAGTTACTAAAGATGTGGGAATACAACTTGAAGAAGGTGAGATGTTGCTAGGTTTTAGCTTTATTGATGAAGCTAAAAATCAGAGATTAGATATTGAAGCGACTAAAATTGTCAACAAGAAGTACAACTTATCTACAGCGGGTTATACTAAGATGAGTACAAGCGGATTTGGTTTTTAGAAGCTAAATCATAACAAATATTAATGGAGTGTAAGTAGTATCTTACACTCTTTTTTTTGCTTTTTTAAGGATTAATTTGGACGTATAGTAAAAACGTTAGCCATTTTTATCACTCTACCTATCAATGATAAAGTATTTCGGTTAATATTTTTGATGGTAAATGATAGAATTTTTTAAAATCTGACTTTTCCTAAATAATCAAACTTCAAAGTAATGATAAAAGTAAAAAACTATTGTCTAATTTTTCTTGCACTATTGTGTTTAGGCTGTGAAAACGATATAATTGATCCTGTAAATTCTAATTACATTACAATAAATGAAGATGCCCGATTCAGTATGCTTCATTTTAAATTGTCATTAGAAAAGCTTTTCAATCAAAAAGATGAATGGCAAATACGGTATGATCATGAAATAGTCAATGGGAATATTACAAAAAGCTATATTTCCTATCCATTATTTGGAGGGTTTGCTGATTCTGTAGTTTCATTTACTCATAATATAAAAGAGAATGGGGTGATAGAAAGTTCTGATGTAGAAGTTAAAGCTTATGAGCATCCTGTTTATTATAGAAATTATAAGCCCACAACCTTGAAAATCAAATATTTTTACAATGATGAGGCTAAGATTAATCAATTGCAGACACATGATAGTTATGGTAACAATTTAACGATTGATTACCTTCTTGAAAATGGAAAATCTTATAAGGGAGTAAGCGGGTACTTTTACGAAACTAAGTTTTTTTATATTTCTACTGACTTCGATTATTATAACTTTGAACCTGATACAGCTGGTTTTCTTTATGATGAAAAAGGAAGAGTCCTTCGTTTTAGCGGTGATATTATCTCAGGAGGAGGAGAAGTTCCTAGATACACAGAATATGAATATTCGGGTAATAAAATAAAGCATTATTCTTATTACAGCGATGATAATAAGGAAGAGTGTGTTCGAACTGTTTACAAAGATAGCTTCTCTAATTTTGAGGGATATGAGTTCAAGGAATGGAAAACCTATTTTATAGACTATCCTGAAGATATTTTTGAAGACTCAATTTTCTTTAATTCTAAAATTGAAGAATATGATTCAAACATCAGTAAAGGAGAGTCTAACGTTATTTACGAGGTGAGAAATTATCATCACTTTTTTGAGGTAAAACAAATTGAAAACGAAAAGATTTACTCTTTAATAAAAGAATTTTATCACAATTCTAATGGTGAAGTAGAATTTATTAAATATTACATGGATAAGTCTAGAGTAGTAGATTCTGGTTATTCTGATTTATATAGAGAAATAATTTTCAAAGATAAAGACGATAATAAAGTTCTAAGTATTGATGAGGTACAGTTATTATATAAAGGAAATAATTGGGAATATGTGATCAGTGAAAAGGAGCTCCCTCATTTAGTACCTTATTCTTTGAAATTTTTTCATTAGACAAAAGGCTAGATTATATTTTTGATATTTCCACCCAAAGCTTTTGATGTTTTTTAAACTCAATATTTTAAAGTCACTCTTCTTTATTAGTAAAAGTTGGAGTGACTTTTTTATGCATTAATCAAATCTTCAAAAGCCTTATGATATTCTTCCCCAAAAAAGCTCAGATGGTTTTTAGAAAACTTTGAATACTCTTGATGTGCCTGAATTTTTTTATCCATTAAAAGTAGAGTATTTATTTTCAGTATTAATGCTTCCTCATCCAATTTATCATATTGGAAAACACAATCAGAGATCTGTTCAACCCATGGGATTTGATGATTAGTTCGAGCAAATTTCAGTAGAATATTAATCAAGTCTGTTTTGATATTTGAGATCGTGTCATCTAAATATTCAAAAGCCATAGGACGAAGTAAATTTCCTTTTTCTACAATTTGGAAGAAGGAAATGAAACTATCAACATCTTGGAAATTGGTGTTTTCTAACTGTGATTTCTGCGTTATGAAGTTTTCAAATTCATTATAAAATGTAGAATCGTACTGAAAGGACCATCCTTTATTATTATAG
Organism: Flammeovirga aprica JL-4; assembly: GCF_012844305.1. Lineage (GTDB taxonomy): Bacteria > Bacteroidota > Bacteroidia > Cytophagales > Flammeovirgaceae > Flammeovirga > Flammeovirga aprica. The sequence continues at coordinate 50,865 of NZ_JABANE010000005.1, forward strand.
ACAAGTTGAATTCCATCACATTGTTCTAAAATGATGCGTAATCTTCTAACAGTGACAGATCTATTGTTTTTTGATTTTGGTTTTGGTGTATCAGGCCATAAAAGTTGAGTTAGTTCAGCCGTACTGACAGGACGTTTGTGTGTGTAGGGATAGAAAAGTACTATTAAAAATAATTGGCGTAGCTTTTCAGTAATCTGATCTGTGATTTGATTCCCTTCTCTATCGGTAAGTTCTAATTTGCCAAAAATAAAAAATGAATTCTTTTGGTTGACTGTTGTATGGCTGACCGGAATTTCCTTTTCATGTTGCTGCTTTTCTTCAATAGGTTGTTTCTCTTTCAGGTTTTGATCCGTTGAGGTATTCTTTAAATTATGGCTGATTACAAAAAAGAAAATTACGAGTCCCACAATTAAAATAATATAGCTGTATTGAAAGTTAGAAGGGGTATACTTCTTCGATTTACTCAATTGAATCATTTCTGAGGCACTTATTGGAGGACCTTTTAATTCATAAATAGTTAATTTTGATTCATTTTGATCGTAGTTGCCATTGAGATGACACAGGTAGAAGGACTTGTTTTTCGAGTTTTGGAATAACTTTATTTGTGATTCTGTATCTCTATATTTTACAACTAAAGTGTCACTAATCGCTTCTACTTCTCCATTTGAGATATTGATTTTAGCAAGCTGTATCGTTGTATTATAGTTGCGATTTAACAATAATATGCTGTAAAAATGTTCAGCTTGATCATCAAGGAAAATATTCCCCGCATTACTCATGTTTTTGATAGGTGGTTCAAAACTCCAAAGTTTATGAATAGAGTCTGTTTTGGTATCAATTTTATATAGCTCATGGAAAAACTGAGTACCTAGTACCTGATACCCATTTTCATTTCCAACACCTCCGTAAAGTAGATATTCTCTCGAGTTGACTTTATACTGCCCCATTCTATAACGAGGGGCGATACTGTCACCTTTTATCTCACACGCTTCCCATCGTGCCCAATAACGGTTGTATTTTCTGTAATCGGTTTTATACTTAAAACGTCCATAGCCATTAATTTCTTTAAATTGACGGGAGTGTTCGTTATAAAAAATATTAGGATACCAATAATTGATGACCTTGTTGTTGTAGATTTTTCTTGTAGCCAGCGTATCACCATGGGCCAATGAAGAAACGGTATTACCTCTGATGTCGAAAAGTAGAAACCTTTTTTCATTAGGTAGGTGAAGACCTTCAAAAATACCATTGTCTACAGCCCTTAGAGGGACACGAGTAGTAATGGTTTGGCTAGAACGCACATTGTAGCGATGTAAAAATTTCTGATCGGCTGTTACTATTTCCTGTTTCAATGAATCAAACATAATAGCAGGATGAAAACCACAGTCGAGTTCTGCTACCTTTTTCCATTGATGATGATCTTTTAAAATCCAACTAGGGTAAATGACTTTTCCGTCATATCCGTGTTGGATTTCATGAGCTATACTGCCTTGATATTCATTTAAAGGCCATTCATATTCTTTATTAGCTGTTGAAAATCTGATTGACTGTATGGAAAAAGTAGGAATATCTGTTATTTCAAAACCTTGATGATTTGAAGCTCCAAACTCTAAACGTATTGCTTCAATTTCTGGGAGTTCAGGATAATCAGCTGTAAACTCTTCTTCATTTAAAAATACAGTAACTTGATGTGTTTTTTGATTAACAGAAAGTCTAAAGTTGGTCCAGTCGATGTACTTTGAATACTTTGTAAGAGGTATACTTAGTATATGATTTTTTTTATCTAGAGCGATGAGCAAACTGTTGTTTTTGCCATTGATGCTAGGGTTGTAAATCACATCAATGGTATGTTCATCATTTGTTGCGACTCTTAAAATACGACCTATTTCATTCCCTTTTTCAAGACTTAATTCAAAACCCAATTCAAAATTTTGCTTTACCTCAATAATCGCTTCTTTTGGTAAAATTAATGAAGTAGGGTGTTCTTTTTCAATAGAAGAACTTGTAAAAAGGAGTCCTCCTTGTCCGTACACTTTGGAGAAAATGAACGAAAATGTAAGTATGAAATAGATAAAAAGTTTATTCATATTAGTCGGTTCTAGTTGATGAAGTGGATCTGTTGTTGGATTGAATAAAATATAGCTCTCAGATGTTTCTCATTTTTAATACCTGCGATTTCTTAAACATATTTTACTAAAGCAAACCCATTTACCTTTGTAAGTGATGTGTATTTTGTTGAGTTAGTGATTTTAGATTTTTTAATAATTTTATCCCATTTGTACCCCCAATTGTACGTGATAAATGCCACCCTTGCCCTGTAACATTGTGATAAGCTTTTTAAGATGAAGTTGAAAAAACTAACAAGAGGTTTCAGACTTGCTCTATTAAAAAGGATTTGTTCATAACGTATCAATTCAGATAAAAATGTATAAAATTAAACTGCTTGTGTTCGTAATTTTTATAATAACGAACCTGACTTCTTACGCTCAAAATCGTATCCATGGTCAAGTGCTTGATGCAAAAGATCAAGCTAGTCTTCCTGGTGTGAATATTTCAATAAAAGGAACTTCTAATGGTGTGATTACTGATATGGACGGGAAGTTTTCATTGGATGTAGAAATAAGTCAAGTGTTGGTTTTCACATTTGTGGGGTATCAGCAAAAAGAACTTGAGGTGGTCAGCTTAGAAAATTTGACTGTAGTATTGGAGGAAGAGGTGGAGGAACTCAAAGAAGTGGTCGTGACGGCTCTTGGAATTTCCAAAGAAAAACAAGCTTTAGGTTATGCGGTTTCTGAAGTGAGTAGTGAAGATCTTACTCAGGTAAATACAGGCTCTATTGCCAACAGTTTAGGTGGGAGAGTAACAGGTGTGCAAATTTCGGGAAATAGACCAGGGCAAGCTTCTTCCATTTCTATTCGTGGTAATGCGTCATTAAAAGGCAATAATTATCCACTGATTGTTATTGATGGAGTACCAATGGATGGAAGAACAAAAGGTGGTGTTGGAAAATGGGGTGGTACTGATAAAGGAGATGCTCTTTCTATGATTAACCCTGATGATATTGCAACGACAAGTGTATTGAAAGGTGCGGCTGCAACGGCATTATATGGATCTAGAGCTTCAAATGGAGTTTTGTTGATTACGACAAAAACAGGTAAAAAGAAAGATGGAATAGGAATAGATTTTAATTCATCGATGATCTGGAGTGTACCTAATAATATGCTTACTGCTCGTCAAAATACATATGGACAAGGGGTGCAAGGGAGAGTTCCATCATCAGAAGCGGAAGCAATGGACACCGGTTTATTGAGTTGGGGAGAGAAGATAAATGGACAAAATTATGTAGGTTTTGATGGAAATACATATCAATATAATGATCAATGGGACCCAATGTCTCTTTTCAGTATGGGACATGTTTTTAATAATAGTATTGCAATTTCGGCCGGAAATGAAACCGTACAGACTAGAATTTCATATGCCAATCAACAAGTTCAAGATATTCAGCCTAACTCTACTATTCAAAGAAACTCTATCTCAGCCCGAATCAATACAGATCAGTCAAAACGATTATTTTTAGATACAAAGTTGACTTATATCCATCAAGATGCAAGCAGATCTTCTGGAGGTGAATCGACATTTAATCCTAGTAATGCCTATCATAGAATGCCGGCTTCCCAATCCTCAGAAATTTTGAAAAAGAATAGAGCAAACCCGAGTTTTATCAATGATGTGTATACACTGAACCCTTACTGGGTGATGGATAATTTAAATATCACTGACATTGAAAATAAAGTATTACTATCCGCAAATATTGGTTTTGAGTTATTCAAAGGGGTTAAAATTAATTACAGAAATGGCCTTGATTTCACTTCAGGAAGAGACTTGAGCATTACACCAGTAGGCACACCCTATATCAGTAATGGTGAAAGCAAGGAAAGTATGAAAGAACGATATGAGATGAACCATGATTTGTACTTAAGCTTAAATAAAGACTTAGGGAAGTTTAATGTGTCGGGCATCGTTGGTGCCAATATGATGCAGTTTTCACAGAATAATGTGGGTATAGAGATGACGCAATTTTATTCTGATTGGTATCATGTAAGTAATGCAGGTTTAGTTTCAGGTACTCAGAACCATTCCGAAAAAGAAATGAATTCGATATACGGATCTTTGGATTTTGGTTATGATAGGTGGTTGTATTTGACTGTGACAGGAAGAAATGATTGGACATCAACATTACCTGCGGGAAATAATTCGTATTTCTATCCTTCTTTCAGTTCAAGCATTGTATTCTCTGAGAAAGTGAACTTGCCTGTATGGTTCACTTTGGCAAAAGTCAGAGGGTCATGGGCACAAGTAGGTTCAGATACCGATCCTTATAAATTGTATCAGACTTTCAGAACAGCCGGCAATGGTTTCAATAATAAAAATGGAAATAGAATTTTACCAGCAGGGTATTCTGGAGCAATGAATAATGCAGATTTATTGCCAGAAATGACTTCTTCTATAGAGTTCGGAGCAGACTTAGGATTCTTTCATGATAGAATAAATTTCAATTTCACTTACTATGATCAAATCACAGAAAATCAGATCATCAATATGGATATCTCTGATGCTTCAGGTTTTACTAGCAGAATGGTGAATGCTGGAAATATGAGTAATACAGGTTATGAGGTTTCATTAAATCTTGTTCCCGTTGTGAATAGAAATTTCCATTGGAATGTTGGAATCCATTACACTCAAAATAGAAACAAAGTGAACAGCTTGATTGGAGATATGGAGAAAATTACCATCAGTGATTATGGTGATGTAAGAGTGGATGCGATTGTTGGTGAAGAATATGGGGTGATTATGGGTAGAGACTATTCAAGAAATGATAAAGGAGAAATAGTATATGATGAGAATGGAATCCCTAATTACACTTCGGAATTAGTACAAATTGGAAGTATGAATCCTACTGCGATTTTAGGTTATTCTTCTAACTTCAACTACAAAAAACTGTCATTGAACATATTATTGGATCAGCAAATTGGGGGACAGTTTTATTCTGGGACAAATGCTGCTATGTACCAATCGGGAACCCATATCAATACCTTAGAGGGAAGAGATCTATATTATACTCAAGGTATAGGTCCAAATCCTGAAATCTACTACAACAGAATTTCAGAAATCAATTCAGAGTTTATCCGAGATGCATCTTACATCAGAGTGAAAGAAATCAGTTTAGGTTATGGTTTTTCTAAATCGCTATTAGAAAAAATACACTTGTCTTCTGCAAGAATATCGGCAGTGGTCAGTAATCCATTTTTTATCTGGAAAGCAACTGAAAATATAGATCCGACGGCCATTCTAAACGCATCAAGTACAGGTAGAGCCGTGGAAATGACAGCACTTCCCTCTGTAAGAAGCTATGGTTTTAATCTAAATGTCTCATTCTAAATACTAAAACAATCATGCAAATTATATATAAAACAGCCTTAGTTATCACACTTTGGTTTTCATTTTCCGCTTGTGTAAACACAGATATCAACGTTGACCCTAATAAATCAACCAACATGACACATGATAACATTTTAGCGTACGCTATTTTGCATGGGGTGGGAGATGATTATGATGTTTGGAGAGGGAACCTGATTTATGCTGAGGAATTTGTACAGCATTTGTCTGCGACCTCAAAATCGTGGTCAGGAAATTATTATACTTATAATGAAGAGTATATGTCTGCCTTCTGGGAGAGAATTTTCAGAGAATGTACTAATAATTTGGAGATGATGGCCTATGAATTAAAAAATGAGAATGAAGAGAAGAATGCATTGAAATTGGCTGTGATAGAGGTGTTACAGGTTTGGAACTTTCATCGCTTATCTGATTTTTATGGACCAATTCCCTATTCTGAAGCGGGTAAAGGAGCAACGGAAGGGATTTTTGAACCAAGATATGACCATGAACAAGACATTTATCTTGGAAATGAAACTCTAAATATAAAAGGGCTTTTAGAAAGGTTAGAAGATGCTCAGAAAGTATTGAGCAATCCACCTTCCCAAGCTGAGGCTTTTATTGATGGTGATTTATTCTTTAGTGGGGATATCGATAAGTGGAATTTATTTTGTAATTCTTTAATGTTGAGGCTAGCATTAAGAGTATCTGATAAGGCGCCAGAGGTTGCACGAAAATATGCTCAAAAAGCGTATGATAATGGCGTTCTGCAATCTAATGCTGATAATATTTTCTTAAATCATTTCAGTGATAATAGCCGTTATATGAATCCCACTTCCAGAGTGTTTTTTAATTATGGTGGAGTAGGAGGTCATCTATTCCGATACTCAGATACTTTTATTGATGTGTTGAGAAACTACTCTGATCAGGTAGATCCCAGATTAGGTTTTCTAGCAGGTGTTTATAATTCAGATGAAAAGTATTTTTCAAATAGTGAAGATTATAAAGGGTTGCCGAATGGTTTAGAAGTAAGTGAAATGACAGACCTTGCAAATGAGAATCAGTTTGATAGTCAGTTTGAAAATGGGATAGGTGTTTATGGATTTGCTCAGCCGCATCGTAAAAATTTAGTTCACTTAAATGCTCCAACTGTTGTTCTGCATTACGCTGAAGTTCAGTTTTTATTAGCAGAGGCTCAATTAAAGGGGTTAGTAAATGGGGCAGGAGATGCAAACACTTTATATAGAAGTGGGATTAAAGCAGGAATGGAATTAATGGAGATGTATAATGCTGAACAAGCATTAAAAGCAGATCAAGTAGATGATTATTTAGCTTCTATTCCAACTTTAGGAAGTAATAAGGCAATGGGTTTAGAAGGGGCTTTAGATGAAATTCATACTCAAAAATGGGTTTCTTTATTACTTAATGGATATGAGTCTTATGCAGAATGGAGACGTACACATTATCCTTCTATTGTTACCAAAAAACAAATCAATCATCCAGATAACAGATCCAATGGGAAAATTCCAGGACGCGTATTATATCCTAGCCGTGAGCAAGGTGCCAACAGTAAAGGGTACAATTCTGGAGTTCAAGCTTTAGAAAATGGAAGTAATGATTTTATGAGTGATTTATGGTGGGCAAAAGATCACCACTAATAGGATATAAAAAAAACAGGTTAAGTCATAATGAAACGACTTAGCCTGTTTTTTATTTATAAACGGAGTAAATTAGATCACACCATATGCCAATAAAGCATCAGCAACTTTCACAAAGCCACCAATATTTGCTCCTTTCACATAGTCAACCCATCCGTCTTCTTGACCATATTTCATACATTTAGCGTGGATTTTCTTCATGATACCTTGAAGTTTTTCATCAACTTCTTCGAAGCTCCACTGTAAACGCATTGAGTTTTGCGTCATTTCAAGACCTGAGATTGCTACACCACCTGCGTTGGCTGCTTTACCAGGACCGTACATGATTTTATTTTTCTCAAATACTTTTACGGCTTTATTTGTAGAAGGCATGTTGGCACCTTCACAAACAAGAATACATCCATTAGTAATTAGAGTTTCAGCATCTTTTTCATCCAACTCGTTTTGAGTTGCAGAAGGGAATGCTAAATCAGTTTTGATGCCCCAAGGTCTCTGACCTTCAGTATAAGTAGCACCAGGGTCTTTCTTCACGTACTCACCTAAAGAAACACGGTCTACGTTTTTCAACTGTTGGATGTGAGTCAATTTCTCAGCATCAATGCCATCGGGATCATGTAAGAAACCGCCACGGTCTGATACGGTAAGAACAGTTGCACCTAGCTGAATTAATTTTTCAACAGTGTATTGTGCTACGTTACCTGATCCAGATACAACCGTTTTTTTACCATTGAAATCATCATTTCTAACGGCAAGCATTTCTTTTGCAAAATAAACTGAACCATAACCTGTTGCTTCAGTTCTAGCATTTGATCCGCCAAATGCTAAGTTTTTACCTGTAAGAACACCTGTATATTCGTTGGCAATACGACGGTATTGACCAAACATAAAACTTACTTCTCTACCGCCAACACCAATATCGCCGGCAGGAACGTCAGTATCCTTACCAATATATCTGTAAAGTTCCGTCATGAATGCATGACAGAATCTCATGATTTCTGCTTCTGATTTTCCTTTAGGGTTAAAGTCAGAACCACCTTTAGCACCACCCATTGGAAGCGTTGTTAAAGAGTTCTTCAATACTTGTTCAAAACCCAAGAATTTTAAAGTACCTAATGATACCGACTTGTCGAAACGAAGTCCCCCTTTGTAAGGACCAATAGCACCGTTGAATTGTACACGGTGGCCTCTATTTACACGAATGTTGCCTTCGTCATCCATCCACGTTACACGGAAACTGATTACTCTATCTGGTTCTGTCATTCGTTCCAGAATCGAGGCGTCTAAGTATTTGGGGTTTTCGTTGATGAATGGAATTAATTTCTCTGCCACTTCCTCCACAGCTTGGTGGAATTCTGGTTGTCCAGGATTTCTTCTGATTAAACCCTGCATGAAGCTTTTTAACTCGAGCTTTTGCATTTAATTCTAGGTTAGTAATTAATATAAGTAATAAAATATGTGTTTATTGCCAGAGCAAAGTTTAAATCTTCTTTTGATAGAACTATTAATCATGAAGAGTCAATATATTTAGTAATTAACTCAGATCTTGGATAATAAATTCCATTTCAAAAGAATGATTTCTACTAACTCTTCTCAAGGTCCACCTTACATGATAATAAAGTGATGTCGTCAGCATACGCTTGATGACCCTTGAAAGTATTAAGGAGTGCAATAAGATTCTTGTGCATTTTTTTCTGATCGAACTGAACATTTGCAGTTAAGAACTCTAATAACTTGTCATCTCCTAGCTCTTCATCTTCGTCGTTATAGGTTTCAGTAAAGCCATCTGTGAACCCGAAAACGAAGAACTTGCGCAAGTTATTAATTTCTCCAACTTCAATGAAAGGTAATTTTGTAAATGACCCCAAAATAGTTGTACCTTCTTCTAAACGAGAGAATTTGTTTTCATTATAGAGGAAAGGAGGGTTGTGTCCTGCATTGATGTAGTGGATGCATTGTGTATCGGTATCGTACACCATGAAGAAAGCAGTGATGAAATTCTCACCTTGAGCACTTTCTAAAATCTGAGTGTTGGCCTCATGAACAATGCTCTCAATATCCATATTTCTTCTTGCCAAAGCACGTATTGTCCCTTGGAAGTTGGACATTAAAATAGCAGCTGGAACCCCTTTTCCTGATACATCGGCAATGGAGATTAAAAACTTCGTATCCGTCATCTGGATAAAGTCATAATAATCACCGCCGATAGAGTGGTGGGGCATGTAGCTTGCGTGAATCGAAACAGGAACATCATCGCCGTAAGGCAAGTTTCTAGGGAAAAGCATCGTCTGCACCTGAGAGGCGATTTTCAACTGCTTCTTTGTTTCTTTTTGCTTTTCTTCTTTTCTGGCTAGCTTTTTATTTTCGATTGCTACCAATATAATATTGCTCAAAGCCTCTGTAAAGCCTGAGTCATGAAAGTCGATATGTTTTTCCGAGGCAACTCCAACCAAAGCATAAGCCAAAACATCGTTTTTGTGTTTGATTGGAATGATAGTATCAAAATTTTCAAACCCTTCAGGTTTAACCTTTACTTTTGAAGTTTTAGTGTAATCCTCAAAAAGTTTGGGGAAACGCTCTGTTAAATCATGATCATGGTTGCCATAATTAACATAACGTACATGTTCTTGCAAATCTTCATCAAAAACAAAAAGAAGAAGATTTGAAATACTAGGGTTTGATGAAAGTGTTAGTTTATAGATAGTATAAAGGTCTTCTTCCGATTTATTAGCATTGATTGCACTTATCGTCTCAAAAAGAGATTCCAACTGCATTTCTTTTAGCATTAATCGTTTATCAATAAGATTCGCCATAGATATATGAATACAATAATATTTTATTTAGAATTAGTATGTGGGTCAAAGGCATCTCTAAGCCCGTTCCCAATTAAATTAAAGGCCAAAACAGTAAGGCTAATAGCAAGACAAGGGAAAATGATCAGATGCCAATGTCCACTAGGTGTTAATTCTGTTAAACCTTCTTTAATCATCGTTCCCCATGACGGCATTGACGGTGGTCCGCCCAGACCAAGGAAACTTAAACCTGCTTCAATAAGTATTGCTGAGGCAAAATTGGAAGCACAAATTACTGCAAGAGGGCTCAATACGTTTGGCAAAATGTGATGCCAGATAATACGGGTATTCGAATAACCTAAAGCTCTTGCCGCTTCAACATAGTCTTGTTGTTTGATGGATAAAATTTGTCCTCTGATCACACGTGCAACTTCTACCCACATTGTAAGGCCGACTGCTACGAACGTGACCCAAACGCCTTCACTCTGCAACGCTAAACGGACTGCCACTACCAGCATAATGGCAGGAATAGACCAAGTAATGGTCATTAGCCATAAAGCAATTTTATCTATATATCCACCAAAATAACCACTCATGGCACCAATGGAAATACCAATAGTCAATGAGATGATCAGTGAAATAAAACCAATGGTCAATGATACTCTTGTGCCGAAAATCAATCGGCTTAATACATCACGACCAATTTTATCTGTACCTAGAATAAAGGTTTTCTTTTCCACATGCTTGCTCTGAAACTCTTTAATAAGGTCGTTTCTGTAGGCTTTCTTTACATTTTGTCTCTCATCAAGGTAGATTGTAGAATCACCTCTAGTAAGATAGTTGTGTGGCAGGTTTTTACCGAGAATTTCTGAAGGAGAAGAGTAAATAGATTTTACAACTTCTACCAAAGGCAGTCCCATTTCCAACCTTTTTGTAGTGTGCAGTGATTTTTTTTCTAAACCAGGGTACACCACAAAAAATACCGAGTCACCTATGATTTTTGGAGTGCCGACAATCGGAATTTCAAAGAATTTATTTTCCTCTCCATTCAGTAAAATATCAATCACCGAAGGCGTATGTACTACAATGTCTTTTTTCTTTTTCAGTACATCTACCGAAAACATTGGTGGCTTTTTAGCGGTTTCTAAAAGGCCATCATTGGCAAAGTGCGTACCATCAGGCATGATCAAATAGCCTGCAATAGCCATGCATGCCAATATGAAAATATAGACAATAGAAACCATGGCAGGAGTATTCCTCTTTAGTCTCTTCTTGACAAAGTGAGATGGTGGTTTATGTACTTCGTACGCTGTCATTTATGCTATGTAAAAGAATAAAAGTTAGTGTCTTTATTGAGAATTATGAGCCAACAAGCCTTTCTTTGAGGCAAGATAATACAATGATGAGTATAAATTCTCATAATCCGAAAGTTCAATTTCAATTTCTTCCGAAGGAGAGGAAAAAGAACGTACCCACCCTTTTTCAATCAAATGCTTTAATTCAATTTTTAAAGTACTTTCTTGGAGAGAAGTTTCTGAGAGTAAGTCTTTGAAACTCACTACAAAATAGAGCTCGTCAAGAATGTTGTATTCTATATCAGTCATAAAAAAAAATCTTATTTCAAAAATAACAAATTTGAAAGATTAAGCGCAGGTTTGTAAAATATTTTTCGTCAAAAGCACGTTTTCTAAGCTATTCTAAACCTTATATTTTCTGTTCTTCCATGAATATGGACTAAAAGTAGCAAGCAAACCTATACTGAATGCATAAAAAGGATAGAGAAGAGAAACAAGGGGAATCCATTTTACAAGCTGATTATCGCCTTGCCATCTTAGAATGATCCTATTAAAAATGTATTCTATTAATAGCCTTACGCCCATACCCGAGAGCAATATTAACGAATTTCCTGAAAAGAAAGCAATGGAGATCAAAGAAGCTATAAAACTAAAATGTAATAAGAAAATAAAAACTGCACTGATTTGAGGTAATGTATTGTCATAATGCCTCCATTTACTGGCCCATCTTATTCTTTGTTGAACAAAAGATTTCAGGTCTGAAGGCGGAGGCGTTTTTACAATCGCTTTGGTATCTTTTACAAATTGAATTTTTGAAGGGTCTTCTTTTGCAATTTGATGCATCAAGAATTCATCGTCACCTGTAGGAATATGGATATGTTTTTCATAATCATTCTGCTCAAGAAATGCTTTTCTTTGGAATGCAAGGTTGGCCGCATTGCACATATTAGGTTGTCTACTCAAAATAGAAGTTGCCCCGGTAAGTATCAGACTTCCAAATTCAATGGTCATCAGTTTTTGTGAAAATGTTCGGTAAGGTGAAAATTGTACAGGGCCGGAAAGCAATTGAGGTTTATGGTAGCTATTGTAATTTTCAACCATCGTTTGAATCCACTCAGCATCATGAATACAGTCTGCATCAGTAGTAATGATCAGTTCACTGTCAGAAAGTTCTACACCTTTGCGAATAGCCATTTTCTTCCCTTTTTCCTCTGAATCTAGAGAAATTACATGAAAATGATCATAACTCTTACAGAATTCTTGTAAGTGTTGAAGTGTGGCATCTTCAGAATGATCGTTGATAAAATAACAATTGTAATTCGTGTAGGACTGATTGATAAGGGATTGAAATAATGAGGAAATGTTACTTTCTTCATTCCTTAAAGCCACTACAATAGAAACTGAGGTGCTGAATGTCTGTTCGGATTTTTTTGTGACAGAAGAATTCCAGAGATGGATTAATCTCATCAAATAAAGAAAATAGAAAATACTCAGTATTAAAAAACAGAATTCCAATGTGATTTATAAAGGTTCTTGTGAAGTGGTTGATGTTTTTTTCAAACTTAATGCAAAAATAAGAAGTAAACTATTTCATTTTGATGAAATGCCCCAACTTCCTAAATATATTGATTTAAGGTAAATGCATTTTTTGTAACTCCCTCTGAAACTTTTACATTTGTCAGCACACAACAAATTACACTAAAACAATACAATTATGGCATTGGAAATAGGACAAGCAGCTCCGCAATTTGAGAGCGTAGATCAAAATGGTAATACAGTAAAACTATCCGATTTTAAAGGGAAGAAAGTAGTTTTATATTTTTATCCAAAGGATATGACTCCAGGGTGTACAGTTCAAGCTTGTGACCTGAGAGATAACTATGAAAAGTTAATGTCTGAAGGTTATGTGGTATTGGGCGTGAGTACTGATTCTGAAGAGCGTCACCAGAAATTTATTGCCAAACATGAGTTGCCATTTCCACTTTTGGCAGACGTAGATCACAAAGTTCATGACTTGTATGGTACTTGGCAATTGAAAAAAACGTTCGGAAAAGAGTACATGGGTACGGTCAGAACCACTTTTATCATCGATGAAGAGGGAATTTTAACGGACATTATTAAAAAGGTGAAGACGAAAGAGCATACTAAACAGATAATTGGTTAAGTTTGCAGTCGGAAATAAAATTTGGGTATAAAAACCCAATGAACATATAATAAATAGCTTACATCAAAGAAAGATGGCAGAGATAGCAGAATTGAAAAGAATAGCGTCTCAAGTAAGACGTGACATCGTTAGAATGGTAAACGGTGCAGGAAACGGTCACCCAGGCGGAGCCCTAGGATGTGCTGACTTATTTGTAGCACTTTACTTTAAGCACATGGAACACAACAAGGAGTTCAAAATGGATGCTGTAGGTGAAGATGTTTTCTATCTTTCAAACGGTCATATTTCAGCTGTTTTTTATAGCACGCTGGCTAGAGCTGGTTACTTCCCAGTATCTGAATTGGCTACTCACAGAAAAATCGACTCAAGATTACAAGGTCACCCAACTCCTTATGAGCACTTAGAAGGTGTACGTATGGCTTCTGGTTCATTAGGACAAGGTTTATCAGTTGCTGCAGGTACTGCATTGACGAAGAAATTAAACAATGACGACAAAATGGTATATTGTTTAATGGGTGATGGTGAGCAACAAGAAGGTCAAATTTGGGAAGCAGCAATGTATGCCGCTCACAACAAAATTGACAACTTAGTAGGTATCATCGATTACAACAACCGTCAAATTGATGGTGATGTATCTGACGTGTTAAGTTTGATCGACATCGAAGCGAAATACAAAGCATTTGGTTGGGAGACTATCGTTGCTGAAGGTAACGACATGGAGAAATTAGATGCTGCATTGACGCAAGCAAAAGAGCTTTCAGGAAACGGTAAGCCGATCATGATCGTAATGAAGACTGAAATGGGCTTTCCAATCGATTATATGGTAGGTACGCACAAGTGGCACGGTGTTGCTCCAAATGCAGAGCAAACTGAAGCAGCTTTAGCTCAATTAGAAGAGACTTTAGGTGATTACTAATCAATCTCTTTGAGATATTAAAAAGGCTAGGTGATTTTAGAATTACCTAGCCTTTTTTGTGCTTATATAAGAGTGATTTACAGTATGTTTGATCTTTCTGTTTTTTAAAATAGGGTTTACGTATTCTATTTTCCCATTCTAAGATATAACATTAATAATATTCTTAGAAATGAAAAAATTAAACATTAAAACACTTATTACAGCATTTACTGCTTTAATACTTACTGTTTCACAAACTACTTTTGCTTGTACTTCCTTTAATTATGTAGCTCCTGATGGAAGCCGTATTGTTGGTCATTCAATGGAATTGCCTGTTGAAGCACATGAACACCTCGCATTGATTCCAAGAGGTCACCAATTTGCTGAAGATGGTATTAAAGCTTTATATGGCTTTGTCGCTATGCAACATGGTACTGGAGATGCTACAACTATTTCTTCAGGAATGAATGAGCATGGAGTATCAATTACTGCTCAGGAATTAGGGATGTCAGTGTATGCTTCACAAGGAAAAGGAGATTTAAGCCACTGGAATGTTCCTGCTTATATACTTGGTAATGCTAAATCAGTAGATCATGCAGTAGAGTTGTTGTCAAAATTATCGATTTATCAAGGTAATGATGTATTCGGTACAATGGGTACTCACTGGTCTATTCAAGATAATGATCGTGCGATTGTGGTAGAAGTAGAAAGTGCTATGGGTATCCCAACCGTTTATGAAAGTGTTGGAGCAATGGCAAACAGTCCTTCGTATGATACTCAAATCGTAATAGCTAAAGAGAAATTTAATAATGCACAAGACCTAAGAAAAGTGGATCGCAATCAAGTTGAATCAGTTGGTGTTTACGGAAACCAAACTTCTCCAGATCGTTTTCAACGTGCTATCTTTTTGAATGCAACAGCAGATTTTTCAAGAGATGATTCTAAAGCAGCAATTCTAAACCACACATGGAATATGCTTAATACATTTGATATCGCTCAAGGAACGTTGTACTGGACTTGGTTAGCTCCTGAACCACAGACTGTAACTCACTTTACAGTTCACGATTTGAAAGAAAAAGCGTATTATTATCGTACTTATAAAGATATGAATATTAAAAAAGTAGATGTTAACGCTATTGATTGGGCAACTGCTAAGTATTCATCTTCAGATATCTATAAGAGCGTGACTAAATATGAAAATGTAACTTTCTAATTGGTTTTCAATTAAAAGGTAGATAAAGTATAATAGGGTTGTTCCAGTTAAAAGTGGAACAGCCCTATTTTTTATTTTTTTCTAGAATAATGCGTCTGAACAATTTGCCCCAAATGTACTTTTGTACTAACCAATTCAAACTCCAACAGCTTATCTGTTTCGCCAAACAATGGAAATCCACCGCCAAGGACTACTGGAATAGTTGATATGATCAAATCATCAATTAAATCTTCTTTTAAAAAACTTTGAATGACAGAACCACCGTCAATATACAGGTTTAAGTAGTTTTGAGCATAAAGTTGTTCCAGGATTTCATTTAATGTCCCGTTGATGATAAATACTTTGTTTGATAAATGCTCTGGAATTTCCTTGATAGAGGTGCTGAGTACAAAAACTGGCTTAGAATAAGGCCATTCTCCTCCGAAACCTTTTACGATTTCATAGGTATTTCTTCCCATCACCAAAGCGTCTATGGAGTCCATAAAAGCACCAAATCCCATATCATCATTATTAGGATTAGGAACTGTTTGAAGCCAATCCAATCCTTCGTTTTTATCGGCAATAAAACCATCAATGCTAGTAGCGATATAAACTTTATTATTCATTTCTTTCGTTTTTTATCTATTGGGTTATTCAAAATTGTCCTACTTCATACATTATAGCCATAATCCACCATAAAAAAAAGAGACTGTTATAATTAACAGCCTCAAATATCATTTAAACGAATTGTTCCATCAATACATGTGGAATGCCATCTTCCATAAACTCATCACCTTTCACGGCAAACCCTTCATCTTCATAAAAGGCAGTAGCATAGGTTTGAGAGTGGAGATACATTCTAGTTCCTTCTTCTGCGATATCTTCGATTTCAGAGAGACTCGCTTGAAGTAAAGCATTTCCAATACCTTGACCGCGGTAAGGCTTCGATACAGCAAAGCGTCCTAATTTGTATCCTTCTTCTGTTTTGAAGAACCTACAAACTCCAGCAGGATGTCCGTCATCCAACACTAACAAGTGAAAAGCTTTTGGTTCAAGCTCATCAAATTCCAGAGAAATATCGATTTCCTGTTCATCCACAAAAACTTCTTTACGGATTTGCATTACTGCAGGCCACCAATCAGAGTCAGTACCTTGAAAAATGACAATGGATAATGTATCAGACATTGATAAATAAATTATGATTATTAATGAGGCAAATATCGGGAAAAGATCTTTTCATTGGGCTCTTTGTTAAAGATAATACACAAAAAAGCCTTCTTGAAATTAGAATAATCTAGATCAGGAAGGCTAAAAAAAGGTGTATTCTTGTGAATAGAATTAGTCGTCTAATCCGTATTCGTCGATGTAAGCTAAGATGCCACCCTCAAGGTTCTCAAGGTTAGTGAATCCAAACATGCCTTCAAGAGCTTGAATAGCATTAGCAGATCTCTTACCGCTACGGCAGTGAACGATCACTCTTTTGTCTTTGCTGAATTGTTCTACTTCATCAACAACAGTAGCTAACGGAATTAAAATTCCACCAAGGTTAGCCTCGTCATACTCGTAGTCTTCACGTACATCTATAAGCTGGAAGTCAGCACCGCTTTCCTGTAATTCTTTGAACTCTTCTACAGTAATACTTTTCATAGTTCCTTAATTTAGTTTGTATTTTCGTAATTTTATCAAACCTTTGTGTATTGAACAAATAATCAAGTATAAAAATAACATTCAGTCATGAAAATTGAACTAAATCGAGTAAATGAAGGCGTAAAATTCGAAGCTACCTCAGAAGAAGGCAACTCTTTGTTCATTGATGCAGGCAAAGGCAAAATGGATGGCATGGGCGAGGGAAGTGCGTTTAGTCCAATGCAATTAGTTCTGACAGGCGTGGCTGGCTGTGCATGTTTTGACCTGATTCATATCCTGAAAAAACAACGTCAAGTAATCAATGATGTGAAGATTTCAGTAGAGGGCGACCGTGTGGATGCTGTACCTGCACCGTTTGAAAAAGTGCATGTTCACTTCCAATTATTCGGTGAAATCAACGAAGCGAAAGCAAAGCGTGCTGTGGAGTTAGCAGTAGAGAAATATTGTTCTGTAGCCGAGATGGTAAAATCAACAGCAACAATCACGCACTCTTTTGAGATTATTGCGGAATAAAACCATCCTAGAAAGTCTATTGTGTGCGATAACTAGCTTTAATTGCTCTTAAAAAATCACAATGGAAGACTTTATTTTCATTATTAATTAGTAATATTGGAACTTGATTGATAATCAAGTATCTAACTAACAAACTGTATGAGTCAAGAAGAGAAGAAATTTGAAACTATTGCGGTAAGAGCGCAAACACCCCGTTCGCAAAACAGAGAGCACTCTGTGCCAATTTATGCCACTTCAAGTTTTACATTTGAAGATGCTGACCATGCGAATGCACTATTTTCAGATGAGGTAGAAGGTAATATTTATTCAAGATATTCTAACCCTAACAATGACGAGTTTATTGATAAGCTAGTGAAATTGGAAGGTGCGGAAGCTGGTATTGCCACATCATCAGGTATGGCGGCCATGTTTTTGAGTATCGCTTCTTTTGTAAGTCAAGGTGATCATATCGTAGCTTCTCGTTCATTATTTGGTTCTACACACCAAATTCTAACGCAGTTATTACCTAAGTGGGGCGTTACTCATACATATGTTGATATTCACGATTTAGAAGGATTTGATAAAGCGATCACTCCAAACACGAAGATGATCTTTATCGAAACACCTTCCAATCCAGCATTGGACATTATTGATATTGAAGCTTTAGCGGCTATCGCTGACAAGCATGATGTCATTTTGAATGTAGATAACTGTTTCGCTACTCCATATTTACAGAATCCTTTGAAATTAGGTGCTCATATTGTTACACACTCCGCTACTAAGTTCATTGATGGGCAGGGTAGAGTGTTAGCAGGTGCTATTCTAGGTTCAAAAGAATTGATGGAGAAAGTGAAGTTTATGTCAAGACATACAGGTCCTGCATTATCACCTTTCCATGGTTGGATTCTTTCGAAATCGTTGGAAACATTATCAATCAGAATGGAGAAGCACTGTGAAAGTGCTCACGCTGTTGCTGCTGCTTTAGAAGGTCTTTCTGAAGTGGAGTTAGTGAAGTACCCATTCTTGGAGTCACACCCTGGTCATGAATTAGCGAAAAAGCAAATGAGATTAGGTGGTGCTTTGGTTTCATTTGAAATAAAAGGTGGTGTAGAAGCTGGAAAGAAATTCTGGAACAGCTTAGAGTTGATTTCTAAGTCGTCGAACTTAGGTGATACAAGAACAATTGCAACTCACCCTGCATCAACAACGCACTCTAAATTGACAGAGGAAGAAAGATTAGCCGTAGGTATCACGCCTGGTCTAATCCGTATTTCAGTTGGTTTGGAACATGTAGATGATATTTTAGCTGATATCAAACAAGCTTTAGCGAAAAGCCTAAGCTAATCATCAGCCTTAAAAATAAATTTAAACACCAATTTGGGAGCTATTCCTGAGTTGGTGTTTTTTTATTGCGAATTTATTGAAGCACAAACGCCCCCGCTCACTGTTCGACGTATTAAGCTGTAGGCATTACTCTCTGGCGCAAGTGTTAAGCCGATAGGCGTCACTTGTGTCTAACAATCGGAAAAGTCTCCAGACTTCCGAATCAACTAAACAAATTCCACAAACCCTTTCATCAGTAAACATTGACTATTAATTTGTGGGGTAGGGAGTCAACAGACTCCTTCCAAATATAGACACAAGTGACGCCTCCGCCTTAACACTTGCGCCAGTGGAGGGAGTGGGTAGGTGTTTTAGATTACAGGTTTATCGAAGCACAATCGCTCCACCAAACCTTCCCGTTTGTCCAGGAGATGCTTTTCTTGCAGAGAAGAACCGTTCATCCGTATAGGTGTCAAAAGGAAGGAATTCAATGTTTTCCTTAAGAATGCCTAAAGCACTACATTGTGATTTTTGGGCTTCTGTGATATTAAGGTAGGCTTTTTCAGGATTGATGTGGGGTAATAGAATTTTATCTATGTCGTTTGGAAATGCGTCTTCATATTGAACGATTACATCCTTTCCAATTTCATAGTTGGCTTCTTTGATAAATGGGCCGAAAGAGATTTTGATATTTTTTACCTCAGAATCAAAATCAGTAACCATTTGCTCTACCGCTTTTGTTAGGATTTTTAGTACCGTTCCTTTCCATCCAGAATGCACCGCACCTATCACTTTTTTTATAGGATCAAATAATAGGATAGGAGTACAATCAGCTGCTAAAGTCAATAACCCAATGTTTTTCACATTAGTGATCATGCCATCAGATTCAGGAAAGGGGTTTTCCATTTTCAGGTACTCCTCCACATTATTTTCAGTGATGGAGAAGACCTTATTGGTGTGTTTTTGGTCGGCAATAAAAAGGCGTTGACAGCCTAGAGCGTCTTTGACAATTGCTCTGTTTTTTAGAACGGCTTCATGATTATCATGAAGCATATTGCCAAGGTTCAAAGAAGCAAAAGGAGGGGTACTAACCCCTCCATTTCTCGTGGTGATGAAATGATCAATCTGACCTTTGTATTCACTAAATTGTTCAAAAACTAAGGTTTCAATACTCATTTCTTACCAATCTATTTAGACATGTGTTGATATATATCCTCAATTGAGATCGTATTCTCATAAATGGCTTTTCCAACTACGACAGAAGGAATACCTGCTTCTTCCAAAGCAATCAAGTCATCAAATTTACTTACACCGCCACTCGCAATTAATTCGATATGTGGGAAGTCTTTCATGATTTCGCCATACAACTCAGTGTTAGGACCTTGCATCATTCCATCTTTAGAAATGTCAGTACAAAGCACTTTTGTAATACCTTTAGCCGTATAGTTTTTCAAGTATTCAAATAAAGGCAGTTTAGAGTCTTCTTGCCATCCACTTACAGCAATCATTTTATTTTTAGCATCTGCTGCTAAAATGATTCTATCGTTTCCGAATTTTGTAATCCAAGAAGTAAATTTTTCTACCTCTTTTACTGCAATACTACCACAAGTTACCATTTCAGCACCATGGTCAAATACTTTCACCAAATCTTCGTCTGACTGAATTCCTCCACCGAAATCAACAATCAAAGAAGTATTTTTTGTGATTCTTTCTAATACACCATAGTTGACAACTTGCTTCGCTTTAGCACCATCTAAGTCTACCAAGTGCAATCTTTTGATTCCCGCATCTTCAAATTGTTTTGCGATTACCAACGGATCATCAGCATAAATTTTCTTTTGATTGTAATCTCCCTGTGATAAACGTACGCATTTACCATCAATCAGGTCGATAGCTGGAATGATATCTATTTTTGTAGACATATTAGATTTTTGTTAGAAAGTTTTCTATAATTTTTTGCCCAACATCACCGCTTTTTTCAGGGTGGAACTGTGCCGCGTAGAAGTTGTCTTTATGTAATGATGCACTGTAAGGGTTTACATAATCCGTCACAGCAATTGTATTTTCGCACAATTCAGCATAGTAACTATGCACATAGTACACATAGTCTTCATTACTGATTCCCTCGTATAAAGGAGTTTTCAGATCATGAATATTGTTCCATCCCATGTGAGGGACTTTTAGTGTCTCGCTTTCAAATTTTTTGACATTCACATCAAAAATACCAAGACAGTCCGTGTTTCTCTCCTCGGAATGCTTACACATTAATTGTAGACCAAGGCAAACCCCTAGTGTAGGTTGTTTTAAATCTTTGATCAATTGATCTAATTGACGTGCCTTAAGATAGTCCATTGCTGATTTCGCCTCTCCAACACCTGGAAAAATAACCTTATCGGCGCTTTTCAACTCTTCAGCATTGTCTGTCAAGATGGGATCAATCCCTAAACGTTGCAATGCATAACGTACAGATTGTACATTTCCCGCATTGTATTTTAAAATGGCAACTTTCATCTAACAGATAGTTTTATTATTACGCAGTTACGCGATTTGAAATTTGAAAATCAAAATTAAAACTCTTTCTATAGAATGAAAAAAACATTGCCATTTTTAATACAAAAAGGAGTGAAATCTATCAAATAAATAGAATTCACTCCTTTTTTTTGAATTTATCTTACGTTGAAACAGAGTTGTATCTCACACCTCAAACATGGATTCAAATCCTAAAATGAAAGGTATAAAGCACCGTATTTCTGTACCGGAATACTTAATCCACTTTCATTGGCTGTATTGAAATCAAGATCATATGTATAACCAGTAATCAGGTCTTTAGCCGTGATTTTTTTCTCTTTGATACCGATTAAGGTCATTACTTCATTCGGAATAATCACTTCAGAAGTAATGTCTTTGTTCTCAAAATTGGCAATTACAAGCACCTTATCATTATTAGTATAACGAATAAAACTATAAGTCTTGTCCACATTATACTGAGAGTTTGTACGGTTAAACTGCTGTAAATCTATCAAATGACCTTTGCGAATTGCTTCAGAACCTTTGGCCGCTTTTAATAGTTTTTTATAGTCATTTCTTAATGTTTTCTGACTTTCGCTCAGCAAACCACCATCATATTTATGGTCATTGACCCATTTTTGATGCTCTGGAATTCCCCAATAATCAAAAATTGTAGACCTGCCATCATCACCACTGAATCCAGATTCACCAATAGCTGGCTCACCTACTTCCTGACCGAAATAAATCATCACAGGACCACTACCTAGTGCCGCACTTACAGCCATACCAGGAATACCTAAAACAGGATCGCCTGCAAACTCCTTAGATGCAATTCTTTGTTCATCATGATTCTCTAAGAAACGCAACATATGATTGTTGAAGCCGTCCATGTCTTTCCATACCTTTGTAAGGTGAGACAATGAAGAACCTGGTCTGTCTTCCATTACCGCTCTTAATGAATCATACACGCCCACTTTGTCATACAAGTAATCAAATTTACCATTGAAAATGTAATTCTTATATTCAGTAGGGTTGTAAACTTCAGCAATAAAACGGATTTTAGGATTGATTTTTTTGATCTGAGGAATCATCCAATTCCAGTACTCAACAGGTACCATTTCAGCCATATCACATCTAAATCCATCTACTCCTTTCTTGGTCCAGTAAGTCAAAACTTCCAAAGTCTTTTTCCAAGTAGATGGAACTTCTCCATTGATGTCAAAAACTTTTTCACCATTACCAGAAAGGTGATTGACACCGTAATTCAGACGAACTGTTTCAAACCAGTCATTGACCGTAGGCGCAAAAGTTACGGCTCCATTTCCAGAAACTTTTGCCGGTATTTCCTTAAATTTCCCATCAGAGGTAGTGAATTTATCACCGCCCAGTGGCTTGTAGCCTTCAGGTACTTCAAAAGGTTTTCCAGGGATATAATAGAAGTTGTTATTGGCATCAAAACCTTCTTTTAGATTGTCAGAAGCACCGAAATCTTCAATTCCTTCTGGTTTTTTATCAGAGTGGTATTTTCTCGCAACATGGTTTGGAACGAAGTCAATAATCACTTTCAGACCATTATCATGTGATCTTTTGATCAGCGTTTCAAACTCTTCGACTCTTTTGTCAACATTCACCGCAAGGTCAGGGTTGACATCATAATAATCCTTGATAGCATACGGAGACCCCGCACGTCCTTTTACCACATCGGCATCATCCAGTGGAATGCCATTTTTTCTGTAATCAGTAATCACAGCATGCTCAATGACACCTGTATACCAAACGTGAGTTGCCCCAAGGTCTTTAATTCCTTGTAGTGCGGCATCATTGATATCATTAAATTTACCTACGCCATTATCAGCGAGAGTACCCCACTGTTTATTTGTAGTATTGGTATTACCAAAAAGGCGAGTCATCATCTGGTAAATGATGATTTTATGGTCTTCAATTTTTTCAGTGGATTGAGATTCCGCCAATAATTTTTTCACTTTCTTTTCTTCTTTGTCATGCGATGTAGAGCACCCTGCAATAAGCATTGACAGCAGTGCTCCAACGATGGTAATTTTTTTGATCATTGTTATTTAGGAAACAGGAATTGATAATAAAACAGCAGGTTGGAATTTTAAGATTTTATTCCTTTGCACCTTTCTTGTTGTAAGGTCTTTTCTGGTTTAATGAATTGGCAATTTTGTACAGGTCTACTTGGTCTAAAATAGTGTCATACAGGTTTCTATGTTTGTCTACATCTTTTAAATCATCCTGCATTTTTACAGCTACAGTAAAAGGATTTGTGTCTTTCAATTGCTTTTTTAAGGCATTTAAATAGTCCTTGTCTTTTTTGATTGCATTTAGAACAATTTGTTCAATTTCATTCATATTTTAATAGGGGAATAAGGTTAAATTCTTAATAAAAAGTGTGTAGTAATAATAGTTAATTTTGAACAGAATTTGAAATTAAATTACTATAAATATTTTTTAATTATATGATATTATAGTTGTGGCAATTTAAGATTAATTCTAATGGACTCTTATTGAGTTAATTTTTTGTGTTTTTGATTAATTTTAATGAATTGACTTACAGATTAAAGGACTAAAAGTTACCTCTTTTCCTTAGTGGTGCATTATTATTTTATTAGATGATTTTTTTAATAATAACAGCTTGTAAAGTAATCCATTTCCATTTTTACTTTTTGATGCACAAAGAAAGTGTATAATTACTTTTTAATAGTTATCAAAAAAATCTAATTCCTTCATTCCTTCTCTTATCTTTGCTTCATTAAATAAATACCTATGATTTCAGTTGATAATTTAGCCGTTGAATTTAGCGGTCAGACACTTTTCAGTGATGTAAACTTTGTGATTAATCCTACCGATAAAATCGCCTTGATGGGGAAAAATGGTGCAGGAAAATCTACAATGATGAAGATAGTAGCAGGTGTACAGAAGGCTACTAAAGGACAGGTGACAGCTCCAAAGGAAGCGGTGATTGCTTATTTGCCCCAACATTTATTGACTGAGGATGACTGTACAGTATTCGAAGAGGCTTCCAAGGCGTATCAGCATATTTTTGAGATGCGTGATGAAATGGAAGGACTTAATAAGCAACTGGAAACACGTACGGATTACGAAAGTGATGAGTATATGAAAATCATCGAGCGCGTAACGGACTTGAGTGAGAAGTACTATGCTATTGAAGAGATAAATTATGATGCTGAAGTTGAAAAGGCATTAAAAGGTCTTGGTTTCAAACAAGATGATTTCCAACGTCAGACAAGTGAGTTTAGTGGTGGGTGGAGAATGCGTATCGAATTAGCAAAAATTCTTTTACAGAAGCCTGATTTGATTTTGCTAGATGAGCCTACTAACCATATTGATATTGAATCAGTAATTTGGCTTGAGGATTTCTTAGTCAATAAGGCTGATGCAGTAATGGTGATTTCCCATGATAGAGCATTTATTGATAATATCACCAACCGTACTATTGAAGTGACTATGGGGCGAATCTATGATTATAAAGCCAATTATTCTCATTATTTGGAATTAAGAGAAGATCGTAGAGCACAGCAGTTGAAAGCGTATCAAGAACAGCAGAAGTTCATAGCAGAAACTAAAGCTTTTATTGAGCGTTTTAGAGGGACTTATTCTAAAACAAATCAAGTGAACTCGAGAGAGAGAATGCTTGAAAAGTTAGAAATTATAGAAGTGGATGAGGTAGATACATCAGCATTGAAACTGAAATTCCCTCCGGCACCAAGATCTGGAGAAATTGCTGTGACAGTGACAGATGTTTCAAAATCGTATGATGATAAAGTGATTTTCAAAGATGCCAACATGTCCATCCGTAGAGGAGAGAAAGTGGCTTTTGTAGGTAGAAACGGTGAAGGAAAATCGACTATGATCAAGTCCATTTTAAAAGAAATAGGAATTGATTCTGGTGAAGCGGAACTAGGACATAATGTACAAGTAGGGTACTTTGCTCAAAATCAAGCTTCTTTATTAGATCCTAAATTGACCATTTTCCAAACGGTTGATGAAGTGGCGAAAGGTGATATCCGAAAACACATCAACAATATTTTAGGGCAGTTTATGTTCGGTGGTGAGGATGTAGATAAGAAAGTAGGTGTTCTTTCAGGTGGAGAGAAAACACGTTTGGCAATGGTGAAATTATTATTGGAACCCGTCAACTTACTGATTCTTGATGAACCTACCAATCACTTGGATCTAAAATCAAAAGACGTATTGAAAGAGGCTTTGAAAGACTTTGACGGTACTTTGATTTTGGTTTCCCATGATAGAGATTTCTTACAAGGTTTATCTGAAAAAGTATTCGAATTTAAAGAGCAAAGAGTCATTGAGCATTTTGAAACGATTGATGCTTTCCTTGAGAGAAATAGAATAAAGAGTATCGCAGATATTAATTTATCTAAGTAATTCATTATTAGGTAGATGAAAGGATGTCGCTTGAGTTTGAAGCTCAAGTGACATCCTTTTTTTATGTTATTTTCAATGTTATGATTTTTTAATTGAAATATTAGCAGTTTTTATAGGATAATTGTATTAATCTAATATTTTTATTTAGCGATTATTTGGTAAAAAACTTAGATTCGAAACCGAAAACTTCTATAACGAAAACTAAATTATTACTTACGTAAAAACTAATTGTAAATGAACGACAAGAGACTAATTATTTTGCTAGGACTCATCATCGCACCACAAATGTTGCGTTTTGTATTCAACTTGAACACTAGCTTTATCTTCATCGCATTTCAGTGTATAGTTATTTCCTTATTCTTTTTTGTATTATACAAGAAGGTAAGAGTCACTGAATAAGGCTTTTATAATAAAACCCCATTGTGTTAATACGATGGGGTTTTATTTTTGAAATGCAAATTATTTATTTGATTCGTTTATCACACTTCCAGGATTCATTATTCCGTTAGGATCAATAATACTTTTTATACCTTGCATGAGCTGATAGCTGTTTTCTCCAATTTTTTCTTTCAACCAAGGTGACAAGGCCCTGCCTATTCCGTGATGATGTGAAAGAGATCCATTATTGGATAAAATGGTGTTGACAAGTCCTTCATGGAATTGCTGATAATCTTCAAGAGGAGCAGACTTATCTGTAGGAGAAATAAAAGTAAAATAGAGGTTGGCTCCATTTTCATACACATGTGAAATATGACACATACAAACGGTATTGGGTCTAGATTTTATATAAGTACGCACATTCTTCCATAGCTTTTTAAGATCTTTCCACATTACTGAAGTTTCTATAGTATCAGTCATCAGCCCAAGGTCCATTAGAGGCTCACGCATATAAGCGGAGTGGAAACGCTGTGAAAGCCATTTTTTTGTAGGACGGCTCCCGATAGATCTGCCACCAAATTTCTTTGAGGTCGATTTGATTTTATCGATTACCAGAGAGGTATAATCTTTATCTCCTTCCACTGAGATAAACATCAGAGACCTGCTATTCGGTTTGTAGCCTATTGCTTGCAGTGCTTTATCAGAGAAAGAACCCTCAAAACCTTTCATTCTAAAAGCAACTTCTGTTTCTTCATGATCTGAAATTCGGAACAGATGGGGCAAGCCAAATTGCCCTTGAATACAAGCTTGCATTGACCCTTGAGCACTTTCAAAATCTTTGAAGATGATACAAGCATTACGGCGATTATTCGGTTCAAATTTTCTAATCTTGATGGTAGCTTGTGTGATCACACCTAAAGTTCCTTCGGCCCCAATAAACAAAGGCATTACATCCCATCCTTGTGCGGCTTTAGGATAGCTTTCATTTTCAAAGATCCCGATAGGAGTGAAAGCTTTTAAGCTTAAAACAATATCTTCTATTTTACCATAGCCAGTAGAACATTGACCGGCACCTTTCGCTGCAATCCATCCGCCTAAAGTGGAAAACTCAAAGGATTGAGGGAAGTGACCGCATGTGTATCCTTTTTGATTCAAGAATTTCTCCAAAGCTGGTCCGTTGATTCCTGCCTGAGCAGTGACGGTGAGACTCTCCTCATCCAGATGAATGATTTGATTGAGATGTTTGGTCAAATCCAATGCGATACCTCCATCAGGAAGACCTATACCTTTAGTGACAGAAGATCTTAAGCCTTGAGGACAAATTGCTATTTTCCACTCATTGCATTTCTGAATGATTAATTCCACCTGTGATTCATCATTAGGACTGATTACTAAATCGGGAGGAGTAGTTACTTTTTCTTGTCTTAATTCAAGAAGCTCACTGTAAAACTTTCCAGCAGCATGTTTTGCTCTGTCAAAATCTGAAGTTTTAATATTTTCAGCACCTACTATTTCAGTAAACTCTTTGACATATTTAGGTGGAAGCTGAATTTTCCGATCTACAACTACTTCTTTTTCACCGGGTAAAAAAGTAGGTAAATTCACTTCCAAAACAGGTATTCCGACAAGTTCTTGTATTGTTTTCTTTACATCATCAGAAAGCACTTCCTGATAGTTAGGATCTCCCCAATTAAGAATTTGTCTGTAAGTTTTTTTAAGCAATGTTTTCATTTCTCTTACTTTGATTTTGAATCAAACGATAATGGTTTAACAAGTTTTCTTTTTGTTGTATTAGTTGTTCTTCACTGTAATTTAATTTCTCCTTCAAAATTAAACTTACTTTTTGAATTAGCACATCTGAAGGCTGTCTTAATGTGCCCAAACCTGTTCTTCTTAGAAATAAATCTTCCAAAGTGAAGGCCATTTCATTCTTGATTGCATAATGGATTTGTGCCGTTACTTCACCTTCTTCTGATAGGTTTTCTGAATTACTATTAAAATGAATATCTAGAATTTCTTTCGCTTCCTCTCCATACATATTCACTAAAGTGTCGATTTGAAGGTGAATAGCTTTTGGAAATTCATCCATCAAATATTTTTTATAGTTTTCAATATGTAAAATCCCACAACCAAAAAGTGGCTGTTTTGCAGTTTGTTCATGCTTTTTTTCTAAATCAACTACTGATGAAATCTTTTCTCCCAATAGCTCAGCCAAATGCCTTGAAGTAGTATACTTTCCCCCCTCAACTGTCAATAAGTTTTTGAAACCCTCAGAAGCATGGTCTACAATTTCATGTTTGCGGGATTGATCATACGTATTTTCTGTATTTTGATCCACCAAAGGCCTCAATCCTCCATAATAATAAGTGATATCTTCTTTTGTAAGGAGTGCATTTCCATAGCAAGCATTGACTTCTTCAATCAATTCATCAATACTTTCTTGCGTCACATCCCATTCATCCACTTCTCCCTTATAAGGTTTGTCTGTAGTGCCAATAATGGTATGTCCTCGCCAAGGCAGCAACATGATATGTCTGCCTTTTGGAGTAACCAATGCCACGGCATGTTTATTTCCCAATGAAGGAGTGACAATATGAATTCCTTCTGACCTGAGTGGTATATTTTTTCTTTGAGGTGAATGCTCAAGCTGTAAAACCGAGTTAGCCCAAGCGCCAGCACAATTAATGACTACTGTACCATTTAGTTTTACTTTCTGCTGATGAATAAGATCAAAAGCCTCTATGCCTTTCACGACGTTGTTGATCACTTTGAAATCCGTCACTTTACAGTAATTACTCACCTCGGCATCATGAAGCATAGCCGATTTGATAAAATTTAAGGTCAGCCGCTCAGCATATGCATTCTGACAATCATAATAGATATAACTACCCATAAGTCCTTTTTCATGAATAGTTTTCTCTCTTATCATTGTTTTCCTTCTGCTTAATGTTTGATAGTTCGGAAGGGCATTTTCTTTCAGTTTTGTTTTCTGCTTGTCAAATGAGAGATAATCATAAGCTTCCATTCCAGCTTTTAGCATCAATTGCTCTTTCAGCGAATAATAAGGAAGCATAAATGGAATAGGGCGTACAAAATTAGGGGCAATGTCTGACAAATAACGCCTTTCTCTCAGCGATTCTCTGACAAGCCCAACTTCAAGGTTTTTAAGATAGCGTAAGCCCCCGTGAATTAATTTGGAGGTAGCGGCAGAAGTACCACTACCAAAATCACTTTTTTCCAACAAGGCCACAGAAGCTCCTTTCAAACTTAATTCATAAGCAATAGAAGCACCTGTAATGCCGCCTCCAATGATGATCGCATCATAATGAGGAGCAGAAAAGCCTCTATGAGACATAGGGTATTGCATAGGTGTTTATTTATTGGTTGGTTCCCAAAAAATAAGGAATGCAATTCATATTTCAATAGAAATCATTCATTTATTTGTCAGTGTGACCCAATGAACGCTCTGGATCAACCAAGTCTCTGATCGCTTGTTTTACTTTTTTGGGCTCAGGAAATCCCTGCTCTTTTCTGTCCCATACTAATTGCTCATTGACAGAAATTTTAAAAACACCGCCGTTTGTAGGTCTTAAACTGATCTCTTCAATTTCATTATTGAAAGTGTAGAGTAATTCCTGTTGCAACCACACCGCTCTTGGAGTCCATTGGCATAGTGTGCAATATTCTATTGTGATTTTAATTTTTTCCATTGCTTTCGTTTCTTTTGTCGTAATGTTACGGTTGTATACAGAAATAAATGTAAATAATTTATGTATTTTTTGTACTTTGAAGATCTAAATAAATTAAATAAACGATGAAAAAAATTCTGATAGCTTCTTTAGTGTATTTACTTTTTAACCCCGTTTTTGCACAGCAAAATTTTTATGTAGGAACGTATACTAGCACCACTTCAGAAGGAATTTACAAAATGCATATTGATGCAAAGAATGAAAAGTTGGTTCTCGATGGAGTAGCCGCTAAATCGGATCAGCCTTCTTACCTTGCCTTTTCAAAAGACCATCAGTTTGTGGTGGCAGTAAATGAAAACTCAGACAATAAACTTCCAGGCAAAGACGGTCAGGTAAGTTTATTCAAAGTAGACAAAGCAACAGGAGATCTTACATTTGTCAATCAGGTCAATAGTGGGGGAGCTCACCCTTGTCATGTTTCCCTTGATGATCAGAATAATGTTTTTGTAGCGAACTATTCGGGAGGAAATGTTGGTGTTTTTAAAATCAAAGATGGTCTTCTTGAAAAAAAATCTGACTTGATTCAGTATGAAGGCAAAGGGCCTCAAACCAACAGACAAGAAGCGGCTCATGCTCATTTCTCTAATTATATCGCCGCTAAAGAAAGAGTTTATACCGTTGATTTAGGGAGTGATAAAGTACATGAGTACAAGGTGGTAGATGGTAAACTGGAAGAGACAAACACTATAGCAATTACAGCAGGCGGAGGTCCTCGTCATTTAATATGGTCAAAAGGAGGAAAGTTTCTTTATGTATTGAATGAGTTATCTTGTACAGTTGCTTCATATACCATGTCAGAAAGCGGTTTTGTGCTTAAGGAGGAACTATCTACTCTTCCTGCAGATTTTGATAAAAGTAAATTGAATACTTGTGCAGCTATTAAAGTATCGAAAGATGGAAAATACTTATATGCTTCTAACAGAGGACATAACAGTATTGTCACTTATAAAATTGATCAGAAAACAGGTAAACTAACGAATTTGGGCTACACGAAAATTCATGGTGATTCTCCAAGAGATTTCAGTATCAGCCCTAAACAAGATTTTGTAGTTGTTTCAAATCAACAGTCCAATAATGTTGTTTTATTTAAGAGAAATAAGAAAACAGGAGCATTGGAATACAAAAATGAAGTGAAAGTACCACTGCCGGTAAATGTAGTTTTCTGGTAAAAAAATAAACCCTGATGCAAAACATCAGGGTTTTTTAGCTTAATGATAAAATAGTTTCGTTTGAATTGTAAGTCCGGGTACTTGTCTTAAAAGATCAAGTACCTTTCTATTGCATTATTTTCGCTTAGCTTTGATCAGCAATTGATCATCTTGGTATAAGTAAAGTTCCTTGTCCTTTACTTCATAACGGTTGACTTTATCAATTTGCATGAAGAATGCACCTTCCACATTGTTTTCAGCGCACATCATTCTTGTAGCAGCCAATGGACCTATTTTGATCGCAGATGAGTAAGCATCTAATTCAAATTTACCTTTGAAATTATTACAGCTTCCAGTACCATTTGCTTCAAGGTCTTTTGACAAGAAGAAGTTAGGAATATTGCCACCCAAGTCAGCAACACCTTCAATTTGCGTTACTTCCCAGTTTCTGAATAAATCTCTGTGATTCATACCTTTTTTGGCAGTAACCAGCACTTCATCCCCTTTGTATAAAGTAAGTACATCACCTTCCACTTTAAACTTATTGAACTGCTCAAGCACTTTTCCCAAAGCACGCTCATGCTCTGCTACTTCTTGGCAGAACATCATTGTTGACATAAAAGGTCCAGCACTTAAAGTATCCGCCTCAGCATCATATTTCATCGATCCGCCTAACCCGTTACAGCCAGCGTAACCTGAAATTCTATCAGTGGCAGGATCAAAAGCGATATATGTTTTCAAAGGATCAGTAGTCTTACCGTCCAAGCTTTCGATTACCCATGTACCCGAAAGTGTCATATATGGATCCTGTGTTTCTTTCAAAATCTTTACAAGTTTATAATTTAATGAAGAAGCATCTGCCGGAGGGTTTTCCACCTCAGTAATAGCTACTTCAATTTGGTATTCATACCCTTCTTTGTATTCAAATCCTTCAATGTTGCCGTAGAAATTACTCCACTCTTGAGCTCCATCTTCTTTTACTTGATAGCATTTTTGAGGACCTACACCTGTGCAGTCCACTTTTTTACTGCCAATGATTAATGTTTTTGTTGATAAATTAGGCTGTTTTGTTGTAGCACAACTTAATAATGAACCAATGCTTATTATAAATAAAGCGAATTTTAGTATTTTTGCCATGTTATTTAATGTAGTTATGTTGAGTAAAACTTAACGGTTCAATGACATTTAAGTTTTTATTCAAGTGATATATTGATAAATTACTTTTTAAATAAACTGTAAACCAGTTACTTATTCAGTATTAAAAATAGTTAAAAGAAATAACGATCAACCAATATTTTTAAAATATTTGGGCATACTATATTGTTCATACTATTTTTTTAATTGTCGTTATAGCAGATGAATTAAAGTATTATGACAAGATATATTATCAGTTTACTAACATGTTTGTGTGTTTGCTTTGGCGTGGTCTCCTGTGGTCAAGAAGAAGCTTCTTCGGTGACGGCCTGCGATAATGCAAGTATTGCGAATATGGTGAAACAATACAATGACATCATTGAGGAGGCGGTCAATAGATCAGATTGTAGCACATTGCTTACGGTCAGTCCCGATGTAATCAGTTTTATAGACAACAATTATAATTGCCTTATTATTTATTTTGTGCTCACTGACGACGATATAACGACGGATAGAGAGGCAGAAGAATATATCAATGATATCAGGGAATTTATGTTAGACCTCACTTATGCGTGTGAGTTGGAGAATACTCCGGTTTTGAATTAAATGAAGTTTTAGGCTTAGCGGACTACTTTTAATTATAATAACAACCTAATACCCACCTTTTATTTTGTAATTATCTTAATGATAATTTATAGAATGAGGTTTTTCCATTCATATTTTTTTACTTTTGTGCTCCAAATAAGTACTAATCAGAATTGAGATAGTACTTTCTTATCTAGAAATTACAAAGTAATAATATAAAACTTATGAGTTTATTAACTGTAGGTTCAGTTGCTTTTGATGCAATTGAAACACCTTTTGGCAAGACTGATAAAATCATCGGCGGTGCTGGAACATACATCTCTATTTCTTCTTCATTCTTCGTAAAACCTGTTAGAGTAGTAGCTGTAGTAGGTGATGACTTTCCTCAGGAATACATCAAAACACTTCAAGATCAAGGTGTTGATACAGAAGGTCTTCAAATCAAAGAAGGTGAGAAAACTTTCTTCTGGGCTGGTAAGTATCATAATGATATGAACTCAAGAGACACTTTGGTGACAGAATTGAACGTTTTAGAGCACTTCGATCCAATCGTACCGGAAAGCTACCAAGGGACTGAATATGTGATGTTGGGTAACCTTTCACCACAAGTTCAAAGTACAGTTATTGAGCGTTTGAAAGATCGTCCAAAGTTAGTAGTAATGGATACTATGAACTTCTGGATGGACATTGCAATGGAAGATCTTAAAAAAACGATCTCTATGGTAGATGTACTTTCTGTAAATGATGAGGAAGCACGCCAATTATCAGGTGAGTATTCTTTAAAGAAAGCGGCGAAGAAAATCATGGCAATGGGACCTAAGTACTTAATCATCAAAAAAGGTGAGCACGGTGCTTTATTATTCCATGAAGACCAAATCTTCTCAGCGCCAGCTTTACCATTAGAGGAAGTGTTTGACCCGACAGGAGCAGGTGATACTTTCGCGGGTGGTTTCATTGGCTATTTAGCGAAAACAGATGATATTTCATTTGAAAACATGAAAAAAGCAGTGATCTACGGTTCAGCAATGGCTTCTTTCTGTGTTGAGAAATTCGGTACTGAGCGTTTGTTGGAAATCACTGAAAAGGATTTAGAAGCACGTGTTCAAGAATTCCATAAATTGACATCATTTGATATGACTTTCTAATTTGAAAGCATTCAATTGTTGAAACTAAACTTCTCTGCTTATTTTTGAATAAGTTATTGAGCATTTAAAATTTCAATTTTAATTGTACAATAGCTTAAAAAGTAGAGAAGTTTTTTTATGCACAAATATTTCAATTCACATACACATTATGCCACTGAGCATTCATTGGAATTAATCAACAGGTTTATTCAGGATGACTTTAAATTATCTGATGAAAAAATAATCAGTGCTGGTCTTCATCCTTGGCATTTAGAAGATGTGGATGTGGAGAAGTGTTTGACAAAGCTTGAAAATGAAGCGATACATTTAGATGCGGTAGGGGAAACAGGTTTGGATAGAGTGATTTCATTTCCCTTGGAGGAGCAGAAGCGTATTTTTAAACGACATATTGAAATAGCGGAGAAATATCATAAACCCGTCATCATACATTGTGTACGCGCTTATTCCGATGTACTTCAGATCAGAAAAGAAATGAAGTGCAAAATGCCTTGGGTTTTTCATGGGTTTATGGGAAATGTACAGATAGCACGTCAGTTGATTGATAAAGGCTGTTTTTTATCCTTCGGAAAAGGAATTTTACAACAAAGACCCAAGCTGCATAAGGTCCTTCAGGAAACTTCTACTGCATTTCATTTATTTGAAACAGATGATGATCCTGATCTCAAAATAGAGGAGGTATATCAAAAAGGTACAGCTCTTTATGATAGTACGCTAGAGGATGTGGTAGAAGAAAAATTAGAAATAGCTAAAAAGTTATTTCCCAAAATTGATGAACTTCTTTAGATTTGCAGTCGATTTTTAAAATATACATTCAAACAAGATGGGACACTGGCAAGAAAGAACGGAGTTATTGATAGGTCAAGATGGCATTCAGACATTAGGAAGTAAGCATGTGCTGATAGTTGGAGTTGGTGGAGTTGGTGGTTTTGCAGCAGAAGCAATTGCGAGAGCAGGAGTAGGTAAAATTACTATCGTGGATGGAGATGTTGTTGATGAGAGTAATAGAAACCGTCAGATTGCAGCATTGGTAAGTACAACAGCTAAACCTAAGGCATCAGTAATTGGTGACAGAATCAAAGATATTAATCCTGATGTAGTATTGGATATCAAGGAAACGTACCTTGAAGATGAAACGGCAATTCATCAATTGCTGGAAGAGTATGACTACGATTATGTGGTGGAATGTATCGATACTCTTACTCCTAAAGTAGCTTTATTGTCAGCTTGTATGGAGAAAAAAATCAAAGTGATCAGCTCTATGGGTGCCGGTGGAAGAATGGACCCTTCGCAAACAAAAGTAGGTAGATTGAGAGATACTTATAACTGTCTTTTGGCAAAACAAGTGAGAAAACGTATACCTCAGAAATCATTTAGAAGAAAAATTAAATGTGTTTTCTCTCCAGAATTAGTGGATAAAAATAAAGTGGTGACCGTAGAGGATGTGAAACATAAAGCTTCTACAATTGGCACTATTTCTTATATGCCTGCAGTGTTTGGTTTAACAGTTGCGTCAGTGGCAATCAGAGACTTACTAAAGTAAAAACAGTGAGGTGAGAGAGTGGAATTCCATTGAAATAATCACTTTCTGTATACACTTAGTTGTTGTTTGATGCTCAGTTTTTAAGTACTTGAAAGTAATTTAAAGACTGAGCATTTTTTTGTATTAACATAGGTTTGGTAAAAAAGATGGGGCTTTTTGTCACAAACAGCCCCGTGAGCTGGTCCTATCTATTACATGAATTTTTAATGTCTTTCATTTAAGATAAACCTATAGAACCTTCATAGAAAGGAACAAAGCATGATACGATTAATCTTCCGTTTATTATTCAATTTGAATGGTTGGTCATTAAGTATTGATCATATTGATCAAAATGATTTAAAAAAGAGTGTTTTTTTAGCTACTCCGCATACTTCTAATTGGGATGCTGTATATATGGTAGCGGCCATGTTGAAGATAGGAGTTAAACTACGATTTGCTATCAAAAGAGAATGGATTAGATTTCCACTCAGTATTGCGCTCAAACCTATGGGGGCGATTGGTATTGACAGAAGACCTCAAGGAGAAAGAAAAACAAAGTTGAGTATGGTGGAAGCCATGGCTAATCTTTTTGAAGTCAAAGAAGAACTTTCATTGGTTATCCCACCAGAAGGATCAAGATCCTTGAGAGAAGAATGGAAATCAGGCTTCTATTATGTAGCCACTACTGCCAAGGTGCCTATTGTGTTAGCTTATTTAGATTATGACACTAAAACTGCAGGAGTATACGAGGCTTTCCATCCCACAGGAAACTTCGAAGAGGATATGAAATACATCATTTCTGTCTATAAGAAACACAATCCGGGACCAAAATTCCCAGAAATGTTTATGTATGATAAAAGGTTTGCCTAGCAAAAGGCGAAATAATATTTTAAAGTAGAAATGAAAGTTTCTACTTTTTTTTGTCTAAAAACCCGTTTACATTTGAATAACAACCCGAAATGAATAATTTTCGTTCTTAAATTATTAATCCGGAAATGCGGTAACTACCTTTATCAAGGAATTATCACCAATAATTGGTTATGGAAAGTAAAGTAAAAAACGTGGAGAAAGATATAATCACTCAAATAAATTCTAACAAATGCATGTTTCAGATGCCCTCTAAACAGAAGGCGGAAGAATTTATTGATGATATGTTTCAGTTCTTGTTCCCTGTAGTTTCAGGAGTGGAACAAGGACACTATGCTGCCGAATTAGCATTGATCAGACTTAAAGGAAAGCTACAGGAGTTATTCCTGCCAATCCGTGATCAGTTTGAGGTAGGATGTAGCAGTGCGGCTGAACGTTTCTTTGAGTGCTTGCCAGAAGTACATGCCAAGTTATTGAAAGATGCTCAAGCGATTTACGATGGAGATCCAGCCGCTAATCATATTGAAGAAGTAATTTTGGCTTATCCGGGTTTCTTTGCTGTTTTTGTGTATCGTCTGTCTAATCAGTTATACAAATGCGAAGTGCCTATCGTTCCTCGCTTGTTTTCAGAATATGCCCATAGTAAAACAGGGATAGATATTCATCCAGGAGCAACCATAGGTGAATACTTCTGCATTGACCATGGTACTGGAATTGTAGTCGGGGAGACAACCAATATCGGTAATTACGTGAAACTCTATCAAGGTGTGACTTTAGGCGCCTTAAGTGTAAGCAAAGATCTGGCAACTATGAAACGTCACCCAACGATTGAAGATAACGTAATCATCTATTCTGGTACTACTATTCTGGGAGGTGAAACGGTAATTGGAGAGAACTCTATTATAGGCGGTAACGTTTGGCTGACCGAAAGTGTGGAACCGAACTCGACAGTGTATAATCAAAGCACTGTGAGTGTGAGAAAGAAAAAGATGTAGGAACTTGTTTCTAAGTACTAAGACAAAAAATAATATGAATTAGTGTTATTAATTTTTGGTTTAGTACTTATTGAAAATAGATAATGCCTCAGTTGAAAAGCTGAGGCATTTTTTTTAATAAAATGAAAAGTAAATAAAGGATTTAATTGAATAATAATTAGTTGAACATATAAAATCGAGATAAGTTAAATTTTAATTGTTCAACATTTACATTACCTGTTCTTACAATACTCAATATGCCCTAAGGCATTGTTCAGCCCGTCCACTCCACTATTTAAATGGCCAATAGCATCATGAAGATGATCTACGGCAATAGTTAGGTGAGAGTGCATCTCATCCATATCGTCAGCATAATGTACGTTGGTGAGGGAGATTGTGGCAATATCAAAGACCATCTTTGCATCATGAAATGAACCATGAGCATCGCCAGCTTTGTCTTTGGCGTGGGTACAAATCTCTTCAGCCTGTGCTCTAGCACTGTGGGATTCATCCTTAGCAAAGTGGGCATTTTTCATAGCCTCTTCTGCCTCTTGTTTTGCAATGTTGACATTTTCTTTAATACACTCAATGGTATTGCAGTCAAAGCATTCACTGATGAAGTGCAGTGCAGTATTAGCACCTTCATGAGAAGACTGATAATAGTCGTAAGCCTCGTGAATATCTGTTACTATAACATGATGTTGAGCATTAATAAGATTAAAAGTAGTGATAAAAGTGATGAAGTAAATAAGTCGCAGCATAAAGGGTGTTGGTTGTTACTGTTTACACAACACGTTCTTTATTAAATAAGTGCGAAATATTAACATGAAAGTTGTCTTATATAAGAATAGTACAATATTTCTCCTCTTATTATAGAAAAAAGGGCAAAAAAATAGGACAATCCATAGTAATGAATTGCCCTTGATCTATAATTTTTAAAAAGCTGTTATTGCTTATTTTTCAACTGCTCTTTCAGTCTATCTAATTCAGATGATCCACCACCAGCTGAAGACCCAGCAGAAGAAGAACCTGCAGATGTATTATTAGTAGGGTTTTGATTAAGATTCGCTTTCAATCTTTT
This sequence comes from Flammeovirga aprica JL-4, assembly GCF_012844305.1. Lineage (GTDB taxonomy): Bacteria > Bacteroidota > Bacteroidia > Cytophagales > Flammeovirgaceae > Flammeovirga > Flammeovirga aprica. Next base: position 89,269 of record NZ_JABANE010000005.1, read on the forward strand.
TAGTTCATCAGAAGTACCCAATGATTCTACTGAAGACCCGCCGCTTAAACCTAAAGCTTTATCAATCTCGTTATCTACCGTATTGTTGCTGATATCTGCAATTTCACCATAAGATTCTGCCAAAGCTTCTTTCTCTTCTACTTTTTGCTTCATTTTTTCTAATCGTGCAATTGTAGTAGACGAGTCCACGCTAGCCAATTGTTTATTTAATTTAGCTGAGGCATCACTAACAGTCGCTCTAGCTTTCAATGTTTTCAATTCATTCTCCCAGTTAGAAATCTGAGATTTTAAACTTTGAACATTACTTTCCATTTTAGAAAGCATACCAGAATAATTGTCAATATTTTTTTGATTTGCACCGGCTCTTTGCTCGTATTGCTGTTTTCTCTCCAAAGCCTGACTTGCCAAACGATCTGCTTCATCAGCGCTGATATGTCCGCTTTGTGCTCTTTGTAATAACAATACTGCTTTCGATTCAAACTCTCTAGCGTTTCTACTATTTGATTCAAACTCTTTCTTCTCACGGATAGAAAGTGCTTTCACTTCCGCAAGACCTTGCATTGATTTTGAAAGATCAGTTTTTAAATCTCTAATACCTTGTTCAGTTTGTTTAATAGGGTTTTCTAATTTATCTAAAACTGAATGTGCCTCCGCTTCCGCTATCCCAAAAAGTCTTTTTAACCATCCAAACATTTCGATTCTCTAATTTTGTTATTAATTTTTTAATTTTTTTTCAAAGTAATTATAAGCCTCATTGATTTGTAATGTGACCTTTTGTGCCATTTCTTGTTTAGCGGGGTCGCCAGCATACAAATCCGGATGATATAATTTAACCAATTTTCTGTAAGATTTCTTTATTGTGGCAAAATCATCCCCTCTTTTTACTTCTAAAGCATTATAATATTCATCTTCCTGCGACTTTTGCTGTGTTTGCTGAGAAGAATATTGCTGTTGTGAATGTGTATGACTCTGATAATTTTGCTGCGGTTCCTGATACTTATAGGTATCATTCTTTATCTCCTCGTAATGTTTCCTCCAGTCTTCTTTTGAATCATTCTCGAAAAGCTGTTGAAAAACGGGATTATTCTCAATCTGATCGTTGATTGTTGACTTTAATATATTCTTAAATCGGTCGACTAACATCGTATATATCTAACTTGCTTAATGAATTTGAATAAACGTCTTACTATATAAGACGAAAAGTTACTAAAAAAGATACTTTAATGCATAAAAAGTTATTTGTGAATGATTTTTCATTTATTTTTTTGTGATATTCCTCAATAGGTGTATATTTGACATTTACTAAAGATGTGTTAATTAGCACTCTTCAATAGTACACACTCAGACATTTTTTTTATATTTTTGAGCAGTCATAGCCTTCGATGTTGTTGAAGAATTTGACTTCTTAGATTTAATTATCTAATACTATACACAGAAAGAGGTATTTACCTCTTTTTTATCAACCAATAGTGCAAATGGAACAGAATTTCCCTTGGCATAAACACTATGCCGATTTTACTCCAAAAGAGATCAACCCGGATAATTACCACTCATTACTCAAGTTATTTGAGGAATCTTTCCAGAAGTTTTCAAAAAAGATTGCATATGAAAATATGGGAGGAAAGCTCACGTATGAGGATGTTGATTTGGCATCTCAGCATTTTGCTTCCTATTTACAGAATCATTGTAATATGAAAAAAGGGGATCGTATTGTAATCCAAATGCCGAATACATTACAGTATCCAATTGCTATGATTGGAGCGATTAGAGCGGGTATGGTTGTGGTAAACACAAACCCTCTTTATACGGAAAGAGAAATGGAGCATCAGTTTTCGGATGCTGGAGTAAAAACGGTTGTAATTTTAGCCAATTTTGCGGATAAGCTACAAAATATAAAAGGCAGACTGCCAGAATTAAAAAATATTGTGATCACTGAATTGGGTGACTTATTAGGTTTTCCAAAGAGTCTTATTGTCAATTCGGTGGTGAAATACGTGAAGAAAATGGTGCCTGCTTATAAACTTCCTACAGCAGTGCCGTTTAAAAAAGCATTGAGTTTAGGAGAGAAAGCGGAATACAGACGCCCGGCGATGACTGGAGAGGATCATGCTTTTCTTCAATACACTGGAGGTACAACTGGAGTTGCAAAAGGAGCAATTCTTACACACAGAAATATAGTTGCGAATTTAGAACAGTCCAATGCCTGGTTGCAAGGCTGTCTTGAGGAAGGGAAAGAATTAGTGATCACAGCATTGCCGTTGTATCATATTTTTGCCTTGACGGTCAATTGTATGACGATGATGAAAATTGGTGCTCACAACCTCTTGATCACCAACCCAAGAGATATGGATGCTTTCTTGAAGGAAATCAGCAAATATAAGTTTTCTATCCTTACAGGTGTAAATACCCTTTTCAATGGAATGTTGAATCACAAGAAATTTGCCGATATCGACTTTTCCGAATTGAAGGTAACAATTGGTGGAGGTATGGCCGTACAAGAAGCCGTAGCAAAACGATGGGAAGAAGTGACAGGTTGTACCTTAGCGGAAGGTTATGGACTTACAGAGACGTCTCCCGTGGTTTGTGTACACCGTTTGGATAGCCCGAAAATTGGAACAATTGGTTTGCCTTATCCTTCTACAAATGTGAAAATCTTAAATGAAGAAGGTGTTGAAGTGCCAATAGGAGAAGAAGGAGAACTTTGTGTGAAAGGGCCTCAAGTAATGAAAGGATACTGGAAGCGTGATGATGAGACAGCGGAGACTTTCTTCCCGAATGGATGGTTGAGAACTGGTGATATAGCCACTATGGATCATCATGGTTATTTTAAAATTGTAGACCGTAAGAAGGATATGATTTTGGTATCTGGTTTTAATGTGTATCCTAATGAAGTGGAAGAAGTATTAGCTATGCATGACGGAGTGGCCGAATGTGCTGTGATTGGTGTACCTGATGAGAAGTCAACAGAAGCGGTGAAATGCTTTATAGTGAAGAAGGATCAGCATTTAACAGCAGAAGCATTGAAGGACTTCTGTAAGCATAATTTGGCAGGGTACAAGGTACCAAAACATTATGAATTTAGAACAGAACTGCCAAAATCTACAGTCGGTAAAATTTTAAGAAGATTATTAAAAGAAGAAGAACTGGATAAAAGCAAAAAGGTTCTTCACTAAAAATAGAGAAATCAATGAAGGTACTGTTTTACGGCAGTGCCTTTTTTTATGAGTATGGAACAGCAGAAGAATTGGGTGCCTCTTCAGATTGAAGCACCTTTTTACACGAATGGAGCGATTACAGAATCGACAGAACACCTCTGGATGGTATTTCATGGCTATGGTCAGCTGGCAGATCATTTTATGCGAAGATTTGATATTCTTTCAGCAGCACAACATCATGTGGTAGCTTGTCAAGGTTTATCCCGTTTTTATCTTGATAAACAATATCAGAAAGTAGGAGCATCATGGATGACAAAACTGGACCGAGAAGCAGATATCCGACATCAGCAACTGTATATTTCTACCGTTTTTGAAAACCGTTTGCAAGCTTTAGACAATCTGAATGAGAGCGTGAAATACAATTATCTGGCTTTCTCTCAAGGAGGGACAACGGTACTGAGATGGCTCAATTATTATAAACCAAAAGTCGATAATTTAATTTTATGGGCAGGAGATATTCCGAAGGAATTAACAGCTGATGACTTTAATTTCTTGACGCCTGATTCAAATGTATTCATGGTGTTAGGGGATAAGGATCCTTTTAGAACCTTTATTGACATAAATAAACAAAAAGAGTTATTAAACTCCCTTAATTGTAATTCAAAATTTATTAGTTTTGATGGAGGACATCATGTCAGAAGAGATGTCCTTGAAGAATGCCTAAAGCATTTTTAAATTAAATAATTAATGAACTAATATCTCTTATTTTTTTCAGTTGAATTACTTCTAACTTAGAGATACTAACCAAACTCTTTTTATGCATCCCGTATTAAATAATAATCAATTCTTTGTAAAAGAACATGTTGGAATGTTCAAAGCCGCCAACAACTACGATATTTATGACCCTGTAACAGATGAAATTATAATGGAATGCCGTGAGGATTCATTGGGTTTCATTACTAAAATGTTGAGGTTCACAGACTACAAAAGAATGACTCCGTTTCATATTGAGATCAGAACTACAACAGGACAGAAAATCCTTACTGTAAAAAGAGGAATTTCTATTTTCTTATCTGACGTAGAAGTGCTGGATGAAAATGATCAGTTGGTGGGTATGTTCAAGCAGAAATTCTTTTCTATTGGAGGTAAATTTGAAGTGTTTGATGCGGACAATAATTCACTTTGTATGTTGAAAGGAAAGTGGACAAGCTGGGACTTCAAATTTGTAAAAGATGACTTTGAATTTGCTCATGTAAGCAAAGAGTTTGCAGGCTTTGCAAAGGAATTGTTCACTTCAGCCGATAACTATGGTTTAGAAATCAACCCTGAGGTGCCTCAAGATCATAAATTAAGATTGTTAATTATGGCAGCAGTGATGTGTATCGATATGGTATTAAAAGAATAACTACTTAAAAGATAAAGTAAAGGGTAAGGAGTGATTACTTCTTGCCCTTATATTTTTCCCACATTTTAGTTTCTCTCTCCAAAAGCGTTTCAAATTTTGAAGGATAAGCTACTGAGAACTCATTTCTTTCCTCTGTTCTAGGGTGAACAAATGAGATGGCTGTACTGCTCAAAAACAATCCTTTTCCTTTAAGGGTGTTTCCATCTTCCCCATATTCTTTATCTCCTACAATCGGGTGCCCTATCATGGCAAGGTGCTTTCTTAATTGATGTGTCCTTCCTGTATGCGGTTCTAATTCCACTAATGTCAGTGCTTCACTTCTTAGAGATGGGATCTCTTTCACTACTTTATAAGAACTATGGCAAGGTTTTCCTTCTAAGTCATGCTTAATATCTCCCTCTTTTTCCTTAAAAGACCCCATAGCCACAGCATGGTATTTCTTTTTGATGGTTTTATCCTCAAACTGCTGTCCAAGTTTTACCCTTGCCAGTCGTGTTTTTGCGATTAATAAAAGACCAGAAGTTGGAGCATCTAACCGATGACAAGGTTTCGGCCAAGGCATTGTATCTGTCAAGTTACTCTGAGAAATATTAGAAAGAAGAGCATTTTCGATGGTTTTGAACTGATTGCCGCTTACTGGAATTCCAGACGGTTTGTAAACCACTGCTAAATCTTCATCCTCAAAAATAACATCAAGCTTCAATTCAAATATTTTTGGCACTTTAGCTTCTTCAGTATAAATCACAATTTCCTGTCCAGGAACAATCCATTCAGCACCTTTGAGTATTTGGCCTTCACAAATTACACGTTGTGCTTTCAATGCCTTTTTGAGTCCATTCCTAGAGGTTACATATTGACTATTTCTCAAAATGAAATCAAAAAAGCGTTCTTTCTGATCAAGGTTATCTGGGATTTGAATTTTTTCGAGAATCGTTTTTTCCATGGTGAAAAATAATATAAAAGAAGCTTAAAACTTACTGTTGAGAATTTGAAGAATTCGGTGATAAAGTTATAGAAAAGAATAGAATTAAGTTTAATGATTCAAAAATAACCTCCTTTTTCTCTGAAATAATCACATAGGGGCAATAAAACAGATGAAACTGACCCTAGCAACTTTTTGTTAGAGGAGTAACCAAAATTGACTTAGTATTAAAACCAAATTATCACTATCATGAAAGTCTATCTATATATTCTGGGGCTTTGTTTACTGGGCCTTGATGCTTTTGCTACTACGTACTATTCTAGAGGAGATGGGAATTTTTATACCGATGACATATGGGCCACAACGGAGGGTGGAACAGGCAGAAAGTTTACGGATTATTCTATAACTGCAGATGATGATTTTATCATTCAAGGTTTCGATATTGTTTCTTTGCCAAGTACCTCAATCAGTATAGGCAGTATAACAGTGACATCGAATGCTCAACTGACAGATTTTACTGCTTCATGTGCTTTGACAGTAACTGATCTATATATTCTAGGTCAATTAAACTTAGCTGGAGGAAGTGTAGGAGCAGTTAATGTTGAGAATATCTATCTTTTTGGAGCATCAGCATCATTAAGACTTAATGTTGTCACTGATGCTATTACACATTCTGGTTTACTATTCGTCAGTAGTTCAGCTTCCAATCCAATTATTGAAGGAGGACCACCTAATATTACAGGTCTCTTAGATGATTTTATTGATGGAACAATAACAGGAGATAACATATTGCATGTCCCAACACTAGCCACAGAAAGTACTCTAGCTGATTTACCGTCAGAATTTTCAAGTGAAACTGTTGCAATTACTTTACAGAAGGATTACACATTGAAAATTAGTAATGCTATTCATTCAGCATTTACTATATCAGCAGGGTCAGATGCTTCAGCCTCAAATAATGGAAGTATCGAATTCCTCTCAGGTGCATCAGGAACATTTATGCCGGCTAATGATGCGAATCCATTTCTAAATCTTACAATAAATACCTCTTCAGGAATTACCCTAGGAAGAGGAATAAATATAGGAGGTGTATTAAAACTCACAGATGGGATAATCACGACAAGTGGCAATACTTTAGCCATAGTTTCCGGGGGAAGTGTAAGTGGAGCTTCTTATACAAATGATGTAAATACAACCATATCAGGAGGGTCGAATGCCTCACATGTTGACGGTACAATGTCAATGGTCGTTTCAGCAACTAATGATTACGTTCTTTTACCAGTAGGCGATAATAGCTTACTGCGAGTTGGCGGTGCTAGAAACCTTGTTTCACCATCACCTAGTGACTTTGTGCTCACTATGGCCCATACACAGTCAGCACATTCTAATAATACAGATTTAGATGATGTAAATTTGAAAGTAAGCCTGATGGAATATTGGGATATTTCAGTATCGGGTGCAGATGTAGACAACGTGACGAAGAATTTTAATGTTGTTCTTTCTTACCATACTAATTCTGGTATCAACACAGCATCTTTAAGTACAGTACACCTTATGCATTACAGAGGTGCAAAATGGTATTCTGAAGGAGATATGGGTGGAACGGGTACACATACCACTGATACAAATGACCATAATGATAGTGTAGAAGGTTTTATAGAAGCAGGAACAGCTACTTTCAGTCCCTTTACCCTAGGAGGAGACAGCAGTCACGATCTACCCATCACTTTAAAATCATTTGATGCAGAGAGAGAAGGTGACGCACTTGTATTTAATTGGACAACAGCTCAGGAGATAAATAATGACTTCTTTGAATTAGAAGGTTCAACAGATAAAAAGAAGACAAAGGTACTTGCTAGTATCGATGGAGCGGGGAACTCTAATGTTGATATTCAATATTCTCATACCTTACAAAATTGGAACAGTTATCAATTCTTCAGATTGAAACAAACTGATTTTGATGGAAAATATTCCTACTCAGATTGGGTTCAAGTAGAAAATAATGAAGCTCAAAATGCATTTGATTATATCATTTATCCTAATCCATCCAGCATAGAAATTAATGTGGAGACGACTTCTTTAGCCAATGAAACCATCAATACCTATCAGATATTTGATTTGAGCGGAAAGCGATATCACACCACAAGTTGGAACCCCACGCATCATACCATTGATATTTCTACCTTGCCCAAAGGTATTTATATGTTAATGATTTCAACGCTATCAGGAAAAAAGAAGATTCAACGTTTCACAGTCCAATGATCTATAACTAAATTAGCTATCGGAAATTAACAGACGATAGTTATGGACAAAAAATATATGTATAGAGCATTACAGCTCGCTCAGAAAGGAATGGGACATGTAAGCCCAAACCCTATGGTAGGTGCTGTAATTGTATATAAAGATCGAATTATTGGAGAGGGATATCATCAGAAATATGGTGAGCCACATGCTGAACCTAATGCAATTGCTTCTGTAAAAAAAGAAGATCAACAGTATCTTTCTGAAGCGGATATGTATGTTACCTTGGAACCTTGCAGTCATTATGGAAAAACACCTCCGTGTGCTGATCTGATTGTAAGGACAAAATTAAAAAATGTATATGTCTGTAATCTTGATCCTAACCCACTTGTAGCGGGACGAGGAATCAAAAAAATGACAGATGCGGGCGTACATGTTGAAACTGGAATTTTAGAGGAAGAAGGCTTAGAAGTCAATAAGCGTTTCTTTAAAACTATGATACACAATAAGCCATATGTGATCTTGAAATATGCTCAGACAGCTGATGGTTTTGTGGCAAGAGAAAATTACGATTCTAAATGGATCAGTAATGGTTTATCGCGTCAGCTAGTTCATAAAATGAGAGCGGAGGAGGATGCAATTATGGTAGGCAGTAATACCGCAAAGCATGATAATCCAACGTTGAATACTAGAGATTGGGCAGGCAAAAACCCCTTAAGAGTTGTCGTTGATAGAGAGCATAAGCTGAATCAGAGTTTAGATCTTTTTGATAATGAATTGAAAACGATTTGTTATACGACATCTTTTGATGAAGAAAACGAGAACCTCGCTTTTATTCCTTTAGGAAAAGATACTTTCTTTGAAGATCTTTTGACAGATTTGATGGGTCGAAAAGTACGTTCGGTAATTGTGGAAGGTGGAAGTAGATTATTAACGCAGTTCATTGAGAAAGGATTGTGGGATGAAGCTCATATTTTCACTTCATCAACTACTACCTTTGGGAAAGGCATTGAAGCACCAACTTTGACTAATGCTAGGAAAGTATCGTCTCAACAGATTGAAGGAGATGATTATTCCATTTACAAAAGAAGATAAAACCAGTACAATATTATAATGAAGTCTCCTGCTTAGTGCTCTAATCAGGAGATTTTTTTATTTTAGGATTCACATCATTCACTCAAACGAATTCAAGATGACAAAAAAAGAAGTAATGGACGCCCTTTATAAATTAGGAAATGAAGGAACAAAATCTATTTATTTAAAGCATGGTGCTAAAGAACCCTTCTTTGGTGTAAAAGTAGGTGATTTGAAAACCATTCAAAAGAAGGTGAAAAAAGACCATGATTTGGCACTTGAACTGTATGCTACTGGCAACTCTGATGCAATGTATTTGGCAGGGCTGATTGCGGATAACAAAACCATCACAAAAGAAACTTTACAAGAATGGGTGAAGCTGGCTAATTGGTACATGCTGTCAGAATATACGGTAGCTTGGATCGCTTCAGAATCGAAATTTGGTTGGGAATTAGGGCTAGAATGGATCAATGACGCAGATGAAGGAATACAAAGTGCAGGTTGGTCTACTATTTCCAATTACATCGCTATCACAGCAGATGACCAAATTGATATAAAGAAAATAGAAGAATTACTAGACCAAGTCAATGCTGATATTCATGAATCATTAAATCGAGTGAGGTATACTAAAAATGGGTTTGTAATTTCAGTGGGAGCATATATTCCATCTTTAACAGAAAAAGCGGTAGAAGTAGCTAAAAATATAGGAAAGGTAAGTGTCAATGTGGGTGAAACTAGCTGTAAAGTACCATTGGCATCTGACTATATTCAGAAAATTATTGAGAAAAATAGAGTGGGGAAGAAGAAGAAAAAAGCAAGGTGTTAAGAGCAGATTTTAAATATGCTCTAAGGGTATAGTCCGTTTGAAGAGGGAAATACTTCATATTTCTTTCTTCATTATTTATTCCTTTTTTGTTAATACGATGATCACACAGTTGCCGATTTTTATTTACTAGTTTTGTGTTTTCAAATCTAGGACAATGAGAAATAAACTAGCAACAGCAACTGACATCGAACTCTTACAGCTTCTTATTGAAGAAGAAAATCTCTCTGCTTTTGATGAAATTTATGAGCGCTACTTTGAGCGTTTGTTCCGGTACGGAAATCAAATCTTAAATAACCAACAGTTAAGTGAGGATATTATACAAGAAATTTTTGTTACTCTCTGGACAAAAAAAGATGTGCTTCAAATTACTCACCTCAATGCCTATTTACATCAAGCCGTCAAATTTCAAACGGCAAAGCATTTCCGAAAAGCCGTACTTACAGAAGAACAATTAGAGTTGGCGGAGAAAATATTTAGTCAGCAGAATACAGATGATTTAGTTATTGTCAATGAACTAACAGAAGAGGTCAATCACCTTATAGCAACATTACCTCATCGATGTAAAGAGGTGTTTCAGATGTCGAGGTTTGAACATTTGTCTAATCAGGAAATTGCAACAAAGATGAACATCTCTATTCGCACGGTAGAAACCCATATCAGCAATGCTTTGAAATTCCTGAAAGAGAATATTACGGCCACTTCATTTTTGCTATTCTATTTTCTATTTCTTTAAAGCTAAATAATTGGATAAAAGCAATGGAACAATAATTACGTGCACCATGACTGAAGTCATGGGCTAGTGTTATTGACTCCAATAACACTAAAGTGTTGTCTCCGTTACCAACCTTCAAGACTTTAGTCTTGAGTAGGTTGCCCTATCACCTGCCCATAGTTTTAACTATGGTGCAAGAAACACTCGATTACTTTTGTCCTAGTACTTAAGATGAACAAACTATTACTTTAATAAACTGTTTGTGAATTCCCTCCAATTTTTAAAAAATCATTACGTGTGCCCTTCTCTTTTTGATACTAACAGGTGAAAACACCATAAAATGAAAGAAAAAGACTTTTTAAATATCATCGATAGGTACGCTTCTGAAGAAGCAAATGAAAATGAGGTAAAACTCGTTGATCACTTTTTTGATGGAAGTCAAAATACGGCTTCAAAAGAGTGGGACAAAGAGAATACCTTGACAGCAAAGAAGAAAGTACAACATAAGATACATCAAGAAATAGGTGTAAGAAAAACAGTGCCCTTCTATTCCAATTCTGTTTTCAAATCTGTTGCTTCAATTGTAATAGTCGGCTTATTGATGGGCTTGTATTTTTCTTTTCAACCAAAAGATATAGAACAAGTGGTTGTTCAAACTGCTGTGGGGGAACAGAAGAAGGTAATTCTGCCAGATGGATCTATCGTTCATCTCAATAATCTTAGTAGTCTTTCCTATCAAAGCGACTTTCAAACGAACAGAACATTAGTGCTAGAAGGTGAAGCGTTTTTTGATGTTCAAAGAGACACCCTACATCCTTTTAAAGTGTTCACACAAAAAACAATTACGCAGGTATTAGGAACTTCATTTAATGTGAAATCCTATCATGAAACCGTTGTAGAGGTAGTGGTAAAAACAGGAAAAGTAAATGTGAGAAGTAAAGTAAATCAGCATAATTCTATTGATCTTTTACCTCAGCAAATGACCCAGTATTATGGGGAGGAGCAACAATTAGTGAAAAGGGAAATCAAGGGAAATGAAGGCTTACAGTGGATGAATAAAGTAATTGTTTTTGATCAAACACCTATAGAAAAGGCAATTGAAGAGCTGGAAAGGTGGTACAATGTGAAGATTCAGATTGCTGACCAAGGGATCAAGAACTGTCAGTTAAACGGTCAATATAAAGTAAACAAGCTAGAGGAAATTCTCCAAGGATTAGCCTTTATGAATAATATCCAATACCAGTTTCAAAAGAACGGCGTCATTGTTTTGAAGGGTAAAGGATGTCAATCGCAATAAATAAAAAACCCGACACTGTTGGCGCAGGACGGGTGATAAATCAATCGCAAAATTAATTTATTTATGAGTACAAATGTAAACAAATTGTTGATGAAACTATCAACAAAACGGCTTATTTATGCCTTAATTTTTATGAGCGTAATGGGATTCTATTCTCCTGCTCAAGCTTATCATTTTGAAAATACACAAACCACAATACCTTTAGAGGTGGAAGGCATCACATTGCATGGTTTATTTAAAGCAATAGAAGGTAAAACGGATTTGGTCTTTATGTATGATCAATCTGTAGAAAACAATACAACCTTATTTAATTTTTCATCATCAGACATTTCTGTAACTGAGATTCTAGAGCAAGTCACTCAAAAAACGGGATATACATTTAAGGTCATCAATCAAACGGTATATGTAAAACAGCCAATTGATGCTTCAAATACTTCACAGGGTAATAAAAAAGTTCAACAAGAGGATAGAATCATTGAAGGGCAGGTGATTGATCAGGAGACAAAAGAACCTCTGATTGGTGCCTCGGTTTACATCAAAAATACGACCAAGGGAGTGGTAACCGATTTTAATGGAAACTTTAGAATCAAGGTTCAAGGTCAAGTGACTACTTTGGTTTGTTCATTTATTAGTTATAAAAAACAGGAAATCTCTATTGAAGGGAAAAATAAAATTACCATTGCTTTACAACTAGATTCGAAAGCATTACAAGAAGTAGTAGTTGTAGGTTATGGAACGCAAGAAGCCAAAGATGTGACTGGTGCTGTTGGAATGGTGAAGGAAGAGGATTTTAACCAAGGAATGATTAATTCTCCAGAACAACTTTTACAAGGAAAAATGGCAGGTGTTAATGTTGTAGCATCGAGTGGAGAGCCAGGAGCGGCAATGAATATTGTGATCCGTGGAGCAAGCTCAATCAGAAGTGGAAACTCTCCACTTTATGTAATCGATGGAATGCCATTGGACAATTCTGATGTTTCACCTGAAGGAGCAGATATGGGTGTGGGAAGCTCACAAGCAAAGAATCCTTTGAATTTTTTAAACCCTAATGATATCGCTTCGATCAATATTCTTAAGGATGCTTCTGCGACAGCAATTTATGGTGCGAGAGGTTCTAATGGTGTTATTTTAATTACAACTAAAAAAGGAAAAGAGGGGAAAGGAACTTTGAGTTATGCTGGATCTGCAGGTCTTTCGACTTTGTCTAAGAGAGTTGATGTTTTAGAAACTCCTGCTTTCATTACTGCGACAGATAGAATAGCAGAAGAAAATGGGACGGAGAACAATTACATCTATGATAGAAATGTAAACACAGATTGGCAAAAAGAAATGACAAGAACGGCCAAGACCCAAAACCATAATCTTTCGTTTTCAGGTGGAAAAGATCAATCTTCTTACCTTGCTTCTATCAACTATTTTGATCAGGAAGGTATCATGAAGCAGAGTCAGCAAATTCGATTTTCAGGAAGAATTAATGTTACTCAAAACTTCTTTGAAGATCGATTGAAACTGGGGGCTAATTTAACAGCAAGTCAAGTAGAAGACTCGGGTATTCCAAGAAGTAACGGTGCAGGATCTGGAGGAGAATTAATCACTAATATGCTAAAGTCTAATCCTACTTACCCTACGCATGATGAAAATGGAGAATTGTTTGTATTCCCTTCGGGTGTCAATCCTTATGCCTTCTTAGAGTTATACCAAGACTACACAAAAACAAACCGTATCATTGGAAACTTTAATGCTGAAATTCAATTATTAAAAGGATTGAGTTACAAATTGAATACAGGTGTTGACAATGCTACTTCCAATAGAAATCTGCAGATTGATCCTAATAATATTGAATTCTTTAGCCCTGATGGACGTGCGACAATTCTTAATGTAGAGAGTGAAAATAGATTGATAGAGAACTATTTTAACTATCAATTAAAAACAGGCAGACACAATATGAAATTTCTATTGGGTCATTCTTATCAGAGATTTTACAGGAGAACTTATGGCTTTACGGTCAATAACTTAACGACTACTGAAGTAGACGCGATTAATAATCCAAGTATCGGTTCTGATTTGACTTCAACTCCACCAACAGGTAGTGCTCAGGTCAATGAACTACAGTCATTCTTCGGAAGAGTGAATTATACTTTCAATGAAAAATACATCTTTACAGCATCATTAAGAGCGGATGGTTCTTCGAAGTTTGGAGATAATAACAAGTATGGTATTTTCCCTTCTTTTGCAGCTGCTTGGCGATTAAGTGAGGAGCCATTTATTCAGAACTTAGGCGTATTTTCAAATCTCAAATTAAGAGCTAGCTGGGGACAGACGGGTAATCAGGAAATTCCAAATAAAATCACTCAAGCTTCTTATTCAACAAGCGTATCTAATGGTTATTGGTTGAATGAAGGTGGTGAAATTACGAATGGAATAACATTGGCTCGTACTGCAAATCCAGATATCAAATGGGAGGTAAATACACAGGCAAATATTGGTGTTGACTTTGAACTTTTCCAAGGGAAATTGTATGGTACTTTCGATTATTTCAACAAAAAAACAACGGATTTACTATTAAAAATGACCTCTCAAGATCCATCACCTTCGCCTTACGTTTGGAAAAATGTTGATGGTACGATTACGAATAAAGGTTTCGAATTTTCATTAGGAGGTCATGTTATCACTAGAGGGAATTTTAATTGGAATGTAGATGCTAATGTGACTCGCATTCAAAACGAAATCAATAAACTGCCTTTAACATTAATTTCTACAGGTTCATTGTCAGGTCCTGGTTTATCAGGTGCACAAGTCAATGCTTATGCAAATGGACAACCTATTGGCGCTTTTTACTTGCTAGAACATCTTGGGTTTGATGAAGAAGGTAAAAATATCTTCAATGATGTAGATGGAGATGGTACTATAACTAATAATGATAGAGTCTTTGCAGGCAGTGCACTTCCAAATTATACATTAGGTCTTACGAATAATCTATCTTATAAGAATGTTGACCTGTCCTTTTCTTTAAATGGAAGTATCGGAAACAAGGTGTATAATAATACAGCAAATGCTTATTTCTCTATCCCTTCATTAACCAATGGCAATAACATTACGAATGCCATTGCCAGTACCAATGAAAGCAGTCAAAACGTTCCTCAGCCATCTACCTATTACTTGGAAGATGCAAATTTCTTAAGATTAAACTACCTCACAATTGGTTATAAGTTTAATACAAGTAAGTGGAACAACGTAAGTAATCTTCGTATTTATGCTACTGGTCAAAACTTGTTGACCATCACCAATTATTCAGGATTTGACCCTGAGGTAAACACTGATAAATCATCAGATGGAAACCTTTCATACGGTATTGATTATGCCAACTACCCAAGAGCGAGAACTTTTATTTTGGGTGTCAATGTATCTTTCTAAATCTAATAACATCATGAAATCTCTTATCAAAGTATCTTATATATTTTTAGCTTCTGTAATGGTCGGTTGTACAGACCTGAAAGAAGAAATTCTGGATGAAACGCTGAACAAAGATCTTATTACATCAAGTGAAGCAGCAGAAAGTGTTACAGCTGCAGCTTATGCTCGTTTACGTTCCACTTTTACGCACAATGCCAAAGTATTTGGTCTACAAGAAATCACAACAGATGAAGCCATCTGCCCCACAAGAGGAACAGACTGGGATGACAATGGTCTTTACAGAGAATTGCATACTCACTCATGGACAGCCAATAATGGAGCTATCCGTAATACTTGGAATGAACTAAACCAAGGTGTGGCAAAGTCGATGATTGCAATAAAAACAATGCAAGATATGGAGGGCAATTTTGATCAAAAAATTGCTGAAACTACGGTCTTAAAAGCATTTTATATGATGCATTTATTGGATTTATATGGTCAGGTGCCAACAAGAGATGTTGAAACTTTGAAGTTCAATGAAGACCCTTTGGTGTTGAAAGGTGAAGAAGCAGTTCAATATATAGAGGAAGACCTATTGAGTACTATCGATCATTTAGGAACAAAAGAAGAAGTAGGCAGTTCAAGAATCACAAAAGAAGTGGCTCAAGCTTTATTATCACGTTTATATCTCAATATAGCTGTATATACTGATCCGTATGCTCCTTCTTACAAATTCAAATCTGAAGATTTAACGAAAGTAATTCAACATTCAACAGAAGTAATTAACTCTTCAAGCTATCAATTAGAAACTGCTGATTACTTCTCTATTTTCGATACGGATAATCATGGACATAGCGAAATGATTTTTGCTGTGGATCAGCGTTTGGAATACAACTTAGGAGACAACCGTTTTGCTGTAGTAAGTTTAGCAAGGTCACAAAAGCCAACACCAACTAGAAGAGGGTGGAATGGATATGCAACATTGCCTGAATTTGTAGATACTTGGGATGTAACAGATCCTCGATTCTCAAAAGTGAACTTCGCACAAGAAGAGGGTACTTTAGCTCCAGAGCTCTACGAGTTGAATAGAGGTTTTATGTCGGGACAACAGTATGGCCCTGTATTAAATGAGGATCAAAGTGATTTTGAAAAAGATACATCCGGTCAATTAATCATTACAGCACTGATGAATGATAGAGACGGACTACCAACAGATTTTACAAAAGAAGTAAAACTATTTGATAATCAATCTTCAGGGATTCGTGTAGCAAAATATCAATTTGATATCAATGGTTCCTCAAATAGTCGTGGTCAAGTAGATATTCCATTGATAAGACTAGGAGATGTTTACTTGATGAGAGCTGAAGCAAAATTCAGAAATAATGATGTGTCAGGTGCACTTTCTGATATCAATACTTTAAGAACAGCAAGGGGAGCCAAACCATTAACTTCTCTAACTGAAGAAGCACTTTTTAATGAAAGAGGTTTTGAGCTGTATTGGGAAATGCAGAGAAGAACAGATATGATTCGTTTTGGGAAGTTTGAGGATAAGTGGACTGAAAAAAGCAGTTCAGATCCTAATAAAAGGGTTTTCCCTCTTCCTCAAACGGCATTAGATGCCAATCTTAATTTAGTACAAAATCAAGGTTACTAAACTTTTTCTAATCAATTCATAGGGGTATTCTTGATGTCATTAAGAGATAAAAAAAAACAGCTATTGACGATGGCATTGAGTAATACTTCCTTTTCTTACTATGAAATACGCTATCAACAGGCGCACTTTTTTAAGACTTTCAGCAACTACATTATCTGCTGTTCCTTTTCTTAGTTTTAGCAATATTATTTCCGAAAAACCATTGTTGCAATTCGGGATGATGACGGACTCTCATTACGCTGACTGCCCTTCAAGAGGAATACGTTTTTTTCAAGAGTCAAAAGCAAAAATGAAAGAGTGTGTTGACTTAATGAATCAACGAAAGGTAGATTTTATGATTCATTTGGGTGATTTGAAAGACGAATCCAAACCTGCTATTGAATCTGAAACGCTTCAATATTTGAAAGACATTGAAAGTGTTTATGCTGCATTTTCGGGTCCGAGATTCCACGCTATCGGCAATCACGATTTGGACAGTATAAGCAAAAAACAATTCCTTGATCATATTGAAAATACAGGAATCCCAAAGGATAAAAGTTATTACTCTTTTGATCAAAATGGTTGTCACTTCGTTGTTTTGGATGCCAATTATCTCAAAGATGGAACAGATCATGGCAACAACAATTTTCATTGGGAAGACACACAGTTACCACCTGAAGAGCTTCAATGGTTAAAGGAAGATCTTAATAAAACCACTTTTCCCACTTTCGTTTTTTTACATCATACGCTTTATGATGTGGGGGAAAAAGGAAAAAAATATCATGTTACCGATGCGGACCAAATCAGAAATATATTGGAAAAATCAGGTAAAGTGATGGCTGTTTTTCAAGGGCATTATCATCGAGAACAATATCAAAAAATAAATGGTATTCATTACTATGTCCTTAAGGCGATGGTAGATTATTCAGGGAAAGAGAATAACAGTTATGCGATTGTGAAGCTGTATAAAAATGGCGTATTGGAGATAGAAGGATTTCGTAGAGCAATAAGTAAATCTTTACACTTCAATTTAATTAAAAATGAAAACTAGAAACTATTTTTTATGGATGTTATTCCTATGTATGTTGCTTTTTTATGGTTGCAACAACAACAGCGAAATTCATCAAATGCAGACGGCTCATCTCCATCAAAACAAAGTAATTGTTGATGAAGGGAAAGCAATTGCAGACTTCTACTTTTACAGTGATCAGGTTGCTGTTTCCGAAGAAGGAGAGGTAAAAGGAAAAGGAGATGTTCTTTCGTTCAGAGTACACAATTGGTCAGAAAGTATGTTGGGTCGTCAACTTAAAGTGGCGGAAATGGGGAATGTAATTTTGAGTAATTCCACAGGAGATTTAGAATCATTCATGGCAGGTTATTTATTGATTACTAAAAATGAAGATACTTATAATGTCACCTATTCAATCCAAAACCCTAATAAGAATTGGTCAGGGCAAGCAGAAATAACGTCTTGGATTAATAAAGCTTCAAGTAATCATAGAGCCATTAATACGGCATGTGGCACTTGCACAGACACGTATAATGAAGTACTCAATCCTTCTACAAGTTTGCAAGTAGCGGAGATGTTTGCACCCAGACTTTATTTTGATAAAGCAGCCAAAACCTTTCCGTCCACTGGTCAGAAAATTTTTGATATCTCAAAAAATAAAGATTGTGGACAGCAATTATCTCTCAGTTCAGGAATTGACAAATCAGGAAGTATTGCTGAAGCTGAAACTTACTTTCAAATCACCAACTGTCCAGAAGATGACCGCAGATTGTTTATCACTTATTGGTGGACTTACATTCGACAAGACAATTGCTTTTTCAATGCTGGAGGTCATGATTATGATTGGGAAAGAATTGTGGTGCAAGTCAACAAAGATACATGGACAGCCACAACGGTGACTTATTATCAGCATGCTGGTTGGTATACTCATAAGCTGACTCAAAATAGAGCAACTGTTTATATCGGCAAAATTGGTCATGGTGCTTATCATAATTCCGGAGGAAGTGGCGGATGCTGTTATTGGGCCGACTACAGAAACCCTGGACCACTTTGGGAAACATGGAAAAGCCCCATTAAGGAACTTCGCTGTGATGGTGAAAATTGGATGGCTTTTGATGGTAAATGGGGCAGCCCGGCTCAAGGACCGTTGTATAGAGATAGAAATTACTGTGATCTTGACCCTTGTAAAGGATCTACAGTCTTAGGTTGTACAACAAGTGGTTGTGCTCGTAGTGAATATACTTCTACGAATTTGGGAGGCATTGATTACGGTTTCAATTAAATAGAGAAAGCCAAGGGCCATGGATTTTTGGTGGCTCTTGGTGTTTTTTTACTTGCTGTTTGGAAGGACTATCAAATTAGAATGTAAAGCACAAGAAATAAGAAAACGAGATGTTAACCTTTGTGTCATCTAGAGTGATTAAAATCTAAAAATTACCTACATTCGCTTTTCAAAAATTGAAATAAGAATATGACCTACCAGGAAACTTTAGATTTTTTATACGCACAGCTTCCAATGTTCCAGAGAGAAGGGAAGTCTGCTTTTAAGAAAGATTTATCCAATACCATTGCTTTATGCGAGGCGCTTGATCATCCTGAAAATGCATTCAAGTCCGTTCATGTTGCAGGAACAAACGGTAAAGGAAGTTCTTCACATATCCTTTCAGCTGTATTACAATCGGCAGGGTATAAAGTAGGTTTATATACATCTCCACACCTGAAGAGCTTTACAGAAAGGGTGAAAATTAATGGTCAGCCTATTGCTGAAGATAAAGTTGTGGAGTTTGTAGGTGGTATTAAAATGCATATCGAGGAGATTCAGCCTTCGTTTTTTGAATTGACTGTAGCGATGGCCTTTGATCATTTTAGAAATGAAAAAGTAGATATCGCCATTATTGAAGTAGGTTTGGGAGGAAGATTAGATTCTACAAATGTGATCAGTCCAGAAGTAAGTTTGATTACAAATATCGGTATGGATCATATGGATATGCTGGGTAATACTTTGGAATTGATTGCTGGTGAAAAAGCTGGAATTATAAAAGCCGATACTCCAGTAGTGGTCAGCCAAAAGCAAGAGGAAACGACACCAGTATTCTTAGAAAAGTCTTCTCAAGAAAAAGCACCGATTACTTTTGCAGAGGAAGTATATCAATGGAATGCATCTAACATTATGAAATCAAATCAGATTTTCTTAGAAGATGTAGTGTTAGAAGCCAAAGGAAATTATCAGAAACATAATGCATTGGGCGTGTTATCCATAATTGATGCTTTAAACCAAAAAGGAGATTTCTTTATTTCTAAAGAAGCCATCAAAGAAGGGTTTAAAAACTTGAGTGCATTAAGTGGTTTGGAAGGACGCTGGCAAACTTTGCAAACAGCTCCTCTGATGATCACAGACGTTGGTCATAATGAAGATGGATGGCGATTTGTATTGGATCAGATTTCAACATTAAAGTTCAACAAGCTTTGGATGGTTTTGGGTGTGGTCCAAGAAAAAGACTTACCTAATATGTTGAGTAAACTGCCTGTAGAGGCCTATTATTTCTATTGTAAGCCTAATGTGCCAAGAGGATTGGATGCATCAGTTTTAGGTGAAGAAGCGGAAAAAATTGGTTTAAAAGGAGAAGTAATTAGTGATGTAAATGAGGCTATTCAAGCGGCAAAAGAGAAGGCTTCAGAAGAAGATTTGATCTTTATTGGGGGTAGTACATTTGTGGTGGCAGAGATCGAAAACCTTTAAAGTTGCTTAAAGTAATAAACATCTTTTAACTTAATAGAGTGGCGTAATTAGAATTTTATCTAATACATTTGCTCTTGATATGCAAGAAATCAATTCCATAAAGGGTTGATTTCTTTATGTTTAACGAACTTTCTAGTTTATGAAATGTAGAAAATTTTTCTACTTTATTATTGCCGTAACTGTATCAATTAGTTTTTATTCATGCGGTAGAACGGCAAATTCAATGAACAAACACTCATTGTGTTATGAAAAAATTATCAAGAGTGACCCTGTTAGAAATGAGAACGGACAAATGATTTCTTTTATGGATTCCATGTTTCTTCAGTTAGATATCAACGGGAAGAACGTAAAAGGAACTTTTGAATGGATGCCTTCAAAAAGCAAGTACATAACAGGAACATTGAAAGGAAAAATTGAAGAGAATTTGATCAAAGCCATCTACACTTACCAAACTTCAGAAGGTTTAATGCAACAAGAAGAAAGGTATATCAAGTTGGAAGAAGATTCAGCTTACTTTAGGGTAGGAGGAAAGATGAGGCTCAAAGATGGAGTGTATGTTTACACTAATGATCAAGAGAATATGCAATTTGGAGCAGCAATACCTTTGAAGTATTGTGGACTTTAAAAAAATAATTTGATTAACATCAAAATTGTAGAAGAGATAAGAAAGGTCTTTCATTAATTTGGAAGGCCTTTTTCATTATTTCTCTTGATAGAGTTATTTTTTTGATACATAATACCGATCGTATTACTTTTATTCAGATTTTAGAATTGTAAACTATTGACAAATAAACGAAACATGAAAAGATCACCTGAAATAATTATTTTCTCTTCTCAATCTGGAGTGACTGAATTTAAAGTTGTGCTAGACCATGAAGAGGATACAGTATGGGTTTCTGATCAGCAAATGATCGATCTTTTTGGTAAGGCAAGAAGAACTATTGGAGAACATATCCGAAATATCTATGAGGAAGGTGAATTAGAGAAAGAAGCAACATGGCGGGAATTCCGCCAAGTTCAACAGGAAGGTAATCGTCAGGTTTCAAGAAAGGTATCTTCATACAACCTAGATATGGTTATTTCGGTTGGTTTTAGAGTGAAATCAAAAGTAGGTATAGAGTTTCGTCAATGGGCATTACAGAAGCTAAAAGAATATTTATTGAATGGATACTCCCTAAATGAGCAATTACTTACCCAAAAAAGTGACCAAGTAGAAAGGTTACAGGAAGAAATAGTACTGCTGAATAAGAAACTATTGGAAAGTAAAAATGAGATCAAAACAGGCTTTCTGGGAATTATTACAAATTATGCTAGGTCCTTTGAATTGCTAAGTAAATATGACAATGAGGAGCTTACTACTTCAGGTCTGAATGAAGACATTATTTATGTCATCAACTATGAAGAAGTAAAAAGAGCAATCAAGGCGTTGAAAGAAGATTTAATGGGGAAAGGAGAAGCAGGTGAACTGTTTGGAAATGAGAAAGATGATTCATTCCAAGGTTTATTAGGAAGTATCTCACAGACCGTTTTTGGTCAACTGGCTTATCCAAGTATAGAAGAGCAAGCAGCACAGTTGCTTTATTCAGTCATCAAAGGCCATGCTTTTAGTGATGGCAATAAACGCATTGGATCATTTCTGTTTGTATGGTTTTTAGAACAAAATCAATTTCATCTTAAAATGGATGGCCAAAAGAAAATTACAGACAACACGCTTGTTGTATTAGCATTGGCTGTAGCTCAGAGTTTACCAGAACAAAGAGAATTAATCATTAAACTAATTATCAATTTGATAAAGTAGAATACCCCAAAAATCAAATCAATGACTTTTAGGGTATAAGTATATTCAAAGTTAGAGTGTTTCTTTAGCTGAATGTTGAAGAATGTGCTACTGTTGTAGTGGTGTCTTCAGAGAAAACACCATTAACGAAGTGCCACTCCGCATTTGCTGATGCATTGGAGAATGTAGCGAATACAAAGCCTCTTCTTGAAGCATCTGCATATTTTAAACCTTCTATAAGTGCAACATTTGCCTGTTCAAAAGGAACAATTACGGAAGGATCACTACCAAAGATGCCTTCAAACCCAGGAGAAGAAACTGAAGCGGTGGCGAACTCTTCTCCTACTGTATTTCCTGAAGCATTGATTAAATTACTGTTCCAGGCATTGTGTGTATCTCCTGCAAGTGAAATTAAATTTTTTCCTTCAGCCGCACCATAAATGATTTCCCTTTCCGCAGGGTAGCCGTCCCAAGCATCAAGGTTATAAGGAAGTACGGTTTTCAATCGTGCAGTTTCCTCTGCCGTAACTGTAGGATCTCCCAAGGCAATTCTTTCTTTGATAGTTAAAAGCTCAGTGACACTTTTTTGATATTGCAGTAATAACTCCATAGATGCTGAACCAGAAGCAGCAATAGCGGCTACAATCTGAAGTAGTTCTATGGGAATTGTGTAAGTACCCATTAATACCTGACTTCCTAATACTTGCCATTTTGCAGTACCTGATGCCAATTGACCAGCTAACCAACCTCTTTGTTCTGTGCCAAGAAGTGTCCTGTTTAAGTTACCCCAGTCTGCCAAAAACTTTACACTATCCAGTCCAGTTGCGGTAAAATAATCACTGTAATCCAATTGCTTTTCACGGCCAATAATACGCGTGTCCAACATGTGAAGGTCTACAATTCCACCAAAATCAAAACTGCGGTAAATTTTTGCATTGTCACTTACTCTTGCCGGCAGGTATTCATGCCACACTTGAAGAGCATAAGCTTTTCTAGTTTCATAGTCACCTTCCCCTTCATTGTGGTTTTCCGCACCATCTTTATACGCATCATTTGTAATTTCATGATCATCCCAAACGCAGATAAAGGGTTTTGATTGATGAAGTTGTTGCAGTTGAGTGTCCTGTCTGTATTGACGATAACGGGTTCTATAATCTTCAATTGAAAGTATTTCCCCATCAGGTTTGTGGAAACGATCTAAAGAAGCAGTTTGCTCGTTGACTCCATAACCGTCGGCTCCATACTCATAAATGTAGTCACCAAGATGAACTACAACATCTGCCTCTGACAGTGCCACAGCTCCATACACATTAAATAAGCCCGCTTGGTAATTGGCACATGATACTACTGCCATTTTTACATCGCTTACTTCACCAGTTGCGGGAAGCGTTTTGGTCATGCCAATTGGAGATACTTTTCCTGTGAATGTACTTGAAAAGCGGTAATAGTAAGTCTTGTTAGATTGTAATCCACCGACATCAACATTAACAGTATAATCTGAAGCCGTATCAATTGTTACATTTTCATTGGCTATAATAGAGTTAAAGTCTTTGTCTGTTGCCACTTCAAGTTTTATTTCATTGGTTTGCTCATTTGTGGCAGGGGTGTACCTTGTCCATAAAATGACTTGTGATTGAGTGGGGTCAAAGCTAGCTACGCCTTCAAAGAAACCAAATTCTCCTTCAGGTGTGATATTGGGATCAATTTCTTCCAATAGATCATCATTTGTACAAGCTGAAAGTGGAAGAAGAGTAGTACCACTTGCTACGATAATTGAGTTCCGAATAAATTTACGGCGAGAAACCGCATTCATCACATTCTTTTTCATTAATTGATGGGAAGTTGAGTGTTTGAGAGCATGTATGAAACATCTATTTTAGTAAAAATCCACCCTTTCAGAACATGAGTTTATTAATTTCATCAACTACAGAATCACTATTTTCTCTGAAATTAATTTCCTCACAACCTAAAATGGAAAATTTTTACTTTTGAAATATATATTCCATACATGCTTTAAGTTTTAGGCAAAATTATAAAGAGTAAATGACCTCAAAGTGAATTGATTATTATTGAATGATTATTCATTTTATTTAATGTTATTAGAAGGTTAATAAACCTGTTTTCTCAAAATAGTTTACTAACAGTATGAGTATCATGTCTTTTGGAGAGCAGAAGAAAAAGTAGTAGAACAGCTATATTATTGGAATTGAAAATCACACAAATTTTTCTACTTTTGCACTAACATGTTATTATTTAATCCTAGATAAAAATTACAATGATGGATGAAAATATGATCGCAATGCAGTTTGCAAATGCGATAAACACTACTGAAGATGAGAATCAAATTGTACAAATGATGCAAGCGGCATTCGGTATGTTACAGGGAATGAATCTTCCTGAAGAGAACATTAAGGATATTGCTGGCAAAGTTTCTACTTTCTTGTCTGAGTTAGAAGTTGAAGAGGGATCTCAAGCAGCGAAGAACAAAGCAAAAGCAGTTGAGACATTAGCAACATTAATCGGATAGTATTCGTACTACTCTTTTAAATAACAAGTAACACTTTATTTCGGTAAAGTGTTTTTTTATGTCTGAAGGTTTCTATTTTCATCTTAAAGGTATTTAGTATCAATCTTCTGATATTTTATTAACATAGATCAAAAAAATGTTTAATAATAGTCTCTAATGGCCTATTTTACACTTTTTAAGATGTTGAACTAAAACTTTTTCAATCATAACCGTATAATATTAAACAATCAGTAATACAAAGAAAATTATCAATTAAAATTATTTATTATTATGAATACGACGGTTTTCAAAAATTACATCATTGCGTTAAGTTTGATTTTAGGCTTCTCCTTTACCTCTTTTGCTCAAGAAGATACATCCACATTATCAAAAAAAGAACAAAAAGCTTTAAAAAAGGAACAGAAGAAAAAAGCAAAAGAAGAAAAAAAAGCACAAGCTGAAGCGTATGAAAAGTTACAGCATGAACAAGCTTTAGCAGCAATAGATAGTCAACAATTTGTTTTAGAAGCCAATCAGCTTTATGATAGAAGAGGCAGAACAGTGAATGTTCAGTCGAATATCAACTTTATCAAAGTACAAAAAGATGTAGGTGTTTTACAGATCGGTTCGGCCAATTTGGTGGGATGGAACGGCGTTGGAGGTATTACTGTAGATGGTAGAATTTCTGACTGGAAAGTGAAGAAAGATGATAAGAACAGCAGAACTACAGTTTCTTTTAATATCATGGGTTCTATGCTCGTAGCAAGAGTGGTGTATGATCTTGATGGTACAGGAAACTACTGTAATGTAAGAATTGATGGGGTGTTCAGTGCCAGTCAATTGAAAATGCGAGGTATGTTAGTGCCGAATAATATGAGTACTACTTATGAAGGTATGATCAGGTATTAATTCTTTTCGTTTAGAAAAAGGAAAACCCATGAAGGAGATTTTAAAGTCTTCCTTCATGGGCTTTTTTATGCCTTGATCCATTTCTTTATTTTCTTACGCTTTCTGTAGAGATATTCATACAGGCCCGTCACGAGTAAAATATTGAAAAGTAACCCAAGAACCGGAATCAGCAGTATGCTGTACTTATCGAAAATGAACTGGAATAATCGACCGTTATGCAATTCAAACATATAGTTCCATAACGGTAATTTGTATTCCTCTTGAATCACCTTTGGAAAGTGATAAAAGGTGTCTTCTTGAGGAGGAGTTATGGCCAATAAACCTTGAGAATAAGCAGATATATATTTCTCACCTTTTGGAGATGTAAAAGCGGCAACGGTCATAAAATCACCTGGTTTTTGAATTCTTTGATAGAAAGGCACTTTTTCATGAGTGAGTGCATCAGTACTGAAATTTTCACCTTCTTTATAATCATATAAACCATAAAAAGACCCCACTAAAAAGTGTTTATCTCCTAAAGGTTCAAAAACCGTAGCTCCCATAACGAAGATATTTACCTTCCAGTCCTGTTTTTCAAATGCTGATTCTCCATCACTCTTACCTGCAAAAATACCTTCTGTAGTATCTAGAATAATACGATCAGTTTGTGGATCATATAAAGCATTTCTTATCGTATGATACCATTCATTTTCTAGAAAACGATCTGGAATAATAGAACTTGGTACTTTGCCATTGTATAAAGCTACAATCAAAGGAGGACGCATAAACATACCCGTTCCTCCAATAATCAATAAGAAAAGAAAGGTCCAAACGCCAATTTTTGTATGATAGGTAATGATGAATTGCTTGATTTTTTTAGAAATGGAATGGGTAGCTTTTTTCTTTTTAAAGAAGGTGATGTAAAGTGAGGTGAGAGATAAGAAAATCAGTATGAGCGATAGGAAATCATAAAATAGTCTTCCAGGTGTTCCCCATAGCCAACCGCTGTGCAAAGCAAACGTAAACTGAATCATGTCGACTTCGTTATGCTCTTTCTTGAAAATAGGGTAGACCTCTAACTGATTTGCCTGAATGGAATAAATATGCGACTGTGAAACGGCATAAAGTTGTCCCTTGACATTGATCACTTTGACAAATTTTTCTGGATATTGATTGGGGGTGGTAATGGCTGTCCACTGATTATTACTGAGATCTAATTTGTAAATACCACCAAAAGTAGCCACGTAGATTTCACTTTGCAGCGTATCATAATACAAGTCGTTTACCTTCTGATAATAGATCGCTTCAGGAAATCCATTATGCATTAAAGATTGGAAAGATTTTCCGCTGTCATTACTTTTCCAGACTCCCTGTTTTCCACCGATAATGATTGTATCCTGTCCCACATAAACAATATCTTGTATACCGCCTCTGTTCCAGTTTTCAGGAATGTATTCGTCTGGGAAATAGGCCTTAGGAATTGAAAAAGTAGCAATGAGATCTGGATGGTTTAATAGAATACCGGATACACTCATCCAGACTAGAATGATGGATAAAAACAGTCCGATGTACTTATGCCAGCTGACTGCTTTTTTGTAGATTTTCTTAAAAATCATTGTTCGTTTGTTAATCAGCATAGTGCTGAAAAAAGGATAATTCTGATAGAAGCCAAAGAACAAAACCTTCCTAATTCCCTTTGTTCTTCCTTGATACAAACCTACTAAAAAATAATAAAAGACAAAAATATCTTTTATGCAATTTGTAAAAATGAGTCTTAAAAAGTTTATATTTGTACATATAAGAATTTCAATTAATTAAACTCGCACAAAAAAATTAATGTTTTCAAAAGCATGCACTTACGGTATCAGGGCCCTCATTCTAATTACCCAAAGAAGTAATGAAGGGAAAAAAATAGGCGTGAAAGAAATTGCGGAGGTGACTTCAACGCCAGAACCTTTCACCGCTAAAATTTTACAGCAATTATCAAGACAAGGTGTGATTCAGTCTATAAAAGGACCTAAAGGAGGTTTTTTTCTGGATGAAGAACAGCAGAATACTTCAATTTATGATGTAGTAGAGGCCATTGATGGTGATCAGTTGATGACGGGTTGTGGCTTAGGCTTTTTAGAGTGTTCAGATGAGAAACCATGTCCTATGCATGCAAAATTCAAATCTATTCGTGCTTCTATCAATAAGATGTTGGAAACCACAACTTTAAAAGATTTAAGTGATGATGTGGAGGGAGGATTGTCGTTTTTAGCACTTAAAAGATAATCAAAAGGACTGTGTAGGCAGACAGGAATTTAAGATACTCCTGTCTGCTTATTGAACCCGAAAAATGATTTTACACTATTTTTGATCACCACTCTCTGATATAAAAAATAATCTTTAGCTGCTATGTAAAGCAACTTATCCGTTTTGAATTGTGACTTCAATAAAAAAGCAAAACCAATATAAGGAAC
This sequence comes from Flammeovirga aprica JL-4, assembly GCF_012844305.1. Classification (GTDB taxonomy): domain Bacteria; phylum Bacteroidota; class Bacteroidia; order Cytophagales; family Flammeovirgaceae; genus Flammeovirga; species Flammeovirga aprica. The sequence continues at coordinate 117,309 of NZ_JABANE010000005.1, forward strand.
GCTTGCTAGATAGGCCCCGCCAATAGAGATTTGATTTTTCAATCTCCATTTGATAAAAATGGCTTTTAAGGTTGCATTGGTCACTAGGAAGATAATAGGAATAGCAGTGGCCCAGCTGATTTCTCTTTGGATAAAAGTATAACCCGCCGCACCAGGAATTAGAATATTATCAATCCATACCGCTACAAAACTCCACACAATCAAAATATAACCTACTCTGAATATTTTGGAGACTCCTTTGCCTAAACTATTTTCTACAAGGTAAGAACTTTCTTCAGGCGTATATTTATCACTGTTTTGTACAAAGTTGCAAAAGTTGTCTCTTGCACATTCACAGTATTCATCAAAATCTTTCATTGAATTTATATGCTACTAACATTACTAAAATAATGAAGAGTCATCCGCTATCCAACCCTTTTTTTCTTTAATCCAATTCATCAGCTGTTCATGAATTGAGGAACGGATAAGAATCGCAGGATTTCCCAGAAAAATCATTTGCTGTTTGGCTCTCGTAATCGCCACATTAAGCTTTCTGTCTACAATTCCGTCTTCCGTCAGTGAGAGCATGTTTTGAAGCTGAAAAGGAGTATTAGCACAAAAAGAAATTAAAATTACCTCTCTTTGACTTCCTTGGTATCTTTCTACAGTGTCAATACTGATTTTATTTGCTTCTTCAAAACCTATTTCTTCTAACGCCTGACGAATGGCCGCAATCTGATTTCTATAAGGGGCAATGATCCCCAAAGTTTTATCAATATCAAAATCACCTTTCTCTTCTAAATACCTTTTTCTAGTCAGGACTGCAATTTGTGCTATTTTTCTAGCTTCCTCCATATTGATTTTATCGGAAGTAGAGGTGTCTGTATTATGTGTAGGAAAGAACAACAAACGCTTTTCTTTCAGTAGCTTTGCAAGTGCATTATCATCTTCTTTACTATTCCAGCTGATGGTTTCACTTTGCCAAGGAAGGGGCACAGTCATCAAATTTCCTTGATAGAAAAATTCATTGGCAAAATATCCAAGGTCCTCATGCATTCTGCCTTGATTTTTGAGCTGATCAAAAGCCCAGTCCCAGTTGTTTTTCTGGCATAAAGCAAAAATCCTCTCAAAGTAAGCGTTTCTTCGATTCGTAAGGTTAATTTCAGTCAGTCCTTTAAAACTGATTTCAGAAACCGTCTTATCTTGCTGTGTGATGGCAGGTAGCTGTTTTTGATCTCCAATTAAGACAAAACGATTTACTTTCGTCAATAAATCGACTAATTGAGGTTCAAGAATTTGAGAAGCTTCATCAATAATAGCCATATCAAATTTCTTGATTTTGAACAGAGAAACTCTACCGGAAATTGAGGCAAGGGTCGTCACAAAAACTCTATGCTGTTCAATTCCTTTTCTCAAAGAAGCTCTATTGCTAGCACTTTCAGCTAATTTATTCAAAAGGTTATTTCTGTACTGAGGTGCACAAGAATGTTCTGATCCGATCCTCAAAAACTTTCTTCCATCTGACAACGGAGTGGTGATCGCTTCCTCTAAAGCCTCACAGATTTCATCCACAGCTCTATTGGTATAAGCTATAAATAAAATGTTTCTCTCCTTGTCAGTATTGTATAAAATGTGGGCAAGGTTTTTCAGCATCCTCGATGTTTTACCTGTACCTGGAGGGCCAACTACTAAGCAGTAATCTTCTGTTGAGAGTGCCTTGGAAAGGGTATTTAACTCAACTTTATTGAGGTTTTTATCTTGAGCTAATTCCAAAACTTCCTCATGTGTAAACATTTTGGAAGGATAAGTAGGAGGGTTCAACCCAAGAAGAATGTCTTTTTTCTTTTTATTGGTCCATGTGATAAATTGATAAAGCCCTCTGTACATGGCATTAAAAGAGGCCTCCATAAAATCACCTTCTAAAGCCCAGTTGGTATCAGCATCAAAAATTTCATCATTTCTTTGTTGATGTCTCAGTTGAACAATGATTTCATCCTTACTGATTGTCGTTATAGTTCCCTTATTGATTTGCCCTTGAGTTGGCATGTCTTCAGAAGAGTTCCTTGGATAAAGCGTCACAATATCACCTACTCTGAAATTGACAAAAGCATTTTCAGGATTTGTTCTTTTAAATACTAAAATGGGAGTGGGGTCATTGGCAAAGTTTTCTGTAAGCTCTAAATCAAATAAGATTTTAAAACTGTCTTTTTTAGTATCAAAATCATCCAACCATAGAGAAGCTACACCTTGATTGAAAATAGTATCACCTACCTTTGCCAACTGATGCTCTTTGGCTATAAAACTGATAAATGAAAACAGGTAAGCCCTTTCCAATTGCGTTAAGCTTCTGATATTCTGTATAAAATTATTGACGTCCTTTTTTACAAATGGAGCCGCTCCAGCAAAAGCAATCTCGTTGACTTGTCTCAACACATTACCTACATCTTGCAACGTTTCTGATTTAGAAAGCAATAACTCATTCAATACCATTTCATTTCTTGTATAAATGATCATCTGTTCCATCTTAGAAGTATAGGTGTCATATCTCAAAGGTTCATGTATTGCCTTTGAGTAGAAAATCATGGGATAAATACTTTGCTGATCGCATTGATAAGCATCTTTCAGCAACATCTGATACATAAGCGTTTGTACAGCATGGTTACTCCATAAACCAGAACTTCCCAACCCCGCTTGAGGTGGTTTCCCTGATTTCAATTCCACAATTCTATACTCACCCTTATCATTATTGATATGTAAAAGGTCTAAACGTCCTTGAATGCCATATTTAGGAGAGTAAAAAGAGGGTTCTATACAGCATCCATCCTTATCTATTTGTTGCTGTTTGAAGTTATCGTTTATAGTTTTAATGATATTTTGAAACTGGAATTGGGCGTTCTCCATAAATTCATTAAAACCAGCTTTTGTTTCTAATTCTGGTAAAGTAATGTAATCCAATGGATTGGCTTTGAATGTTTTGGTAAAAACATCTCTAAATTGCAGTGTATTAGGATCTTCGGCATGAATTGCTTCATCAAGGAAAAAGTTAGCAACACTACCTAACAGTATTGGAACACTAGACGCAGAAGGTGTGAACTTCTTCAGAAGCATACTCAACGGAATACTACCCGTCCTGTTAAAAGACTCTGCGACTGATGTAACATCGACTAAAAAATCAGGTTCAATCACAAAATGCTGAGGGATAAAATGATCATCACTGCTCAGTTTAACATTGAGTAGATGCAATTGCATACCCTCCCATATTTTGGCAATTGTGGTGGTATAAATATCATTGACATTGACCACATCATACCTCACTTTGATAGGTGTTTCGTTTTCTGCATCGTCATCCTCAATACAGTGAAGGAGCTTATTTTCCTCATCAATTTTGATGACTTCTACCCTCAGCGTATCAATGAAATTTTCTTTCTGTTTTTTGGATTCTTCCATGGAAGGAAGTGGAGGTAATGCCTGATCGAGAGCTTCAATTATCTCTTCGTTATATATAATTTTAACAGTTTCGGCAACACTCCTACAGGCAAAATTAATGTCGTGAAAACTGATAACTTTTGCCGACCTTTTGGATAACCTATCATTGATCCTCACCTTTTGCAGTCGCCAAACAAGATGCTGTGGGAGTTTTAATTTCTGTCCTATATATGCGATTCTAGCAAACAAACTAGAGAGTAAAATCTTCTCACTTTTGGTCTGTTCTTTACAAAGCCATTCTAGTAAATCCTTGATTCTGTGGTGTTTTTGAGGAGGAGTGAATTCCTCATTATTGATGGTGTTGAATAAATAATTATAATAATCTTTTGCTGTTAGCATGCTGTATTTTAATGAAGTAAAAAATCACCATCATCATTTGAAGAACAAAATAATGGATCACTAATTGTTATACACTAATGCACTAAATATAGAATTAATTTAGTTTTTTACCATGTTGCACAAAACATTTAATTTATTTGTTTTAACGAATTGAAAAATGTGTTAAATTTGATTCTTGTAACATGTTAATTGATTTATAACCTATCAATTGTATTTTTTGCTATTAACTTTTTGAAAATGCATATACAAAAACTCTTTAGTCGAGCAGGTTTACTGGCTCTTTCAGTACCTATGTTCTTTACTTCTTGTGGACCTGAACTAAACGAACTCGAAATTCCCCCTTTAGAAGGATATAAAATTGGTATTCCATTAATCAATGGTGATAGCGAAATTGGTTTTAGAGATCTTCTTTCAGAAGAAGATTTAAAAGACTTGCAAACAGACCCTGTAACAGGCGATTTATTTTTCACATTTGAAGATTCATTTGATATCGCTTCATCTGACGATTTAGCGCAGGCTTTTGGTAGTGTAGATGAAGATGATTTTTATAGCGTTACTTTTTCAGATCCATTAAACGGAGTTGAACTTCCTGTTGTTCAGGATTACAGCTTTGGTTTTGTCACTGACCAATCAAATTGCTCTGGTCAATATGCATGTATTTCCTTATCCAATGGTCTTAAAGATGATATCGTCGTTTCTTATTTAAGATTTGATAGAGGAGGTTTGGAAGTTGAATTCAGAGCTAATGCAGGTGATATTATGTCATTGACATTGACTGGAGTTGAAAGTGAAAATGGAACCACTATTAATGAAAGTATGCTTGTGCAGAATACAGGCATCAATAGAATAGTGTTGGATTTAGAGAATGTTGCTCTAGATCTTAATAATTCAATACCCGTTCTTACAATTTCATTAAAAGATCAAAATGATTCTCCAACAGGTAGAATTACGGGAGTACAGTTAACGCCTACAAACTCTGCGGATAGAATTAGATTACGTTTCGGAAGTGCATTGACAGCAGAAATTGATGTGCCGAGAGAAGAAATTGATACAGATTATTTATCAGATATTTTCCCTGAAGAAGCTCAGATTAATTTCAAATCACCGACAGTTGAATTTACTTTCAATAACCCAACAGGTGCAGGAATTACAATTGATTTAGGTCAAAATGGTGGTATTTATGGAGAGAATAGCAGTGGTGAAAGATCACCATTAGAATTTAATGTTGATTCAGCAGATGCGATTGCAGGAGCTTCATCTTGTTCTCAAGTAATTACAGTATTACCAGCTACATCGTTTGATGAGCAAAAAGTAACAAATGTTTTCGCTTGTGAAACTGCTGACCTATTAAACATCAGACCTGTGAAAATTGCTTATGCAGGTCAGGCAAGATATAACTTAGCGGCTGGAGAGGAAGTGCTTTTCTCAAAAGGAGCAGAAGTGAAAGCTTATTTTATGGCTAAAATCCCATTATACTTAGGTTTCACAAACATGGCTTACGAAAGTGGTTCAACAACTGATTTTGATTTCAACAGCGAAATTCAAGCGATTACATCTGCCGTATTAAGATCTAAAGTGACGAATGGTTTGCCAATTGAAGGTTCATTGAAATTGACAACAAAAACTTCAGAAAATGGAGCAGCTACATCAGAAATTTATATTGATGGAGGAAACAGCAGTAATAAATTAATTAAAGCGGCGTCTACATCAACAGATGGTATTGTAACAGGGCCTTCAGAAAATTACTTGGAGACGGATTTGACAGAAGATCAAGTAAGAGCAATTTTAAATGCAGGATATGTAGATATTAGTTTTGAGTTGGCGGCTGATGCTGACCCATCTACAACTACACCTGAACCGGTTCAAATCACAGCTGATCAAAAAATGAGATTTGAAATGGGTATTTTACTGGAAGGTACTATTGACCTTGAAACTGAATAATCCTCCACTTTCTTTAAAGCTAGATTCAATGAAAAATTTAAAATATATATTCTTTAGTCTATTTGCATTAACATGTGCTTCTCAGGTAAGTGCACAGCAAGTAAATACACTGTACTTTATGAACAGTGTGCCACAATCCTTGAAATACAATCCGGCAAAGCAATCTGAAGCTAAATTTACGCTTGCTTTTCCAGTATCAAATATTTCGGCTCATGTATACAATCAGTTTAACTACAATGATATAAGTACAACTGAAAATGGAGTGACTACGCTTGATGTAGATGCTTTCTTAAATAAGCTTGATCCAGAAAGTACTCAACTGTCTTCTGTTTCTTCGGAAATTTTTGGTGTTTATTATCAGAAATATAAGTGGGGATTCAATTTAAGTGTCAATTACCAAGTATTGGAGCATTTGACCTATTCAAAAGCACTTTTCCAAACACTTCTAAAAGGACCTGCTAACTCACTTGGTGTACAGCAGAACTTAGCTTCTGTCGCTGATGTTTATGGTTTTTATGATATCAGCATGGGCGGTAACTACAGAATCAATGATAAATTGACTGTAGGTACAACGTTGAAATTCTTATTCGGTACGCATCAGTTAAATGCTAAAATCAACGGTAATGTTCTTCAAGAAGATAACGCAAGCTTGGATTTTAGACTTGGAGGAAACGTGGAGTTGAGATCAAGAGGTTTAGGAGAAATTGTTGATGAAGAGGGTAATTTTGATGTTGATTTGGAAAATGATGAATTGACTAAATCTTTCAGTTCTCTTTCAAATACAGGTTTTGCAATTGACTTAGGTGCAGTGTATCAATATTCTGATAAATTGACTTTTGAAGCTTCAGTAAGAAACTTAGGTTTAATCAAGTGGAAAGACAATGGAAGTAACTATGTAGCACCTCTTGAGGAAATTTCATACAGTGGTGCTGACATGCTAGAATTATTGAATGGCAATGTATCAGATGCATTCCCTTCTATTTCTGATTCAATTCAGTTTGATAATACGGATACTTTGTCAGTAGAAAGCACTTCAACATTACCTGTTATTGTGAACTTAGCTTCTACTTATGAAATTTGGAAGCACACTACAGGTGGTGTATTGTTCTCTCAAATGTTCTATAAAGGAAATTATTATCCATCACTTACTTTATCTGTAGATAAGCAGTTTGGTAAATTCTTTGGTTTAGGTCTTAGCTATACAGCTGATAAAACAAGCTTGGCTAACCTTGGAGCGTTAGTTTCATTTGGTTTCCCTGGTTTCCAATTGTACGTTGTTTCTGACAACATCTTAACTGCAGGTTTAAACTGGGACAAAGCAAAAACAGCTAATGTTAGATTTGGTTTGAACTTGCCTTTCGGTAAAGTGGAGGAAAAAGATAGAGTGCCTAATAGCTTAAAAAGAAGATTGAAAAATTAATTTTCATCTCTCAAAAAATACAAAGGCCAAGTAGTTTTGAATTACTTGGCCTTTTCTTTTTATATTCTTGGAAATAATATTACTGACAATATTCAATCACTGCTTCTCTGATGTGCGTGAAGGTCTCCTGCAACAACTCCTCATTTTCTTCAAGCAATGTTACTCTGAATCCTTGAAGATCTGAGCAGAAAGATGAAATAGGAACAACACAAACCCCTTTTGCAGCAAGCAAGTTGTACACAAAGCGTTTATCATGAGGCATTTCCTCTGCAGTCCATTCATCAAGCATTTCTTTGATCTGTGGATTGTCAATTTTTAAAGACTGTCCTTCTTTCAATACACCATCTTTGAAGATAATTGTATTATAAAAAGCACCATACGTCTTATTGAAAGTCAATTGTGGTAGATCGCCTAACAGTTCGGCAATAATCTCAGCTCTTCTTCCAATAGCATTGTTAGCCTCATCCCTGTACGGTTGGTATCTAGGATCTTTCATAATTCTTGGAACCGCCATTTGAGGTAATTTTGTTGAACATACCTCAATCATTTTAGCATTATCCAAGGTTTGGCAAAGACGGTCAAACTGCTGGTCTTTGTCTTTATTGTAATATTCCATCCAGCCACAGCGAGAGCCAGGCCAAGGGAATTCCTTTGAAATACCTTTTAAAGCGATACCAGGAACATCGCCAATATATTCAGCCAATTGGAATGCTTCTGCACCATTATAAGTAACATTCGTGTAGATTTCATCTGAAATAAGAATCAGATTGAATTCTTTGGCAATTTCTACAAAGCGTTTGAGTATCTCCATTGGATAGACCATTCCCGTTGGGTTGTCGGGGTTGATGATCAAAATACCTACAATGTTGGGGTTGTATTTTACTTGTAAATATAAATCCTCCATATCAGGGTACCAGTGGTTTTCTGGATCTAATTTGTAAGTCAATGGAGTAGTGTTGGCGTGGGCGGCTTCGGCGGAAGAGTGAGTAGAGTAAGCGGGTGAAGGTCCGATAATTCTTGATGTAGGCAACAAGAACTGATACAACTTTGAAATCGCATCACCAAGACCATTAAAAAACAGGATGTCGTTCGCATCAATCTGCGCTCCTTGAAGTGCGTTAGTTCGCTCAGCAAGAAACTCTCTTGTTTCTAAGACTCCTTTAGAATGACAATACCCGAAAGTGTCATTCTCATCCAGTAAGTTGCTGATGATTTCTTTCATCCATACTGGCATTTCGGCATTTTTCTGAATTGGGTCGCCGATGTTTTCCCAATAGATTTTCTGACCTAGTTGTCTTAAATTATCCGCTTTTTTTACAATTCCACGGATCTCATAACTAAGTTCATTTGCTCCTTCTCTTAAAAGTTTTTGTCTCATCTTCCGAATTTTTTAAGCAACTACCCGCCAAAGTAATCGCTCAAGCATTATTGAAGTATTTAATAAATAAATACTTCCGTTAAAAATTTAAGCCTATTCTAAATGTACCCACAGCATACAAGTGTGGATAACATTTAGAGTGTTAAGTTCAAAATTGCTTGTTCATTATGAGAATATCAATATTCTTAACTAGATTTTGATAAAATTTTATGAATAAGTTAAATATCTTGTAACATTATAAGTATATGTCCTTGTCGAATAGAAAAAAACCGAAGCTTATTCATGCTAAATGAACAAGCTTCGGTTTAATAAGGCTTAAAAGGTTGCCCTGATTTTATTTTTGAGCAAGCTTGGTGAATATTTCTTCCATAGATTGAATTTGTGTATTCATTTCTATAATTGCTTGCTGGTTTTCTGCCGTTTTTCTAAAAATATCACCTCTTAAATCCATTTCATTAGGATAGTAAATCAAAACGTTTTGCTGATCTACATTTTCAATTTTTTCAACCCCTTCCACACTTTCAAGGAATTGAGCATCTGTTGGGTTTTCAAAAGTTACATTAAGAATTGTCTTTGAGCCCAAATGCCTTAAATTTTCAACGCGGTCATTGGCCACAATGTCACCTTTTCGAATGATAACCACTTTATCACACAAAATTTGGACCTCCTGCATAATATGAGTAGACAGCATCACCGTTTTATTTTGACTGACTTTTTTGATCAGTGCTCTTATATCTTCCAGTTGGATTGGGTCAAGGCCAGTGGTGGGTTCATCTAAAATCAACACCTCAGGGTCGTGGATTAACGCTTGAGCTAAACCAACTCTTTGACGATACCCCTTAGAAAGTGCTCCGATTTTCTTTTTTCTTTCTTGTGTTAGTCCCGTCAGCTCAATCATCTCCTCTATTTTACTTTTTTTCTGCTGTCCTTTCAACTTGTAAATAGAGGCACAAAAATCAAGATACTCCCTTACATACATATCCAAATACAATGGATTATGCTCTGGTAAGTAACCTACTTTTTTTCTAACATCAATCGGTGAATCTACCACATCATAACCACATACATTGATTGTCCCTTCCGTAGGAGGAATATAACAAGTGGCAATTTTCATTGTGGTTGATTTTCCTGCACCGTTGGGTCCTAAAAAGCCCAATATTTCTCCTGGTTTTGCTTCGAAAGAGATGTTATTGACGGCCTTTTGTTCTCCGTATATTTTTGTTAAGTTTTTTACTTTAATACTCATAGGGCGAAGTTAAAAAAGTGTGTGTTCCTATTCAAAAATAATCGATAGTTTAATTTTTCAATTACTTCTTAGGATAACCTGTGATACTTTGAATTTTTTTATACAATGGCTGTAATTGAGGGTATATTTTGAGGTAAACCTCTTTGTAAAGTTTTTGATAGATTTCTACTTCTTTCTCCTGAGGATAAAATGTCTTTTCAAATCGCGTCATTTCTTGAATAGCAGATTTCAAACTGTATCTGCCTAACCCAATATACCCTAGCATAGCGGCGCCTAGTGATGAAGTTTCAAAAGTATGTGGCCGGTGAGTGGGAAGGTTGAAAATATTGGCTGTTAGTTGCATCGCTACATCACTTTGAGAGCCTCCGCCAGAAACTCTTAATTCTGTAATTTTGTATCCAGTTTTCCTTTCTGTCTGTTGTGCTCCTTTCTTTAAGGCATAAGAAATCCCCTCTAAAATAGCTTTGTAAATATGAGCTTTGGTATGTACATCACCAAAACCAATAATACTGCCTTTGGCTTCCCTTCCCGGATTTTTAATGCTTGGCGACCAAAAAGGTTGCAATGTTAAACCCATAGATCCTGCCGGAATCTCTTTGATCATTTCCTCAAATAACGACTCTGGTGCAATATTCATTTCCTCTGCTTGTAATACCTCCTGATGCCCGAATTCCTTTTTAAACCAGCTGACCATCCAAAAGCCTCTGTAAATCATGATTTCAGTGTTGTTGGTGTTTTTAATAGCACTGCTATAAGAAGGGAAAAAAGGAATGACTTCTTTGTAAGAAGGGATATTGGTAGAGATTGTAGCGGTAGTCCCAAAACTTAAACAGCCAATATTCGGAGTGTCAATTCCTGCACCTAGCATTTCACAGGCTTTATCTGAGGCTCCTGCAAATAGTGGAGTACCTTCAGGGATACCTGTTTGTAATGAGGCATCTTTGGTGATTTTGCCAATTAATTCAGATGGATTCACTAGCTCAGGCAGTTTCTCCATTTCAATCGAAAAAAGCCGATGCTTCTGATCTGTTGGTTTTGCCCATTGGTGCGTTTTATGATCAAAGGGAACAAATCCCACCATATTGCCTGTAGATTCTTTGTAAAGACCTGTGAGTTTATAATGAAAGTATCCAGACAGGAAAAGATATTTGTAAGTGTTTTTCCATAGATCAGGCTGATTTTGCCGTATCCAATTCGATTCAGCTTCCAAAATAACATGTTCAACGATATCATAAATACCCAGGCCTTTCATTGCAAACTTTAAAAAAGGAGAGGGGAAGTTTTCCAATTGTGCTTTTCTCTGATCTAACCAAATGATAGCAGGTCTTAATGGCTTTCCATCTTCATCAACATTAATCACAGTCCCTCTCTGAGTGGTAATCACAACTCCATCTACTTTTATATTATTTTCGGATAAAAGTATTTTTACTGTAGTGCATGTGTTTTCCCAATAATAATCAGGGTCCTGTTCTGCCCAACCCGGTTGTGGTGAGTGATAAGGAATGATAGGTGTTTTTTTTAGAGCGAAAATATTCCCTTTCTCATCAATCAAAGAAGCCCTTATAGATTGTGTGCCTGCGTCGATGGATAATATCATGATGTTAGTTTTGTTTTGAATTGATGCTTATATTTCGGAAAAAAGTAATGATACTATAAAATGAGAAAAGGAACAAAAAGATATTATGGTCAGATGATTACTTCAAACAAAGAATCATTTGTAGGAAAAGAGCTGGATGTGATTATGAAAAATGGTCAAAGCTATCATGGTATCATTAAGGGAGCAAATGATACGGCACTTCAAATGAAAGATGGTTTAGATGGAAAACATGAATTACTCTTTTCTAATATCGATGAGATTATAGAAATTATACCTGCAAAATATTAATTCAATCGACCCTGTTTCTATTCCAATAGACTGACATTTATTGCTTTATCATAGAGCAATTTCAAAAAAATATTACTAAATTTTATAGTCGTTACTAATGCACAATGCGGAGGTGACGACTATAAATTTTTAAAAACTACTCTATTTCTTCATCTTTTATAATCACATTTCATAATGCTGAAAAAGAACAAAAAAAATAATGACCCGAATTCACTTCACAATGCAGTAAAATCAATTAGAAATCAAGTTCAAGTTCCAAAATATTCTCTGCCAGAAGAGCAAATGGAGCCTTCCCAAGCGTATAGTATCATCCATAATGAATTGATGCTTGATGGTAACGCAAGGCTCAATATGGCCACTTTTGTGACGACATGGATGGAACCTGAAGCAGAAAAACTGATGGCAGAAACCTTTGATAAAAACATGATTGATAAGGATGAATACCCTCAGACTGCTGAAATTGAGGAGCGTTGTATCAATATTGTCTCAAAACTATTTCATGCTCCAGAAAATGGTAATGCTGTGGGATCCTCAGCCATTGGTTCAAGTGAGGCCGTAATGCTTGCAGGAATGGCTTTTAAGAAGAAATGGAAGGAGAGAAGAGAGAAGGCCGGACTTTCTACCGATAAACCTAATTTGGTGTTAGGGACTAATGTGCAGGTGGTGTGGGAAAAGTTCTGTAGATATTGGGATGTGGAGCCTAAGTATATCCCCATGAAAAAAGGAAAATATGTCATTACTGCTGATGAAGTGATTAATACTGTAGATGAGAATACAATTGGAGTAGTGGCTATTTTAGGAACCACTTTCACGGGTGAGTTTGAACCTATTGAAGAAATCCATGATGCGATGGTTGAAAATAATTCAAAGACAGGTTGGGAGACGCCATTGCATGTAGATGCGGCAAGTGGAGGTTTTGTAGCACCTTTTATTCACCCTGGTTTGAAATGGGATTTTCGATTGCCTTTAGTAAAGTCCATCAATGTATCTGGTCATAAATACGGATTAGTGTATCCAGGAATTGGCTGGGTGGTTTGGAGAGACGAATCAGACCTTCCTTCTGATTTGGTTTTTCATGTGAATTACTTAGGTGGAGATATGCCAACTTTTACCCTCAATTTTTCACGTCCAGGGAATCAAGTGATTGGCCAGTATTATAATTTTATACGATTAGGAAAACAAGGGTACCGTCAGATAATGAAAGACCTTCAGTTTATTGCTATGAAAATTTCTGAGGCAGTAGAGAAACTAGGTTATTTTGAATTGTTGAGTGATGGGAGTACAATTCCCGTTTTTGCATTTAGCGTGAAAGAAGGATTAAACTTCTCAGTCTATGATATTTCAAGTAAGTTGAGAGAAAGGGGCTGGCTAGTGCCTGCGTATACAATGCCCGCTGATACGGAAGATGTTGCCGTATTAAGAATTGTAGTACGTGAAGGCTTTAATAGTGATATGGCCACAATGCTGATCAGTGATATACAAAAAGCGGCAGAACACTTTATCGCAAGAGGTGATAGAGAAATGAAAACATCTGGTTCAAGTTTTTCGCATTAGAATATGGTTTATTAATTTCAAAAATACACACATATGCATTTACACATACATCCACTTACCTCCAGAAGGATGGTGTTGTGTACGTCTATATTATTCATGATAGGAGCATCTTGTTTTATCTATTCAAGTTTCTCCTATCTACTCCCAAACCCTGATGAATTTCTTTTAAATACCATCTTTTTTGTAGGGTCCATACCCTTTACATTTGCTGCTTTTTTCCAATTACTCAATGCTACAAATCAAGAAGGACAAGAGTGGAAATTATTCGCTTTTCGCCCCAAAAACAGAGGTTATATTGCAGGATTAACACAGTGGCTTGGTACGTTGCTGTTTAATATCAATACTTATGATGCAACGCGTACATTAGATTGGGAAGAGGAAGACTTATTGGTTTGGACACCCAATATGTTAGGCTCTATTTTATTCTTGATATCAGCATTTTACCTCCTGAAAGAAATCTCGTTTAGAATCAATTGGCAGGATAGAGAAAATCTGAGTGTTTGGATCAACATGTTAGGTTGTATCACGTTTATGATTTCAGCCCTCACTTCGGTGTACCTGCCAGATCCATTGCCAATACCTGTAATTCAGTTTGCATTAGTGAATACAGGTGTGGGAGCGATCTGTTTTTTTGTGGCTGCACTAATAGGTCTAACAAGATTGCCCAAATAAACATGGTTTAATAAGTTTTAGAATAAACGGAAGAATTGCCAGCATGATCAGTAATGACCATATGGAATTTCCCTTTAAGAGCTTTTTTGTCATCTAAAAGACGAGTTTGTATATAATCTTTCTTGGCGTCGTATTCTAATAATATAAACTCACCATTCAAAGTGGCTTTATAAGTTGCGACTCCAGAATCTTCATCCTCAATTTTAAATCTTAACTGATTGCTTTTCCATTTTTTTAATGGGATAATTTTCGGAGGAATAGTTTCAGGCATTAATGTGAACTTACCTAATTTTGAAGTTCTAAAACTGATGGTGTTGCCTTTCCATTTTCCACCAACAAAGTGAGTTTTCCCTTTCTGATCAATTCTAAATACAAAGTTCTTTTTGCTGACAAGAGAAGAATCATTTACTTCATACTCAATAGAAGCACTTGCATGGAGAGGAGTGTAATAGTCATTGATTTTAAGGAGGTTTTGTTGCTCTTGAACCGTTAAGTAAAGAGTATCAAATAATGAACGTTCTCTAAATTCAATATTTAAATTTTTGCCAAAGTATTTCAGGGAAGTATTATGAGGTACCTGATATTTCAAATGTGTATCAAGTTTGGTTGAATCAACAGAACACATAAACGGTAAGCCGTCTCTTAAATCCCATAAGTAGTAGTTGATGTTTCCCTTATGATAAGCAGGCTGAACACTCTGATTCCAAAGCGGAAAATGTAACTGTAATGGTTTACCCTTTTCAGCAGGGAGTGCAACTTTCATAATATTCTCTTCAATACTGATAGAGTCAAATTTCTTACTTGCTCTAGGTGCTGGGTTATTGCCTCTGATACTGAATTTGGTGACAGTATGATTATCAAAACTATCCCAAAGTTCAATTCTTATATTTTTTCTTTCATTGGGGTCGATTTCAATAAACCCTGTGAGTGAGCTGTCAGGGTAAATAGGCAGGTGATTACTGTCAAATTTATATAAACGCTGATACCTTCTTTTAGTATCTAAAAATGCTTTATAATCGGTGAACGTATTGATATTGGCACTTTCATCAAAAGGAATTCTATTGATGATGTGCTCATAGATCATTTTGTCGTTTTCGTAGACTTGAATTTTATTGATGCCATATTTATTGTAAGTGCCATCGGCCCTATCATAAGTATCAATCTCAATACCTACTTTCCCCAACGCATTAAAAGAAGAAGCTTGATAATAACCCGGTTTACCAGTGACAGTTTTTAAAGCTGTAGAAAATTCACCTTCTACTCTGCTGTAAATTTCAAGAGGTCTTAATCGAACACTTCTTACAGTTGGCGGAATATTGTCCATTACTTCACTGAAACCAAAATCAACGGGGTTTAGTGGTCTTTCTTCTTGGTCTCTGATTTCAAAATGAAGGTGTGGACCTGCAGAAGAACCAGTGTTTCCTGAATACCCAATGATATCACCTTTTTTAATAACAAATAAGTTAGAAGGGAGATTTTCTAAATTGATCTCAAACGACTCTTTTTCATACTGCTTTTTGACAATATACTCTTCTAGCTCAGGAGCAAAGCGCTGTAAATGACCATATACAGTCCAATGTCCATTAGGGTGCATCATATACAATCCTCTTCCGTACCCGAAAGGTGAAACACGCATTCTGATAATATACCCGTCTTCAGCCGCATAAACAGGTAATCCTTCTACACCTCTAGTTTTAATATCCAAACCTCCATGAAAGTGGGTTGTTCTCAATTCTCCCATTGATCCAGCAAAGTAGTTTTGTTTACCTGGCTCGATAGGAAATAGGTAATCTGGAGTGATGGATGAATCTTGAGCAGAAGTGAGCAGTGAAATGCTCATAAAAAAGAAGAACAATTGTAATTGTCTCATGAGAAGTTTGATAAAAAATTAGGAGGTCAGCATGTGATAAGAGCTTAAAACGGAAGGGGAAATCAACTTGCCTTTGCCTTTTAAAAAACATGCTGAGTACAAAGTCAAAAATAAATTATAGTTAATTTTGAATTTGTACTTATATAAAAAAAAGACCGATGCTACAGTAAATATAACATCGGTCTTTTAAAATCAAAGGGTTGGATTAACCTAATTTGAATGAAATTGGTAATACCATTCTTTGTTTTACTGCACGTCCACGTTGCTTACCAGGCTTCCATTTAGGAGCTTTCTTCAATACGCGAACAGCTTCTTCGTCACAACCAGCACCAATACCACGAACTACTTTGATGTCCGTTAAAGTACCGTCTTTGTCAACGACGAACTGAATGTATACTTTACCTTCCACACCCATACGCTTAGCTTGCGAAGGGTATTTCATGTTTTTACCTACCCACTTGTAGAATTTGCCCATACCGCCAGGGAAACCTGCTGGGTCCTCTACGATTTCGAAGATTTCTTCAACTGCTTCTTCCACTTCCTCTTCTTCTACTTCAGGAGCTTCTTCAATAACAGTTTCTTCGTCAAATTCTTCTGGGATTTCGATTTCGATTTCGTCCTCGATTTCCTCTTCATCCGGCACCTCAACGATTACTGGAGCAGTAACTTTTGGTGGTGGAGGTGGTTGTTGTTGAGTAACAGGTACATCGATCATTTCTTCTTCAGCAAAATCAATTGAACCTAAGTCCATTAATGTTTGATCTTCATACGAAGGGAATTCCAATGCCACTAATACAAAAAGAAGTGATAATGAAAGACCAATTAAACCGAATAATGCAGAATATTTTGAAACGTCTACATCGTTATACTTTTTTACAAGAATACTTCCTTCTTGTCCTGATTTCTTTCCTGACAAAATATCAGACCCTGTTTTGTTGATCACAAAACGGAAAATCTGAATTAATGCTAGGAAAAAGACTACGAATAAGACAGCTGTCCATGTCGCGCCTAAAGATCCTAAGATATCTACCATCTGAATACGAATTTAATGCTGCGAATAATCCAAATCATATTTTATTCAGCGCCCGAAATTACGACTAGATTCCGTTATTTACAAAAAGAAACTGTAAAAGACGGTTAAAATTTGTTTATACGTGTTTTGGAGCGCAAAACAGAATATGTCACAAAATAATTATGTGAAATCTTATTATGGGTAAATTTAACTGTTTTAACAGTGTGTTGTAAGTTATTGACTAAATTTTAAGATTTCATGCCCTTTTTAAATGATTTTAGAAAGGAAATGAGATGCTCAAAATCATCATCTGTATGTGCAGGAAAATTGGCAATTCTAAAGGAATTGTTTTTCCATGGTCCATAACCGTTGCCAAGTAAAATGCCTTTTTCTAATGCCTCTTTTTTGATCTGTTCCAATTCTTCAGGATCACATTTTACACCAATCACCGTTTCGGATTGCAGTTGAGTATTATCAATTAGAGGTGTGAAGCCGAGTTTTATTAATTCCTTTTTCAGGTGGTTTCCTCTTTTTCGTAAGTGATCATGTACTTTTGATATAACGGGACGGTTTTCCATCACTCTTTTCAAAAGATAAATATTCAATATGTTTGGCGTATGTGTCGTTTGAAGTTTCAGGCTATTATTATAGATAGAGTGAAGGGAATTATAATGAAAGTCTTCCTGCTTTATTTCTTTAATTGCTCTTGGAGAACAAACCATGACAGACAGTCCTGCAGGAAGCCCGAAACATTTCTGAACAGAAGCATACCAAAAGTCAGCCGAAAGCCAATTGATATTCACGCCAGACATAGCACTAGTAGCATCTACAAAAATCAATGACTTAGGGAATCTGCTTCTCAGCTTCTGTATCGTTTTCGAATGTACTTTTGTAGTGTTAGAGGTTTCACAATTGGTCAGGCAGAAGATATTTTTCTGCCCCTTGTCCACTTTTATTTTGTTGATGCTTATTCTTTTTTGAGGAGAATAAGCATAGTGTGTTACAGACTTGTTGGTTTGCTCATTATAGTGAGCCCATTTTTTACCAAATGCACCATTATATATATGTATAAAATTGGCATCAAAAGACTGACTGCTGATTTCCCAGCATTCTGTAGCACTGGAAGCAAAAAGTACTGTGTAGTTTTTAGGAATATTCAGTTTGTATTTTACAGCCTCCACACACGATTTCATCATCTCCATAAATTGTGGACTTCTATGGTTATACTCTATGAGTTGACTTTCTATTGCTTCCTGCATAAAGTCTTTTACAAGAGGTTCTATTTTACTAGGTCCTGGATAAAATGAAATCATTCTTTTTCTTTTAAATTAAAACAAGTCGCAAAGATAACAGTTCAAAAAGAATATACATTCAAAGTGATTTGCAATTGAGCATAAGAAATCTGTAATTTAAATCACAATAGTAATCTACAAACAACGCTTTAATTTCGCTATGGAAGTGCAATACTCAGAGATGAACCAGACAAAACACACAAAATCACAAGAGAAAAAATACCAGATGTTATATGTGGGTCTGTGTGCAATTTTTATTACAAACGCTATAGTGGCCGAAATGGTAGGGCCAAAGATTTTTTCATTGGAAGCTTTTCTAGGAGTGGCACCTTTGCAATTGGAAGTACTGGAATCTTTTGTGTTGGATTTCAATCTAACGGCCGGTGTAGTGATTTGGCCCGTAGTTTTTATTACTACTGATATCATTAATGAGTATTACGGCAAAGATGGAGTAAAGAAAATATCATTTATCACTGCGGCGCTGATCTCTTATGTCTTTTTTGTGATTCTAATGATTACTGATTTGCCTCCTGCACAATTCTGGCTGGATCTTAATAATGTAGACAGTCAGGGAAACCCCTTTAATATAGAAGAAGCATTTGATAAAATCTTCACTCAAGGTTTGGGTATCATTATAGGTTCATTAACTGCCTTTTTAATAGGTCAGTTCTTAGATGCTTATACTTTTCAATGGCTGAGAAGATTTACAGGAAGTAAACAAATATGGTTGCGAGCAACTGGTTCTACATTATTTTCTCAATTAGTAGATAGTTTTGTAGTACTGGGAGTGGCTTTCTATATATTTGGAAACTGGTCTTTCGAGCAAGTAGTCGCAGTTGGGATTATCAATTATATTTATAAATTTGGAATTGCTGTATTGATGACTCCTTTATTATATGTTGCACATTATATTATAGATGCATATCTTGGTAAAGATTACTCAGAGTTTGTGACGGATAGAGCATCCAAGACAAGTTTGTTCTAAAATCAGATTGAAATAGATTTTTATTACTTAGAATACCCTTAATATTATCATGCTAACAGATGTAGATTTTGATGGACTTTATGACATCGCCGATGGTGATGAGGAATTTTTATTTTCTATTCTTTTAGTCATCGAAAAAAATTTGAAAGAGTACCCTTCAGAAATGACGGCTTTATTAAACAATAATGCCATCCTTGAATTTGGGAAAAAGGCGCATAAGCTAAAATCAAGTACCGCTTACCTTGGACATCAAGAATTAGAGGAGCTATTGATCTTCATGGAAGACGCTCTTAATCATGAAAAAACAGAGCTGGAAGAAAAATTGAAACAGCTCACAATGCTTTCTGAAGCTGTACTTGTCAATATTCATAAGAAAATTGAAGAATTATCTTAAAATTTAGAGATTGTTTTCAATAATTATTTAAAGAATACCCTAAAGTTCACGAACTTTGTGCTTTGAATAAGTACTTGGACGGGAACACCCTTTTGTTTTTGTGAGATACTATTCAAAATCTATGAATTTCATAGAGTGTTTTACTGCCGTGTTGGCAGCATGTTGAATTTCTAATTTATTTAGATGAAAAAGCGTACTCCTAATTCAGGAAAATCAAACTTGAGTCCTTTCAAAAAGTTCATCAAGGAAAAACCAAAAAGAGAGACATTCTCTGAAAAACCAGCTCCAAGAAGAAAACCAGGCAAAAAGCTAGAAGAAAAGCTTAAAGCTAAAAAAGATCAGAAAATCAGAGAAACGGTATACGGGTCATCTGATAAGCAAATCAAAAAGCCTGTTTATGATGTAAAAAAAGTGATTTCTGTGGCTAAAAAAGTGAAGGAGGAAAGTGAAGAAATTAAACCAAAGAAAACCAACGAGGTACGATTAAATAAATATATTTCTAATGCAGGAGTTTGTTCAAGAAGGGAAGCGGACAAGCTGATTGCTGAGGGTCTTGTAAAAATCAATGGCGAAGTAGTGACAGAAATGGGCTACAAGGTACAGCCTAATGACAGAGTAGAATATGACGGAAAACTTTTGAAGAAAGAACAATATGTTTATGTTCTTTTGAATAAGCCAAGAGGTTTTATTACTACCACAAAAGATCCGTTGGAAAGAAAAACGGTAATGCAGTTGGTGCAAAATGCTTGTGAAGAACGCATCTATCCTGTAGGTCGTTTGGACAGAAACACTACCGGCTTGTTGTTATTTACCAATGATGGAGAATTTGCAACAAAAGTAGCTCACCCTTCAAGTAACACACAGAAAATTTACCGCGTTGAGTTGGATCAACCTTTAAAAGAGGAAGATGAAATGGCATTGCGTGATCGTAAATTTGAATTAGAAGACGGTTCTCCTTACATCGATGGTTTGTCAGTCAACGAAGACGACCGCAGAGAAATTGGTATCGAGCTTCACTCAGGTAAAAACAGAATTGTAAGAAGAATTTTCGAACACTTCGGTTATACAGTTGAAGTCTTGGACAGAACAGTGCTTGCTGGTTTAACAAAAAAAGACCTTCCTAGAGGAAAGTGGAGATACTTATCAGAGCAAGAAATGATTTCATTGAAATACCTTTCTGGTTTGGATAAAAAGAAAAAGAAGCCGGCAAAAGATAAAGGTAAAAAGAGAAGATAGGTAATTTTATATCTCATATTATAGATCCTGATTTTGAATATTAGAAATGATGTTCGAAATCAGGATTTTTTGTAAATTGAGAATGAATCTATAATATTTATCATGCAAAAGATTTTAAAAAATAAAATAAGTGACTTACAGTCGATTTGCTCAAATTTGGGAGTAAAAAGACTTTACGCATTTGGTTCAGTAGTTTCAAATGACTTTACTGCAGAAAGCGATATTGACTTTTTAATTTCGTTTGTGGATAAGCTAAGTATTGAAGAGTATACAGATAACTACTTTAAATTACATTATAAACTGCAGGATTTATTTAACCGAAAAATTGACTTAGTTACAGAAAGGACATTGTCGAATCCTTATTTTATTGAGAGTATTAATGAATCAAAAGAGTTGATTTATGAAGCGTGAGGTAAAGAAATATCTATATGATATAAAAGTTTCAATTTATGAGTATTTAGGTGAAAAGCGTGATTTTAAATTTTACTTGCAAAACAAATTGTTAAGAAGAGGGGTTGAAAGAGAAATTGAAATAATCGGTGAAGCAACAAATAGAATACTCAAATTGGATAAGGATATAAAAATTGAGAATGCACGACAAATTGTGGATACTAGGAATTGGGTAATTCATGGATATGATAAGGTTGATGATGTTGTGATTTGGGGAATTGTTACTAATCATTTGCCGAAACTTAAAATGGAGGTAGAGTCAATGCTAAATGACTAGACTATTACTAAAAACAACAACCTTCCCTCTTCTATTTACAAATATTCCACTAATCAGGCTTCTCTATTGAAAAATCTACTGTTATAATGGACTTTTAGCATTGAAAAGATGTATTTTTATATTCATTAATAAACTATACAAACGTGGTATTCGGAATTATCTCAGATCTTATCTTTTTTTTATGATTATCTCTCGCTTACCACAATCAAAAAATTCACTGTTATATGGACAAAGTCATTGATGTACCCGACTTAGGAGTACCAAGAATAGTAATTGTCGGAGGAGGTTTTGGAGGATTAGAATTCGTGAGAAACCTAAAAAAGACAGACTTCCAAGTAGTCTTATTAGACAGGAATAACTATCATACTTTTCAACCATTATTGTATCAAGTAGCTACCGCAGGTTTAGAACCTGATTCCATTTCATTTCCAATTCGAAAACTTTTTCACGGCTTTTCTAATTTTTATTTCCGATTAGCAGTTGTACAAAAAGTAGATATTGAAGGCAGTAGAGTACTCACTGATATTGGCGAATTAAAATATGACCACCTTGTGATTGCTTCAGGATCTAGAACAAATTTCTTTGGAGACGAAAAAATCAAATATCACTGTATGCCTTTGAAGACAGTGGTGCAATCACTACAGTTAAGAAGCCTTTTATTACAAAACTTTGAGCAAGCACTTCAAACAAAAGACCTTCAAGAACGTTCTGCATTAATGAACTTTGTGATTGTTGGTGGTGGACCTACAGGGGTAGAGTTGGCAGGAGCGATTTCAGAATTGAAAAAATATGTGCTTCCTGTTGATTATCCTGAATTGGATGTGCGAAGAATGGAAGTGCACTTGGTAGATGCAGGAGATAGAGTATTGAATGCTTTATCACCAAAGTCATCTCAGAGTTCTCAGAAGTACCTTAAGAAATTGGGTGTTATTTTACATCAAAATACTTTTGTAACAAGTTATGATGGGGAAGTAGCAACGACTAAAAAAGGTGATCAAGATGGTGTGATCTACTCAAGAAATTTAATTTGGTCAGCGGGTGTAGAAGGAAATTCACCAAAAGGACTAGATGCCTCTTTAATTACGGAGAGAGGAAATCGAATTTTAGTGGATGAATATAGTAAAGTGCTGGGGCAGGAAAATGTATATGCAGTAGGTGATGTTGCATGTATGAAAACAGAGGAATATCCTAATGGACATCCTATGGTAGCACCAGGAGCAATGCAGCAGGCTACTCAATTGGCGAAGAACTTTAAGAACGAAGCAGCAGGGAAGGAGAAAAAGGCTTTTGTCTATAATGACAAAGGAAGTATGGCCACAATTGGTAAGAATAAGGCTGTAGTTGAGGTAGGAAATTTTAAAAGTTCAGGTCCTTTTGCATGGTTTATATGGATGTTTGTCCATATTATGTCTTTGCTTGGTATGAGGAACAAATCTATTGTATTTATCAACTGGTTCTGGAATTACTTGAATTATGATAGGTCTAACCGATTGATAACAAATAGATTCAGTAAAGAAGAACGAAAACAGATGAGAGATCAGGGCAAAGCAGGTGTTGTGATTTAATACAGATGTCAGTTAATGCATTGCTAATGATCATTATTTTATAATAAGATAGGTAATTTAGATCACCTTAACTATGGTTAAGAATTAAGATATTTGTACCATAAAGAAAGATAAGATTTAAAAATTTATTATAAATCTCAAACTTATTTACTTAATTTGCAATCAAACGTAGCTTTGCTTGCGTATTGTGTAAAGAAACAAATTATCTCATAATTAATATAATCGCAGAATGTCTAAAGAAACAGTAGTAACGCCACTGAGCGCACTAGAAGTTGTCAAAAAGCATCTGGGTAAACCCTACGAAGATCTAGAGTTTTTACTTCAGTGTTTAAAAGAGGTATTAATCGAGAATGGCGAAACAGAACTAGCAAACGCAATTCCGTGGATTAACGAAGGTACTTCATCCCTTAAAAAAATAGACGAGAAGCATATGCAGCTTTACTCTATCGTATTCCAATTATTGAATATGGTGGAAGTAAACGGAGCAGTGCAAGCAAGACGTAAGAAAGAAAATGATTTCGGTCTTGCAAGTGTAAAGGGCTTATGGGGTGAAAGATTAAAAGACTTAAAAAACCAAGGTTATACACAAGAGCAAATTGCTGAGCTTTTACCACAAGTAATGGTTGAGCCTGTATTAACAGCTCACCCAACTGAGGCAAAAAGATCAACAGTTTTAGAGCACCATAGAACATTGTACTTATTGTTAGTTCAAAGAGAGAACACAATGTACACTGGCATTGAGCAACGCTCTATCAACGCTCAAATTAAATTAATATTAGATACATTATGGAGAACAGGTGAGATCTTCGTTGAGAAGCCAGATGTAGCTTCTGAAAGAAGAAACGCTGTTCACTACCTTACAAACGTTTTCCCTGAGGTATTACCTATCTTAGATCAACGTTTCCAACAAGCTTGGGGTGAAGTTGGTTTTGATAAAGACCTTATCAGAAACATC
Source organism: Flammeovirga aprica JL-4 (assembly GCF_012844305.1). Taxonomy (GTDB): domain Bacteria; phylum Bacteroidota; class Bacteroidia; order Cytophagales; family Flammeovirgaceae; genus Flammeovirga; species Flammeovirga aprica. Next base: position 141,245 of record NZ_JABANE010000005.1, read on the forward strand.
GGAAGCCGTCCAAGAGTATCTTTCGGTAACTGGGTTGGTGGTGACCGTGACGGACACCCATTAGTAACTCATGAAGTAACTGAAGAAACATTAAGCGTTTTACGTTTAAATGCTTTTGTATTAATTAGACGTTCGTTATTCAACTTAGTGAAAAAGCTTTCAGTATCTTGTGATATTGAGGATGCTCCAGCAGCATTGCAAGCTCGTATCGCTGAGTTACAAAAAGAACTAGGTGAAGATGGCGATCAAGCTATCGCTAGAAACGTAGGTGAAGCATTCAGACAGTTTGTGAACTTATGTTTAGCAAAATTACCAGTAGACGTAAAAAGAGAGCACGCTGTAGAATTACAGGAGGGCGAAGGTAAATATAGAATGGCTACTGAACTTAAAGCTGATTTGGAATTACTTCAATCAACTTTAGTAGAGTACGGTGCTACAAGATTGGCTTATTCTTATGTAAATGATGCGATCAGAGTATTAGATACATTCGGATTCCACTTAGCTCGTCTTGACATCCGTCAAAACAGTGCATTCCACGACAAGGCAATTTCTCAAATCTTAAACGCAGCTTCTTTAGACGGAGATAGCTTCTTAACTTGGTCAGAAGAGAAGAGAGTAGCGTTTATGAACAACGAATTGCTTTCAAACAGACCATTCACTCACCCATCTACTCAATTGCCAAATGAGGCAAACGCAGTAATTTCTGTGTACAGAGTAGTAGCGGAGCACGTGAAAAACTATGGTACAGCAGGTATCGGAGCATTCATTATCTCAATGACTCGTTCAGTATCTGACTTGATCGCAGTTTACTTACTTGCAAGAGAGGCAGGTTTGATGGAGCAAACTCCAGAAGGTTTAGTTTGTAAACTTCCTGTAGTGCCATTATTTGAGACTATCGAGGATTTAGAAATCTCTCCTCAAGTAATGCAAAGCTTCTTGGATCACCCTATCACTCGTCGTAGCTTAGAATACCAAAAACGTCAAAGCGGAGATAAGAAATTAACGCAGATGGTAATGGTAGGTTACTCTGATAGTAACAAAGATGGTGGTATCCTTGCTTCACAGTGGGCATTACACCATGCTGAAACTAGCTTATACGAAGTGGGTGAGCACAGAGGTATTGCTATCAACTTCTTCCACGGTAAGGGTGGTACTATTTCTCGTGGTGCGGGTCCTACTCAGTGGTTTATCCAAGCGTTACCTCACGGTGGTGTAAACGGTAACTTCCGTTTAACTGAGCAAGGTGAAACAATTGAGCAAAAGTATGCCAACAAAATGAATGCTAGCTACAACATGGAATTGTTATTAGCAGGTTCAGTAGGTAATACTGTAAAAGATAACTTGGGTAAGAAAGCGAAGCACGAGCTTGAAGGTGTGATCTCATGGATGGCATCAGAAAGTAGAAACTTCTATGTGAACTTATTAGAAGATCCTAAGTTTATCAAATTCTATGGTGAGGCGACTCCAATTGATGCGATTGAGTCATCAAGAATTGGTTCACGTCCAGCACGTAGAACGGGTAGAAGAACATTAGCCGATCTTAGAGCTATTCCTTGGGTATTCTCATGGAGCCAAGCTCGTTTCAATATGACTTCTTGGTACGGTGTAGGTTATACTTTAGAGAAATTATCTAAAGAAAGACCTGAAGACTTTGCTAAGTTGAAAGAATTGATCAAAACAGACCCATTGATCAGATACGTATTCACTAACGTTGATACTTCATTAGAAGCTACTGATGAAACTATCATGAAGGATTACGCTGCAATGGTATCAGATAAAGACGTAAAAGATTCTATCTTAACTATGCTTCTTGAAGAGTTGACAAGAACTAGAAAAATGATGGATAGCTTATTGAAAGAATCATTTGCAGAAAGAAGAAGTAATCATTACTACTCAAGCTTTATCAGAGCTGAAGCATTAAACCCGCTTCATAAAACTCAAATTAGCTTGTTGAAGAAATGGCGTAAGATGAAGGCGGACGAGAAAGCCAACCCAGAAGATGTGGAGGCAGTATTGTTCCAATTATTGACTTCAATCAACGCGATTGCATCAGCATTGAGAGCTACTGGTTGATACTTAGCTTGTTTAGCAACAAAAAACGATTCTCTGAAAAGGGAGTCGTTTTTTTTGTATCTACAAAAAATATTTCAAAATAAATTGACTTATTCTATGAAAACCAAAGGATTATGACTACATTTTATTAGAGTATGTTTGAAACATTTCTTTTAGTAAAAATTCACCCTTTCAGGACGTGAGTTTATTAATTTCATCAACAATAGAACCACTATTTTCTCAGAAATTAATTTCCTTACAACCTAAAATGGAAAATTTTTACTTCTAAAATATATATTCCAAACATACTCTTGACAATTTCTGAAGAGTAAAAGGTCTACCTTGACTTAATACATTGTAAACTGAATTTTCGAATATTTTTGTTTATCAGAAATCAAGAAATTTCTGTTGATTTTGTGGGGATGAATGACGCTATAATCTAATATTTACGTCAGTGAGTTTTCTATCAAATTAGTTTGGTAGTGCTTCCATTGGCCTTGAAGGGAAAAGCGTTAAGAATTTCATGTATTGAGCCGTTTAAAATGATTTTTTTGTTTGAGCAGAGCGAGTTTAAAATCATTTAGGTGAAAGGAATGGAATTTAGCTTTTGACTTCTAAGCCTTGAATTTTTTGCTTCGTTTTTGTTTCAAGACAAAAATGAAGAAGAAGGACGTTTGAAAGGTCTACCTTGAAAGCATACAAGAATAACAATTGATTGATGAAGAAAACTTTTTTATAATGTATTTATAACTTTCAAACTACTTCTAAGAACTTTTTTATACATCTATTTTTAACCTGATGAAAACATTACTTCTTATAAGACACGCAGAAGCTGAGAGTGCTTACTTCGGTGTAGATGACAGGCGAAGAGAGCTAACACAAGCAGGCTTTACACAGGCTGTACATCTTGGTAAAAAAATAGCCTCTGGCAATTTCCAGCCTGAAATTATGTTTTATTCTGATGCAGTCAGAACCACTACCACAACACAATTGATCCTTGAGCAATTAGATATGCCACAGGAAGCGATTTTTGTGGAACCATCATTTTATGAAGCAAACGTAGGAAGATTACTTGATTTTATTAATCAGAGAGCAGATCAAGGAGATAGCTTGGCGATTGTAGGGCACAATCCTGCCATTAGTTTTCTAGCAGAATATCTTACAGGTGATGTTATAGGAAACTTATCACCTGCAGATGCTGTGGTTATTACTTTTGATTTGGACTCATGGGAGTTAGTCTCACAAGCCACAGGAACGCTATTGACGAGGTTATAACTCTTCTAATAACGTATTTAAAATATTAAAGTCATCCACAATTATATCAGGTTGTACGATGGCTTTTTCTGTTAATTCTTTTCTGTATTTTCCAGTTTTAACTTGAATAGCAGTTAACTGTGCTTCTTTGGCTCCTTGAATATCTCCAATGATATCATCGCCAATCATAAGCAGTTCACTCGCATTTAGTCCTATTTTCTGAATGGCTGATTCGTAAAAAGATTTATCGGGCTTGCCAATACATACAGAAGTAGTGGAAGTAGCAAATTCTAATCCTTTGATAAAAGCACCAATATCAATGCGGAGTCCTTCGCTTGCTTTCCAGAATCTACCATGATGTAAACCGATAACCTTACTACCGTTCATCACTTTTAAGAAAAGCTCATTCATGAGTTCATAATCCCAGTTTTTGCCGATGTCACCGACTACAATTGCTTCAGGATTTTCAATATTCTGCTCTATCTTTTCATAGATCATTTCCTTGATAGAAGAACTTGCAAGTACCTGTGCATTTTTGAAATTATGTTTTACAAGGTAATCTCTAGTAGCCAAAGGAGGGCTCAACACCTCATCTTCCTGAAGTGGAATTCCCATTTTTTCTAATTTGTGAAACAGTTCGTGGGATGTGATACCGGATGTGTTAGTAACAAATAAGAAAGGGTAACCTTTTTGTTTTAGTGCTTTAATGGTATCCACAACGCCTTCAATCAGTACTCCATCATTGTAGAGTACCCCGTCTAAATCACAGAGGATACCGTTAATATGTTTTAAATCCATGGATATAAGTTGTATTTTTCTAATTTTAACTAAACATAACATCAAACGGTAAATTCAAACAATGATACTACTTACCTATGTTGTACTTTTGTATTAATAATTGAAAACTATATGAAGCTGTTATCTTCTTCAATATACAGATACTGTCTTTTGGTGATTAGTGTAATAATGCAATCTTGTGTATCAGCTAATATCTCGAAAGAATTTGAGAATGCAACTCTGCGTTTCTCAAGAGGAACCCCTATGCCATCATCTAGGGCATATATGGGGTACTGCAATACAAGTAAAACCACTTTTGTAGTAGGAGGGATGAATAAAGCGGAAGAGCATTATAATACAATTCTGTCTTATTCCCCTAAAAATGATACTTGGAATGAAGTTACACCCATTAATATCAAAGGTGAAAAACTAATCAATACCACAATTTCTAGTGGAAGCATGTTCCTTTTTAACGGTACAAAAGGAAAGGAAGATGACCCAATGGCAAGTATAGATGTCAACGTTAGGGAGGTGGCTTTTAATAATAGAGTGCCTGAACTTACGAATGTATCGTTAAACCCTCAGGCCATTCATAAATCATCAATAGCGGAGTGGAAAGGAAAAGTTTTCTTATTTGGTGGTCGAATTGATGATGAAACCTATTCTAATACCTTATTTTCATTTGACTCAAAAAAGAAAGAATGGAAACAGCTGGCATCAATGCCAAAGCAAATGATCACTTACGGTACTATTGTTCACGGTAAGCTGTATGTATTTGGCGGTAGAAATGAAGCTCCTATTGATGAAATCTACATGTATAACATCAAAGTGGACCGTTGGGTGAAAGTAGGGAAACTAGCCGAACCAATTGTAGATGCTACAATTACCAATTACGGTAGCAATATCATTATTTTTAGTAACGAACAACTATTCATATATAACACAGATAAAGGGACTTTAAAACGTTATCATACCAATGTTGGTAAATTAGTAGGTAACGGAATGACAGTTTCTGAAGAGAAATTGATTATTTTTGGCGGTGTGAAAACCAATAGTGTAGGCAAAGAGGTTTATTCTTCAACAGTTTATACTTTGGACATTCAAAAAATATTACAATAAGTTTATCTGTACCATGAACAAAACTAACATAGATATACAGTCGTTGTTACGTGATCACATCCGATCAATGACGCCTTACTCATCAGCAAGAGATGAGTTTGAAGATGTGTCAAAGGAAAATATATTTCTTGATGCAAATGAAAATCCTTTTGGAACAGCTACAGGAGAGCCTTATAACAGGTACCCTGATCCTTATCAAAGGGCAGTTAAAGCAAAGTTATCTCCAATAAAAAATATTCCTGCAGACCATATTTTCTTAGGCAATGGAAGTGATGAACCAATTGATTTGTTGTTCAGAGCATTTGTAGAGCCTCAGAAAGACAATGTGATCATTTTACCACCTACATACGGTATGTACAAAGTAAGTGCAGACCTTAATAATGTAGAAGTAAGAGAAGTTGCTTTAACGGCTGATTTGGATTTAGATGTAGAGGGTATTTTGGGTAAAGTGGATGAAAATACAAAAATCATTTTTGTGTGTTCTCCAAATAATCCAACTGGAGGAGCTGTCAGTAGTGAAAAAATTGAGCAGTTATTATCAGGTTTTGAAGGATTGGTGATTGTAGATGAAGCGTATATTGATTTCTCTTCACAGCCATCATTTATCTCAAAATTATCTGAATATAATAACCTGATTGTATTACAAACTTTTTCAAAAGCATGGGGAATGGCCGGGCTTCGTTTGGGAATGATGTTCGCCTCACCAGAGATTATTAAAGTATTTAATACCATCAAACCTCCTTACAATATCAATCAACTGACACAGGAAAAAGCATTAGAAGCTTTGGATAATGTGGAGAAAGTGGAAGATATGGTAGATAAGCTTTTGAAAGAAAGAACGAGGTTAGAAGAAGCATTGGATAAAATGCCTTTTGTGAAAAATAGATACCCTTCTGATGCGAATTTTATCTTGATCCAAGTGGAAGAAGCAGATAAAATGTATGATGAATTGGTGGAAAAAGGTATTGTAATCAGAAACCGTTCTAAAGTACTTTTATGTGATCAAGGGTTAAGAATCTCGATCGGGACTGAAGAAGAGAATAACAGATTTCTTGAGGAATTTAGTCGTTTGGGCTAATTGTTTGATATAAAAAAAATCCCTCCTAGTTGATTTTAATATCAGTTAGGAGGGATTTTTTATTTGAAAGCCTTATTCGTAAGCTTGCTCGAAAACCTTCTTCCAAGCATCCACTACTTTGTATTGCTTTTCTCCAATTTCTTTGATCATTGTCACACCCGTTACATTGGTGGTCATCACGGTATCTGCCTCAAGTAACTCAGCTTTTCTAGCAAAAACTTTTCTGACCTTATATCCTTTTTGCTCTAGGTGGGCCACGATATTTTTCCTGGCAATACCCGAAACACAACCTACCGCCACTTTAGGAGTGTAAATTACTTTGTCTTTGATCCAAAATAAATTACCAGAGATTGTTTCTGCCAAATAACCGTCATAATTGATCAGAATCAGGTCATCAAGTTCCCTTGTCTTTTTTTCTATTCCTGCAAAAGTGTAGGTCATAGAAGACAACGATTTACAGAAAGAAACCGGGGTAAGAGGTACTTTTATCGATTCAGCATAATCCACAGTTAAACACTTTTTGCTATCTGCCTTTACAAAAGGTTGTATAGATAGGAGTGTATAATAGTTGGAGTTGTTAGGAGTATAAAGCCCGCCTTCCTTTCGCCAAATCATCAATTTTATTCTACAATCACCTTCAATTTCATTCTTCTTTTTCAAGGTTTTATACGCATCATAAATAAAGTCTTTATCTTGAAATTCGGAAGGGAAGTTGATCTGCAGTTCTTTTAAACCACGTTTTATTCTATCAATATGATCATCCAAAAAGCGGATTGTGCCATTCTGTGAGATCATTGTTTCAAAAAGGCCATCGCCGTATTGAAAACCTCTGTCAGAATAAGATACTCCCGTTTTGGATGCTTTTTCGATTTCGTTGTTAAATAAGACGTAACTCATAAAGTTAGTATTTCATTCTAGATAACTCTCTTTTCTGATCTTTCTCTTTCAGATCATTACGCTTGTCATAAAGCTTTTTACCTCTAGCCAGTGCAATTTCAAGTTTAGCCAGACCTCTGTCATTGATAAAAAGTTGAGTAGGGATAATTGTAAACCCTGTCTCTTTCGCTTTTTTATCTAATTTATCTAACTCTCTTCTTGTCAAAAGGAGTTTACGGTCTGCTTTTGCTTCGTGATTATTGTAGCCACCCATTTCATAAGGAGCAATGTGCATGCTTCTTACAATAAGTTCATCTCCAATAAACAAGCAGAAAGCATCTTGTAAACTTACTTTCTGCATACGAATAGATTTTATTTCAGAACCTTTCAAAGAAATTCCTGCTACAAGTTTTTCTACAAACTCATACTCATGAGAAGCCTTTCGGTTCTTGATTTTTACTTTTTGTTTTATTTCTAATTTCTTTCCTCCCATAATGCTGATTTTTAAATTGTTATTTCCCCATTCCTAAGAATAGGAAGTGCATCACAATAATCCTCCTGAGCACAAAAGGCAAGGTCAGACTTGGCCTTAAGACCACTTAATCGTTTAGCATGAGAAGCATTGAATTGAATACTTTCTACTAAATTATCCTTACACGCTTTGTATTGTGTCAATGCCATAAATGAAGCATCATCCGTAAGATTGCATTCTTCTTGCAATCTGTCAATCAAAGCACCTGCAAATAATGTATCTTCAAGACTTGGATTGCCTTTCCACCCTGCACAGATGATCACTACATCTTTTTGAGCTGATTTTAAAAATTCAGCTACTACCGTTACATTTAATAACGCACCGATAACGATTTGATCTGCTCTTTTCTTCGCTTCTGTAATCGCCACAGTACCGTTTGTAGTGGTCATGCAGATGTCTTTACCGTGGTATTCTTCCTGCATATGTTCTTGAGGAGAGTTGCCGATCGTAAACTCTTTCACTTTCACTCCACCTCTTTCTCCAGCCGTAATATAGCCTTTTTTTGAATAATCAAGTGCTTCCTCTACTGTCATAACAGGAATTACACTTTTCACGCCTGCATTTAAACCTGCAACCATACATGAAGTTGCTCTCAAAACATCTGTAACAACGGCAATTTTTCCTTCGAGTTGATGTAAGGATAAAATCTCCGGGGTGAGACAAGTCTCTATATTTATCATTTTCTAACCTATATTATGCTGTCTAAATTCTGACGCCTTTTCTAAAATACCTAAGTTTAAGGCGGGCATTAATGAAGGTTGATCTTGGAGTGCCTCAATGAGTGATTCGGTGGCTAAGTTTCCAGTAAGACTGTCTTTAGCCATAGGACATCCTCCAAGTCCGCCAAGGGCTGTATCTATTCTTCTACAACCTGCATTAATCGCTGCGCTTGCTAGTTCAGTTGCCTTAAAAGGATTACAGTGCAAATGTACACCCAATTCTGTATTGGGCAACAATTTTGAGGCATTTTCAAATAAATCTTGAATATCTTTTGCATTTGCAGTACCAATTGTATCAGAGAGTGAAATGATTCCAATTCCCATTTCAGAGAGTTCATGAGCCATTTCTAATACTTTTGAAGTAGAGAATTCTTCCTCATACGGATTGCCAAAAGCCATGGATAAATAAGCGACAGTTTCTTTATGATTACCTTGAGCTAATGTATTGATTTTATGTAATTCTACTTTTGCTTCCGCAATGGATTTTTTAGTATTTCGTTGCTGGAAAGTTTCTGAAACAGAGAGTGGAAAACCTAAGAAATTAATTTCAGGATAGTGCAGGGCATCACTAGCACCTCTTTCATTGACCACTATTGAAAGCAGTTTTGTATCCGTTTTTTCTAATTCAGCCAAAACCTCTTTTGTGTCTTTCATCTGAGGAATTGCTTTAGGCGAAACAAAGCTTCCAAAGTCAAGTGTATCAAACCCCACTTGAAGCAATAAATTTAAATACTCAATTTTTGTAGCAGTAGGAATGAAGTTAGAGAGACCTTGCATCGCATCTCTTGGACATTCTATAATTTTTACCATGTTAGTAGTGTTTATCTGTGTTGGTATTATTGGTGTAATTGAATTTGATATTGAACTTAATGAAAAAATGTATAAGCTGTAAATTTCCAGTTCAGAAATAATAAAATAAGAAGTTAATCCATTGTAAATAAGTTACTTGTAATTTACGTTTGAGCTATGTATTAATCTGTAAATGAGAGTGTTAAGCTTTTTTAATTGTTCTTATTTTAGTATATTGTAGGATTAAATAAAGTTCAAGAACTACTGTTCATTTAAAATTTCAACCAATTAAACAGACTATGGCTTACATTAATGTAAACAACCAACAGTTGTATTATGAGGATCACGGAGACAAAAATGCTCCCGTATTATTATTTATGCATGGCTTTCTGATGAGCTCAGAAATGTTTGCTTCACAAGTAGAATTCTTCTCTTCTTATCGTGTTATCACCTTTGATGCTAGAACTTTTGGCAAGACAAAATGGGATGGTGAACCTTTCACTTTGTATGATACGGTCAGTGATTGTATGGCACTTTTGGATCACTTAGGCATTGAGAAAGTGATTTTAGCAGGTATGTCGCAAGGAGGATATGCCGCATTGAGAGTTGCTCTTCGATTCCCTTCTAGAGTGCAGGGATTAATTCTGATAAGTACCTCAGCACATGTTGATGCTGATGAAGTAAAAGCAGGTTACCGCGAAGTAAGAGATACATGGGCAGAATATGGTTTGGTTCCTCAATTACAAGAAAACTTAATGACAGGTATAATCGGTCCTAAAGAAGGGAATGAATGTCATTGGGATAAATGGACTCCTTCATGGCAAGGAAGAACTGCCAATGAGATTTTTCATGCTATGAATAACTTAATCGATAGAGATGATATTTTACCTTTTCTCCCAGAAATAAAATGTCCTTCTCTAATCATTCATGGCGATCAGGATTTTGGAGTAGCTTTTGAGATGGGCGAATATTTATATAACAACCTTCCAAATGCTGTAGGTTTTATCAAAGTAGAAGGTGGAGCCCATGGAACAATCATGACTCATGCCGAAACCGTCAATGGCGATTTACTCTATCATTTAGAAAATCACTTGTTGCCAGAATTAGAAAAACAAGATTAGTTAAAATGAATATTAACAAGGTTAAAGAGTTTTAATAACTCGTTAGTCATTTTGCTTTCAGATTTGTCAATGTGTAGTTTACTAGAACCTCAATCTAGTAAACTATTGTTGACATGAAATATACATTACTAATTATTGCCTTATTCCTTGTATCTAACACTGTTTTTTCTCAAAAAAAATACAACAAATCGATCATAGAATTTAAGCAATTTAATAAGACTAAAGACCATAGAGTAAGAACTTATCTAAAAGTAAATGAGCTAACAGACGAAATAATATTGTATGTATTTCCTTATGATGCTTTTGATGATTTTTTCAAGTATAAAGATGATGGAATTAGCATAGATTTAATCCAGAAGAAACAATATTCCTGTGAAAATTTTGAGGTAGTTAAATACAATGAAGATTATAGAGGTCAACTTCTTAAGAAAGTTTATCGAGATGAATTAATAAAGAAGAGAAGGAAAAATAATAGTGATAATTATGCTGTTATCCCGTTAGGGAAACTACCTCAAAAATACAATTTGAAAGACATAGAATTAAACTATTTTATAGTAAGAGGAGGAGAGGATCACTATTATAGAACTTCTTATAATATCGATACCGAACAACTACCTTATTATGATTTACCATTGGTATATTTTTCACCACCGCAAAAGAAAAGTAATAGTATTTTACATCAATCTATTAATAATGAAGAAATAGAATATAAATTACACTTTGAGAAAAATAAGACACAATTTGATTCTCTTGAGTTTAAGAAATTGTATGACTATTTACATTTAAGTGATTATCGTATTACCTCTTTTTATATAAAAGCCTATTCTTCAATTGATGGAGACCCAGAACAGAACGCAAACCTATCTTATTTAAGATCACAGCAAATTGTCAATGAACTATCTCCTTTTATGACAGATGGGGTAAAGTCAATAATAGAAACAGGAGAAAATTGGAATAAGTTTTTTGAAGATATAAAAGGTACAGAATATGAGTATTTGCTTCAAAAGGGAGAAAATGAAATAAGAAAGGAAGTAAATAAAAATACAGATAAGTTTGAACACTTATTATCACAACAGAGAATAGCTACTATCAAAGTACGATTGGAAAAGTTAGTGACTTATGAGTTGTTGGAAGAATCAGAATCCTATGAATTATTTGGTGATTTAGTATCTAAAGATGATTATGAGGAAGCTTATTTATTGCAAAGTTAAGAATGGAGTTTATTCCTTGGATAGTTTAAATGAAAAAATACAACTACCTAAAAAGAAAAAGTATATGATGCTCCATCAGAACTTTTTAGTAATGTATGATGATATTTCAACTTTTAAATATAAAGATCAAGTGTTGGCAACTTACAGAGAGATGTTGCAAGTTGCTCCATCTAATCCGACCTTAATTTATAATTTGAGTGCATTGTTGACAAAATGTATCACATTTGAATGGAATGAAGCTCAAATCAAAGAAGTTGAAAAGAATATTTCTTTGTTAAGATCGAAACGTTTTAATAAATCACTGGTAGATAAATTAATTTTAAATAGGTGGCTTATTTTGAGTATTATTGCTTATCAAAAGGCAGACTTCGTAAAGTCTGATAATTACAACCATAAAATTTATTCCTACTACAAAAATCTAGAATTCAATCAAGACGATAAGGTAAGGCTAGCGCAACATTTTGTAAACTATTCACTTGTGACTTGGGCAACAGAAATTTTATATGATGGCATTTTTACATCAGATACTTCTGAAGATTTACTTTTTTATTATATCAATTTGACAATTGTAAACGATGATGAAGTTGAAAAAGCGTCTTATAAAGCTTTGATGAAAAAAGCAATTGGGATGAACCGAAGGAGGTTTTGCCAGCTATTTAATTCATATTATGGTCTAAACAGTGGAATAACTTTTCAATTATTAGATCATCCAATATTGAAAAACTTTTATTGTGAAGAGTGTTTTGAATATATCCAAGAGGATAATATTTTGGGTAATGGATGATTTAGGTTGATTCTTTGTTATATGTATATGAGACATTACAAAGAAATACGTTGTCCTCACTGTGAAGGCAACGATATAGTGAAAAATGGTCATAG